>NZ_NESJ01000015.1 GCF_003063645.1 Limnohabitans sp. 2KL-51
CACGTAGATATCGTTAAACTGTTTCATGACCTGCCTCCTGAGTTATGGCACTGGGTTGATAAAGGTTTCGCACCCATCAACTTAACCCACGTTTGTCAGGTGGGCAGGTCATCCATCATGTCTACAAAAACACATCCTTTGCATGTTGCCCAAGGCTTCAATGGGCTGGATCTACAGGAGTTCCGATGTGGGTGCCAGAGTCGGTGAGAAAGAGACAGGTGGCCAAGGTGTCACATGGCCGCCCGCACCGGCGAGCACGGTATGGGCCTGCACACGATGGATTTTTTGCACACCGTCATTGATGGGGGTGTTCAAGTTTTCAAAGGCACCCTAGAGTCAGCCGTTTTTGATGCTTGACGCCTTATGGACCCCCTCGAACTCACGCTGCTGGAAGCGGCCGCAGCGCTGCGCACGCGACAACTCGGGCACTTGGAGTATGTCCAGGCCTTGCTTGCGCAAACCGACCGGCTGACCTCTCTGAATGCCTGGATCAGCCGCGGTCCTGAAGGCCTGGTCCTGCAAGCCAAGGCCTTCGATCAGGCCTCGAGTGCACCATCTGAACATCTCCCTTTGGCGGGCATACCTGTGGCCATCAAGGACAACATCGACACCGCTAATCTGCCCACCAGTGGTGGCACTCGGGCCTTGCTCGCTTCCAGGCCCCAGCGCAATGCGGCTGTGGTCGAGCGCCTGCTTCAGTCGGGCGGCTTGATCGCTGGCAAAACCAATCTGCACGAACTGGCCTTGGGCGGCACCACGAACAACGCGGTCACGGGTGCTTGTCGCAATCCCTGGAACCCGCTGCGCATCCCGGGTGGCAGCTCAGGTGGATCGGCCGTGGCCGTGGCCGCGCGCATGGTGCCCGCTGCCTTGGGCACAGACACGGGTGCCTCGGTTCGCCTGCCTGCCGCCTTATGTGGTGTGGTCGGGTTCAGGCCCAGCATGGGCCGCTACGCCTCGCAAGGCATCTTGCACTTGTCCCCAAGCAAAGACACCGTGGGGCCGATGGCCCGCAGCGTTGCCGACGTAGCTTGGCTCGACGCGCTCTTGGCTCAAGACCCAGCGGACCTGCCGGATGTGTCGCTCAGGGGCCTGCGTCTGGGCATTCCGCGCGGGGACTTTTTTGAAGGCGCCGACCCGCAAGTTTTGGCGGTCATTGAGCAAGCGCTGGATACGCTGGTCGCTGAAGGCGTTGTGTGCGTGACTTTGGATGTGCCCGAGCTGAAACAGCACAACGACGCCACGGGTTCGACCTTGGTGATGTTCGAAATGATGCAAAGCCTGCCCGCTTATGCCCAGGCGCAGGGCTTGTCGATGGACGCCCTGCTGGCAGGTGTAGGCAGCCCGGACGTGGCCCGGCTTTTGTCTGGGCAACTCGGCCCTGCACGCGTCACGGCCACCGCTTATGCTGCGGCACAGGCCCGTCGCCAGAAACTGCAAACCGACTACGCCAGGCATTTTGCCGACCACCGCCTGGATGCCCTGGCTTTCCCAACTTGCCTCATGACGGCCCCACCCATTGGTCACGACGACCTGGTGGATTTGCATGGGCAAGCCGTGCCCACATTCAAAACCTTGATCCGCAACACCGACCCTGGCAGCAATGCCGGACTGCCTGGCATCAGCCTTCCGGCGGGTTTGACGGCCGAGGGCTTGCCCGTGGGGCTGGAGCTGGACGGCGCTTTGGGCTCGGATCGCCACCTTTTGGCTGTGGCGGCGGCCATTGAGCGGGTTTTGCCACGCCTGCCGCGGCCACCGATGGTTCAGGCCTGATGCAAAAGCTGCCCAATGTGGGCAACCAGTTTGTTGCGCCCCTGAACGCCAAGTTTTTCAAACGCGTGGCCCAGGTGATAACGAACGGTGGTAAAGCCAATGTGGAGCTGCCGCGCAATGTCCTTGTCTGAGCAACCGTTCAGGCAAAGCAGCACCACATCGGCCTCGCGCTGGCTGAGCTGACAAGGACCGCTCAACAAGCGGCGCAGCTCGGCTTCGTCATGGCCCAGCCATGTGGTCTTGGTGGATTCATCGGTGTCCAGTCGGCTCATTGCGGCCGTGAACACGGGCGCAAGAATGTTCAGGCAGGCCATGTCTTGACGGCTGAAGTCGTCTCGTCCCCTCGCCCGGTAAATGACCAAATCGCCCAAACAGTCATCACCACGGTAGGCGTACAGGTTCACGCCCCAGTGAATACCGTCCTGACGCAGGTGGTCGTTGTAAAACTCGGAGCGCTCCAGCTCTTGCACTGAACACACATCGCTGACCCGCACCGGTGTGCGCATGGCCTGCAGGCGCGGCGTGATGGGGTCACAAAACTGAAAGTGCTCTTCATAAGCCCGGATTCTGGACGGCTTAACGTTGTACGAAGCGCAGATGGCGTAGCGATGGGTGGTGGCATTCCATTGGCGAGACACCAGATGATCGGCCTGCATGAACTGGGCCAGGGGTTGCGCCAAGGTCTGGAGCAGTTGTGCTTTCGAGACGTCCGAGGCCATCACCGCGCACAGGTCTGCCAGCATTTTGGATCGTTGTGTGTTCAGGTACATGGGGGGCTTCTCACTAGCACTTCAAGTTAACAAATGCAACGGCATGGTCAAGAGAGATTACCCGCTGTCTGGGCGCCTTGAACTTGACCAACCGTCAATTTTGAGGGTGTTCGCTAACGGCAGAAAACCCTAAAGTCATCTCGTGTGTTTTTTTAACTTTTGAACCTCAAGGATGCGCGATGAAAACGAAACTCTGGTTGGGCAGCGTGTTGCTGCTGTTGTCTGGGCTGGCGCAAGCCAACGACCCGGTGCCCCTCAAAGTATTGGTGGGTTTTGGCGCTGGCGGCTCGGCCGATTTGGCCGCACGCCTGCTGGCCGAACGCTTAAAAGACGAATTGGGCCGTCCTGTGGTGGTTGAAAACCGCGTGGGTGCGGGTGGCCGCATCGCCGCAGAAGCCTTGAAAAATGCCCCGCCCAACGGCTCCACCGTCATGCTGGCACCCATTGTGGTGCCCGTGCTGGCACCGCTGGTGTTCAAGAAACTCAATTACGACGCGCAAAAAGACCTCGCACCCGTGGCGCACATTGCCGACTTCCAGTTTGGTGTGTCGGTCAAGGCCGACAGCCCGATTCGCAGCATTGCGGACTTGGTGCCCGTGCTCAAAAAGAACCCCAAAACCGGCTCATTTGGTTCACCCGCCCCGGGCAGTTTGCCGCATTTCTTTGGCGTCATGATCGGTCAGAAGACCGGGCTCGATTTGACCCATGTGCCCTACAACGGCGGCGCGCAATTAATGACGGCCCTCATCGGCGATCAAGTCACGCTGGGCATCGACACCTTGGTGGACCAAGGCGAAATGCACCGCTCAGGCAAAAGCCGCATCCTGGCCACCTCAGGCCCTCAGCGCAATGCCTTGTTTCCGGATGTGCCCACGCTGCGCGAGTCGGGCTTCAAGGATTTGGTGGGCGTGGGCTGGTTTGCCTTGTTTGCACCGGGCGGCACCGATTCCGCACAGATCGCCACATTGAATGCTGCCGTGAACCGGGCTTTGAAAAATCCGGCCCTCAAAGACCGTTTCACCAAAATGGGCCTGGAAATCGGTGGCGGCAGCCCGCAAGACCTGCAAGCGCTGATCAGCTCAGAAGCTGCCCGCTGGGCACCCGTGGTCAAGGCCTCGGGATTCACGGCCGATTGACCCAGCGCTTCCAAAAAAACGGCCAGGTGAGGTTTCCCACCTGGCCGTTTTTTTCTTTCAAACCGGCTCAAGACCGGTCTTGATCAGATCGCTGGCGCTTTCAGTGAGCCCCACACCGCCTCGATGCCCATGCCGATGGCCAACAGATTGCTGTCTGAGCCCAAGGGGCCGTCGATTTCCATGCCCACGGGCAAGCCACCCGCTGTCAGACCCGCAGGGATCGACAGGCTGGGAATGCCGGCGTTGGTGCAAGGGTCGGTGTTGCGGATGCAAGTGCCAAAGGTGTCGCCCGTTTTCGCAACGCCACCGACTGTGTACTTGACTTCGCTGGAACCTTTGGCTGCATCGATCTTGGGCGCTGCCAAGAGGGTCGTTGGGAACAGAACACACTCCACACCAGTCGCAGCAAAGTAATCTTTGTAGAGTTTTTGCAGTTGCGCGCGGCCCCCTGTCGTGGGAACCATGGCCGCGTCATAAGCGGCGGCAAACACATCACCCGCAATCGCGCCAAAAGCACCGATCACATCAGGGCTGGCCAATCCGGCCTGCACTTGAGCAACGGTGGTCACTGGCGCGCTGTTGGCGCTCAAGTAAGCAGGAATCGCAGCGACGGGCTCGTGCAACGCAATCGGGAAAGAGACCGAGTCGTTGAGAGCCATGATGCCATCCAAATCGGCCGTGCTGGCTTCCACGAACACCACACCCGCATCTGCCAGCTTTTTCTTGGCTGCATCAGCGACAGGTTTCACGATGTCATCCAAATCCTTCCAGAAGGCAGAGGGAATACCTATTTTCACACCCTTCAGCGATTTGGCTGTAGGCACAGCGCTGCCTGTAATGACCGCATCGAGCAAGGCGATGTCTGCGACGGTTCGGGCCATGGGGCCGACGGTGTCACGCGTGGTGCTGATGGGAAGCACGTCACTCACACCATCCGGATAACGACGGCCTTTGCCGGCGCCATCGCCCACCGAGGGGCGAAAGCCCGCAATGCCTGAAAAAGATGCAGGCTCCCTTGTCGAGCCGCCCGTGTCGGTGCCCAAACCTGCTGGCGCAAAGCGTGCGGCCACGGCAATGGCTGTGCCACCCGATGAACCGCCGGGAATACGGCTGGTGTCGTACGGATTTTTGCCTGGACGCGTGGCTTCTTTGGTGATGGGGTCAATACCCAGTGTGAAGTTCGTGGTGGTGATGCCAAAGGCCCACTCGTGCAGGTTGGACTTGCCCAAAATGATGGCACCTGCATCGACCAGCTTTTGTAAGCTGGGCGCGTTGGTTTTGGGTGTGAAGTTGCGCAGCGACGAAGTGCCGCCCGTGGTTTTCATGCCTTTGGTGTTGATGTTGTCTTTGACCACAATCGGCAAACCAGCCAATGCGCCCATGGTTTTGCCTGCAGCGCGGTCGGCATCGACTTGCTTGGCCGCAGCCAGTGCACCCGCTTCGTCAAGGCTGATCATGGCGTTGAGCTCAGACAATGACTTGGCGCGGTTGATCAAATTGGTGACGTACGCGGTGGCGGTCAAGCTGCCTGCTTTGTAGGCGGCCAAGGCCTGCGTGGCGGTGAGCGCCAGTTGTTCGTCTGCGCTCAAAGCAGCTACGCCACTGCTGCTGCCGCCGCAGGCGGTCAAGCCAGCGCCGCCCAACATGGCAGCGGCTGACACAGCGCCCGTGCTTTTGAAAAATTGTCGACGTGATGTATTGGGGGTCATGAAGGTCTCCTTGGATGTTGAAACGCCCGGATGGACGTTCTCTTCATGCTAAGCAACCCCTCTGTTCGCCACCATCCTCGGGATTGCGGAGGGTCGCGCGCTCAGGCCCTCAACTTGTGCACCAGGGCTGCGCGGTTGCTCACGCCCACTTTGCGAAAAGCATTTTCCAAATGCGTGCGCACCGTGGTGGTCGAGATCTGCAACGCCCGTGCGATTTCTTTGTCTGGCATGCCCAGCATCACCAAGCGCGCGGTGTCCTGCTCACGCGGGGTCAAGCGCTGAGACAAGATATTGAGTGGCAGGTCCTGCGTCTTTGCGGGCCGTTGAGCCCTGGCCAGTGCGGTCACAAACGCCGGTTGCAGCATGTCCAGCAAACGCAACTCATCGTGCGAAAAGTTCTCACGCCGCTTATCACGCCAGATGCGCATGTCGCCGAGATTCTGCCCCTGATGCCAGGCATACAGGTTCACACCCCAGTACAGGCCGTCTTTGTTCAGGAAGTCATTGAAAAACTCTGTTTTTTTCAGCTCTTCAAGGGACAAAACATCGGTTGCACGCACGGCCACCTGGTATCGCTGCATCTGGGGCGTAATCGGGTCGTGAAACTGGTAATAACTTTCATAGGCCCGAAGGTTGATGGGGTCCATGTTGATCTGGGTGGGCCGTGCAAAGCTCAAAGAACCCGGTTGCCAGACGTAACTGGCATAGAACTGCGCACCCAACAATTGCATGACCAGGTCACCCATGATTTCACGGATTTCCAATTCTTCATGCGGTTCGGCCAGCGTTTGCATGATCTGGCCGAGCAGCACAGTTTGCTTTGCGCTGAGGTACATGCTCACTCCTTGAAAGCTTGCGGTTTTGATCGTGGATTAGATGTCGATCAGGAAAAAAACCCTATCGGGTTTATCCCATCCTTAATAACAAGGATACACACTCAGGGCGTTGGCTCAGGGCAGCAGCAACTGCTCGATGCGCTCGAACAATTGTTCAGGGTCAAAAGGCTTGAGCATCACACCACTGAGCCCCGCCGATTTGAAGCGTGCCAGATCCAAAGGGTTCACGTTGGCAGTCAGGCCCAAAATCGGCACCTGGTTGATGCGCGCAATGGGGTCCTGACGTATGAGCCGTGTGGCGTCGATCCCGTCCATGACCGGCATGACCATGTCCATGAAGACCAGGTCCACCGCTTGCTGGCGCAACAGGTCCAACGTCTTTTGCCCATCCACCGCCTCCAGCACGGTGCTGTGAGGCCAGGTGTTTTGCAAAACCTGTTTGAGTAGCAATCGGTTCACGGGGTGGTCGTCGGCCACCAGAAAAGTCCAGGCCCGATCGGCACTTTGCAGCGGCTGCTGGTGCCGCTCGGATGACTTGGCGGGTGGGGTGGCCGGCGTCAATGGCAGTTGCAGCCAAAAGCGTGAGCCGTGACCGGGCTCACTCTCGAAGCCGATTTCACCACCGAGCAATTGGGCCAATCTCTGTGAAATAGCCAGCCCTAGGCCATTTCCCCCGTACAGGGTTTGCGTGTCGTTTTCAGCCTGGGTAAAGCGTTTGAAGATCTGGTCTTGCCGCTCCTTAACGATGCCAATGCCGGTGTCCTGCACTGAAAACTCCACCCCGGGATCGGTCCAGCGCACCCGCAAAACCACCGAGCCTTGGTGCGTGAACTTGAGCGCATTGCCCAGCAAATTCACCAGTACCTGCATCAGGCGATGGCGGTCGGTGTACACCCAAACGGGCAAGGCCGGGTCCAACACCAGGCGGTATTCCAGATCCATGCTTTCCACGCGGGGCTTGAACAACTCGAAAGCATGTTCTGCGGTGTGGCGCAACTCAAAGGTTTCGGGCTGGATGGCCAATTGCCCTGACTGCAGTTGGGAGTAATCCAGGATGTCGTTGATCACCGTCATCAGATGATCGGCCGACTGGCGTGTGTGGTTGAGCACCTTGAGGGCTTCGGGCTTGCCTTGAACCCGTGCCAACAGCAACGCATTGAAGCCCAGTATGGCGTTCATGGGTGTGCGCAACTCATGGCTCACGGTGGCAATGAAGTGCTCGCGCATGACCGAGGCATGCTCCAACGCCTCGCGCCCGGCCTCCAGTTCGCGTTGGTGCTCGCGGCTTTCTTCCAGCGCTTGGCGGTACATGTGGTCGTACATCAAGGGCACCACAATCAAAACGCACGTCACCAGCGTGTAAGTCAAAAAAGACGATGGCACATGCGCCATGCCCGTCTCAAAGGATTGAATCCAGCCCAAGTGGTTGGACACGGCCATGATCAGCTGCAAGACCATCACAACCAAAAGCCAAAAAATGCCCGCCCTGCGGTTGATCACGTAAAAAGGGGTCAAAGGCAAGATCAACATCCAGGCTAACCGTGGCGAATAAACACCCCCGGTGACCCAAGCTGCATAGAACAAAATCACCGCACCCAGGCCTGTGCCCAGATGCGTCGCCCAGATCAGGGAAAAGCCTTGGTTGGTCAAGACCAACAGCACCAACAGGCAGAATGCAAAACCGCTGAACATCACGTTGGCATAGGGATAGGGGCTCACCACGGCGTAGGTCAAGAGCACCGCGATCAGCACAGCCACAAAGAAAAACACGTAGGGCATCTTGCCCTCTTGAAAACGGGCGGGCAAACGTGCCACCATGTGGGCCATCGCTGCGCTTGACCAGGCCATTGCTTTCACGACAGGCTCTTTCTCGCCAAAGCCACATGATGGCCCACGGTGCGCATCAGCATGACCGTGTCCATGGGCTTGTGCAGCACCTCATTCATACCAGCAGCCAAGCAGCGTTCTCGGTCCACCGGATTGGTGTTGGCCGTGAGTGCCAAGATGGGCATGCGGGCTGCAATGGCTGGAAACTGCTGACGAATTTGCCGTGTGACCTGCATGCCGTCCATGTCAGGCATGATCATGTCGATCAGGGCCACATCGAACAACTGCTGGTCGATCAGGTTGAGCGCTTGGGCACCACTGTCCACCGTGGTGATCTGCGCATTGGGCCAGCATTTTTGCAATTGCAACTGTGCCACCATCAGGTTGACCTTGTTGTCGTCCACCACCAGGATGCTCAGGGCTTCGTCGCTCAAGTTGTCATCGGTCAAAGCCACGCGCGGGTCTATGCTCTGCGCCGCCTGCAAGGGGATCTCAAACCAGAAACAAGCGCCAGACCCTTCATGACTGTGCACACCGATCTGGCCCCCGTGCAGCGTCACCAGTTTTTCGCACAGCGTCAAACCCAGTCCCGTGCCACCAAAAGCCCGGTTGGTTTGCTCATCGGCGTGTTCGAAGCGCCGGAAAATGTGCACCTGCCGTTCACGGGGAATGCCCCGTCCGGAGTCCTGCACCTCCAAGCGTATGCGCTCGCCTTGGGCCTTCATGCGCACCGTCACCGATCCTTGGTGGGTGAATTTGATGGCGTTGTCGACCAAGTTGTTCAGGATTTGCAGCAAGCGGTTGGGGTCGCCGTGCACCCGCGCAGGCAAATCAGCGTCCCTCTCAAAATGCAAGGCCAAGCCTTTGTTGTGTGCTTTTTCACCGTTTCGTTGCTGCAACTCGTCTTGCAGGGTCTGCAGGGCAAAATCCACACGGTTCAGGCACATCTTGCCCGCCTGCAATTGCGAAAAATCCAGGATGTCGTTGACCACCTGCAGCAAATGTTCGGTTGAACGGCGGATGTGCCCGACCACCGCCAAAGGTTCGGGCTCGTCAGCCAACTCACGGCGGAGCACACCATTAAAGCCCAAAATCACATTCATGGGTGTGCGCAGTTCGTGGCCAACTGCGGCCACAAATTCGTCCTTGTGCGCCTGTGCCCGAATCAGCGCTTCATGCGTGGCCTTAAGCTCATCGTTGCGTTGGTTGAGTTTGCGCAGCTGAACCTTGTGCAGGTGTTCATAAATGCGCACCCCCATCATCAGGTTCAAAAGCGCCAGTACGTGGTTCAGATAGGCCCAGGTCACCACCGACGAAGACACATCCACGTGGCTGCCCACAATGCCCCACCATGTCATCGCGGTCAAGCCAAGAATGGCCAACAGCATGATGCCGATCCAGACCACGGTGGCTGCGCGTCCCAACATCAGCAAGACCGGCACCGACAACACGTTGAGCCAAACCACGGCAGTGGAGTTGATGCCACCCGTGTACATGGCCGTATAAACAATCAGCACCACTGTGAGCGCAGTCACCGCGTGCACAAGGTATTCAAAAATGGCTCGGATGCGGACCACCGCAAACAAGCACACCGCCAACACCGACACCACCAAATTGGCCTGTGCCACCGGCTCAAGCGGTGTAAAACAATACCCAAAAAAGGTCGTACCGCTCACCAGTATCAAATAGATGGTGAGCATTTCCTGGCGCAGAAACCCATCGGCGCGAAACAAACTTCGCCACACGGTCTGGGACCATTTTTGAGCCTGTTTCAACGAGCACTCAGCCTCGCAGTTTGTCGATCAGCCCGTTGAGTTCGTCGAGCGAACCGAACTGGATGCTCAACTCACCCATTTCTTCCATCTTGCCCATGCGTTTGACGCGTTTTTTAACGCGCACTTCGACCTGGGCCATCAACAGGTCTGACAATTCTTCTTCGACCCGGCGCACGTCGCGCGACTTCTCCTTCTTGGGCTTTTGAGTGACCAGGTTGAACTCGGCACCCAGTTTTTTGGCCAGACTTTCCGCCTCACGCACCGACAGTTTTTTGGCCGCAATCTGGTTGGCGGCCGTGATTTGGGCCGCTTTGTCCAGGGGCAACAGAGCGCGGGCATGGCCCATGTCCAAGTCACCCGCCATGAGCATGGTCTGCACCGGTTCGGCCAGGTTGAGCAAACGCAGCAAATTGCTGGCGGCACTGCGAGAGCGGCCTACCGCCTTCGCGGCAGTTTCGTGAGTGAGCCCAAACTCTTTGATCAAGCGCTGCAAACCCTGGGCTTCTTCCAGCGGATTGAGGTCTTCGCGCTGGATGTTTTCGATGAGGGCCATCGCGGCAGCGGCCTCGTTGGGCACATCGCGCACCAAAACGGGGACAGATTCCAGACCTGCCAGGCGTGAGGCGCGAAAGCGGCGCTCGCCTGCAATGATTTCGTACTTGCCGGCGTTAGGGCCATCGGTGAGTTGACGGACCAGAATCGGCTGCATGATGCCCTGCGCCTTGATCGATTCGGCCAGTTCGTACAGAGCACCTTCGTCCATGCGGGTGCGCGGTTGGTACATGCCGGCCACCATCTGCTCAAGCTTGAGCAGGCTGGGCTGTCCGCTGTTGGCCACAACCGGGGCGTCTTCCACTTTGGGGCCCAACAGGGCTTCGAGTCCGCGGCCAAGGCCTTTCGGTTTTTTGGTGACCATGGTCATTCCTTCATGAGGGTTTGCAAGAGCGCATGGCCTTGAGGCCAGGCGCCTAAAGATGAATCAGCATTGATGTGCCCGGCCAGTCCCGAGTCGAGCCATGAAGCGCCCCAATCTTGCGCCAGGGCCTGGGCACGGTCTGCGCGGCAATAGGGGTCATTCTGGCTGCCCACCAGAATGCTTTTGAATGGCAAGGGCTGGCGCACGATGGGCGTCCAACCGGAAAATCGGTCGCGCATCTCTGGCGCTTCCACGTCGCCGGGCGCCACCAACAAAGCGCCTCGTACGCGGGCGGTGTGGCGTGAAAACAAGGCCCAAGCCGCCGTCAAAATGCACCCCAAACTGTGCGCCACCAGCACCACCGGACCGGGTGCATCGATGACCACCTCGTCCAGTCGGGCCAGCCAGTCACCCCGCAGGGGGTGCAACCAGTCGTTTTGCTCGACGACGGTGTACCCATAAACACGCGCCCAGTGCATTTGCCAATGACCGGGTCCACTGCCATGCCAGCCGGGCAAGATCAAAACGCTGACCGAGGTCCCTTTCGCGCTTTGGCGTGAGCCTGCGCCTGTGTCACCGGTCAAATTGATCATGGCGCGAAGGATCTCTCGGCTCACAGCGTGGGGGCACGTTTGACCATTTCGCGGGCAAACTCCACATAGGCTTGGCTGCCCTTGGCCGACGGGTCGAACACCACACCCGGCAAGCCATAACTGGGTGCTTCGGCCAAGCGCACGTTGCGGGGGATCACGGTGTCAAACACCTTGTCCCCAAAATGCGCCTTGAGCTGATCGCTGACCTGCATCTGCAATGTAACGCGTGGGTCGAACATGACCCGCAAAAGGCCAATGATTTTCAAGTCCTTGTTCATGTTGGCGTGCACCTGTTTAATGGTGTTGACCAGATCCGTCAAACCCTCCAAGGCAAAGTATTCACACTGCATGGGCACAATCACGCCATGGGCCGAGCACAAGCCATTGAGGGTGAGCATGGACAAAGACGGTGGGCAGTCGATCAGTACAAAATCGTAATCGGCATCTGCCTCGGCGATGGCGTTTTTCAGGCGCTGGTCTCGGTGCTCCAGTTGCACCAGTTCAACCTCGGCACCAGCCAGCTCGCGGTTGGCGCAGAGCACGTCATAACCGCACTTTTCGGCCTTGACGACCGCTTCGGCAATCGATGCCGACTCCAGCAGCACATCGTAAACGCTCAATTCCAGCTGCCGCTTGTCGATGCCTGAGCCCATGGTGGCGTTGCCTTGCGGGTCCAAATCGACCAACAACACGCGCTGCCCGACTTTGGCCAAGCCTGCGGCCAGATTGACGGTGGTGGTGGTTTTGCCCACCCCACCCTTTTGGTTCGCAATGCAAAAAATCTTGGCCATGGTCGTACCCCGGTTTATTTAGAAGCGGCCAGCTTGATGCCAAAGCCAATTAGAAAAACACCCGCCAGTTTCTCAAACATCCGACCGACGCGCGGGTTAGCGCGCATGCGCTCTGCCAAGTGGTGCGTCAGCAAAGTCATGCACAGCCCGTAAAGAAACGTCAACACAGCAATGGTCACAGCCATGACCGCAAAGCTGATCAGTCCAAGGTGCGTTTTTGGATCGACAAACAACGGAAAGAAAGCCATGTAAAAAACAATCGCCTTGGGGTTGAGCAAGGTGATGGCCAAGGTTTGCTGAAAATACTGCCGAGGCCGGATATTCAGGACCGGCGCATCACCCGGCTTGGCCGACAACAGCTTCCAGCCCAACCAGGCCAAGTACAAAGCACCCAGCCACTGGATGGCGGTAAATGCTGCTGGGTAGGTGGCCAAAACAGCAGCAACACCGGCCACCGCCAACCACATGAGCACCTGGTCCCCCACTATTACCCCCAGCGTGGCCATCAAGCCGCCAGCCACCCCACCCTTTCCGGTTGAGGTGATCAGCGCCAGATTGCCAGGTCCAGGAATAGCCAGAAACAGCACAATCGCGGCCACAAACGCGCCATAGTCGGAGATGCCAAAGAACATGCAAACCTTTCAAAAACAGGGCGAAGTTTGACTCAGGCCGAGTTTGGCCATCACCATTTTGAGACTTAACCCCACCAAACACAGGCACGCTAATATTGCATACCGCCCAAAAGCGGAGATGGACCTGAGTGTAAGTGATCGACCCCCAGTACAACAGGCCCTGACCATCCATGTTTCACGTGAAACAAGCCATCCATCTCGCAAGGCCCTGCTGTATTGCCCTGACCTGACGGCTTGTTTTGCGGTGTGCGCGACACAGTCGCTCCTTCTAGTTTCAGGATTAGTCCGACTGAACTGACTTCATCCAAATCATGCAGCGCTCCACATCCAGCCCCGGAACGGTCAATGGTTCCACGTGAAACACTTTCACATCAGCAGGTAAAGCGCCTATTTCGACTTGCGGGTGTTTGCCCTTCATGGCCATCCACACCCCGCCCTCGGCCAGTGCCGAACGGGACCAGGTCACAAAATCATGCAAAGATGCAAAGGCACGGGAGCAAATGACCTGATACGGATCGGTCAGGGATTCGACCCGCGCATGCAAGCCGCGCAAATTGGGCAGCTTCAGGCTCACGGCTACTTGCTGCACAAATGCGGCTTTCTTGGCCACGGTGTCGACACAAGTCAACTGCAGTTCGGGCATGCAAATGGCCAGCACCACACCGGGCAAGCCGCCGCCTGAGCCCACGTCCAGCACCCTGATCGGCTGACCTTGCGTGTGCCGGATCAACGGAGAAACGGCCGTCAGGCTGTCCAGCAGATGGTGCGTGAGCATGTCCGCCGGGTCGCGCAGCGCGGTGAGGTTGTAGACCTTGTTCCATTTCTGGATCAGAGCCGAATAGTCAAGCAAATGTTTAATTTGTGCGTCCGACAAAGCCAAGCCCAAGGCTTCGACCCCCGCACGCAGCCCCGCCTCCAGACTCAGACTCATGCCTGCACGCCTTCCTCGGAAGCTTGCATGAAGCCCTTGAAGCCACCCTTTTTCAAGTGGATCAACAGAAGAGACACGCTGGCAGGCGTAATGCCCGAAATACGCGAGGCTTGACCCAAAGTTTCAGGCCGGTGTTTGGCCAACTTTTGGCGAGCCTCGATCGACAAGGCAGAGACCTGCATATAGTCCAGACTTTCTGGCAGGCGCAGGTGCTCGTAAAACGCCGCCCGCTCCACCTCGCCCCTTTGGCGGTCGATGTAACCAGCATATTTGGCGGCAATCTCAACCTGTTCGATGACCGACTCGCTCAATTCGCCCAGCGTTTCACGTGAAACATCGGCACTGAGCATGCGTCCTTCGTCCAAAGACATGAGGGCCGGGTATGTGACATTGGGTCTTCGCAGCAAATCGAACAGGTTGTGCTCGTGCTCAATGGCCTTGCCCAGCACCCGCTCAGACTCGGCCGCAGGCAGGTTACGCGGGTTCACCCAGGTGGATTTCAAGCGCTCTGTTTCACGTGAAACAGCATCGCGCTTGCGGCTGAACGCATCCCAACGGGCGTCGTCCACCATGCCCATTTGGCGCCCCACTTCGGTGAGGCGCGCATCGGCATTGTCTTCGCGCAGCTGCAGGCGGAACTCGGCCCGGCTGGTGAACATGCGGTAAGGCTCGGTCACGCCCTGGGTCACCAAGTCGTCGACCAAGACGCCCAAATAAGCTTGGTCGCGTGCTGGCAACCAAGCGGCTTCGCCACGGCATTGCAGCGCGGCATTGATGCCCGCAAACAAGCCCTGAGCCGCCGCCTCTTCATAGCCGGTGGTGCCATTGATCTGGCCCGCAAAGAACAAGCCGTTAATCTGCCGCGTCTCAAAACTGTTCTTTAGTGAGCGGGGGTCAAAAAAGTCGTATTCGATGGCGTAACCGGGGCGCAGGATGTGGCAGTTTTCCAGCCCTTTCATTGAGCGCACCAGCTCGTACTGGATGTCAAACGGCAAACTGGTCGAAATGCCGTTGGGGTAATACTCGTGCGTGGCCAAGCCTTCAGGCTCCAGAAAGATCTGGTGGCTGTCTTTGTCGGCAAAGCGGTTGATCTTGTCTTCCACGCTCGGGCAGTAGCGCGGGCCCACGCCCTCAATCTTCCCGGTAAACATGGGGCTGCGGTCAAAACCGGAGCGGATGATGTCGTGTGTGCGCTCGTTGGTGTGGGTGATCCAGCACGGCACTTGCTGCGGGTGCATGCTGGCCTGACCCATGAAACTAAACACCGGCACCCCACCCTCAGGGTTCATGCCACCGGGAACACCATCACCGGGTTGTTCGGAGCACTTGGAAAAATCGATGGTTCGGCCATCCAGGCGCGGCGGTGTGCCGGTTTTCAGCCGCCCTTGTGGCAGCTTCAGTTCTTTCAAGCGCGCCGACAAGCTAACGGCTGGGGGATCGCCCGCACGACCCGCCGCGTAGTTTTGCAAGCCCACATGGATCTTGCCGTCCAAAAACGTGCCGGCGGTCAACACCACCGTGCGCGAACGGAAGCGGATGCCCACCTGCGTGACAGCGCCCACCACCCGGTCGCCCTCCACCATCAAGTCATCCACAGCTTGCTGAAACAGCCACAAATTGGGCTGGTTCTCCAGCATGCGGCGGATGGCGGCCTTGTACAAAATCCGGTCGGCCTGGGCACGGGTAGCGCGCACGGCCGGACCTTTGGAGGAATTCAGGATTCGGAACTGGATTCCGCCTTCGTCAGTGGCCAGCGCCATGGCGCCGCCCATCGCGTCCACCTCTTTGACCAGATGGCCCTTGCCAATGCCGCCAATCGACGGGTTGCAACTCATCTGGCCCAGCGTCTCGATGTTGTGAGTCAAAAGCAAAGTTTTGCAACCCATCCGGGCGGAGGCCAAGGCAGCCTCGGTTCCGGCATGGCCGCCGCCGACCACGATCACATCGAATTCTTGAGGGTAAAGCATGAGAGTCTGCCCTGGGAGGGTCAAAAAAATGGGCGCCGCCTGCGCCATGGAGCCGCCCCTGCCACGGGGTAGGCTGAAGCTGCTTATTTTACAGGCAGGGTGTTTTCGGTGAAGTGCACAGCAAACGCCCAGGAAACACGCCCAGAACAGCGTGGCGGTTAGTGCCCTGCTCGCATGAAGTGTGGTGACATCAAGTCAATATAGCGCTAGCGATGGTCAGCGCCACCAAACGTGTTTTCTGCTAATCTGCGAAGAACCCTAAATCGCTGTTTTCACCTACTTTCCTGCCTTTTAATAAGGAGACTACCCTTGTTCCAGCAACGCAGAACCCTTCTGGCCCTAGGCCTGTCTCTGGCCGTTGGCGCGCCCGCGCTGGCACAAGACAAATTCCCCTCCAAACCGGTCACCATCATCGTGCCGCAGGCGGCCGGTGGTGCCAACGACACGATCGCGCGGGTGCTTGCACAAAAGCTGACCGAACAGACGGGACAGTCCTTTTTGGTGGAGAACCGCACTGGCGCCGGGGGCAATGTAGGCACGGCAGCAGCTGCGCGGACCCGTCCTGATGGTTACACCATACTGTTAACCGCCGACAGCGCAATGGTCATCAATCCAGCGCTTTACAAAAACACGGGTTTCGATCCGGTCAAGGACTTCGAGCCGGTCAGCAGCGTCGCCACGGCCGGGTATGTGTTGGTGGCCCACCCGAGCTTCCCAGCCAGAAACACCGCCGAACTGGTCGCACTGGCCAAGCAGCAACCAGGCAAAATCAACATTGGTTCGGCTGGCAACGGCACCCTCAACCACCTGATCGGCGAGATGCTGGGCAAAGCCACCGGCATCGAATTGACCCATGTGCCCTACAAGGGGGCCGCAGCAGCAGCCACCGACCTGGTGGCTGGGCAGGTGCAGGTCTCGGTGCAGAGCCTGCCCTCTTCGATCGCATTCATCCGTTCCGGCCGGATGAAAGTGCTCGGCGTGGTCAACCCCAAGCGCCTGCCTGTGTTGCCGGATGCCCCCACCATAGGCGAAACCATCAAAGACTTTGGCGCCACCCCTTGGTACGGCGTGTTTGCGCCGACCGGAACGCCCAAGGCGATCATCAACCAGATCAACGCTGAAATCGCCAAGGCACTCGACTCGAAAGAGGTACAGGAGCGTCTGGCAGGCGTGGGTTGTGAGTTCTTCAAATCCACCCCCGAGCAGTTCGCCCAATTGGTGCGTGACGACTTGCCCCGTTGGGCCAGGATCGTCAAAGACTCTGGTGCCACCATCGACTGAGCGCCCTCTGCATGACCCTTTGAATGAATATGCCGGCGCTGACCCAAGCGCCAGAGGGCCTGCATGGGGCATATTCGCGTCTCCAGCAGGCGCGTGAGCTGCGAGGTTTGCCTTTGATCGTCTTTTACGGCTTTAAAGGCAAGGCCCCAGCAGCCTTGACCTCACCCAATGAAAAGCTGGTGTGCAGATCTTTGACATTGGGCAGATTAAGCAACACATCCCGCGCAAACTGACTGAAGGTGTTCAGGTCTTTGCTGACCACCTGCAGCTCAAAGGTGCCGGTGCCGCTGATGTAATGGCAAGACACGACCTCAGGAATTTTCAAGATGGCCTCTTCCAGTTGGCGCGTGATGTCGCCGCGGTTGCGCTCAGCGTCCAAGCGCACAAAGGCCAACACGTCCAAGCCTACCTTCTGACGGTTTATTTCGGCGCGGTAACCTTGGATGACACCCGACTCTTCCAGCGCCCGCACACGCCGCCAGCAAGGCGCAGCCGATAGCCCCACCCTTTGCGCAAGTTCGGCATTGGTCAAACGGCCGTTGGTTTGCAGTTCATTCAATATCGCCCAGTCAAATTTGTCCAGTGTTTCCAAAATAAGCCTCTTTGCGAAAGATCCTTTCAAATCATAGGGCAAATCCTGTCGCCGAAAGCAAGCACTTGTCGGCTGGCCCGCTCTACACTGTGCATTCCATTTCAGCCGCAGGACAGACCATGAACGCCCCCTTGCCCGAATCGATTCGCCAAGCTCTTGAAACGGTGACGCTGGACGACAAATACAGCTTGGATGTAGGTCGCGCGTTCATGAGTGGCGTGCAGGCCTTGGTCAAACTGCCCATGCTGCAGCGCCAACGCGACGCGCTGCAAGGCAAAAACACCGCTGGCTTCATTAGCGGTTACCGAGGATCCCCGCTGGGCAGCTACGACCAGTCGCTTTGGAAAGCCAAAGACCACCTCAAAGCCCAGCACATCGTGTTTCAGCCCGGCGTCAACGAAGAGCTGGCCGCTACCGCCTTGTGGGGCACTCAGCAACTGGGTTTTGCGCCACCGGGCACCAACAAGTTCGATGGCGTGTTCGGCATCTGGTACGGCAAGGGCCCGGGCGTCGACCGCTGCTCGGACGTGTTCAAACACGCCAACATGGCAGGCACCACGCCGTGGGGCGGCGTACTGGCCGTGGCAGGCGATGACCATGTGGCCAAAAGCTCGACTGCCGCGCACCAGAGCGACCACATCTTCAAGGCCTGCGGCCTGCCCGTGTTTTTTCCGGCCAGCGTGCAAGACATCCTGGACCAAGGCCTGCACGCCATTGCCCTGAGCCGTTTTGCTGGCATTTGGTCGGGCATGAAGACGATTCAGGAAATCGTTGAGTCGAGCGCCACCGCGCACATCGACCCTGAACGCGTGCAAATCGTGTTACCCGAATTTGTCATGCCGCCCGGCGGCGTGCACATTCGTTGGCCCGACACCGCACTGGAACAAGAGGCTCGTTTGTTCGACTACAAGTGGTACGCGGCACTGGCCTACATCCGCGCCAACAAGCTCAACCACAACGTCATTCAGGGCCCGAACGATCGGTTCGGCCTGATCGCCAGCGGCAAGGCTTTTAACGACACGCGCCAGGCCCTGCTCGATCTGGGTCTGGACGACGCCAACTGCCATCGTTTGGGCATCCGATTACACAAGGTTGGCGTGGTCTGGCCCCTCGAAGCGCACACCACGCGTGAATTCGCCACCGGTCTGCGCGAAATTTTGGTGGTCGAAGAAAAACGCCAGGTCATCGAGTACCAAATCAAGGAAGAGCTGTACAACTGGCGTGACGACGTGCGCCCCAACATTGTGGGGAAGTTCGACGAAGCCGATGGCGACACCTCGGGGGGCGAATGGTCAACGCCCAATCCGACACAACGCACCTTGCTGCGAGCCAACGCCGACCTGACACCTGCGCTGATTGCGCGGGCCATTGCCAAGAGGCTGAAAAAACTGGGCGTGGATGCCGACACCACCGCCCACATCGATGCCCATCTGGCCGTGCTAGATGCCAAAGAAAAATCCTTGCAAACACTGAACTTGGGTGCGGCCGCTGAACGCACACCCTGGTTTTGCTCGGGCTGTCCACACAACTCCTCCACCAAAGTGCCCGAAGGCTCACGCGCGATGGCGGGCATTGGCTGCCACTTCATGAGCCTCTGGATGGACCGCAGCACTACGGGCTTCACCCAGATGGGCGGTGAAGGCGTGCCATGGAGCGGGCAACAGCCCTTTTGCACCGACCAGCACATCTTTGCCAACATTGGCGACGGCACTTACTTCCACAGCGGCATCCTGGCGGTGCGCCAAAGCGTAGCTTCGGGTGTGAACATCACCTACAAAATTTTGTACAACGACGCTGTCGCCATGACGGGCGGCCAACCCGTAGGTGAGCGATCTGAAGGCCACAGCGTGGTGCAGATCGCCATGAGCATGAAAGCCGAAGGTGCGCAACGCATCGTAGTGGTCACCGACGAACCCGAGAAATACGAGGGCGTGGCTTTGGTCGAAGGCGTGCGCGTGTTTCACCGCGATGAGCTCGACCGCATCCAACGCGAAATGCGAGAGATCAAAGGCACATCCGTCATCATTTACGACCAAACCTGTGCCACAGAAAAGCGCCGCCGCCGCAAACGCGGCACCATGGTGGACCCGGCTGTGCGCGTGATGATCAACGAAGAAGTCTGCGAAGGCTGCGGCGATTGCAGCGTGCAGTCCAATTGCTTGTCAGTCGAACCGCTTGAAACACCTTTGGGGCGCAAACGCACCATTAACCAAAGCACTTGCAACAAGGACACCAGCTGCCTCAAGGGCTTTTGCCCGAGCTTTGTCACGGTGGAAGGCGGCACCTTCAAAAAGAAAGCTTCCTCCTCTAGTGCGGCCCCAAATCCTGCCGCGTTGGGTGTTCTGCCCGAGCCCGAACTGCCGCTTATCAACCAGCCTTGGGGCATGGTGGTGGCGGGTGTGGGGGGCACAGGGGTCATCACCATTGGCCAGCTCCTCGGTATGGCCGCGCACATGGAGGGCAAAGGCATCGTTACACAAGACTCGGCAGGTCTGGCCCAAAAAGGCGGTGCCACTTGGAGCCACATCCTGGTGGCCAACACCCAAAACGACATCCGGACCACCCGCGTGAGCATGGCCGCTGCCGACCTGATCATAGGTTGCGACCCCATCGTCAGTGCTTCCAAAGAAACCACTGTGCGCATGCGTGCAGGTCGCACCCATGTGGCCCTGAACAGCAACAGCACCCCCACAGCTGCGTTTGTAAAAAATGGCAATTGGCAAAACCCGGCCGAACAATGCGTGGCCGAAATCACAGCGCAAGTTGGCGTTTCAGGCGTTGGCGCTTTTGATGCCGATGCCCTGGCCAAACAACTCATGGGCGACACCATTTATGTCAACCCGATGCTGCTTGGCTACGCCTGGCAAAAAGGCTGGGTGCCTTTGCGCCGTGAATCTTTGGTGCGGGCCATTGAGCTCAATGATGTACAAATTAAAAACAACTTGGCCGCTTTCGAGTGGGGCCGTCACGCGGCACACCAACTCGACGCGCTGATGCAAACCCTGCAGCCCGTGCAAGTGATCCAGTTCAAAAAGCGTGAATCTTTGGACGACCTCATCGCTGACCGCATGGCACGATTGACCGATTACCAAGACACGGCCTATGCCCAGCTTTACCAGAGCATCGTGGGCCGCGTACAAACCACCGAAGCGCCTTTAGGTAAAACACTTTTGAGCGAAACAGTAGCGCGTCAACTGTACCGCCTGATGGCCTACAAAGACGAATACGAAGTGGCCCGTTTGCACACGCAAACGGGATTCGTGGAACGCATTCAAAACAGTTTTGAGGGCGACTTCAAAGTCCATTACCACCTGGCCCCGCCGCTTTGGTCCAAGCGCAACAGCCAAGGTGAATTGGTCAAAAGAAAGTTCGGCCCCGTCATGCTCACGGGCTTCAAACTTTTGGCCAAGCTCAAGGGTTTGCGCGGCACCACGCTCGATTACTTTGGCAAAACCGAAGAACGTCAGACAGAGCGTGCCCTGATCCGCGAATACACAGCGCACATCGAGCGCCACTTGATGCAACTGTCAGAAAAAACCCATGCACATGCGGTCAAAGTGGCCCAAGTGCCAGAGAACATCAAAGGCTATGGGCACGTCAAAGAACGCAATATCCGCGCAGCACGCTCCTTGTGGGCATCTTTAGACCCTCTATAAAAATGCCTTGGCCCTAATTAAGGGGCCATGGCATTTTGAAACACAGCATCAGAAAAATGGTAACAGCGGCTCAAAAGCAGCTAAAAATAAGGCTTAGCGCGAGTCGGGTAATTCGATTTTGACTTCCAGCACCTCAAGGTTGTCATGACGCTCTAGGTTGACCTTGATGTCTGCAACGTTGATCTTGATGTATTTACTGATCACTGCCACCAGTTCACGCTGTAAATCAGGCAAGTAATCGGGTTCAGCAGCATTGCGACCGCTGCGTTCGTGTGCCAAGATGATTTGCAAGCGTTCTTTGGCCACATTGGCCGTCTGCTTCTTTTCGCCCAAGAAGAAGGAAAGAAAAGACATGATTTATTTGCCTCCAAACAGACGTTTGAAGAAACCCACCTTTTCCACATCGATGAAACGCATGGGCTTGTCTTCACCCAAAAAGCGTGCAATCACATCCTTATAAGCTTCTGATACATCACTGCTGTTCATGTGAATGGCTGGTGTGCCTTGGTTGGAAGCTTGCAACACAGTTTCGCTTTCAGGGATGACGCCCAGGAGTTTGATGCGCAAAATGTCCTGTATATCTTGCAAGGACAGCATTTGCCCCTCTTCTACCCGACTGGGGTTATAGCGTGTGATCAGCAAATGCTCTTTGATGGGTTCAAGACCTTCAATGGCGCGCATGGTCTTGCTGCCGAGTATGCCCAAAATACGGTCTGAATCACGCACCGAAGATACCTCAGGGTTGGTCACCACCAAAGCTTCGTCAGCGAAATACATGGCCATCAAAGCGCCGGTTTCAATGCCGGCAGGCGAGTCACAAACGATGTAATCGAAACCCTTGTCGCGCAAGTCGTTCAGTACTCTTTCGACGCCTTCTTGAGAAAGGGCATCTTTATCCCGAGTCTGGGATGCAGCCAAAACAAAAAGGTTGTCACATTGTTTGTCTTTAATCAATGCTTGGTTCAAATTGGCTTCGCCGTGAATGACATTGATCAGGTCATAAACCACGCGACGCTCGCAACCCATGATCAGGTCTAAATTGCGCAACCCCACATCAAAGTCAATGACAGCTGTCTTAAAGCCTCTTAGAGCCAGGCCTGTGGCAAAACTGGCGCTGGTTGTAGTCTTGCCCACACCGCCTTTGCCAGAGGTCACAACAACGATTTTTGCCATGGATAAACTTTCTTCGACAAAATAAAAAATACAAATCAGTTTTTCAAGGGATTGATCAGCAGTTTGTCCCCATCAGGACCCGAGTTCAAACTAACCAGGGCCGGTTTGCCGAAAAGGTCTTTGGACAATAGATTTTCACTGGTGCGGTAGACACCTGCAATGGAAATCAGTTCTGGCTCCATCGCTTGCGCAAAAATCAGTGCGTCGGTATTACCTCTAGCGCCAGCAATCGCTTTTCCTCGCAAAGTGCCGTAAACGTGGATATGGCCATCGGCAATGACTTCAGCACCGGCATTGACCATGCCCATCACAATCAAATCCCGTCCTTTGGCGTAAACCTGTTGACCAGAACGCAAGGACTTGTCGATGCGCATCGCGACAGAAAGTGCAGGTGATGTGATGAATGCATCGGCCATAGGCTCTTGAGGTGTTTGTGGCTCAGCAAGGGGTATAGAACGACGAATACGGGCATCGGATGCTTCAACCAAGCCAAGCCCCTTGGCCAGATCCAAAAGTGCTTCAGAAGCACCTTTGATGGCCAAAGGCACAAGTCTGTGTTGCGTTAAAAGGGTCGTCAGGGCGCTCAAATCGATGGTTTCATGTTCAACCAAACTTAAACCACTGACATCAATGACAAGTGGATCGTGGTCAAAAAACCCTGGACTTTCAGCCATTTGAACGGCAAAAGCGCGGGAAACCTTGGCCATATCGCTTGTTTTAAGGACCAAAGCCACCAGTGACAAGTCAGCGCTTTTGATCTCGTAACAGGGGTTTGAAGGGTCTTCTGAAACGATCGCCATGGTGCCGTTAAGGGGGAAAAGACGCAAATTTTAACAGTGCACTTGTTTTTTTGTTATCTCTTTATGTTTTATATCTCTAAATAGTTGTAGTAGTAAGGGGATGGTGAAGATGTGGACAAGTTGTTTTTGTTGAGCTTTGACAAGGACTTGGTGTACTTTCAAGCATGTGGGTGACCCTGCTTTTGAATTGCTTCGCCGATATGAACAACTTTTACAAATCGGATCAAGCTGTGGATAAGTCATGGGTTGCGCTATTTTTATCCACAGCTTTGTCCCGAGTCTCTTTTCATTTGTCAATGACCCATTGAATGACCCCTTTGGCCACAAAACCCAACATGCCGAAAGCCAGGCTCAGAAAGATGACAAAGGTGCCGAATTTCCCGGCTTTTGACTCCCAGGCCAGCTGCAAAACGATGAACAGCATGTAGAGCATGAAAGCGCTCACACCAATGGTCAGGCCAAACCAGGCGAACTGTTCTTCAGTGAAACTCCACATCACACAGTCTCCTGGCGGGGTATGCGCTCGGGCACTTCACGGATATCAACGAGATCGCGGTAGGCATGCCAGGAAGCGTGGCCCAGCATAGGCACAATCACGATCAAGCCGATGAACAAGCTCAAAATGCCTATCATGCTCAGGCCCATGATCAAAAACGCCCACAGCACCATGGGCATGGGATGGGTCAGAACCACTTTCCAACTGGTCAATACCGCTTGAAAGGTGTTGAGTTGGCGGTCGAGCAGCAAAGGCATGGCCACTACGCTGGAAGCAAAAACCGGCGCGGCCATCAAGCCACCCAGCATCAGCCACAGCTCAAACAGGTAACTGTCTGGGCTGAGCACCACATGGCGAATGAAATCCATGGGAGTGTGGATAGCCACCGGGGCCAACAAAGTGATCAGGGCCGATGAGGTCAAGACCCAGCCTGTGCCCGCTATGGCCAGCAACAAGCCAAAACGCACCAGACACCAGTAACTCACAGGTTCGTTGTTTTGCAGCCTTTGCCATTGCGTCCAGGTTTTGATCAAAAGCCGCAGGTTCACAGCTTCGTTTCTTTCGATGGCGCGACTCATGGCATACAAGCTGGTGGCCAAAACCGGGGCAACGACCAAAAAACCCGACACCGCACTGGCCAGCAGCCAGAACCGGTCGTGTGCCAGCCAGGTGATCATGCCACCACCCAGAGCCATGATCAGGCCGTGCGCCAGGCTTAGCCAAGGTGAATGACAAATGTCTTTCAGCCCCAAATAAAGCCAATACAAGGGTTGCTTGCCGTTGATGGGCAGAACCCCAGGTAAGTTCAAACTTCCACGTCCAGTCGGAGGCTTTTCGGGTAGCGGCTTGGGTGAATAGTGTGGAGGCGGGGAGGCTTGTTTCATACCACCGAGCTTATCCACCGGGCGATTTGAGAATTTGACCTGCATCAAATGGTAAAAGGCTGCGAAGCAGCCTTTTGGAATCAGTCACACCAGAAAAAAACTGGTTGAGTGGTGCCCATGGAGAGTCAATGGTGGCCGTGACCGTTTGAATGTTTCATGGCGTGCATGCCAGAACCTTTCATCATGCGAGCGGTTTCCTGATCAAACACTTGCTTTTGGTCAGCGCTCAGGGTGGCGTAAAAAGCCTTGGTCGTATCGGCGCGTTGTTGCATGTGCGCGTCACGTTGTTTTTTCATGGCCTGCATTTGGTCCAGGCGTTCGGGCGTGGTCATCTGTTCAAAAGCTGCACGTTCGGGCCGCGCTATGTGGGCTGAGAGCTGCATCGATTGTGCGAAAGTATTCCACGCGGGCTCTTGAGCAGCTTGCAAGTTCAGTTTGGACTTGAGCTCGGTCAAATGCTGCGCGTGGCGCTCGACTTTGTGCTCGCGCATTTTCTCCATGCGACCAGCACGGGCGTTGTCGGCAGGAGCCGTGGTGTTTTGGGCCAAAGCCAGACCGGTCAGACCGGCCATCAAGGCTGTGGCGATCAAAGTGGTGCGAATCGATTTCATGGAAACATCCTTGGGTTGATGGGATGCCTGCAGTGTGATCCGCCCATGTATCCGGGCTGTGCCCGAATGGTGCTGATTTGTAAAGATCAGGTATTTTTGTTCTGCAAAAAATTCAAGCATTGACGCGGTAACCTTCATCGGCAATGGCTTGGGCCAAAGCCTCACGGTTTTTTTCTGAATCCACCTGTACGGTGTTTTGTAAGCGATCGATCACGACCTTGGCCTTTGCATCCAAAGCCAGCAAAGCTTTGGTGACTGCTTTTTCGCAATGCCCACACGTCATGCCCTCAACCCTGAAAATTTGGTTCATGATGCATCCTCTCCAATGAACTGAACACGACCCGTTGGGGTCTGGTCTGAGCATAGACCATCAAGAACTTCATGCCATGACACAGATCAAGACTGCCCCGCCAAGCACCTACGACATAGGCATTGGCGGCATGACCTGCGCCTCGTGTGTGGCGCGTGTTGAAAAAGCCCTGAAAAAAACACCCGGTGTGCTCAGCGCCACGGTCAACCTTGCCACCGAATCGGCCCGTATCGAAGTGGCATCGGGTGATGTGACTGACGCACGGTTGCGTCGTGCTGTGCGCGACGCCGGTTACGAGCCCCGCACACCCGAAGCACAAGCCGATGCAGGCCGTGAATCACCATGGGCGGGCTTCATGCCGGTGGGGGTGGGCCTGCTATTGACTGCGCCTTTGGTATTGCCCATGCTGGCCGGGTTGTGGGGGCAGCATTGGATGCTGCCCGCTTGGGTGCAATTTGCACTGGCTACGCCTGTGCAGTTTGTGTTGGGCGCTCGTTTTTACAAAGCCGGTTGGCACGCGCTGAAGGCGCTCACGGGCAACATGGATTTGTTGGTGTCCTTGGGCACCACCGCAGGCTGGGCCTTGTCTGTCTGGCTGTGGCTCACTGCGCACGACGGGCATGCGCCACACCTGTACTTTGAAGGCTCGGCCGTGGTCATCACCTTGGTGATGCTGGGCAAATGGCTGGAGACGCGTGCCAAGCGCCAGACCACTGAGGCGATCCGCGCCCTGCACGCCTTGCGCCCTGACAAGGCACATTGGTTGGGTGAAGATGGTGAAGTCGATGTGCCGGTGGATGAAATTCTGGTGGGCGACCGCATCGTGGTGCGCCCCGGCGAGCGATTCCCGCTGGACGGCGAATTGTTGGAAGGGCAAACCCAGGTGGACGAATCGATGCTGACCGGAGAACCCTTGCCCGTGGCTAAAGCTATAGGTGGGGCACTGACAGGCGGGTCGATCAATGGCGAAGGGCGTGTGCTCATGCGCGTGACAGCCGTGGGCCATGAAACCGTACTCTCGCACATCATCCGCTTGGTGGAAGACGCACAAGCGGCCAAAGCGCCCATTCAGCGGCTGGTGGACAAAGTGGCCGAAGTGTTTGTGCCCGTGGTGCTGGTGATCGCCCTGCTCACCTTGGGTGCGTGGATGGTGACCGGGGCAGACTTTGAGACAGCGCTCATTCACGCGGTGGCCGTGCTCGTCATTGCCTGCCCTTGCGCCCTGGGCCTGGCCACGCCTGTGGCCATCATGGCGGGCACGGGTGTGGCGGCCAAACACGGCATCTTGATCAAAGACGTGCAGGCGCTGGAATTGGCCCACCGCGTGCAAACCGTGGCCTTTGACAAAACGGGCACGCTCACCGTGGGCCAACCGCGCTTGCTGGCCTATGTGCCGGCGCCCGGGCACGATGCAACAACGGCTTTGGGTTTGGCCGCACGCGTGCAAAACGGCAGTGAACACCCTTTGGCGCGAGCGGTGGTGAGTGCGGCTGAACAGCAGGGCTTGACAGGCTCAGCCGCGCAAGACCTGCAGGCCGTGCCCGGCAAGGGCGTATTGGCCAAGGTGGATGGCAAGCAGTTGATGCTGGGCAGTTTGCGTTGGCTGCAAGAAGAAGGTTTGGACATCGGCATGTGGCAGCCAGACATCGACGCCTTGCAGGCGCAAGGCGCGAGCTTGTCGGCTTTGGCAGAGCGCACCGATGCGGGTTTGCAGGCGCTGCTGCTGATGGGTTTTGGCGACGAGCCCAAAGTGGGCGCTGCGCAAGCTTTGACTGCGTTGCGCGATCGCGGCTTGAAGCTGGTGATGATTTCGGGTGACAACCAAGCCGCCGCCGAAGCCATGGCACGTCGCTTGGGCTTGCGCCCCGAGGCCGGAGAAGTGCTGGCCAATGTGCTGCCTGGCGACAAATCGGCGCAGGTGCAAAAACTGCGTGCGGGTGGCCAAGTGGTCGCCATGGTGGGCGATGGGGTGAACGATGCGCCCGCCTTGGCCGCCGCCGATGTGGGCATGGCCATGGGCAACGGCACCGATGTGGCCATGCATGCCGCGGGCATCACCCTCATGCGCGGCCAAGTTGCCTTGGTGGGCGCGGCGCTCGACATCTCGGCCCGCACCGTGGCCAAGATCCGGCAAAACTTGTTTTGGGCCTTCGCCTACAACGTGGCCGGCATCCCTTTGGCCGCGCTGGGCTACCTCAACCCCATGATGGCGGGCGCGGCCATGGCGCTCAGCTCGGTGAGCGTGATGGCCAATGCCCTGCTGCTCAAGCGCTGGAAACCCTGAAGGCGTATTTGCTTGATGTGCGTCATGACGCGGCGTGAGACAAACGCGCAAAGTGAAGGCATTCACCTTCCGGAGAGTTTTCATGCAACGCCACAGCGCCCTTCAGACCATCCGCGACGAGCACGCGAGCTTGGCCGCCATGCTGCAATCCATGCGGCTCATGGTGGAAAAAGGGCCGTCCGATGACCATCGTCAATTTTTCAATGTGCTGCGTGCCATGTTGTTCTACATCGACGAATTTCCAGAGCGCCTGCACCACCCCAAAGAGTCGAATCTGCTGTTTCCCAAAGTCGTGAAGCTCGCGCCCAAAACCATGGGGGCTGTGGACAAGCTCGAACGCGACCACATGCGCAGCGAAAAAGCCGCACGCGACCTGCAACACATGCTGCTGGCTTGGGAGTTGTTGGGTCCGGGCAGACGCGCCGCGTTTGAAGAGGCCATGGGCCAATACATCGACGCTTACCTGGAGCACATGAACCTGGAAGAAAACGTCATACTGCCCGAAGCCGAACGTTGCTTTTCAGAGGAAGATTGGAAGCTGCTGGACGCGGCGTTTGCCGAAAACGCCGACCCTCTCACGGGCCAATACCGGCCTACAGAGACCTATGAAAAACTCTTCACCTTGATCGTCACGCGAGCGCCTTCACCCATTGGCTTGGGATGAGGCGTGCACGCGGGTCAGAACATCCACTTGGTCCCGATCGTCACCAGGTTTTGACCGGCCTGTCGGCCCACGCTGCCATCGAGCTGTAACTTGGGCAGGATGTTGGTTCGCAAGCCCGTGGCCCAAGTGGGTTTGTCGTGTTGTTGGCCATAAAGCTCCACATGGGCGGTGA
Organism: Limnohabitans sp. 2KL-51; assembly: GCF_003063645.1. Classification (GTDB taxonomy): domain Bacteria; phylum Pseudomonadota; class Gammaproteobacteria; order Burkholderiales; family Burkholderiaceae_C; genus Limnohabitans_A. The sequence goes on from NZ_NESJ01000015.1 coordinate 28,580, forward strand.
TGTCACCATATGCACGCTCCCAGGCCAAGCCCCAAGTGCCGATGCGTTGGCTGCTGGAAACATCAACCAACCCCAGATTGGTGTGCAGGCTGCCCAGCTTGGCGTGGTTGCAGGTGAACAGCGCGTTCACATAGCCTTTGGATGCCTCACCCATGGTGCGGGCAGCACCCAACACGGCGCCCACATTGCAGCCGTTGTCTTGTGACGGGGTGAGGCGGAACTTGGCCTGAATGTTTTGGGTCTCAAGCCCTGTTTTTTGTTCACGCGCCAAGCCCGCGCTCAGCTCGACGTTCTGGATCGGCGCATAGGCAGGCGCAACGGTCCAGCTGCGCAAACCGTTGGGTGCGCGTGTCCACCAGCCTTCAACATGACCTTCGCCGACGTCGTTCACATTGGCATCGTCCACGGTCAAAGGTCGGCCGGCTTGGACGCTGAGCACGAAGCCCAAGCCCAGCAATAAAAACAGGGCCTTGCGGGTGTGTGTTTGAGAAATGGTGATCATGGGTGGCGATGATAAAACGAGATTGAATCATTGGCGTGGGTTGTAGCGCAGATATGGCTTGCGCTGGAATCAGCTCGCGTAATCAGGACTTTCGCGTTGCAGTTTGCGCAGCAGCGAAGGCCAAACAAACGCACCGCCCAGGCCGCCCGTTTGCACGCGCATGGCCGTGGCTACGCCAGTCAGAATTTGGGGGTCCACCGCCGTGAGGTCTTTCGGGCCGGACTGCCCAACCAGCGCATCGACCTGGATGCGGCAGGTGTTCTCAAACGTGTACATCGACAAAAACGCATCGGCGATGGTTTTGCCCACGGTAAGCAGGCCGTGGTTGCGCAGCATCAGGTAATTGGCTTCGCCCAAGTCGGCCTGCAGTCGCAGTTTTTCGTCGTCGCGAATGGCCACGCCCTCGTAGCCATGGTAGGCCAGCGAGGCCAGCACAAACGTACTTTGCTGGCTGATGGGCAGCACGCCATGGGCTTGAGCACTGACTGCGACGCCCGCTCGGGTATGGGTGTGCAACACGCAGCCGGCATCGGGTCGTGCTTCGTGCACCGCGCTGTGGATCACAAAGCCGGCCGGGTTGACCGGGAAAGGGCTGTCGTGCAGCTTGTTGCACTGCATGTCCACCTTGACCAGGCTGGACGCGGTGATCTCGTCAAACATCAGGCCATAGGGGTTGATCAAAAACTGGTGGTCCTGACCTGCCACCGACTCGGGCAGCTTGGCGCTGATGTGGGTGAACACCAGATCGCTCCAGCCGTACAGCGCCACCAGCCGGTAACAAGCGGCCAAGTCCAGCCGCAGCTGCCATTCGTCGGGGTGAACGCTGTCTTTTAAGGAAGGAATCTCAAACGCCATGGCTGTGCTCCGCAGGTCAGCAAAAGGGGTTCAGCTTAGCGGCAAGCGGGGTGGGGGGATGACTTGTTGGTGACTGGTTTGTGAACCTATTGGCGGGGCCAAACGAAACTGAGAAACGTTGCATGTGCCAAGTTTTGGATGGATACAGGTGAGAAATTGTGTTGGCACCAGAAAATGGTGACTTGACTATGCGAGCGATCAAAATAGAATGCCAATGATATCAATATTGAATATTCAGCATCATGACCACTCAAGTACTCATCCGCCTTCCCACAGAGGTTGCAAGGCGTTTTCGAAACGCCATCCCTGCTCGTCAGCGAAGCGAGTTTGTTCGTAAGCTGCTGGAGGAAAACCTTCCGAATGTGGATGAACACATGTATGAACTCGCCCTCCAGGCAGAGGCGTTTGACCGTGCCAATCCACAGGAAGTGAGTGAGCTCGACGCAACCCTCATGGACGGTCTTGACCCCAACGAAACTTTTGACAACGCCAAATTGCTTGCCTTATGCCAAAAGTGAAGAAAGAAATCGAGCGGGGGGACGTCTTTTGGGCAAGACTGGATCTGACTGTGGGTTCAGAGTTGCAAAAAACCCGACCTGTTGTGGTTCTCTCCATCAACCCACTCAACAAGGCACGAAAAACGGTGGTGGTTGTTCCACTCTCAACCTCGGCACCCGCCATCGAGTTTCTGAATGTCGCGCTCAAAGGTGGATCAGTAGCGCGATGCGAACACATTCGTTCCATCGACAAAACCCGACTGGCCGACAGGATTGGTTCTATTTCAGATGCAGACATGGCAAAGATCGAAGAGGGAATCTCGCGGATTCTTGGCGTCAATCACTGATTGACATCATCGACGAGCCATCACCCCGGCCGCGTCAACTCCTCCAGCCGCATCAGCCAAGCCCGGGCGTGCACCCCGCCATCTTCTACAGCCCCGCACATCTCAACCGAAGCTTGCAGTTGCCCGCACACCGCAGGCCGTTCGGGTTGCCCAAAAATTTTGCAGCGCAGCTGTTCGTCAAGTTGCACGCAGGGCACACCCGCTGTTTTGCCGTTGGGCATGCCGGGGATGGGCGAGGAGATGGAGGGTGCGGTGCAGCAAGCGGCGCAGCCGGGGCGGCAGGTCAAAGTCATTCGGTTCAGCGTGGCCACAGGGCCCACATTTGCAGGGGTTGCTTCAGGCGTCCGGCCAGCTCGCCCGCCGCCGAGCCGGAGCCTGCGTAATAGTCGGCCCGCACGGCGCCCACGATGGCGGTGCCGGTGTCTTGGGCCAGCACCAGGCGGTCCAGATTGGTTTGGGGGCCGGTTGATTTCATCCACACCGGGGTGCCATAGGGGATGCTGCGGCGGTCCACCGCAATCGAGCGCTCGGCCGTGAGCGGCACGCCTTGTGCGCCTTTGGGGCCAGGCGGCACGCTGCCCTGGGGCACGGCTTCTTCGCGGAAAAACACCACACGCGGGTTTTGCCACAGCAACTCCTTGACCCGCGAGGGGTTGCGGTCGATCCAGGCCTTGATCCCGAGCCAACTCGCGTCGGTGATCAGGCGGTTGTCGAGCAACCAGCGGCCAATGCTTTTGTAGGGCTGGTCATTGGTGGCGGCGTAGGCCATGCGCACCCAGCGCTGGCGGCCGTCGGGCTCGGTCACATTCACCAAGCCTGAGCCCTGAATGTGCAGCACCATGGCGTCCACCGGGTCGGCCAGGTAAAGCAGTTCTTTGCCGCGCAGGGCGGCGCGTGCGGCCGGCAGGGTGTCGATTTCTTGTCTGCTGAACCAAGGTTTGCGCTGGGCCAATTGGGTGGGCGGTGCGTACAGCGGCACCTGAAACGCCCCTTGTGCCCGGCGCGAGCCCGTTAAAGCGGGCTCGTAATAACCGGTCAGCAGGCCTTCGCTGCGTTGGTCCAGCGCCTCGACGCGGTAGGGCTGGAGTTTTTCGCGCATCCAGCGGCGCTGCACTTCGGCGCTGGCGTTGGCCAGTTGGGCAATCTCTGGGCACAGCGCCCGCCAGTCGGGGGCCGGGCGCTGGCAGCTTTGTTGCCAGGCGGGCCAGGCTTCGTTGACGGCGTCGCGGTCCATGCCGGGCAGCTCGGCCCAGCGCACGGGCACCCAGCGGCTTTGCTCGCGCACCAGGACGGGCGGCAGGGGCCGGGTGTCCTCCATGGCCAGGATGTCTGCAATGCCGGGTTGCGGCGATGGGCTTGAGGTGGGCGGGGTTTGCACCACGGGGGCAACCGAGCAGGCGGCCAGCATGCCTACAATCGCGGCCATCATGAAGCCAGCCCGCAACGGGCGGCGGATCAAGAAACGGGGTTTTTGCATGGGTCTGATTTTGCTGGAAGCTTTGCTGGCCTTGTGCATCTTTATTGTGATTGTTTGGTGGACCATGTTTTCCGGCCGCAGCAAAGGTGAATTGCGCCAGGCACTGCCGCCGTCTGATCAGCCCCCGAACGAGGCCAGCGAGCCTGCACTGGATCATGCCTTGAGCCAAGCGGCGGCAAAAGAAACATCAACAGTTCAGCCAGCACCTGACGAAACCCGCCGTTGAGGCTTTTCAGTCCAGCAGGCTGTGAGCGCCTTCAAAGCGCTGGGCGTAATAACGGTTGCTCATAGCGTCGATGCGCACCCCGGTTCGGGGGTTGCTGGCGTGCACAAACCGACCATCGCCTACGTACACCCCTACATGCGAGTGGCGTGCGCCCAGGGTGTTGAAAAACACCAGATCGCCCGGCTGCACGTTGGTGGTGTCGATGGGGCGGGACATGCGGCCCAAGTCGGCCGCTGAACCCTGCACCCGCAAGCCCCCTCCTTCGCGCAGCACATGGGCCACCAGGCCCGAGCAGTCAAAGCCCGTGGCCGGGCCACGCCCGCCCCAGGCATAGGGCGTGTCCAGCAAGGACAGCGCCACCATGGCCACATCGTTGCGCACGGTGTTGTAAGTGCCAGAAGGCCGTGGGCGCGAGGCAGCAGGGTTGGCCGGCTCTGAGTTGGCGGGTGCCGTGCGGCGAGCTGGGGGCGATGAGCAGCCCGCCAGCAGAACGGCGGAAACCAGACCCAGACCTGTGAGCAAGCCCTTGCGGCGCTGCGGGTCATGCGCTGCACGCGTCGGGCGGGGCGCAGCCAGCGTTTGAAACAAAGAGGTGTCAAGCTTGTTCATGGCAATTGCCGCATCAAATTGGCCAATTCCACCGCTGACTTGACTTCCATTTTGTCGAACACCCGGGCGCGGTGCACCTCCACTGTGCGCACGCTGATGTCCAGCTGGTCGGCGATCAGTTTGTTGGGCAGGCCCTCCACCACCAGGCGCATGACGTCGCGCTCACGCTCGGTCAGCTCCAGCAGGCGCGATTGCAGGCGCTGGTGGGTTTGCCGAGCCGCCAAACGCTCTTGCGACAAGGCCAAGGCCTGCTCCACCCGATCGACCAAGACGTTGTCCGAAAAGGGCTTTTCGCAAAAATCAAAAGCCCCACGTTTGACACTGTCCACCGCCGTTGGCACATCGGCGTGGCCCGTCAAAAAAATCACCGGCCAGGCCTGCGCCATGCCCTTGACCAACAGCTGCTCGAACAAAGCCAGGCCGCTCATGCCGGGCATGCGCACGTCCAGCAAGATGCAAGCCGATTGCTGCAACCTGGCCGGGTTCGGTTGCCAAGCGCCATCGGTGTTGGGGTTGGCGTGGGTGCTTTGCAGCATGGCCAAAAAAGCCTCGGCGCTGTCAAAAGACTCACTGAACAAGCGCCGTGTGCGCAGCAGCCAGGCCATGCCCTCGCGCACACTGGCGTCGTCATCCACAATGAAAACGGTGGGCGTGTCGGTGAAACTCATGCGGCGATCTTATCCAAAAGCACAGCGGGCAAGGTGAAGCGAAAGACCGTTCCCCGTGGGACCAAGGGCTCGAAACTGAGGTGTCCGCCATGTTGCTCGACCACGGTGCGGCACAGGCTCAGGCCCAGGCCCATGCCTTCGGCCTTGGTGGTGAAAAATGGGTTGAACAGCTGACGCTCCACATCGTCGGCAATGCCCACGCCCACATCGCTGACCGAGAACTCCACCCAGCCGTGCTCGGCGTTTGAAGCGGCACGCCGCACCTGCAGCACCAGCACCCGCTCCATGCTGCCGGGCTGGTCCATCGCCTGCATGCCGTTGCGTGCCAGGTTCAGCAGCACCTGCTCCACCATGGTGCGGTCGCACAGGACCTGAGGCAACTTGGCCTCGAAGCGGGTGTGCACCTTGACCTGCAGTTTGCGCGCCTGCAGGTTGACCAGTGGGGCAATGGCGTCGAGCAAGGCCTGAGGTGCCACAGCTTCACGGGCCTGATCGCGGCGGCGCACAAAATCGTGCACGCTGTTGATGACCTTGCCCGCCCGCCCGGCCTGCTCGGCAATGCGCCGCAAGGCCATGTGCACGTCGTCCAGGGTTTGTGGCAGGGCAGCCGGGTCTTTTAGCAGGTTGAGCGAGCCATTGGCATAACTTGCGATGGCAGCCAGCGGCTGGTTCAACTCATGGCTGAGCAAGGAGGCCATTTCGCCCACGGTGGCCAATCGGGCCGTGGCTTGCAGTCGCTCCTGGCTGGCCCGCGAGAGCTCTTCGATGCGCCGTTGCTCGCTGATGTCGATCACTGCGCCCATCCAGCCGGTTTGCTGGCCTTGCACGCTGATCAGTGGTGCCTCGATGATGAGCACCTCAAAGCGCGTGCCATCGGCCCGCATGAAGACCGACTCGAAGCCTTCGCGCGGTGGGGCGTTGCCTGCAAGCCGAACGGCATGACGTTGCTTGTATTCGTCCATCATTTCGGGGGGCCAATACGGCATGGGGGCCAGCTGACCGGTCAGTTGTTCAGCCGCCAGCCCCACCATTTGGCAAAAGGCCGGGTTCACGTAGGTGATGCGCCCTTCCAGGTCGCGCGCGCGCAGGCCGGTCACCAGAGAGTCCTCCATGGCCTTGCGAAAGGCCAGTGCCTCGGCCAGATCGTTTTCGGCTTTAAGGCGTCGGCGCGAGTCTTTGGCCAGCAAGACCATCACCGTGACCAGGGCGATCGACATGGCGGTGACCAGCGCCGTGAGCACGTTGGGGAACAGGTCGGGCTCGCCCCGGCGGCCGTCCAAGCGCAAGATCAGGGTGTTTCCTGGCAAGTCCACCAGTTGTTGGGTGGTGAAGATGCGCAAGCCCCGGCTTTGGTTGCCCGCAATGGCCAGGCGTGTGCCATCGGGCTCGGTGAAGGAAATTTCGTTGCGGCGGCCGTAGCCCACGCCTAGCCGCGCATTGATGATTTCTTGCAGACCATAGGTCACGATGGTGAAACCCACCAGCAAGCCGCCTTGGGTGTTGGGCAAGCACATGTCCATGACCTCGATGCCCAAACCGTCTGTTTGAGGCAGGAAATAAGAGCGGGAATAACTGGGACCACTGCCGCGCTTTGCCTGTAAGCAAGCTTGCTGGGTATCGCTCAGGGTTTCGGTGCGGGGCACGCGCTCAAACACCGGACTGCGCAGGGGCGAGTCGAGTGATTGGTTCAGGTTCAGCGCCGAATCGCGCCATTCGATGCGCAGCATGTCGCGGTTTTCGCGCAAGAGCGCTTGCGCCTCCAGGGTCCAGAAGGCTTCGGACGGGTGGCTCGATTGCAGGCCCTGTAGCGCCTGCACATGGCGCGACAGTTGGGTGCGCAAGTCACTGACCGCGTTGGCTGTGTCGCGCTCTAGTTCGGCTTGCAACTGGCTGGCTTCATAGCGTCCGGCCAGCCATACCAGGGTCATCAGTACCGCCATGACCAGCGCGATCAAGGCGCTCCACAGGCTTCGGCGACCCCGCCCCCCGGGCAACGCCTCTTCTACAGCCTGCCACCAGGCCAGGGTGCGTGTCTTGAGTGTGGAGATCAGGCGCTGCAGCCCGTGGAGTGTCATGCCCGCATTGTCCTGCACTCAAGGTGCCAGCCGTTTGGGCTGGGTGGGCATGGGCGGCGCGTATCAAGGTGGGGTTTTGGGCCCGGGGGAGGATGCTGGGCGGGGCTCCACCCGAGTGACTTGGGGGTTGGCCCAACTGCCGTCAATCAAAAATTCCTGTGCCGAGGCGCGCGACAGGGGATTTTGCAAGAGCCATTGTGCAATGAAGGTGGTCAGGCCTACCAAAGGGTTGACGGCGATGGCCGCAACCAAGGAGGCCGTTCCGGCGTCCACAATGGGCAGAATTTGTGCTCGCAGTTTCTGGGTTTCGCGTGCGATGTCGGCAGAGCCGTCCAGCTGCACCAGGGCATTGACGCCCTTGATTTGCAGGTTGCGTGTGTTGGCCATGCCGTGCACGATGGTCACGTCCCCTTGCACCGAATCAAAAGCAAAGCCCTGTTCAAACACATCACGGAAATCGAGCAGCAAGCGCCTGGGCAAGGCCTGCAAGCTCAGCACGCCCAGCAGCTTGGCGACCCCTGGATCGGCCTTGAGGAACTGGCCTCGCCCCATGCGCACATCCAGGTGGCCGTTCAGGCTGGGGTAATGCGGGCTCAGTGGCGAGCCTTGCCAACTGACCATGCCTGCGATTTGGCCCGCTCCGCCGCGCAAAGCCCCGGGCGTGCCCAACCGGGTCAACAAGACCCCGGCGTCCTGCACGTCCAGCACGAAATTCATTTCGCTTTTACGCCAGGGGCTGCCTTCGCGGGCCGCCAGCCAGCGGCCCGTGCTGCGCAGAGTGGCTTCGGGTAAATCGATGTTGAGCTTTTTCAGTTGCCACTCCCGCGCCGCCGGCGTTTGGGCAAGCGCCTTGTCTGTGTTGACCGCTTCGATCTCGACGCGTCCAAGTTGTTTGCCGCGCAGCTCCAGCGCGTCCACCACGATGTCCAGCGCGGGCAGGCTGAGGGGTGGAGCTTCGAGCAGGCTTTCTACCTCGGTGGTGCTGTTGGGCGGTAAATTCAGGTGGCTCAGTCGAGCGAACAATTGGCCGGCGGGGTCTGTCTGACCGGGCATGGCTTGGTCAAATGCCACATGGCCGCTGAGTTCGGCCGCGTTGATGTTGACCCGCCAGCGCCCCGCTTCGTAAGTGCCACCTGCTTGCACTTGGTGCAGTTGGCGGCCGCTGGCTATCAAGCTGTTGGCCTTCAGACCCATGCGAGAGGGCAAGTAGTTTTGCCACGCCGGAGGTTGCGGCGCCTTGCTGGGCGCAGGCTTTGCCGGTGGTGCGGGCAGCAAGGCCAGCCACTCGTCCACCACCAGCCGGTCCACGGCCACACTGGCCGTGACGCCAGTGTCGGGCAAAGCGGGCATGTTTTCGGGCAATACGCCCAAACCCAGACGGCCGCGCAGCACGCGCGGCGTGTCAGTGCTCAAATCGCGCACGTACATCAGCCGCGCCGTGTCGCCCAAGCTCAGCTCGATCTCATCTTGCGGCCCAGTTGGGGTCTGTCGCGACCGGATCTGCAGGGCCAGTGCTTTTTCCATGTCTGCGGGTTTGCCCAAGGGGGCGGGCAGCTGCAAGCCCAAACCACCCAGCCGACTGTGCACCGTCAGCTCGGGTTGACCTTGGTGCCAGGTCAGGCGGGCGCTGTAATCGGTGGCGCCGCTGGCGTGTTGGGCCAGCAGGCTCAGTGGGGCGATGTCGTGTGCTGACTGCAGGCCCGCCGCGCTCACGCGGCCTTGGGCCTTGAAGGCCATCCGGGTGGTCGTTGGGGTTGCGGCACGGATGTCAGGGTCAGGTGCTTGCATGCCGCCGTCGATCACGGCTGGCCCGCCCAGCAAGGTGGCCTGCAGCTGGCGAACCTCAAAACCGCGTTCGTGGAACTGCAGCGTGCCGCGCAGCTTGTTCAGCCAGGGTGTGCCAGGCAGCATGCGCAAGTCGTTGCCATTGAATTGCACACTGCCTTGAACCCGCGTGCTTTGCAGGTCCAGCAGCGGAAGTTGCAACGCAAAGCGTGTGAGCAAGGGGCCGCTGGCCTGAGTGGGCTGCAGCGCACCTGAAAGCAGCGCGTCCAATGGCGACTGCCGCACCCAGTCCAGCAGCAGTGGTGCGTCGGCCAGGCTCTGGGCCTGCACACGCAGTAACGGTTGATGCACCATGTCGGCGATGTCCACCGAGGCGGCCTTCAGCTCGATGGCCTGTGCCCCCTCACCCACCCGGGTACTGGCCTCGCGCAGCTGCATGCCCAAGCGGTCAAAAGTCAGTTGGCCTTGCAGGGCGCGCAGGCGCGGCCAAGGCACTTCACCTGGGGTCATCAGGTAGGCGGGCACCATGTCGAATTCGGCGTCTTTCAACTCGCCAGCAAACAGGAATGTGCCGTCCTCGGGCCTGGCAAAGGGCAGTTTGTCCAGATCTCCCTGGATCTGAACTTTCACATCTTCGTATCGGCCCTGCACCAGGGCATCGCGCAGATAGTGGCGCACCTCGGGCGGCAGATTCAGGGGCAGGTAACGGTGCACTGCGGCCGCTTGCGCCCGCTCAATACGCCCTTGCAGAGTTAACATGCCGGGGCTTCGGCCATCGGGGGCAGGTCGCCATTGGCCTTGCCATTGGCCCTGCAGGTCAGCGTTGGCCAGACTCAGTGACCATTGCGGCACATGCCAGCGCCCGCCAGGGCTGCGACGGTCTGTTTCGCGGGCCCAGCGCACACTGGCTTTGAGTTGGTGCAATGGCACTTCGGCGGGCTCCAAAAGGCCCGGCAACCACAGCGCGCTGTCTGCACCGGTTTGCAAATCAAGTTGGCCGCCGCTTGGGTTCAGCGCCAAAGTCAATTGGCCGCCGCGCAGGCCCGGCACGTCGGCACCAGGCAGCGCTCCCCATGCGGCAACCGCCGCTGATCCAGGCTGCCAACTCAGGCCTTCCACCTTGGCCCGCGCTTCCTGGATGTCGGGCTGGGCCCAGTCGCCTTGCCAGCGCAGGTTCAAGGAAGTGATCTGGCCCCTGAGGTCGCGCGCTTTCAAAGCGGCGTGCCATTGAGGTGAAAGCGTCGTCCTCAAGGGCAGGCGCAAGGCCAGGGCTTGCAGCGCCTCCAAATCCAATTGACTCGCACGCAGATGGCCACGGGCTGGGCGAGTGCCTTGGGCGTGCGTGTAGTCCAGCGACAACTTGCCCTCTGGCCAGTGAAGGCCCTGTTCGCTCACGAAGCGCAAATCCTGGGTTTCGGCCACAAAGCCCTCGGCATGCACCTGCAGACCCAGCCGACCCGATAGGCTTTGTAAAGCCAGGGTGGTTGTGTCTGAACTGAGTTGGGCCTGCAGGTGTTTCAAGTCCACCTCGGCCAGGCCGCCGCGCCACTGGCCCTGCTGGACATCGGCCCACAAGCGCAAGCGCCCCTGACCTTGCAAAGGCCGGGTTTCTGCAGGCAAACCGGTGGGCATTTGCAGAGCATGCTTGGACCAGGGAGCCATGTCCAGTTGCGGAAAGTGAGCAAAGGCCTGACCCGACCAATCGGCCATTCGTCCCGGGTGCAGGGACAGCAGGCCGCGCTTGAACTGGCCCATCAGCACAAAGCGCTCGCCCCATTCAGGGGGCGGCGTGGCGTCCAGGCGCAGCATGTGTTGCCGGGCGGTGTTGCGGATCACCAAGTCCACTTCGCGCAGGGTCAAGGGGATTGGTGGGGCGTTGTCCTTGCCTGGCGAGGTGTTGATTCCGGTGTCCGGCCCATGCCAGTTCACTTGTGCGCCCCGCACCACCACTTCGCGCTGGCTAAATAACCAGTCGGTCGCAGCCGAGTTTCCTGTAGAAGGCGCTCCCCATGTCATTCCGGCGATCTGCCACTGGCCATCGGCAGTCAGGCGCAGTGTCAGCTCGGGCGAATCCAGCACCAATTGATCCAGCTGCCACAGCGCTGCCGAGCGCAGGCTGAGCGCCACCAGCACCTTGGGCAGGCGCAGCCCGGTTCGGCCCTGGTCGTCCAGCAGCTCGATGTCACGCAGCTCAAAAGAGGGCACCCAGCCGGTGCTTTGCGCCGACACGCCGCCGATGCGCACCGGTACACCCAGCGATTGGCGGGCAAGGCTTTCAAGCGCAGGGCGAAACTCGGCGATTCGCGGCACAATCCAAAAATGCAGAGTCGCCCAAGCCAGACCCAACACCAGCCCGGCGACCAGCAGCCCCCATAAAACAAGCCGAACAGCCCGCGCTAGCCAAGGGCGCAGCAGGACTTCGGTGGGGGGCCAAGTGGGTGAAGACGACACAAACGTATGAATTAGAAAGTCAGCAGGAATTATGACCCGCAGCCCGTCCATAGACGACCGTTCTGATCCCCCCCCCCCGATTGTTTCGCCCTCCGGTGTGCCCAGCCCTGTGGATTTACCGCTTGATTTGCCACTTTATTCGCGCTTTGTGCAGCGCCTGCACCGCCGCTACGCAGATGAGTTGCCGCTGCTGCCGCCAGGCCCCGCGACCCGCGACAGCCTCAGCGCCGCTTACGCAGCCTTGCAATGTCGGGGTCTGGACACCAGCGCAGCCTTGCGCGTGTTGCGCCAACTCACACTCGAGCGCCTGGCCCAGCTGGACTGCACGGGTCAGGCCGATCTGGCAACCGTCACGCACGGCATGACCTGGCTGGCCGAGGTCACGCTCGACATTGCCTGGCAGCAAGTCATGGCTGATCTGGACGGCTTACACGGCGCACCCACCAAAGCCGACGGCCAGCGTGCCGAGATGTGGATCGTGGGCATGGGCAAGCTGGGTGCGCGCGAGCTGAACGTGTCGAGCGACATCGATTTGATATATGTCTACGACGAAGACGGCCAGACGCTGGGCAACAGCGAAGGCCGCAACAAAGTGTCGTGCCAGGAGTACTTCACCCGCGCCGTCAAGCGCATGTATGCCCTGATTGGTGACACCACCGAACACGGCTTTGTGTTCCGGGTCGATTTGGCGCTGCGCCCCAATGGCAACTCTGGGCCCAGCGTGGTTTCGCTGGACGCGCTGGAAGAGTATTTGCTGGTGCAAGGCCGCGAGTGGGAGCGCTTTGCCTGGATGAAGAGCCGCGTGGTCGCGCCCCGCGCTGCCATGCTCAATGGTTCAGCCCAGGCGCTGCGGGCGGTGGTGCTGCCCTTTGTGTTTCGCCGTTACCTCGATTACAACGTGTTCGAGTCGCTGCGCACCCTGCACCAGCAAATCCGTGACCATGCGGCCAAACGCAGCGCAGGCCATCCGGAGCGTGCGAACGATGTGAAATTGTCACGCGGCGGCATCCGCGAGATCGAGTTCACCGTGCAACTGCTCCAGGTAGTGCGCGGAGGGCAGTTCCCCGAAATGCGCACTCGCCCCACCCTGGACGCGTTGCAGCGTGTGGCCAAAGCCGGCCTCATGCCGCAGGCAACGGCCGACGCCCTGAGCGCGGCCTATGTATTCTTGCGTCAGGTCGAGCACCGCATCCAGTACCTGGACGACCAGCAAACCCATGTGCTGCCTACCCGTGACGACGACCTGGCCTGGATCGCGCAGACGCTGGGTCATGCCAGCACCTGCAGCTTCCTGAGCGCGTTGGACGCGCACCGCGAAGGGGTGGCGCAAGAGTTCGACACTTTGCTCGGCGGCGACCGTGATTGCAAAACCTGCAACGGTAAAAATGGCAAGAACGGCAATGGCCGCGAACATGCCGAGCTCGATGCGGTGCTGACCGACTTCAAAGGGCGAGTACGTGAGCGCCTGGCGCAGTGGACCGACAACCCGCGCGTGCTGGCCCTGCGCGACGACGCACGCGGGCGGCTGATGCGCTTGCTGCAACGCACCGCCCAGTGGCTGAACGAAGGCCGCATCAGCGAGGTGGCGGTGTTGCGGATGGCCGACTGGATCGAGCCCCTGTTGCGCCGCGAAAGCTATTTGGCCCTGATGCTGGAGCGCCCCTCGGTGTATGAACGCCTGCTGCGCCTACTGGGTGCGGCCAAGTGGCCTGCGCGGTATTTGTTGCAACACCCAGGCGTGATCGACGAGTTGGCCGGGGGCAACTTGTTTGATGCCCGCTTTGACGCCGCCGAGTTTGAAGCTGAGCTGCAAGCACGACGGGCCGCCCTGCAGCGTACGGGCGAAGATGACGACGAAAGCCTGATGAACTTGCTGCGACGCGCCCACCACGCCGAGCAGTTCCGCACGTTGGCCCGCGATGTGGAAGGCGTGCTCACCGTGGAGCAAGTGGCCGACGACCTGAGCGCACTGGCCGACGCTGTTCTGCGCGTGACCGCCCGCTGGTGCTGGGACCGGCTCAAAACCCGCCACCGCGATGAACCGGCGATGGCCATCATCGGCTACGGCAAATTGGGCGGCAAAGAACTGGGCTACGGCAGCGACCTGGACATTGTGTTTGTGTACGACGACGAAGATGAACGCGCCCAGGAAATCTACGCCGCTTACGTGCGCAAAATGATCAACTGGATGACGGTGAAAACCGCCGAGGGCGATATCTACGAAATCGACACCGCCTTGCGCCCCAACGGCAACTCCGGCCTGCTGGTTACCCGCTTTGAAGCCTATGCCGACTACCAGCAGCAACGCGGCAGCAACACCGCCTGGACCTGGGAGCACCAGGCCATGACGCGTGCCCGCTTCGTCATGGGTTGGCCCAGCCTGGCTCCCCGCTTTGACACCGTGCGCCACGCCGTCATCAGCGCCCCGCGCGACGCCGCCAGCCTCAAAGCCGAAATCGTGGCCATGCGCGAACGCGTGCGCCAGGGCCACCCCGTCCAAGCTGAGCACTTCGATGTGAAGCACAGCCCCGGCGGCATGGTCGACGCCGAGTTTGCCGTGCAATACATGGTGCTGCTGCACACCGCCTCGCATCCAACGCTTGCCGACAACGTGGGCAACATTGCCTTGCTCGTTCGCGCCGAAGTGGCCGGCTTGTTGCCCATGGGCCAAGGCCAGGCGGCGGCCAACGCTTACCGCCAGATGCGCCGCCTGCAACACCAAGCGCGCCTGAACGAGGAGCCCACCCAGGTGGACCCAGCCGCTCTCACCGCCGAGCGCGAGGCCCTGCTGGCCGTTTGGCGCCATGTCATGGGTTGAACGCCTTGTTTTCTGGGGGCTACTGCGTGCCCCTGCTGTGGTGAAAAAACAGAGACCTGAACATTACTATTAAATTCAATACAAATTTAAGTAAAAAATTACTCTTTAATTATTTTTTAATGCCAAAATCCAAGGTCTGTGAGCGGTTTTCACGTTCATTTGGAGCTGGCCATGAGAGCAAAACAGTCATTTTTCAAACGTCAACGCATCTTGGGGGTCGTCATTTGTGGCGGTTCTTGTGCCTTTGTTGGGGCGCAAAGCACAGAGATGTCGGTCACCACTTATCCACCAGTGCATGTGGTTGAAAAGCCGCTTGAATACCGACAATTTGAAAAAGTAGAAATCACTGGGTCATCGATTGTTCGCAAAGAACAAACACTGGCTTTGCCCGTTCGGGTGATCACACGCCAGGAAATTGACAAAAAAGGACACCTGTCGGTGACCCAGGTTGTGCAGAGCCTGACCCAAGTGTTCAATTCAGTGGACCGAACGCAAAGTGGCAATTTACTGGGTGGATTCAACAATGGTGCTTTGCACGGCATGCCGACCGGAACGTTGGTGTTGCTCAATGGCCGAAGGTTGGCCCCGTTTGGTATCCAGAACATCTCCGGCACTGAAGTGGCCCAAGTAGATTTGGACAGTCTGCCCTTGGCTGCTGTTGACCGCATTGAAGTCTTGAGTGATGGTGCATCGTCTTTGTATGGAACAGATGCCATTGCAGGGGTGATCAATGTCATCACCCGCACCGACAGGCAAGGGGTGGAAATCACGGCAGATCTCAGCCGGCCCCAAGGTGGCGTGGGCCAAGCCTGGCGCAGCAGCTTGAGTTGGGGGCGAGGGCAGTTGCAACGAGACGGCTTCAGTTTGCGCTTGACAGCAGAAATCGATGAGGAAAAAGCCATGGGCATGTCCGATCGATCAGCCGGTAGCCAAGGCCGAGTCTTCTTTGAACATCAAGGCAATCCATTTCACATCGACAGCCCCAAAGTCTCCTCCTTCACGGCGCCAGCGTTGCTGTATTCACCATCTGCCAAAAATAACAAAATGTGGTCGTATTTGTTTAAAGATGGGCAATGCACACATGAAAGTATCAGTTACCGGGGGTTTCTGGGTGGCTGCAAAGTCAACTTGTTGCCCACTTATGACCTGTACCCTGACAGCCAAAATAGAAAGCTCCACCTCAGTGGAGAGTACAGACTTCACGAAGGGGCCACGTTCTTTGCTGAAGGGCTCTATACACGCCAGAAAACAAACATGGCGAGCTTGGACTGGACCCCCATCAGTGGACGCCTTGTCAACCGTGTGGATTCAGTGGGGTACAGCGAGGCGGTGGCGCAAGGTCTGGATCCGGCCAATGCTTTCTATTTCTTTCAACCTGATTTGCCTGCATTGCAAAGGACTCGTGACAAAACACAATGGCGTGCGTCGGTGGGTGTCAAAGGCGAAATTGAACATTGGAATTACCAGGCCAGCTTGTACAGCGCACGGTCACAGGTCATCACGGGGGCCGAATATGGGGACATCGGTCGTCTTGGGCTCATAAAATCCACACCACTGCCCAGTGCTTGGGTACTGCTGCCCTTGGATGCGCAAAACCCGTTAACCCAACAAATTCTGGACACACGGCAATGGCAAAAAGACCGTGAAGGTCAAACGCAATTGACGGCATTTGATGTCCGCGCATCCAAAGCTGTCGGTGAGCGTGACGGCAAAGACGTTTTGTTAGGGCTGGGTATTGAAGGGCGACAGGAAAAGGCCATCACCCGCTACCTGGAAGCCTCGGCGGCGTTCCCCGGCTTCGGTGACCAGCGCCATGTCATGGCCGCCCATGGCGAACTTCAGATACCTGTGACAAGCAGCTGGGATTTGATCGCATCATTGCGCCACGATGCGTACAGCGATGTGGGGGGAACCACGAACGGTAAATTGGCCAGTCGACTGGCGATCAGCCCTCTATGGGCAGTTCGTGGCTCCTGGGGGTCTGGATTCAGAGCGCCGTCTGTGGGACAAACAATGATGTTGACCGAGCCTTATGTACACACTGTCTTGAGCGGATTGAGTTGCACACCCGATCTGATTGCGGTCACCAACACACTTACGCCGACGGCTGGCAGTTCCGGTGTTTATTGCCGAAATAACAAATCCATGCGGGTCTTTACCAACGGCAATCCTGACTTGAAACCAGAGACCTCAGAGCAGATGACTTTAGGGTTTGCGTTGACACCCACGCGCAATTTCAGCATCAGTGCAGATTACTGGCGGGTCCAGATGAAAAACACTTTGCAGTTTGAAAGTTGGACGCAAGTGCTGGCCAATCCGCTTCAAAACACAAATCAATTCATTCCGTATCCCGAGTTGGTCCGAAATCCGGGAAGCAACACCCAGTACAACGATGTGGCCTTGCTTTTGAAGATGCGCAATTTGGGTATGTCGGTCAAAGGGCTGGATGTCGATGTGCGTTACAGAAAGCCGGGTGATTGGGGCAGATGGTTGCTGGGTTTGCAAGCCACCTACATGCTCAAGTCCAAAGAGCGCCAAAGTGAAACCACAGAATGGACGACAGACCTTGCCGCCTATTCCAGCGCCACCAATGTGGTCACACCCCGGTGGCGAAGCCAATGGACGCTCGGCCTAGAGCGGTCCGATGTGCAGTGGCAAATGGTGATACACCACACCACCGGCTACAAAGACAAGGACATCACGGCCATTCGGGTTGACACTGGAAAAAGTGAAGTCATCTCCAGCCGCAAAGTACCGGGTTTTGTCACGGCCGACGTGATGGGTTTGTTCAAGGTGGGGACACACACCCAAATTCGCACCGGTGTAGTCAATGTAACCAACCGCATGCCGCCGCTGTCGTTTTATTCCGCCAATGGACTGTCGTGGGGGGTGAACAGCGACCAGGGGAGCTTGAGGGGCAGAACGGTGCAATTGGGATTGACCCACAAGTTTTGAATGGAGTGGGCTTATTGACCTCGGTGCTTCGGTCAACATGGACGCATTCTGAAGGGAAGCCACCCGCATTCAAGGTTCAATTCATGTTTAACGCTTGACCGCTAAACTTGGCCGGCGCCAAGAGGGCGTGTAGTCAAGAGTAGTGTCATGAAAAAAAGCGGTATCTGGGTGTGGGCTGGTGTTTTGTGGAGTTTGGCTTGGGTCGCCCAGGCAGCCGATGACCGCCAGCAACCCGCCGCTTCTAAGCCGTCATTGACAGTGACCGTGGTCACGCCCCAAACTGCCAGCTTGTCCCAGAAAATCAGCGCCAACGGCAACCTGGCTCCTTGGCAAGAAGCCATCATCGGCGCTGAAGCCAATGGCCTGAAGATCACCGAAGTGCACGTGAATGTGGGCGACCGGGTGCAGCGCGGCGATGTGTTGGCGGTCTTGCAGGCAGACACCCTGCGCGCCGAGCTGGCGCAAGCCGAGGCCGCACTTGCAGAAGCCACGGCCAGTGCGCAAGAAGCCAAAGCCCAATCTGACCGCGCACGCAGCTTGCAGCAGCAGGGCTTTTTCAGCAACGCGCAACTGAGCCAGACCTTGGCTGCCGATGCGTCAGCGCAAGCGCGTGTGCAGTCGGCTCGCGCTCTGGTGCAGCTGCAAAATGTGCGCCTGGCGCAAACCCAAGTGCGTGCGCCCGATGCGGGTGTGATTTCGGCGCGGCAAGCCACGGTGGGCAGCGTGGTGGGCGCGGGCACTGAGTTGTTTCGCTTGATTCGCCAGGGCCGTATCGAGTGGCGCGCTGAAGTCACAGCAGCCGAGATGGGTCGCATCCAGGTGGGTGCTCCGGTACAAGTGAAGGCCGCAAGCGGCCAGCAGTTGCAAGGCAAGGTGCGCATGGTTGCGCCCTCGGTCGATGCGCAAACCCGCAACGCCATCGTGTACGTTGACTTGCCCGCCGCCACTGGCAGCGCCCGCGCAGGCATGTACGCCCAAGGCGAGATTGCGCTGGGCCAAAGCCAGGCGCTCACAGTGCCGCAAAGCGCCGTGGTGGTACGCGATGGCTTCAGCTACGTCTACACCGTGGGTTCTGATCAGAAAGTCAGCCAGCTCAAGGTACAAACCGGACGCCAAAGCGGCGATCGCGTGGAGGTGAGCCGTGGCCTGAAGCCCGATGCCCGCGTGGTGGCCAGTGGCGGTGCATTTTTGAACCATGGCGATACGGTGCGTGTGGTCGACACGGCCGTTTCCTCCGCTCTCTCCGCTGCACCCGCCACCAAATAAAGGGACGCCATGATCAACGTCTCTTCGTGGTCGATCCGCAACCCGATCCCCGCCGTCATGCTATTTGTGCTGCTGACGGTGGCCGGCTTCATTGCCTTTGGGTCCATGAAAGTGCAAAACTTTCCGGACCTGGACGTGCCCACCATCTCGGTGACTGCCAGCCTGCCCGGTGTAGCGCCCTCGCAGCTCGAAACCGATGTGGCCCGCAAGCTCGAGAACGCGCTGGCCCCACTACAGGGCCTCAAACACATCACCACCAAGGTGCAAGACGGCGTGGTGTCGATCACCGCCGAGTTCCGCATGGAAAAACCCAGTCAGGAGGCGGTGGACGATGTGCGCTCGGCCATTCAGGGCGTGCGGGCCGATTTGCCCGGTGACCTGCGCGACCCGGTGGTGCAAAAGCTCAACCTGGCGGGCACCCCCGTGTTGGCCTACACCGTGCGTTCGGCGCGCATGGACGACGAAGCGCTGTCGTGGTTGGTCGACAAAGAGATCACGCGCAAGCTTTTGTCGCTGCGTGGTGTGGGTGCCGTCAACCGCGTGGGTGGCGTGACAAGAGAAGTGCGTGTGGCTTTGGATGTGAACCGCCTGCAGTCGCTGGGCATCACGGCGGCCGAAGTGTCGCGCCAACTCAAGCAGGTGCAGCAAGAAGGCTCGGGCGGACGCATGGCGCTGGGCGTGGGTGAACAACCCGTTCGCACGCTGGCCACCGTCAAGACGGCGCAAGAGGTGGGGCAGATCGAGTTGGCCACATCTCGTGGCGGGCGGGTGCGTTTGGACCAATTGGCCACGGTGAGCGACACGCTGGCCGATGCCCGATCAGCCGCAGCACTGGACGGCAAGCCCGTGGTGGGTTTTGAAGTGGTGCGCAGCAAGGGCGAGAGTGAAGTGGCCGTGGGCCGCTTGGTGCGTCAGGCGCTGGCCGACTACCGTTTGCAAAACCCGGACATCGAGATCACCGAATCCTTTGACTTTGTGACCCCGGTGGAAGAGGAATACAACGGCTCTTTGCTGCTGCTGTACGAGGGCGCGATTTTGGCGGTGCTGGTGGTCTGGTTGTTCTTGCGCGATTGGCGGGCCACCTTTGTCTCGGCGGTGGCGCTGCCGCTGTCGGTCATCCCTGCCTTCATTGGCATGGCTTACTTGGGCTTTTCCATCAACGTGGTGACTTTGCTGGCGCTGTCGTTGGTGATCGGCGTGCTGGTGGACGACGCGATTGTGGAGGTAGAAAACATCGTGCGCCATTTGCGCATGGGCAAGTCGCCCTACCAAGCAGCCATGGAAGCGGCCGATGAAATTGGTCTGGCCGTGATCGCCACCACCTTCACCCTGATCGCGGTATTTTTGCCCACGGCTTTCATGAGCGGCATTCCGGGCAAGTTCTTCAAGCAGTTTGGCTGGACGGCGTCGCTGGCGGTGTTCGCTTCGCTGGTGGTGGCGCGGGTGCTCACGCCCATGATGGCGGCCTACATTTTGAAGCCCATCGTCACAGCCGCGCACGAGCCGGGCTGGCTCAAGCGCTACCTGGTCTGGGCCACCTGGTGCATGAGGCACCGCCTGGTCACCATGGTGCTGGCCACCTTGTTTTTCATCGGCTCCATCATGCTGGTGCCTTTGTTGCCCAAGGGCTTCATCCCGCCGGACGACAATTCGCAAACCCAGGTCTATGTGGAGCTGCCACCGGGTTCGACTTTGGCGCAAACCCAGGCCAGTGCCGAACACGCCCGCACGCTGCTCATGTCGGTGAACGACGTGAAGAGCGTCTACACCACCATTGGCGGCGGCAGTGCGGGCAGCGACCCGTTTGCGGGTGGCGGTGCGGCCGAGGTGCGCAAGGCCACGCTTACCATCCAATTGAGCGAGCGCGGCACACGCCCGCGCAAGCAGGTGATTGAAAACGACATACGCACTGCTTTGCAGCAATTACCCGGCGTGCGCACCAAGGTAGGCCTGGGCGGATCGGGTGAGAAATACGTGTTGGTGCTCACGGGCGAAGACCCGCAGGCCCTGCAAACGGCTGCCATGGCGGTGGAGCGCGACCTGCGCACTATTTCAGGCTTGGGCTCGATCGCATCGACGGCCAGCTTGGTGCGCCCCGAGATCGCAGTGCGCCCCGACTTTGCCAAAGCCGCCGACCTGGGCGTGACCAGCGCCGCAATCAGCGACACCTTGCGTGTGGCCACTTTGGGCGACTACGATGCCGCCCTGCCCAAGCTCAATTTGTCGGAGCGCCAAGTGCCCATCGTCGTGAAACTGGGCGACGCATCCCGGCAAGACCTGGCCACGCTCGAGCGCCTGATGGTGCCCGGCAGCCGTGGCCCCGTCATGCTGGGCCAGGTGGCCAGCATCGAGGTGGCGGGCGGCCCGGCCGTGATTGACCGCTACGACCGCCAGCGCAACATCAACTTCGAAATCGAGCTCTCGGGCATGCCGCTGGGCGACGTGACGCAAGCCGTGCAACAACTGCCCGCACTGCAAAGCCTGCCCCCGGGCGTGAAGGTGGTCGAAGTGGGCGACGCCGAAGTCATGGGCGAACTCTTTGCCAGCTTTGGCTTGGCCATGATGATCGGCGTGCTGTGCATCTACATCGTGCTGGTGCTGCTGTTCAAAGGCTTCTTGCACCCCATCACGATTTTGGCGGCGCTGCCGCTGTCGCTGGGTGGCGCGTTTGTGGGCTTGTTGATCGCGGATAAGAGCTTTTCCATGCCTTCGCTGATTGGTCTCATCATGCTCATGGGCATCGCCACCAAGAACTCCATCTTGTTGGTGGAGTACGCAATTGAGGCGCGACGCGGCAAACCTGCCGAGGGCGATCACCCCGCCGTGCCCGGCATGAGCCGCTGGGACGCGATGCTGGATGCTTGCCACAAACGCGCCCGGCCCATCGTCATGACCACCATTGCCATGGGCGCGGGCATGCTGCCCATTGCCGTGGGCTGGGGCGCGGCCGACGCGAGTTTCCGCTCACCCATGGCCATTGCAGTGATTGGCGGCTTGCTCACCAGCACGGTGCTCAGCTTGCTGGTTATCCCGGTGGTGTTCACCTACCTGGATGACTTGGGCCAGTGGTCTGGCAAGATGTTTAGAAAACTGACACAAACAAGGAGCAAAGCATGAGCAACAAAGTGGCGGTGGTGGTGGGCGGCGGCAGTGGCATGGGCGCAGCTGCAGCGCGCAAGCTGGCGCAAGATGGTTTTCAGGTGGCGGTGTTGTCTTCGTCCGGCAAGGGCGAGGCGCTGGGCCGCGAGTTGGGCGGCATCGGCCTGACGGGCTCCAACCTGTCGAGCGAAGACCTGCAAAAGCTGGTCGATCAAACCATGGCGCGCTGGGGCCGCATCGACGTGCTGGTCAACAGCGCAGGCCACGGCCCCAAGGGCCCGTTGCTCGAGTTGACCGATGCGCAGTGGCACTTGGGGCTCGACATGTATTTCTTAAACGTGGTGCGCGCCGTGCGGGTGGTGGCGCCCATCATGGTCCAGCAAAAATCGGGGTCCATCGTCAATATCTCTACCGCCTGGGTGGTCGAGCCCAGCGCGATGTTCCCGACCTCAGCGGTGGCGCGCGCTGGCTTGGCCGCTTTCACCAAGCTCTTTGCCGACGAGAACGCGGTGCACCAGGTGCGCATGAACAATGTACTGCCCGGCTGGATCGACAGCCTGCCCGCCCAAGAGCAGCGCCGCCAAAGTGTGCCCATGCAGCGTTACGGCACCAGCGAAGAAGTGGCCGCGACCATCGCCTTTTTGGCCTCGGATGCAGCGGCTTACATCACGGGCCAGAGCTTACGGATTGATGGTGGGTTGATGCGTTCGGTGTAACTGCGCACAGCCACGCTCGTTGGTTGATGATTCAAGGATTGGAAAAATCACAACGGGCGGCATCTGCCCATGGTTGGGCATGGACTTCCATTCCCGATACAACGCACTCGTGGGCAACAAAATTCCAGCCTCCAACACGGGCTTGATGCGATGGTGCCGAAGACTGTGGTGACGTCAGTGCATGCAAGACACCCAATCGAGCGACAACCTAACCCTGACCCATCCGGGTGGTCACCGAGGGCTGTTCATCAAGATAACGATGGAGGAACGCCAAGGGGTTCAGGTGGCCGGGTCAAATCCTAGTTTCTTGGAGACCTCCAGCGCTGCGCTTACAAGCTCAGGTGCCAGTTTTTCGATGACGGCGTCAGTCAGTCGGCTGGCGGGTCCGCGGATGGCCAGGCAGCCTTCGATTTCGCCACGCCGACCAAACACGCCCGCTGCAAATGCTCGGATGCCGGCAACACACTCTTCGTTGTCCAGTGCCCAGCCGCGCACCCGCACGCGCTTGACCTCGGCGCGCAACTTGTCAGGGCTGATCAGGGTGCGCGGCGTGACGGCTGGCAAACCGGTCACCAGCACTTCGTCGAACAGTGAATCGGGCCCGAAGGCCAGCATCACCTTGCCAGATGCGGTGCTGTGCATGGACTCTGCATCACCGACGTTGGCCGCAACTCGCATGGGTTGGCGGCTTTCCAGGGGCAGCGATACAACGGTTTCCGTGCCACGGCGTACAACGAACATGACGGTTTCGTCACACAGATCGCGCAAGCTCTCCATCCATGGCCGTGCCACCTCTCCAGCAGGTACTTGGCGCAGGTTGTGGCTGGCCAATTCAATGAGGCCAGGCCCCAATCGGTATTTCTTGGTGGATGGGTCTTGTACCAGGAAGTCCTCCGCCGCCAAGGTGCGCAGCAAACGGTAGGCAATCACCTTGTCCATGCCCAATAGCCGAGACACATCGCTGGCACCCAGGTCACCTGCGGCGGGCGTGAATTGCTTGAGGATGGTCAGGGCTTTGGCAACGGTCTTGCTCATGGGTGTTCATGTCCCAATATTTTCACATCAGGATGTCGTAAGACAATGATTTGGCACGACTTTTTTGGTTTGAAGTCGGGCTTCGATGGGGTGGTCGGGTCCATGACGGAAGGTGTTTTTCTTCTGGATGGAAAGGCCCCGCAGGCTTATGCTCGCAGCAGCAAAGAGTTCTCGTGTAACGATAATTGTAACGCTCCTAACCTTCCAAAGCATTCAAGTGGTTGCGGTCCAGTGCCGTTACCACCTGCCCTCGTTAGGTTTTTAACCCATGAGGTTACAAAGACCATGAGTTCGCCCCTCTCCGGCTGCACGACATATGAGCAGCAGCTGCTGACATTTTGATAAAGGCGAAACGGGTGGCCCTGATCGAGTTGACCACAAACTGCGTGGATTGAAACCCACGGGGGTGTGGTGTTTTCAGCGGTTGAGGTCCTGGAACTCTTGATTCCTGCATCATTGATGAACAGCAAAATTTGCAAATAAAGAAACAGCATTTCTTAATAAGTAATAGATAAAGATTTATAACGGTTTTAACAAATCCAAATTGATCTAAAGAAGTAGATTTTGTGAGCTAAATCTGGTTGAGAATGTGTCGTAGGTGACAAGGAGCCAAAAAAATCATTGCTTTTAAAGAAATGACGTGATTAAAATTAGTAAACGCATGGGTCAATGACCCCTCCTTCAACCATGTGACGACAAGACCGAGATTCAAGCCATGAAAGAGAACCCCGGGGATAACCGTCCCAGCACGGCCGAACGCCTGGCCATGTATGAGCGAATGCTGCTGATCCGCCGTGTTGAAGAGCGCTTGGGCGCGGACTTCAAGGCGGGCAAGTTGATTGCAGGCGTGCACCTTTACAGCGGACAGGAAGCAGTCGGTGTGGGTGTGTGCCAACACTTGCGCGACGCCGACTGGATCGCCAGCAACCACCGTGGGCATGGCCACTTCCTGGCCAAAGGCGGTGACGTGCGGGCCATGATGGCCGAGATCCATGCCAAGGTAACGGGTGTGTGCAAGGGAATGGGCGGCACCATGCACGTGGCAGATCTGAGCAAGGGCATCTTGGGCGCCAATGGCATCGTCGGCGGTGGCATCAGCCTCATCTGCGGTGCGGCCTATTCGCAGTCTTTGCAGGGTGATGGCGGCGTGTCTGTCGCTTTCTTTGGTGATGGCGCGTCCACCCAAGGCGTGATGAGCGAGGCCCTCAACCTCAGCGCCCTTTGGAAGCTGCCCATGATCTTCATCTGCGAGAACAACCTGTTCTCGGAGTTCTCGCGTTCGGACACCGTGGTGGCTGGACGTATCGTGGACCGCGCTGGCGCCTATGGCGTTCCAGGTGTGCAGGTCGATGGCAATGACCTGGATGCAGTCTGGGCCGCCGCCAGCCAGGCCGTCCAACGCGCCCGCAACGGAGAAGGTCCCAGTTTCATCGAAGCCTTCACATACCGCATGTCCGGGCATGTGGAAGCCGAAACCGGTTTCCTTCAGGGTGCAAAGTACCGCAGCGAAGAAGAAGTTCAGTCCTGGGTTGAGCGCGACCCGATCCAGCGACAAATGGCTCAACTCTTGAGTACTCAGCAAGCCACGTTGGACCAGTTGACCGACATCGAAGCCCGCGTTCTCGCTCAGGTCGAAGACGCCGTTCAATTTGCCATTGACAGCCCGCCGCCTCCGCCAGAGCAAGCGCTGCAATTCATGTTCGCCTGAGGGAGCACCAATCTATGGCAAAGAAGAGAATTATTCAGGCGATCAACGAGGCCCTCGTTGAAGAGATGACACGCGACGAACGCGTCATCCTATTTGGCGAAGATGTAGAAATCAGCCTTTTTGGTGACACCCGTGGCCTATCGCAGCGCTTTGGGCCAAGCCGCATCCGCAACACACCGATTTCGGAAACACTGATCACTGGCATGGCGCTGGGCGCGGCCGCTGCAGGGCACCGCGTGGTGGCGCACATGATGTTCGCCAATTTCACCTACACCGGATTCGACTCCATCGCCAACCAGGCGGCCAAGTTGCGCTACATGACCGGGGGGCAGGCACGTTTGCCTGTGACCTACGTGGCAGCCTACGGTGGTGGGCGTTCGATTGCTGCACACCATTCCGACACGCCCTACCCGTTGTTGATGAACTTGGGCGGTATTCGAGTGGCGGTCCCCGCCACCCCCGAAGACGCCAAGGGACTCATGAAGTCTTGTATCCGCAGCGACAGCCCATCTTTTTTCCTGGAAGCCGGTGGCCGTGGTGGTGAGATGGGCGAGGTGCCCGATGGCGATTACGTCACGCCCTGGGGCAAGGCGGCGGTGCGTTGCACGGGTGGCGACGTGACCGTGGTGGCCATCGGCTCCATGGTCAAGCTGGCCATGGCTGCGGCCGAGGTGCTGCGCAATGAACACAGTATCCACGTCGAGGTGATCGACCCGCGCACACTGGTTCCGCTGGATGAAGACTGCATCCTGAGCTCGGTAGAAAAGACAGGCCGACTGGTCTTGGTCGATGAATCGCGTGACAGCTGCAGTGCCGCGAGTCATATCGCAGCCATCGTCGCCGACAAGGCGTTCGGATCGCTGCGTGCCCCCATCCGCCGTGTGACGGTGCCAGATGTTGCCATGCCCTATGCCCCCAATTTGGAGCGGCTGGTGATGCCCAGCGTCGAACGCATCGTTGCCACCATTCAGCAATTGACGGACAGCCGTCCTTGAAACCCATGAAAGTCAATCTCAAACTCTCCCGCGTTGGCATGAACATGGAGTCTGCCACCATCAGCGTCTGGCACAAGAAGCCCGGTGATATCTTTCGCAAGGGTGAAACGTTGTACGAAATCGAAAGTGAAAAAGTCACGATGGAGGTGGATGCCCCCTGTGACGGCAAGCTGTTGTCCCACACCGTAGAAGCGGGTGGCGAGGCCACTGTGGGCGGCAACGTCTGTGTCATCGATACGGATCTGTCAGCATGAATAAAACCGATCAATTGAATTTCAACCTCGGCTTACGAACGCAATACTTGGCCGAACGCGCTGCGCGAGTCATGCCAGGAAGGCAGAGCAATCTTCGCACCTTCCCCGAACCTCCGGTATTCATCGAGAAGGCGGTAGGTCAAAGGTTGTGGGACGTTGATGGCCGAGAGTTGATCGACTTTGCCATCGGCATGGGCCCGGGCATTTGGGGACACGGCAACCGTGAATACCAGGACGCCCTTCATGCACAACTAGAAAGGCTTTTCGTTGTGGCCTCGGGCATGCTGCAGACCGAGCCTGAGGTGCAATTGGCTGAGAAGATCGTCAGACATGTTCCCTGTGCCGACCGGGTTAGATTTGTGACCACCGGATCAGAGGCTGTGCAGATGGTGGTGCGTCTGGCGCGAGCCTTCACAGGTCGACGCCTGTTTGTACGCTTTGAGGGCCACTACCATGGCTGGCTGGACAACGTTCTGGGTGGCCGCGTCAACGATGAGCAGGGCGTCGACCCTTATGCGCTGGAGAACCCAGCTGACCCCATGCACACCGAAGGCCGCGCTGAATTTGCCATGCGCGAGTCTTTCAAGATCCCATGGAACGATGCAGATGCTTTAGAAGAACTGCTCAAGACCCACGGCAAAGACATCGCGCTGGTCATGATGGAAGCCGTCATGACCAATGGGGGCTGCTGCATCCCACGACCCGGTTACTTGGAGCGTGTGCGAGAGCTTTGCGCCCAGTACGGCGTGGTCTTCTGTATTGACGAGGTCATCACAGGTTTTCGGATGGGCTTGAGTGGTGCTCAGGGTCACTATGGCGTAACCCCCGATTTGGCCAGCTTCGGCAAGGCCATTGCAGGAGGCATGCCACTGGCGGCGGTAGCGGGTCGTGCGGACATTTTCGAGCTGCTGCGTTCCAACGCTGTAGTCGGTGCGGGTACCTTCAATGCCGCCCCCATGAGCATGACGGCGGGCCTGACCACCATGCGCATGCTGGAGCGCGACAATGGCGCAGCGTACCGGTACATCGACGAGATGCAGTCGCACTTCATGGCCGAATTCAAGCGACTGGGCAGCAAGCACGGACACGATCTGCTGGTGCAAGGCGTACGAGGCGTGTTCTGCGCTCACTTTACTTCGCTACCGGTGGCTTACTCAGCACGCGACCTTGCCGTAAACGCGGATCGTGACAAGGCACGCCGACTGCGCTTGGCGCTGATTGAAGAAGGGGTCTATGCTGGCCGTGGCGACCGCTACTTTGTATCTGCTGGCCTGACGGCTGCCGATCTGGAGGACGGTTTGGCCAGACTGGATCGTGCGCTGGCGCGTATCTAAACAAGGCAAAGACTGTCTATGGGCAACGCGCAGCCGACAACCGATGTGTTCCGACAAGAGCCCAGTGTGGTGCCGAATGCGGATCCGGTTGCGCCGATGGCCTTGGTGCTGTCAGTCGACGTGAACGTGGCCGGAACCCTGGAACTGATGGCGGAGTCTGAGGGGGTGTCACAGCGTTACCGCTGGCAGGTCGAGTCCGGCGTCAAGTCGCTGCCGGTTGTCGGTTTGAAGCCCGCTCGGTCATACCGCCTGGAAGTGTCACTGATTGACGCCCAAGGGCAGCGGTTTGCGGCAAAGCCACTGACTGTTCAGACACCCGCACCGCCCATCAGCAGCCTTGACTTTCCACCCTTGCGCGTGAACCGTGCGCAGCGAGACCGCATGGAGCCTGGACTGACGCTGTTGAGTGTGCGGCGACGTGCGCTTGGGCGATCACATCGCATGACAGCCGAGCAACGTCGGTTCACCACCGACTGGAGTCTGATCCTGGCGCTTGACGAGGACGGTGAGATCGTGTGGTTCTATCGCAGCCCTGCACGGATTTCAGGGGTAGCTGCTTTGGAAAACGGTCACCTGTTCTTTCACACGACGCGAAACAGCCCGACCGAGATCGACTGGCTGGGGCGCACACTGCGTTGCTGGGGTGCCGCCCTGGGGCCTGCCCCGATGCCACCTGGCGCTGTCCCTGTACAGGCAGTGACCTTGCACCACCAACCCGATGCGCTGCCCAACGGCAATTTCCTGTCGCTCAATGCCGTGCCGCGCCTTATCGAAAACTACTACACGAGCGAGACGGACGCTACCGCACCAAGGCGGTCGCAATGGGTGATGGGCGACGAAGTCATCGAGTTCACCCCGGAAGGTGAAGTGATTTGGCGCTGGAACTGCTTCGACCACCTCGATCCGTTCAAGATCGGCTACGACACATTCTGGTCATATTGGTGGGTACGCGGTTTTCCGGACCACTTGGACTGGACGCATGGCAACGGTGTGCACCACGATCCGCGTGATAACTCGGTGCTGCTGTCGCTGCGCAACCTCGATGCAGTGATCAAGATTGACCGATCGACAGGTCAGATCCGTTGGATTTTGGCGCGCGACATCGGCTGGTCAGAGCCGTTACGGGCCAAATTGCTGAGGCCCGTCGGTCCTGATTTCATCTTGCCAAGCCACCAGCACAATCCGCGTTTGACACCACAAGGGCACATCGTTGTCTTCAACAACAACGTCCACCAGGCGATTCCTTTCACAGGAGAGCGCGTCAAAAGTGCGTCAGAGTCAATGAGTCAGGCAGTGGTCTACGAAATTGACGAGGTCAAGCAAACTGCTCGCGTGGTTTTTTCTACGCCGACAGATGCTTCCGAGGGCGCGGTGAGCTTCGCCATGGGCGACGCCCATGTTCTGCCACGCACAGGCAACGTGCTGGTGGACTTCTCGCTGTGCTATCCCGGCCTGAACATCGAAACCTTTGATGCGAACGACCTGACGCGGGTCTACCCCGACGATCTTCCGTCAACGCCTCGCATCCGGGAGTACGCCATCGACGACCCGCAGAACCCCGTTTTTG
Organism: Limnohabitans sp. 2KL-51; assembly: GCF_003063645.1. Classification (GTDB taxonomy): domain Bacteria; phylum Pseudomonadota; class Gammaproteobacteria; order Burkholderiales; family Burkholderiaceae_C; genus Limnohabitans_A. Next base: position 57,819 of record NZ_NESJ01000015.1, read on the forward strand.
ACGTCGAGGTTGTCCCGCTACACGATTTGGTGCAAATGGAAGTTTTCGGGGTGGCTCGGGTTGCCATTCCAGATCAAGCGCTGCAAGAGGGACAGGTATGAAAATAAAGAGCGAAGTCGACTTCTGGTCGGGTGTGGTTTTCATCGTGGTGGGTTTGGCGTTTGCGATCGGTGCCACTGAATATCGATTTGGCACATCGGCAAGGCCCGGGCCTGGATATTTTCCGGTTGGGCTTGGACTGCTGCTGGCCACGGTGGGCGTTATCGAGTTGATCGGCGCTCTGGGCCGTGAACGCAATGAGGATGACCGCATCACGTCACCCATTTGGCGGCCCATTTTGGTCATCGTCGCTGCAGTGCTGGGAGCCGGTTTCCTCTTGCCGCGCGTCGGCATGTTGATCACCCTGCCGTTCGTCATCGTACTCACTTGCTTTGCTACGAGCGACTTCAAATTACGTGAGGCGTTTGGCTTGGCGGCAGTCCTCACCTTAGGCAGTTGGTTGCTCTTTGTCGTTGGGCTGGAGCTGCGTATTCCCATCATGCCAAGCAAAATATAAAGAGACGAGAAGATGGACCTGTTTTCCAACTTGGCAACCGGATTCGGAGTTGCGCTGACCTTGCAGAATCTGGCCTTCGCGCTAGGCGGTGTTTTTATCGGAACCCTCATAGGCGTTCTGCCAGGATTGGGGCCTGTGCCTGCCATCGCGATGCTTTTGCCGTCGATCTACACACTGGATCCGACGGCCGCGCTGATCATGCTGGCAGGCGTCTATTACGGTGCACAGTACGGCGGCTCGACCACGGCCATCCTGATCAACCTACCCGGAGAATCGAGCTCAATCGTCACGGCCATTGATGGGTATCAGATGGCACGCAAGGGGCGGGCTGGCGCTGCGCTGGCGGCGGCTGGACTTGGCTCATTCTTTGCAGGTTGCGTGGGTACCTTGGTGTTGGCGGCTTTTGCACCAGCACTGGCAGGGATTGCATTTGCCTTTGGTCCTGCGGAATACGCTGCGTTGATGCTGCTTGGTTTGATCGGTGCCGTTGTGCTGGCTTCTGGAGCAGTCATGAAGGCTGTTGGTATGGTGCTTCTAGGTCTCTTGCTTGGCCAGATCAACACCGATCCCTTGTCAGGTGTCGAGCGCTTTAGCTTTGGCATTCCAGAGTTGACCGACGGTCTTGGGTTCGTCGCAGTCGCTATGGGTCTTTTCGGCTTTGGCGAAATCATCGGCAACCTGAATCGCCCCCCTGAATCGCGTGAAGTCTTTACACGTGACGTCAAAAACTTATGGCCAACACGTGAGGACTTTCGGCAAGCGATGCCTGCTGTTTTGCGGGGTACGGCACTCGGCTCCTTGCTGGGTGTCCTACCCGGTGGTGGTGCCATCCTGGCGTCGTTTGTTTCTTATACGCTGGAAAAACGGGTCTCCAAGACACCCGAGCGATTTGGACACGGTGCCATTGAGGGCGTGGCCGGACCTGAAAGTGCAAACAATGCGGCGGCACAAACCTCCTTCATCCCGATGCTGACGCTGGGTATACCACCCAACCCCGTGATGGCATTGATGATTGGCGCGATGGTGGTCATGGGCATCACACCAGGCCCCAAGGTCATGGTTGAAAACCCCGACTTGTTCTGGGGTCTCATTGCTTCGATGTGGATCGGCAACTTGATGTTGATCATCCTCAACCTGCCGTTCATCGGCATTTGGGTGAAGCTCCTGACGGTGCCTTATCGGTTCTTGTTTCCATCGATCGTTTGTTTTTGCGTGATTGGCCTGTACACGCTGTCGAACAATAACTTCGATATCTACCTCGCTGGCGTGTTTGCCGTCATTGGCTTTGCATTCATCAAACTCCGGTGCGAAGCTGGCCCCTTGTTGCTGGGCATGGTGCTTGGGCCGATGCTCGAGGAGAACCTGCGCAGAACGCTTCTTGTTTCACGTGGGGATTGGAGCGTGCTCCTGACCCGTCCGATCTCTGGCACCTTGATCGCAATCGCTGTCGTGATGTTGGTCGCCGCATTGTTGCCCGCAATAAGAAAAAGGCGAGACAACGCCTTCCGTGATTAACCCCCTCACAAACATCAAAGGAGTTCAATTTATGAAGAATTTTTTCGCATCGATGGCCATTGTGTTGACTGGCGCAATGACCGCGATTCCGAATATGGCTCTGGCACAAAACCGTATCTTCGTCGGTACCGTTGCCGGTTCTGATCTGGACGGGCTTGCGCGTCGCGTGGCGGAAGTATTGGCTGCTTCTGATGGATCACGCTGGATCGTTGAGAACCGCCCCGGATCTGGCGGGGCCCTCGGATTCGATGCGATCAAGAGCGCGCCAGCAGACGGTACGACACTGCTGATGGCCCCATCGGGTGCAATGACCTTGACGCCCCACACACGTGGCAACCTCAAGTACTCTTTGGCAGACGTGGCACCAGTTTCCCGCGTTGCCGGATTCGATGTGGCCTACATCGTGAGCGCCAAGGTTCCGGCGACAACGCTGAAGGCCTACATCGACTGGGTCAAGCAAGACAACGCCCGCGCTGTGTTCGCCACCCCCCAGTTTGGCGGCATCCCGCACATGTTCGGCATCAAGTTGGGGCGCGCAGCCGGTGTCCCACTTGACAATGTGGCCTACCGCGGTGGTGGATCGCAGTTGATCACCGATGTGGTTGGTGGACACTTGTTGGCGGCCTCGTCGGGCGTTGCTGAGTGGTTGCGCGAACATCAAGCTGGAACGGTGCGCATATTGGCGACCAGCGGTACGAAAAGAGCCCCCCAACTGCCCAATGTGCCGACATTTCAAGAGCTCGGCTACAAAGACTTGGTGGCCTCAATTTCCTACATCTTGATGGCCCCTGCACAAACACCCAAGGCGATGATCGATGGCATAGCTGCCCGCGTGAACAAGGGACTTACCGACGCCAAATTGCGCGACGCTTTGACAGCGCAGGGTTTTGTGGTTGACGGTACAGCAGCCCCAGCAACGGTGGCAGCGGAGTTGAGGGCAGAGCACAAATATTGGGGTGACTTGGTTAAGGATACCGGCTTCAAGATGCCGAATTGACGAGCACGACTGAGCGCATCTGAGGCCACCGACGATGGAGTTGTTATCAGCCATGGTGTTCGGGGCTTGCGCGGGTGCTCTGATGTACTTGTCTGGTGTTGGGGGCGGCGTTGTCGTCGTGCCCATTCTGGTTGGGCTGTTTGGAATGTCCTTGCCAGTTGCGGTTGGCACGGCCAGTGCCTTCTCGTTTGTTTACAAGATCGGTGCGGGATTGAGCCACCAACGTGCCGGCAACGTGGCTTGGCCATTGTTGCGGACATTTCTGAAAGCGGCGTTAGGGGTGTGCCTCCTGTGCTCTGTATTGGTGGTTTGGGTCATGGGCCAATCAGGGGTTTTGGCCACAGTGGTGAATGGCTCGCTCAAGCTGGCGATATTTGTCGCAGGCGTATTGGCCCTGGTGTCCCTTCACTCACAAAATTTGAGTCGCGTCCTGCAAAGACTCGGGCTTGCCCCATTGGCGTGCGCCACCGGTGCGCTTGTCGGTGCGACAGGTACGGGAGGCGGCATCTTGGTCTCACCCGCGTTGATGGCCACCAGCGGCGAATCGGCGCAACGCGTGGTCGGCACTTCACTGGTCATCGGCCTCGCTCTTTCGGCCTGCACGGGGGTGGTTTTTGGCATGAGTGGCAGCATCGATACGACCCATCTGGGCGCCATGCTCCTGGGTGCCTTGGTGTCCATGCCGATCGCCAAGTTTGGCTTTAAGAGATTGAGCGCGCAAGACATTCGCCGGTTGACCTCTGCGGCGATCGTGGTGGCCCTAGCGTTGATGATGGCGTCGGTCTGGCGCAGCGCATTTTCCTGAAGAAAGAATTCGATCCCATGCAGTCCACGCCCTTGACTCGACCGCCCTTTGTCGCGGGATCGGTCCCCGAGTACCGTACGCCAGAGCTTCTGATCAACGGCCGATGGCGTTCTGGACGGGGTGCATTGCGCATCGCGGTTTGCAATCCGGCGACAGAAGAACCATTGGGTGATTTTTCTTCTGCCAGTACCGAGGATTTGGCAGAAGCTTTGGCTGCATCTGAGCTTGGCTTCGCAGCCTGGCGCCAACGGCCAGCCCGCGAACGCGCCGAAATTTTGGAGCGGGGTGTGGCGCGCATGCTGGAGCGACTGGAGACCATCGCCATCTGGCTCACTCTGGAACAGGGCAAGACCCTGGCCGAGTCGCGACAGGAAGTGCAAGTCGCCGCAGAGATGATCAAGTGGTATGCCGAGGAGTCACGCCGCGTGTATGGCCGACTGGCATCTTCGCGCTTGGTCGGTGCGCACCATGGAGGTGCGCAAGTACCCGGTTGGGCCGGTGTTGGCCCTTTCACCCTGGAACTACCCGGTGATATTGACGGCCCGCAAGATCGGTGGGGCGTTGGCGGCCGGATGCTCGGTGATCGTCAAGGCTGCCGAGGAAACACCTGCGGCCGTGGCCGCCATGGTGGATGGTCTCCAGGCTGAGCTGCCGCCTGGCGTCCTTCAACTTGTATATGGAAATCCAGTTGAAATATCAGAAACCTTGATTGCCAGTCCGGTCATTCGCAAGGTGTCCTTCACCGGTTCTGTGGGTGTGGGCCGAACACTGGCACGGCAGTGCGCTGAAGGATTCAAGCGGACCACGATGGAGCTGGGTGGGCATGCGCCCGTCATCGTGTGGGCCGATGCTGACCTTGACCGATTCGTACCCATGCTGGTGGGGCACAAGTTTCGCAACGCAGGACAGGCCTGTCTGGCACCCACACGTTTCCTGGTGCACAAGTCTATTGAACGTGAGTTCTGCGACCGCTTTGTTACCGAGGCCCAAGCCTTGAAGCTGGGTAACGGCATGAATCCAGCAGTGCAAATGGGGCCCATGGTCAACGCGCGCCGTAAGGCCGCCATGGCACCACTGGTGGCCGATGCACTGGCACATGGCGCCGAAATGGCCTGTGGAGGTGCGATGGGTGGTCTGGGGCACTTCCATGCACCGACTGTGCTGCGCAATGTGCCGCCCACGGCGCGGATCATGTCGGAGGAGCCCTTCGGGCCTCTGGCACCCATCACAGGATTCAACACCCTCGAGGAGGCGCTGGTCATTGCCAACCACAACCCGTATGGCCTGGCGGCTTATCTGTTCACCGACAGCAGGCGCATTGCCAATGTTGTAACTGAGCAACTGGAAGTAGGCGCCATCGCCATCAACAACGTCATGGTGTCTACGCCAGAAGCGCCCTTCGGCGGACTCAAGGACAGCGGCATCGGCAGCGAGAGCGGCATGGAAGGCATGGCGTCCTTCTTGGAGACACGCACTGTCCACGCGGCCCATTGAGCGTGGTCGAACAGCAATTAGGGTAAGTCCCAGCAGCAGATCATGCAGTATCTATTTGAGAAACGCCGTATTTTTTATAGAATCATCTAGACCTTGACTGAAGCCAACCTACAAACCCCATAGGAGAACACGATGAACAGTTCCAGCCTTTCCCGAGCTGCAGCGGCCATGCTTGCCATGACGGCATTGGGCGCGCAAGCGCAAGTGACCATTTCCGGCGCTATTGATACAAGCCTCGAATTCGTGAACACAGGGGATCCCGGCGGAAAGACAACCCAATTGGGGACAGGAACCGTCACGGGCAGCCGAATCGTTTTCTCAGCGCGCGAGGACATGGGCGGTGGACTTTCAGCCTTTACCCGGCTTGATATGGGCATCCGCACCGATTCAGGCGACATGCTGCCAGGTGCTAATGCCAATTTTGGTCGCACATCCATCGTAGGCATCGAAAGCCGTGAGTGGGGTCAACTGGCGTTGGGCCGCACGGGTACACCGCTCATTCCGATGCTGAACCAGACGGATTACGGGGGCATTGGCTATTACGGAAACAACGGCAGCATCAGTCAAAACATCATCGGCCGTGCGAGCAATGGCATTTACTACATGTCACCGGATATGCGTGGGCTTACGTTGCGTGCTGTGGTCACAGCAGGACTTGAGAACGCCACAGCGCCACAAGATCAGGGACGCATGATGGGCCTGGGTGCCTACTATCGCACAGGCAAATTGAATCTCGCCGCAGCCTATCAAAGCAGCAAAGAGAGAACCGGAACGGGCGCAAACCTCGCTGTAGATGATCAAACTGAGATGGGGCTCGGTGGTCGTTACGACTATGGCTGGGTGACGGTAAACGCCGGATGGTACAAGATCCACCAAGTCACACCGGCAGCTTCTCGTGATCGGGCCATTCCCAGTAACAACACCACGTCTTATTGGCTTGGCGCCGTGTTTCCCGTGGGAAAAGCAGGCAGGCTGGGCATGCAGATGGGTGAAACCAAAGGCGATCTGAAGGTCGCTGGTTTGCCTGAACCCAAGGGCACAACGATGGCGGCTTACTACAGCCACAGCCTTTCAAAGCGTACAAGCCTTTACGTCAACTATGGCCGCATCGACAACAATGCGGGCTCAATGCTCAGTTTGATTCCAGCTGCTTATTTTGCACGCGTGCGTCCTGCGGTCAAGGGCTCAGACCCAAGTGCATTCGCTGCGGGCATCGTTCACAACTTTTGACAAAACCATGAAATTAGCAGGACGTACCGCACTGGTGACTGGTGGCGCAACAGGTTTGGGCCGTGCATTCGTGCAGCGTCTGCTGGCTGATGGGGCGCGTGTTGTCATTGGTGACCTGCGCGGCGCCGATGTCGCCGCAGCAGAAGAGGACAGCACAGGCACGCGCTGTTTTGGCGTAACGATGGACGTGACCGATGAGGCTTCAGTCGCTGACGCGGTCAAGGCCATCGAAGCTCGCTTTGCTGGTGTGGATATCCTCGTCAACAACGCTGCGCTCTTTTCAACACTGGTGAACCGTCCTTTTGAGGAGTATTCCAGTGACGAATGGATGCAGGTCATGCGCGTGAACACGCTTGGCCCCTTCATCTGCGCCAAGGCTGTGGCACCACACATGAAGGGCCAGCAATGGGGCCGGATCATCAACGTGGCCTCCACATCGGCACTCAAGGGCCTGTCGAACATGGCCCACTATGTGACCAGCAAAGGTGCAGTCATCACTTTCACACGCGTGCTGGCACGTGAACTGGGTGCCTGGAACATCACGGCCAACGCACTGGCGCCGGGTTTGACGCTCTCGGACCAGATACTCAAAAATGATGACCATATGGCGAAGTTTGGCGAGGCCATTCGAAAGTCGCGCTCGATCCAACGCGATGCGTTGCCCGCCGACTTGGTAGGCACAGTGAGCTTTCTTGCAAGCGACGACGCCGCTTTCATGACTGGGCAGACGCTCTGCGTCGAGGGTGGTGCCATCTTTGTGTAAGTTCCCATGACCCAAGCACCACTGCGCAACTTGCTGTTCGTGATGAGCGACCAGTTGCGCTGGGACCACTTGGCCTGCAATGGCCACCCCAGCATCAGAACCCCCAACCTGGATGAACTGGCGGCTCGCAGCGTCAGATTCGACGCCGCATTTGTGCAGGCAGGCGTGTGTGGCCCGTCACGCATGTCTTATTACACCGGCCGCTACGTGGGCTCACACGGGGTGACCTGGAATCGTGTGCCGTTGCCCGTGGAGCAGCCTACCCTGGGTGACTACCTGGCGGGTGCGGGTCGACAGCTGCACTTGATTGGCAAGACACATGTCATTGCAGACACGGCGGGCATGCAACGCTTGGGCATGACGCCGGGCTCACCAGCTTGGTTGCACCATGCCAGCGGTGGCTTTGTGGAGATTGACCGCATCGAGGGCCATGGGCCGCCAGACGCCAAGAGCGGCTATGCTGACTATTTGCGTGCCCACGGCTACAAGGGCGATGACCCATGGACCGAACATGTGGTGGGCGCGGATGGACTCGATGGTGAAACTGCCAGCGGCTGGTTTTTGCGTAACCTGCACTTGCCCGCACGCGTGGCCGAGGAACACTCTGAGACAGCCTATGTCACCGGATGTGCCCTGAACTATTTGGCTGAGCAAGGACAAAAACCTTGGGCGCTGCACCTGTCCTATGTGAAGCCGCATTGGCCCTACTTGGCCCCTGCACCCTACCACCAGCGCTATGGCCCGCAGGACATGCTGCCAGTAAAAAAGCGGGCGAGTGAATTGATCGACCCACACCCGGTGGTGGCGGCCTATATGCAGATGGAAGAGTCACAGACTTTTGCGCGGGATGAGGTCGTACGCCAGGTTCGGCCGGTTTACATGGGCCTGATCGAGCAGCTCGACCACCACATCGGCCGTGTCATCCAGGCCTTGAAAGACAACGGGCAGCTCGAACACACCCTCATCGTCTTCACCAACGACCATGGCGACTTCGGTGGTGACCACCATCTGGGAGAAAAGGACCTGTTCCATGATCAGGTCATTCGATCGCCACTGATGGTGTTTGATCCACGTCCGCAGGCCGACGCCACCCGGGGTCATCGTGTGACAGCATTTGCCGAGTCCGTGGACGTGGTGCCTACCGCGCTGGACGCACTGCAGATCCGACCAGAGCTGGACCGGACTCAGGGGCGTTCTCTGATGCCCTGGATTCATGGCAACAGTCCGACAGACTGGCGTGACTGCGTTTTCGCGGAGATCGATTATTCGTTCCGCCGCGCCCGTCTGCTGCTCAATCGTCAGCCTGGAGAATGCCGCGGTTGGATGGTTCGCGAGAGGCAATGGAAGTACGTGCGTTGGCAAGGTTTCACGCCGCAACTTTTCAACCTGGGAGACGATCCGGACGAATATGTGGACTTGGGGAAAGACCCACGCTGTGCGGCTGAGCGCCAGCGTCTGGACGAACGTCTGCACGCTTGGCTCAACGATCAACATCCACGCTTGACCATGGGCGATGACGAGGTCGCGCAACGAACTGATCGTGCCAAGGAGCACGGTATCTATTACGGAACCTGGTGATGTTGGATGACCCCCTGATCATCAAATACACCTCAAAGGTCCTGAAATGAAGGCCGAATTCATCAGCGCTATCACCATCCAATGTTGGGTCGGAACGACGCCGATCTGGCCGTGAACTTAATCGAGAATCCAAGGAGTCAAAAAAGTGGAACGAGCAAAGAATTATTTGGACGGCATGTGGTCCGTCGGCACAGGACAACCCGGCATCTGCATCAACCCGGCCAATGGCGAACACGCTGCCCAATACAGCGAGGCATCACTTGACGATGCCTTGACGGCCATCGGTGCGGCTCGCCAAGCCTTCGACCATGGCGCTTGGTCGCGCAGCCCGCGCCTGCGTGAGGCGGTGTTGCTGGAGTTTGCGGCCAACCTGCAAGCGCGCGCGCCCGAGATCGAGCGTTGGCTGGTGACACTGAATGGCAAGCTGACACGCGAAGCGCGTGGCGAAATCGCTACCGCCGTGTCTGAACTGCGCTTTTATGCGGGTTTGGCGCGCAACCTGTGGGGGCGTGTGGCCGAGATCGACAACGGGTGCTATTCGCAGCTCAGCCGTGAACCTGCTGGCGTGGCTGGCATCATCGTTCCATGGAATGCGCCGGTGATTCTGCTCATTCGATCTCTGGCGCCAGCCTTGGCTGCAGGTTGCACGGTGGTGATTAAGGCAGCACACCAGACCGCCCTGGTGAACCAACTGACGCTGGAGTGTCTGACCTCCATCGCAGGACTGCCTTCAGGCGTGGTGTGTTCGTTCACAGAGTCAGGTGCGGATATCGGGCGCGCCATCAGCCAGTCCCCGCATATCGACGTCATCAGCTTCACAGGCTCTTCTGCTACTGGCAAAAAAATTGCCGCTGATGCGTCGGGTACGCTGAAACGTCTGTCGCTGGAACTCGGCGGAAAGGCGCCAGCCATCGTGTTGCCCGACGCCCCGCTGGTGTCGACCTTGACCGGTTTGGTCGCTGGCGCCCTGCCCATGGCTGGACAGCAATGCACAGCCATTGCGCGGGTGCTCGTCCACGAGAGCCGATTCGATGAGACCGCCGCAGCGCTGGCCGAACGTTTGAACAGCCTGGTGATCGGGCCTGGGCATGAGCCCAACTCGCAATTGGGTCCTTTGATTGACCACGCCAACCGTGACCGCCTAGCCCGTTTGGCAGCCGAGGCTTCGCAACACGGAAAAGTCTGGCTACAGGGCGGTGTCCCGACTGGCCCCCTGAGCCAGGGCGCGTTCGTCTCGCCCACGCTGGTGGAGGTGTCTGACCTGTCTTCCAAGTACATCCAGGAGGAGCTCTTCGGGCCAGTTCTGGTGATCGAGCGCTACCGCGATCAGGCCGATGCGATTGCGCGCGCCAACGCCACACGCTATGGCTTGGCCGCCAGCGTATGGACGAGCGATCGCGCCGCTGGGCAGGCCATGGCGCGAGAACTGAAATCGGGCACCGTCTGGATGAACACCCACAACAAACTCTTCCCCGAGGCCGAGACCGGCGGCTTCCGGGAAAGTGGCTATGGCCGCTTGCATGGCGTGGAAGGACTGAACGATTTCCTCAGTACCAAGCACGTTTACTGGGAAAGCCAACCCATCGGCGTGGTGCGTTGATTGATTTGAAGGAAAACCATGGCTGTTCTTCGCACGATCCACACGGGGCTCACGGTTCATGATCTGGAGCAAATGCTCGCCTTCTTCAGTCAATGCCTGAACGCCCAAGCGGGCGAAATTCGGCAGATACCGGTTGGCGACACGTTGGGGCACATCACAGGCGTTGAAGGCGCGCAGGCCCGTGTGGCCATGGTGACGCTTGCGGGCGGGCATGTGGTGGAGTTGCTGGAATACAGCGCACCTGAAAGTGCGACGTCCATGGCACCTCGACCTTGCGACATCGGCGGTGCGCATCTGGCGCTGGAGGTGGAGTCCGTGTCTGAAACGACGCAGGCGTTTGAGCGGTTCGGATTTGCCGTTGCCGGTCAAATCCTGACCCTGCCTGGCGGACCATTTGCCGGCAGGTGCGTGACCTATGTTCGAGATCAGCATGGCTTCACGCTTGAGTTGATTGGTGGTCGTTGAAAAGCATCAGTTTTGATCATGAAATCATGAACAGCTTACGTTTGATGAATGGGTAGACCTCAACTCAAATCTCGATTGAACAAGCTTTGAAAGCTGACTTGGATAGGACAGCTGAAACAAAAATAGGAGACCTCATGACCTGCGAAATTCCAAAAAACAGCCGCCGATCGATCCTGATGGCAAGCGCATTGATGTGCAGCGTTTTACCGATGTCCGTTGGCGCACAAAATTGGCCAGACAAGCCAATCAAAATTGTCGTGCCTGCACCCGGAGGATCAGCCGTGGAAGTGATGGCGCGTTTGCTCAGCGACAAACTCCAAGCTCGCACCGGGCAGCCTGTGATGGTGGATACAAGGCCTGGTGCGGATGGCGGGATCGCTGCAGTGGCTGTGAAATCGGCGACCGATGGCCACACATTCTTGCTTGGCAATGCCGGCATCATGACCATCAACCCGCACTTCAATGCACGCCTTCCGTACGACCCGGTGAAGGACTTCATGCCGGTGTCCATGCTCGTCAACAACGTGGTGGTGATGACCGTATCCCCCGCATTGGGCGTGAACAGCGTGAAAGAATTGATCGCGCTGTCCAAGCAACAGCCCGGCCGCATCAACTATGCGAGTGTTGGCGGGCGCGGCGGCGTACCGTTTCTTTCTGGACAACTTTTGCGTCAGCGCGCAGGCGCCGATCTGACCTGGATCGGCTATGCATCAGAAGCACAGGCTCGCACCGACCTGATGGGTGGGCAGATTCAGGTGATGTTCGATGTTTTGGCCTCAACTTTGCCGCTGGTTCAGGCGGGCAAGTTGAAGATCATTGCCGTGACCGGAACACAACGCGCGCCACAACTGCCCGACGTGCCGACACTCATAGAGGCCACAGGGGCCGGAGTTGAAGGCGTCGGCTGGTTGGCCTTGTTTGCACCGACAGGCACTCCTGAGACTGCAGTGAACGCAATGAACCAGCATTTGCGAGCGATTCTGGCCATGCCCGATGTTCGCGAACGCTTGAACGTGCTGGGCATGGAGCCGGTCCCCGGCTCACCTCAGGCATTGGCACGTACCCAACGTGACGACTTCGTCAAGTGGGAGCGATTGATCCAGGATCAGAAAATTCTGCCCCAGTGACCTTGCCTGTTTACTTGCGGGTGGTTTGTCTTTTTGGGGCAGGCGCAGCCAACTTGGCTGCTGTAGCTTTGAGGCGCGCCGTGAACTCCAAAGATGTGGACTTGGCCTGGGTGCCTCTGCGTGTGACGAGGTAGAGATCCAGGTTGACGACAGGTGCAGTGAGCATGCTGATTTGTAAACCATGACGTTTGCACTCCTCAATGGCAAACGAAGGGATGATGGCGTGACCCAATCCGGCGCGAACCATGGCAATCACAGTGCCAATGAAGTTCACCACTTGACGCTGTTCGCCGCCTCCCCCGATTTGGGCCAGATGGGCTTCCACCAACGATTGGATGGGGTTGTCAGCAGGAAGTCCAATCAACGGCAGATCACGAAGGCCAGTCCAGGGGCGAGATGACAGGTGAGTGCTGGGGTTTGACGCCGGTGGACTGATGCACATCAGTCGAAAGCGGCACAGAGGCTGCCGTAAAAGTCCAACGGCAGGCTTGACGAAGAAGCCCAGACCAATATCGGCATCACCATCTAAAACGCGCTGGCGTACAGCATGGACATCGACATCCGCAATTGTGATGTCCACTTGTGCATTCGACTTGGTGAACTCGCGAACGATCTCAGGCAAAAGGCTCATGGACACCATGGGCGTTGCTGCAACCTTCAGGCGGGAACGATTGGCCGATTCGGTTCCTTGGATTGCCGAACGCAGGTCCCGCAATTCCTGAACGATGCGCTGTGCCACAGGCAGGAGTTCGCGACCGGAATCGGTGAGCGTCACCGACCTCGGATTGCGGTCGAACAATCGGGCGCCAATTTGATCCTCCAATTCCTTGATCAACATGCTCATGCCCGACTGGGACATGGGGATGCACTCGGCAGCCTTTGAGATGCTGCGAAGACGAGCGACCTCCAGAAAAGCCAGCAACTGACGGCTGCTTAAATGCATGAGCTTTTCTGATGGATACATGAACAAGTTCAGTTTGAATGATTGAATGATGTCAAGTTTAATAGAGCCAGTTAAAAGGCCAATCGTCAGAATTGATTTGAGTTGGGTCTTTTAGTGAGGCGCAATGGTGGTTCGTCCACGTTGCTGAAAGTCAAAGTTTTTGCCGAAATAGGGCCAACGAAATGGGTGATGTAAAGATGATGGATACGACCGATGTAGTGATCGTGGGCGGAGGCCCCGTGGGTATGGGCATGGCCATTGACCTGGGGCAGCGCGGTGTTCGATGCGTTGTGGTGGAGCGTTATATTCAACCGCAGCCCATCCCCAAAGGTCAAAACCTGACCCAAAGAACGATGGAGCATTTCCAGGCATGGGGCGCTGAATCGCAACTTCGTGCGGCGCGAACGATTCCACCAGAGTACGGCATCGGTGGTTTGACGGCCTATGGGACGCTGTTAGGTGAGTACTCTTATGACTGGTTGCAGCGCGACCTTGTCAAGCCTTATTACCATGCAGCCAACGAGCGCTTACCTCAGTACGCAACAGAGGCCGTGCTGAGGAAACGTGCGGCTGAGTTACCCAAAATCGAGACGATCTATGGTTGGAGCGCCGTGTCCGTCGTACAGGATGATGATGGCGTCGAGCTTGTATTGACTGAACGTCAAGGCACTGGGCGACGCAAGTTACGAGCGAAATATGTGATCGGTTGTGATGGCAGTCGTTCGGTTGTACGCGAGCAGGTCGGAATAACGCAGACACGAACGGATCATGACCGTGTCATGGTGCTGCTGGTCTTTCGCTCGACAGAGTTGCATTCATTGCTTGAACGTTTTCCTGGCAAGTCTTATTACAACGTGCTTCATCCTGAACTCAAGGGTTACTGGAAATTTCTGGGTCGGGTTGATCTCGGCAAGACCTGGTTTTTCCATGCGCCGGTGCCACTTGGGACGACAGAAGACAATTTCGATTTCCACGCCTTCTTGCATGAGGCCATAGGCGCTGAGTTTGCAATTGAATTCGAACACATTGGTTTTTGGGATCTGCGATTCGCGGTCGCTGACAGCTATCGGGCAGGCCGCATTTTCATTGCGGGTGATGCTGCACACAGCCATCCGCCCTATGGCGGTTACGGCGTCAACTCTGGCTTTGAAGATGCACGCAATTTGGCCTGGAAGTTGGCAGCTGTAGTTCAGGGCCGTGCAGGGGATGCACTTCTCGATTCATACGAGGCTGAACGGCGACCCGTATTTTTGTCAACCGTGAACGATTTCATCGCGAAATCAATTGAACGGGACAGCCAGTTCATGAGTTCATTTGACCCTTCTGTCAATCGGACTGCTTTCGAATCGGAATGGCAGGCGCGAGCCAAAGGGGCAGTTGGTGAAGTCCACGCCTTTGAGCCGAACTACGAAGGTTCGCCGATCGTTTTGAATGGGAATAACGGCATCTGCAGCGCTGTCGGGTCACATCGCTTCGAAGCACGTACAGGGCATCATCTGCCACCTGCACCATTAACGGCCGGTGGGGATGTCTTCGGACATCTGGGCACAGATTTCACCTTGCTGTGCATTGGTACATCCGAAGAGAATGCGCGCGTGTTCAGTGAGGCTGCGGCTGCACTTTCGGTGCCTTTAAAAATGGTAGCGCTGACGTCCGGCCTGGGTGCTGACCGGTATGACGCCAAATGGGTTCTGGTCAGGCCAGACGATTTTGTCGCATGGACGAGCCAGGAAGAAGCCGTGTCGCCACAAACTGCAGCCTGGGTGTTGGCTCGGGCATCAGCCAATGCCAGCCCGGAGATGATGGTCAAGACAAGTGCTTATTGATCGGGCCCGGTGAAGTCTTGAGCAACATTCAAGGGATGGGGTTTTTTGTAGGAGCCCACCCCTGTGGGTGATGGCGTGCCTTGGCGGTGTGGATGAAATCGCCCACAAGGTGGGCTCCTACAAAAACAATACATCCGCATGGCCGAAAAAAACATGGGCCATTCAAACATCTACGGGCCGGATCAATAGCAGAGCGTTGCCCCATTCGCATTGTGCAGACACGATGGTTCAGTCATTTGTGATGACCACCATCATGGGTTGCAAAAATCACACCGGGCCGGATCAGCCCAAGGCTGGGCATTCACGGCACGTTGCCCTTCATGGCCGCATTTTTTGCAGCCCCATATTTCTGCTTTGGGCAAACGGGTCAAGCTGCCACACGCACGGCAAGGCAAACCCGGAATCTGCTGGCTGAGCCAGTACCCGGGAGAGTCACAGCTTGGGCAGGCTGAAAGCAATTTTTGAATGAGTTCTTCGGTGGCCTTGCGGATCATTTTTTGGCGAGTCGGGTTACAAAAAGCCCGCAGATCGTTTTCAGCAAACACCACGCCATTGGCAGACTTGGCTTGGGCCAGATGAAAGGCCTTGAGCAGCGAACTGTGATCATGGATGCCTTTGTCCATGTCGAGGTGCTCGGGGTGTTCGGGTCGCAGCACCAAAAGGTGTTCTGGAAACCCAGCCTCTGCGGCAAAGCGCTCCAGCTCTTGTAGGCTCGATACCATTCGGTGCAAGCTCAGGGCAGGGCCGTGAGCAAAGCTCGTTACTTCAATCCCTGACAAGCGATCTACCCACAACACGACTTCGGTGTTCCAGGGCATGAAGGCTCCAAATGGGTCTGGGCCAAACGCACCCTCGCTGGCCATGCCCACAGACGCGCCGGTCAGTGCCATGCCAATGCTGGACTTTTTTCTGGCCGCATCCAGCTGGGAGCCGGCGCGGGTCAGCTCTCGCGTGAAGGTGCCCAACTGGTCGGTGTCATAGCCATCGGTGTGCACCAGCTGACAGCCCAGGGCGGCTTCCAGGGGGCCGCGCACCAGGTCTTGTTTGCCATGTTGCGTCAGGATGGCAACTTGGCGACCTTGATAAAAAAGGGGCGGCGCTGTGCTCATGTCAGGACCATTTGAGCCACCGCCAAATAGACCGGGATGCCGAGCACGATGTTCAGCGGAAAGGTCAGCCCCAGGCTGAGCCCGAAATACAGCGCGGGTTTGGCCTCGGGCAAGGCGGTGCGCAGCACGGCGGGCACGGCAATGTATGAGGCGCTCGCGGCCAACACCATGAGCAAGGCCCCATCGCCTGCGCTCAGTTTCAAGGCGATAGCCAGGCCAAGGGCCAGCGCCGCATGCACGATGGGGCCGAGCACGGCATAGGCGATCAGCACAGGCGATTGGCCTTTGACCTGCGGCAGGTTGCGTGCAGCCATCAAGCCCATGTCGAGCAGGAAGAAGGCCAACATGCCCTTGAAGAGGTCCACCGAGAAGGGTGCCATCGCCTCTTTGCCCGCTTCGCCTGTGATCAGACCGATCACCATGGCCCCCAGCAGCAGCAACTGCGCGCCATCGGTGAAGGACTCGTGCAGGATCTTGCCCACCGACGCACCTTGAGGAGCGGTAGGCCCGCCCAGTGCGGCCACACCACCTGCTTGCAGCACCACACCCGAGGCCTGCTTTTGCCGCAGCGAATTGGCCAACACCACCGCCAGGATGATGGCGGGCGATTCCATCAGCGCCATGGCTGCAGCCATGTGTCCGCCATAAGGCACGCCCTGGTTTTCCAGTGTCTGCACTGCCGTTACAAAGGTCACCGCGCTCACCGAACCATAAGTGGCCGCCACCGCCGCTGCGTCAAAACCCGAGACAAAACGGCGCAGCAAGGCGTAACCGATGAGCGGAATGACGATGGCCAACAACACGGCGGCGGCCAGGCTGATGCCCACGCTGGCCGTCAGGCCCGATTGCGACAGCGCAAAACCGCCTTTGAGGCCCAGGGCCATCAACAGGTAGAGCGACAAAAAGCGGGAGATGGCGGGCGGTATTTCGAGGTTGGATTTGACGGTGCCGGCCAGCACGCCGAAGATGAAAAAGAGAATGGCGGGGTCGATCAGATTTTGCATAGGGTGTTCCTTGCGCCGATCATAAAAAAGGATGAAACACTTGTAAAATCGATTCTTCAACCCTTGAATATAGATAAAAGTCTATGAATGTCAGCTTCCGGCAATTGCGCCTTTTTCTGGCTTTGGCCGAAACTGGCAGCGTCAGCGCAGCGGCTAAAGTGATGCACGTCACCCAGCCCACGGCCTCGATGCAGCTCAAGGACATCAGCGAATCCGTGGGCTTGCCGCTGTACGAGTTGGTGGGTAAAAAACTCTACCTGACCGAGGTGGGCCAAGAGCTGGCGCAGACCGCACGCGCCGTGGCGCACACCTGGGACGCTTTTGAGCAAAACGTGGACGCCGTCAAGGGCTTGTCGCGCGGCAAGCTGCGGGTGGCGGTGGTGAGCACGGCCAAGTACTTCATGCCGCACCTGATCGGCAGCTTTTGCAAGCGCCACCCGGCCATTGACGTCTCGCTGGAAATCCTGAACCGCGATGGCGTGGTGCAACGCTTGCGTGACAACCTGGACGACCTGTACATCATGTCCATGCCCCCCAAAGACATGGACTTGGGCGACGAGGCCTTCATGCCGAATCCGATCGTGGTGATCGCACCGACTTCCGACCCCTTGGCCAAACGCAGCGCCGTGCCTTTGCAAGAATTGGCTCAACGCCGCTTCATCTTCCGCGAAAAAGGCTCAGGCACGCGCATGGCGGGCGACCAGTTTTTTCGGCAAATGAAGTTCCGCCCCGACGTGCGGCTGGAACTGGGCAGCAACGAGGCGATCAAGGAGTCGGTAGCGGGCGGCCTGGGCGTGGGCGTAGTCTCGCGTCATGCCCTGCATGGGCACCAAAAAGAAAATGGTGTGAGTGTGATCGACGTGCAGGGATTTCCTCTGCCCTCGGCCTGGCATATCGTCTACCCTGCCAGCAAAAAGCTCTCTCCGCTGGCGCTGGCGTTCAAGCAGCATGTGCTCCAACAAATAAGTCGGCGTAAATAACGGATTGGTGTGCCGCTATGAATTGGTGGGTACGGTGCGCAGCAGGTATTCGTGAAACAGGGGTACCGTGAAGGCTGTGTCGCCGTGGGTGGGGCTCCAGACGATGCCTTTGCGGATCAGGCTGGAGCGAACGGGCGCTTGTGTGCTGACCGTTTTCAGCAATTGATTGGCGATGTCCCCGGAGCGGTGTGGCCCAGGACCCAAGTCTGCCATGGCACGCAGATACCGGCGTTCACTGGGTGTGGTTCGTTCCAGCCGCACCTTGAAGAAACTTTCATCAAGTCCAGCGATGGTCAGTTGGGTTGCGGTCTTCACGACATCCAAAGTGATCGGACTGGTGGTGGCCACATCCCAGGTGTGTTTGCCCCACTCCTGCAAAAAATAGGGATAGCCTTGGGTTTTTTCCACAATGGCCAACGCTGCATCGTCGGTGTAGTGCACGCCCAGTTGTTGTGCCGGTTTGCGCAAGGCATCCATTGCGGCACTTGTGTTGAGTTTGTCGACTTGCGGGTATTCGAACAAGCGTTCTGAATACGACTTGGCTTCACCGGCCAGGGCCAGCAACTGTGGCAGGCCAGCCCCCACCAAAGTGATGGGCAAACGCAAGTGCGCGCAGCGGTGCAGCGCAGAGATCAGGGCAGCAAACTGACTTTCTTTGACATACTGAAGTTCGTCGATGAACATGACCATCACGGTGCCTGCGGCCTTGGCCGCTTCTCCGGTTTGAACCAACAGCGCAGTCAAGTCGGACTCCAGTTCGCCGTTATCGGCCAGACCGGGCTCAGGCGCGTAGTCAAAGCCCACTTCGATGTCGGCAAATTTAAGCTTTAGACCTTTGGCAAAACCCGCTAGTGCACGCAGGGCTCTTTGTGAAACTTCTTTGGCTGACTCGATGGTGCTCATGCGCAAGAGGGCCTTGCGCAATTCGGGCGCCAGCATCGCTGGCAAAGATTTGTTTTCAGGTGCTTCAATGCGCAAAGTCTGGATGCCTGTGCCCTCTGCGTCCAAGCGCATGCGGTCCAACAAAACCGTTTTTCCAACCCCTCGCAAACCCACCAAAATCAGACTTTTTGCTGAATTGCCGATGCGCAGTCGCTCTATGCAGATCCTGACCTTTTCGCGCAGTTCATTTCGACCGGCCAGCTCAGGCGGGGGCGTGCCTGCGCCGGGGTTGTACGGGTTGGTGATCGGATTCATTGATATGTATATTAGTAAAGTTATTGAAATTCTATAACATTTGTAATTTACTTATAAAACTCGTCGTGGGTCCAGATCTTCTTCAAACTTTATCCAACCCCGCCCACACGGCCCCAGCTTGCTCCCCGATCTGTGCCTTGCCCCCCATGAGCATGTGCTCAAGCAGATCAGTCGGCGTAAATGATGGCTACAGGGGGAGGTGAATGTGGGGTGCTCCAGGTTGGTCCTGACGCGTGAAGCTCAGTTTGGCCCACAGTCATGCTTTATCTGTGAACCAGCAGATTCAAAGTCCGAAATGCTGCTTCCATCGAGGGGCCCAAGCGGAACGCACGGTCTGACAAAAAGGGCGCAGCAAGGGGCGTTTGTCGCAAGCATTGGTGGATGGCCTCCACCATGGCTTGGGCATCGTTGATCGGGGTGAACACCACCAGATCCTCCCAATCGGCATGTTGGCCTTGATCGGTGGCGGCTTCAGAAATGACTCGCGCGCCCAAAGACAAGCATTCACAAATGCGCGTACTTTCGAGCAAAGCGTTTTCGTAATAGTGAATATTGACCACCACTTTGGCATGCGCCATGGCACGCCACAAGTCTTGGCCATACAAGCTGCGTTCCGCCCGCACGTCAAAGTGCTCGCTCAGCACCTTGAGAAAAGCCTGTCTTCTTTTGTTTTTCAAGTCGCCATAAAACAGCACATCGCATGCAGGCGAGCTGTCGGAGTCGGCGACTTCGTTTGAAAATTCAGCGCCAGGGTAGTTGGGCACCGGAGACAAGGGCACGTGAAAAACCATGTCGGCGGGTAGGCCTTGCTGGATCAAAAACTGGATGTTCTGCGCCGAGTAATCAAAAACCGCCACCGAGTTGTAAAGGATGTTCAGATAGTCAGGAGTGAACCACCGGGGATGAACCGATTGCTCCATTTGAAAAACGATGCGTTTTTCGCGTGGCGGCAAATGCGAAAACATTTGTGGGCAAATGACCAGGTACAAGTCTTCGGGAAAGGCCTCAGGCATCTCGTGGTCGATGTGAACCGCAAAACCCAAAGACTGGGCATGGGTCTGTAGGGCGTGTGCCACAAAAGAGGTAGCGTGTGTGTACACGATGTGCAGGGTGCGTGCAGAGCCCAAGTTTTTTTGATCAACGATGCGTTGGCGACGCAAAGGCCAATCGTTTGAGGATGAAGGCGCTGGGTTTTGCAAAGCCAGACGAAGCCACTCACGAAAAGCCGGATGAATGTCTATTGCTGTGGGCCCAACCCATGGTTTGAACACGGGGCGAGGCGCCAATTGGGCGTCAAATACCAGCGATGTCAACCAGGCACGTGGCTTGCCATTGGCATGAAAACCTATTTTTTTCAAAGGATGGATCATGATTTCTGCCAAGCATACGCACAAATCAGGCTTGAATTGTCGGCCGACAACAAGTTGTTGAACCGAGGTGTGTCACAACCCGACGGACTTCAGTGCCAACGCAGGACTTGTACACGTCATTTACAACCGATCCAACCCATCCCGACTCGCGTCTGCTTGCGCTCGGATCTGCGCTTTGTCTTCCGCGCTCATGCGACCCACATGCTTGACCATGAGCGCGGTGCGTGGGTTGCCAGAAAAGTCGGGTTCATGGCGGATCAAAAAGTCCCAATACAGCGTGGTCATGGGGCAGGCATCCGGGCCGGTGCGTTGCTCGGGTTGGTAGCGGCAGCCTTTGCAGTAGTTGCTCATACGGCTGATGTACTGGCCGCTGGCCACATAGGGTTTGCTGGTGAAGCGCCCGCCGTTGGCGTGCAGCGCCATCCCCAAGGTGTTCGGCGTCTCCACCCATTCCACCGCGTCGACGTACATGGCGCGGTACCAGGCGCTGACCTGTTGCGGTGACAGCCCCGCCAACACCGCAAACTGCCCGGTGACCATAAGGCGTTGAATGTGGTGCGCGTAGCCATGCTGCAGGCTTTGGCCAATGGTGGCTTGCATGCAGGCCATGTGCGTCTTGCCCGTCCAGTACCAGGCGGGTAAGTCGCGCGTGTGGCCGTAATGGTTGGCCTCAGCCATGAGCGGCATGTCCAGCCAATACACCCCGCGGATGAATTCGCGCCAGCCCAGCACCTGGCGGATGAAACCTTCGACACTCGCCAGTGGCAAGCCGCGTGCGTGGTAAGCCTGTTCGGCCGCGACGATCGCCTCACGCGGGTGGAGCAGGTGCAGGTTCAAGCTGCTGCCCACCAGCGCGTGCCAGCCAAAAGGCAGTGTGGTCCACATCGCGTCTTGCCAGGCACCAAAGTTTTCGAGCCGCTGGTCAATGAAGTGCTGAAGCGCCACCAAGGCGTCTTCGCGGGTCACGGGCCAAGCGAAATGGTCCAGCGTGCCCGGGTGTTTGGCAAAGCGTGTTTGCACCAGCGCGATCACGTCTTGCGTGACGCGGTCAGGCGCAAAATGTGCCGGCGGCGGCACGGTGCCCGGGCCTTTGGCCCCAAAGCCCTTGCGGTTCTCGGCGTCAAAGTTCCATTGCCCGCCCAACGGTTCTTTGCCCGCCATCAGCACGCCGTGGCGTTTGCGCATCTCGCGGTAAAAGAACTCCATGCGCAGCTCTTTCTTGTCCCCTGCCCACTTGGCAAATTCGGAGCGGCTGCACAAAAAGTGGGTGTCGGCCACCCAGCGCAGCGGCACCTGGGCTTGCTCGGCCGCCTTCTCGATCAGCCTTTCCATGCGCCAAGCTCCAGCCTCCAGCATCAACAGGGCTTGGGGTTGAAGGCTTTTCAGGGTGAGCATGAGCCGCCCATAAAAGTCATCGGGCAGCGTGGTGTCGTCCAGCTTCAAATAAGTGCAGGGCCAGCGGCGCTGGTGCGCTTCATTGGCAAAGTGCCTCATGCCCGACAAGAAGATCGCGATTCGGGCTTGGTGGTTCCAGACCTCGGCGGCCTCGCTGTCGGCTTCGATCAGCAACAACTGGTCTTGCGCCGGGTCAAAGTCCGCCAGAGCAGGGCTGTCCCAACCAAGCTGGTCTCCCAGCACCAAGACCAGGTGGCGTGTCATGCCAGGGCCTTGTTCGGAAAGTTGGTGTTGGAAGGCGCGCGGGATTTGTCGGCGCGGCAGCGCTCGCTGCAATACAAAACGCTGTCCCAGTTTTTGGCCCAGCTTTTGCGCCACACCATGGCGCGGCCACAAACCGCACACGGCTTTTGCGGCAAACTTTGTTTGTTCCCTTTGAACCCCGGGGTTTTGGCCATGCTTTTCTCCAATGGGCAGAGAGGGGATGTGACAATAAGATCAAACAAGTTTAAACTGATTAGTCATAAAATGAGTTTTGAAGTTCAAATGAGCCACTCTTCGGTAAAAAAATGGGGCATTAACCTGACTCTGGTCGCCTTGGCAGCCATGCAGGGTTTGGGGCTGGAAGCGGCGCAAGCTGCCACGCAAACGGCTGTTCAGGCGCCCGCCTGCCCAGCCATTCTTAACCACAGCTTTGACCGCCTGCAAGACGAAAAGCCGCAGTCACTCTGTCAGTACACGGGCAAGGTGGTGCTGGTGGTTAACACCGCCAGTTTTTGCGGTTTCACCTCGCAATACAAAGGCCTGGAAACGCTGAACACCCAATACAAAGACCGTGGCTTGGTGGTTCTGGGCTTTCCCTCGAACGACTTTTCTCAGGAAAAAGGCAGCAACAAGGACATCGCCGCCTTTTGTGAAAGCACCTTTGGCGTGAAGTTCCCGATGTTCACCAAAACCCAGGTCACGGGCGATGGTGCCGCGCCCTTGTTCAAGCAGCTCACCGCCCAAACCGGCCAAAAGCCCCGCTGGAACTTCCACAAATACCTGATTGGCCGGGACGGCAAGGTCATTGAACAGTACAGCAGCATGACCGGGCCGGAAAGCAAAACCCTGCTGTCCGCCATCGATACAGCGCTGAAAGCCAAGCCATGAGCCGCCGCATGAAACTGGCCATCGTGGGGTCTGGCATTTCCGGCCTGGCTGTAGCCCACACGCTGAAAGACCATGCCGACATCACCGTATTCGAGTCGGGTGACTACTTTGGCGGCCACACCCACACGGTGGACATCACCCTGCCTACGCCCAAAGGCCCGGTCACGCATGGCGTGGACACGGGTTTTTTGGTGTTCAACGAACGCACCTACCCCAACTTGATCAACCTGTTTGCCGAACTGCAGGTCGAAACCGCGCCGTCCAACATGTCGTTCTCGGTCAAGGTGCCGGGGGCGGTGAATGGCAAGACGCTGGAGTGGAGCGGCACCGACCTGAACAGCGTCTTCGCCCAGCGCAGCAACTTGGTCAACCCACGGTTTTGGCGCATGCTGGCCGATGTGATGCGCTTCAATGCGCTGTGCACCCGCATCGCCAAAGCCCAGCGCGAACAAGACCTGCAGCAGCCGCTGGTCGATTTTTTGCGCACGCACAAGTTCAGCGATGCTTTTCGCGACTGGTATTTTCTGCCCATGCTGGGCTGCATATGGAGTTGCCCGACCGACCAGATGCTGCAATTTCCGGTGGCCACCATGATTCGGTTTTGCCATAACCACGGTCTGATCCAGGTGACCAACCGGCCACAATGGTTCAGCGTGGTGGGGGGTGCACGCCACTACGTTGAGAAAATTTTGGCGGGCCTGCACGACAAGCGCCTCAGCACCCCGGTGCGCCTGATCGAGCGCGACGCGCAAGGCGTGCGCATCATCACCGACGGACATGCCGAACGCTTTGACGAAGTGGTGATCGCCACCCACACCGACCAGGCGCTGGGCCTGCTGCGCGAGCCCTCAGGTGAGGAGCGCAAGGTGTTGGGCGACATCCGTTACCAAGACAACCGTGCAGTGCTGCACACCGATGCCAGCGTTTTGCCGGCCAACCCCAAGGCCTGGGCCGCCTGGAATTACGAGCGCGCAGCCAGCACCGAGCGCGAGTCCTCTCGGGTGTGCCTGCATTACCTGCTCAACCTGTTGCAGCGCATCCCTTTTGCCCAGCCCGTGGTGGTGTCGCTCAACCCATTGCAGTCCATCGACCCTGCCACCATCTTGGGCGAATACGACTACGCGCACCCGGTGTTTGACCTCAAAGCGATTGACGCGCAAAAACGCGTGCCTTTGCTGCAAGGCCAGCACCACACTTGGTACGCCGGGGCCTGGACGGGTTATGGCTTTCACGAAGATGGCCTCAAGTCGGGTCTGCAAGTGGGCCGTGCCTTGCTCAAGCAAATCCACGAGCAAGGCGGCCTTCAGGAAAAACTGGCCGCATGACCTCAGCCACCGCACTCATTGGCTGGGGCCAAGTGCGCCACACGCGCCACCGCCCGGCCCACCACGCGTTCGTATACCCGACCGCTTTTTTGATGCTGCCCATGCGCAGCTTACAAGCGGGTCTGTGCCGCACCGATCTGGCCATCAACCGCCGCGCCTGGTTTGCCTTTCACGATGCCGACCACGGCGATGGCCGTCCGGCCAAGACCGGCGGGGCCTTGGCTTGGCTCGATGCCTTGCTGGACAAAGAAGGCATCGAGGACGCCACAGGTGAGGTCTGGTTGCAGGCCTTTCCGCGTGTGTTGGGCCATGCCTTCAAGCCCGTGAGCTTTTGGTACGCACACCGTGCCGATGGCAGCCTGGCCGCCATCGTGGCCGAGGTGAACAACACCTTTGGCGAGCGGCATTGCTACCTGTTGCCCGAGCCGCAATACGGCCAAACGATTGTGGCCCACAAGGTTTTCCATGTCTCACCCTTTTGCGATGTGCAAGGCCAATACCGCTTTCGCTTCATGCGTGTGACACACGCAGGCCAAGACCGGGTCGTGGCGCGTGTGGACCACGGCGACGCCGATGGCCCCTTGATCGACACCAGTTGGAGCGGCGTGCTCGAGCCTGCCACCGGTGAGGCCCTGCGCCGCGTGATGTGGCGCTATCCCCTGCTCACACTGGGTGTGGTGGCCCGCATCCACTGGCATGCGCTCTTGCTGTGGTCGAAAAAAGTACCGTTTTGGCGCAAGCCTGAGCCGCCCCGCGATTTTGTGACCCGATGAACACTGGACCCCACCGGATGCCGCCCTCTATGAAGACCGCTGACAACGCCCAAGCCTTGGGTCACCGCGCCACCACCAGCATTTCGCACGCCAGCCTGCCCAAGGCCGCTGCACGTCTGCTCAGCCTGTTAACGCGCCTGAAAATTGGCACGCTCACGGTGCATGCACCCGATGGCAACAACCAGGTCTTTGGCACGCACGAGGCCCCGTTTGCCGCTTTGCACATTCACCGCTGGGACATGTGCGCCGAGGTGCTGAAATCAGGTGACATTGGTTTTGCCGAGGGCTATATGGCGGGCGACTGGACGACGCCCGATTTGGCCGCCCTGCTGCGCCTGACCATTGCCAACCGTGACCACATTGAAAGCGCCATTTACGGTCACTGGCTGGGGCGTTTGTTCTACCGCATCAAACACCTGCTCAACCGCAACAACCGGACCAATAGCCGCAAAAACATCCACGCCCATTACGACTTGGGCAACGCCTTCTATGAGCTGTGGCTGGACGGCACGATGAACTACTCATCGGCCTGGTTTGATGGTGACCAAAGCCAAGACATGGCCGATGCCCAAAAAGCCAAGGTGCGCCGCGCCCTGCGCATGGTGGACGCCAAGCCTGGCGACCGGGTGCTCGAAATCGGCTGCGGCTGGGGCGCTTTGGCCGAAGCGGCCACCACTGAATTTGGGGCCCACATCACCGGCGTGACCCTGTCCACCGAGCAACTGGCTTTTGCCAACGCCCGCATGCAATCGCACGGCATGCAGGCACGCGCTGATTTGCGTTTGCAAGACTACCGCGACATCAGCGATGGGCCTTACGATGCGGTGTGCTCGATCGAGATGATCGAGGCGGTGGGCCAGGCCTATTGGCCAACCTACTTTCAGACCATCAGCCGCATGCTCAAGCCGGGTGGCCGCGCGTGCGTGCAGAGCATCACGATTGACGACCGGTTTTTTGAGCGCTACTTGCAATCGACCGATTTCATTCAGCAGTACATCTTTCCGGGCGGATGTTTGCCCAGCCCGAGCGAGTTCCGAAAACAAGCGCAAGATGCTGGCCTGCAGGTGGTCGATGAGCTGAACTTCGGTCCCGACTACGCAGAGACGCTGCGCCGCTGGCGCGAGAGCTTCATGTCGCAGTTGGGCACCGTGCGATCGCTCAAATTTGATGACCGCTTTATCCGCTTGTGGTCCTTTTATCTGGCGTATTGCGAAGCGGCGTTTGACGAAGCCAGCATCGACGTGGTGCAGTTCACTTTGGTCAAGCCCGGCTAATTCCCATGCACACCTCACTGACAACCCGCGCCACGTCCTGGTTGCTGCAAAGCAGCTGGCGACACGGCTTTCTTCTGGTCTTGTGGGGTGGCTTGTTCGGCGCAGCACAAGCGCAAAGCACCAGCGTGACCAGCCCCAACGCGGCTTACAGCCGTCCCGAAGTGGCGGGCTTGGGCGGCGTGGTGCCCACCGCGCCGGTGCGCCTGCGGGTTTGGGGCTTTGAGGTGTATGACGCCAGGTTGTGGACGCCGCGGGGTTTTCGGCACAGCCAGGCCATACAACAAGCCTTTGCCCTGGAGCTGCAATACCTGCGCAAACTGGAAGGCGCGGCCATTGCCAGTCGGTCGATTGACGAGATGCGGCGTGTGGGCAGCTTCACCGATGTGCAATCACAAAGCTGGCTGGCAGCCATGCGCGAGATGTTTCCCAACGTCAGCGCGGGTGAGCGCATCACGGGCATCAACCTGCCCGGTGAGGGGGTCGAATTTTGGGTCAATGGCCAACGCGTCGGCGTGGTCAAAGACGTGAATTTTGCGCGCTTGTTTTTTGGCATCTGGCTGGACGAGCGCACCTCTGAGCCCAAGATGCGTGCGCAACTCTTACAAGGCTTGCAACCATGAGTGACTTGGCCCTGGCAACCCCCATCGCTGTGCAGCGCAAGACCTCGGCCGCCTATGGCTTGCTGGGTTTGCCTTTGGCGTTTGTGGCGTTGCCGGTCTATGTGCATTTGCCCAACCTCTACGCCCAGCAGTACGGTGTGCCCCTGGCGGCATTGGGCGCGGTGCTCTTGCTCAGTCGCAGCATCGACGCGGTGGTGGACCCGTGGCTCGGGCGTTGGGGCGACAAGTTGTACCGCCACTCGTGGCAGGCCGTGTGGCTGGCGGCGGTGTTGTTGGCGCTGGCAGTGGCGGTGGGCTTTGCGGCCTTGTTTTTTCCGCCCGCGGCGGCTTTGTCGCCCACGGGTTTGCTGGTTTGGGTGGGCGCAGCGCTCACGCTCAGCCACCTGGCCTACAGCGGGCTGGGCATCTTGCACCAGGCCTGGGCGGCGCGCCAAGGCGGCGGGGGAATCGCTCAAAGCCGCTGGGTCGCCTGGCGTGAGGGCTTTGCGCTGGTGGGGGTGTTGCTGGCGTCTGCCTTGCCCGCGCTGTGGGGCTGGGGGCCGACGACGGCCTTGCTCGTGCTCATGCTGGCGCTGGGCTTATTCTTTTGGCGGTGGGTTGCGCGCAGCGCCTTGGCATCGACCATTGCGGTGGTGCCCGGGCATGCGGTGGGCAGCCTTTGGCAGCCCTGGCAGCACGCGGGCTTTCGCCGTTTGCTGATGGTGTTCATGCTCAACGGCCTGGCCAGCGCTGTTCCCGCCACGCTGGTGCTGTTTTTTGTGCAAGACCTGTTGCAAGCGCCCAAAGCCATGGAGCCGTTGTTTTTAGGCCTGTACTTTGCCGCCGGAGCGCTGTCGTTTCCGCTGTGGCTCAAGGTGATCGACCGCATTGGCCTGCTGCGCACTTGGGCCACGGGTATGGCTTTGTCGGTGCTGGCCTTTGTCAGCGTGGTCACGCTGGGCGCGGGCGATACAACAGGCTTTTTGGTGGTGTGTGCCCTATCGGGCATGGCGCTGGGCGCTGACCTCACGGTACCCGGTGCCCTGCTCAACCAACTGATTGACCGCTGCGGCGAGCGGGGCCGCACAGACGGCGCGTTCATGGGCTGGTGGAATTTGGCCACCAAACTCAATCTGGCGCTTGCCGCTGGGCTGTCTTTGCCATTGCTCGGTTTGTGGGGTTATGCCCCGGGTCAGCAGGGTGCCGATGCCGTGCTGGCGCTGGGCCTGGCTTATGGCCTGCTGCCTTGCGTACTCAAGCTCCTGGCCGGACTGGCTTTGTACACGGGCCTGATCCGTCGCCCCGATTTGATGTCGGGGCCTGACCTGGCCCACCCTTCAGCAGATTCTTCGGCCCACACTTCGGATCATCCTTTGGCATGAGGCCGCTTTGAACCCACACCACGAAAGGCTCCCATGCGCCCACAAGCCAACGCCATGATCCACCGCCGCACGGCCCTGACTCGCCTAGGTGCTTTGTCTATGGTCGCCGCCACACCCTTTGTGACCAGCTGCGCCGGGCCCCAAGTGCAAAACTACGCTCAAGAAAAACCACTGCTGGATTTGCGCACTTACTTCACCGGTACCATCGACGCGTGGGGCGTGTTCACCGACCGCAGCGGTCAAGTCGTTAAGCGCTTTACCGTAGTGATGGACTGCAGCTGGAATGGCGACGAAGGCGTTTTGGACGAAGCCTTTGTGTACTCAGATGGTACGAAGCAGCGCCGCATCTGGAAGCTCAAGGCCGGCCCTAACGGCAGCTACACCGGCCGCGCCGACGATGTGGTGGGCGAGGCCACGGGCCAAGTCAGTGGCAACGCATTCCGCTGGGGCTACACCCTGGCGCTGCCGGTCGATGGCCGGGTCTGGAACGTCGAGTTTGACGACTGGATGTACCTGATGGACGACCGCGTCATGCTCAACAAAGCCACCATGAGCAAATGGGGCGTCAAGCTGGGTGAAGTCACTTTGTCCTTTACGCGCCGCACGCCTTTGGCGTCCAAGTCGGGTTGATATTCATGAACTCACATTCCTCTGGCGTTGCAGCAATGCCCACTGAAGCGGCCGACATGGCCATGCCCAAAGCAGGCCCGCAAACTGCGGCACCCGCCCCACAGGCGCAAGCCCGAAACTGGCTGCAGCTCAACACGCCCATCACCCACTGGCAAGGCCGCCGGGTCTGGTTGGTGGGCGCATCCACCGGCATTGGCCTGGCCTGCGCACAAGCGCTGCGTGCGGCCGGAGCCCGGGTGGTGGTCTCAGCCCGCAATCCGCAAGGCATAGAAGACTGGGCCGCGCAGGACAGCGGCGTACAGTGGCGTGCACTGGACGTGAGCGATGCTGCCCAAGTGGAGGCCACGGCCCGCGCCCTGCTGGCTGAAGGCCCGCTCGACATGGTGGTCTATGCGGCAGGCACCTACCGTGCCCAACGCGCCACCGCCATGGACATCGATGACTTGTTGCAGCACGACAAGGTCAATTACCAGGGCGCTTTGCAGGTGGTTCACGCGGTGTTGCCGGGCATGCTGGCACGGCGCAGCGGGCACATCAGCCTGCTCAGCAGCGTGGCGGGTTGGCGCGGCCTGCCCAATGGCCTGGCGTATGGCCCGACCAAGGCCGCCCTCACCCACTTGGCCGAGACGCTGTACATGGACTTGCAGGACCAAGGCATTGGCGTGAGCGTGGTCAACCCCGGGTTTGTCGCCACGCCGCTCACGGCGCAAAACCAGTTCACCATGCCCGCCCTGATCAGCCCCGAAGAAGCCGCCCGCCAAATGCTCAAGGGCTGGTCACAAGGTCAGTTCGACATCCATTTCCCCAAACGCTTCACGCTCTGGCTGAAACTGCTGCGCTTGCTGCCCTACCGCTTGTATTTCCCGTTGGTGCGCAAGTTCACGGGGCTTTGAGCCCGAATGGAAAGCCACACATGAACAGCCGACAAGCCACCGACAACCTGGCCACTTTTTTTGAAACCCTGTCGCCACGAAGCGTGGCGCAGCTGCACACGATTTATGACGCGCAAGCCCGCTTCAAAGACCCCTTCAACGAGGTGCAGGGTTTAGCAGAGATTGAACGGATTTTTCAGCACATGTACGTGGCGTTGAACCAGCCGCACTTTGTCGTGACCGGCCAGGTGGTGGACGGCGCACAGGCCTTTTTGACCTGGGAATTTCGCTTTCGCTTCAAGCGCTTTGACACCACCACCTTGCAAGCCGTGCGTGGTGCCAGCCATGTGGTGTTCAACGAGCAGGGTTTGGTGACCATGCACCGCGATTATTGGGATGCTGCCGAAGAGCTCTACGAAAAACTGCCGGTTCTGGGCGGCGTGATGCGCTGGCTCAAAAAACGCGCCAATACCTGAAGCCGTTCAACGGCCGGGCGACTCGGCGACCTCAGAACTCAAAACCGCCTTGCCTGCGCACCGCCTCGGATGCGGGACCACTCAACAGGTCGGCCAAGAATTGAGCCTGCTGCAGGTTTTGCGTGTGGGTGCAAATGCCCAGCGTGTAGTCGGTGCTCAGCTCGAATTCGGCAGGCAGCACGGCGACCAGGTCCACCCCTTCGGTGTAGTTGATTTCGGTGACTTGCGTGCAGCCGATCAAGCCGCTTTCCGTGCTTTTGGCCATCTCGCCCATGGCCGTGGCACCGTTCGGAAAGGCACGAAATTGACCCCGCATGCTTTCATTGAGCCCCAAAGCCTTTAGCACGTTCATGAAGTGGATGCCGGCTGTGGCTTTGTCTGGGTCTGGAAAGTAAATGCCCTTGGCTGCGCTGATGGCCGCATGCAGTTCGGCTCGGGTGCGCACGGGCGGATGCGGCGTACCGCTGCGCACGGCCACGCCTGTTTTGACCAAGCCCAGCGATCGTGCACTGCCCGCCACCACATGACCTGAAGCGATCAGTTGCTCGATCAGGGGTTGCGTGAAAATCACCACATCGCAGGGCGCACCGGCCACCAATTTGTCGCGCATCATGCCCACCGCGCTGAAGGTGCCGTCGATGCGGCTGCCGGTGGCTTGTTCAAACTCGGCTTGGACGCCTTTGACCACGGCTGCGGCTGCGCCGCCACTCAATACATGCATGTTGTGCTTTCCATCAAGGGGCAAAAGTGGCCGTTGAAACGCTTCAGTCCGGCTTGGCGCCCGAGACTTTGACGATGTTGGCCCACTTGGCGATGTCAGCGTTCAGATACTGGTCAAATTCGGGCACGCTCATCGACATGGGCACCGCACCCTGCTTGGCCCAGGCGGCTTTCACTTCGGGGTTATTCACAATTTTGCGCACTTCGGCGTTGAGTTTGTTCACGACATCGGCAGGGGTGCCTTTGGGGGCCATCAGGCCCAGCCAGATGGTGGCTTCGAATTTGGACACGGTCTCGGCCACGGTGGGAAGATCCTGCAGGTTTGCCGAGCGGGCCAGGCCTGTGCCTGCCAAAGCGCGAACCTTGCCATCGCGCGAGAGCGACGCCATGGTGGTTTCAGCGTCGAACATCACATCGACCTGGCCGCCCACGATGTCGGTGCGAGCGCCAGAGCTGCCTTTGTAGGGCACATGGGTCATGTCGATGCCCGCCATGAATTTGAACAACTCGCCCGCCATGTGGTATGGCGTGCCGTTGCCCGAGGATGCGTAATTGATTTTTCCGGGCTTGGACTTGGCCAGCGCCACCAGCTCTCCCACCGTCTTGACAGGTACGGAGGGGTGCACCACCAAGAGCAAGTTGGAGTAATTGACCGGCGCGATGCCCACAAAGTCCTTCATCAAGGCAAACGGTTTGGTCGAGATTAAGGACTCGTTCACGGTGTGCGTGTTCGACATCATCAGCAAGGTGTAGCCATCGGCCGCTGACTTGGCCACCAGATCGGTCCCGATGATCGAGCCTGCGCCGGGCTTGTTGTCGATCACAAAGGTCTGCTTGAGCTCTTCGCCCAAACGTTGCGCCATAAAGCGGGCGTAGTTGTCGGCGGGGCCACCTGCTGCAAAAGGCACCACGATTTTCACGGGACGGTTGGGGAAGCTCTGCGCATGCACCAAGCCGCAGGCCAGTGCCAAAGTCAAGGCGGTGAATTTCAGGGTCTTATTCAAGTGGTTCATGGGGTGTCTCCGATGGGTTGAATGGGAAAGCTTTGGGAAACGTTGGGTCAGGCTCGGGCCAAGTGAACCGCTTGGGGTCAATCGACCTTGCCGATGCGCTTGACCAAGGCGCTCATTTCTTTGCCGTCGGCCTGCACAAAGCGCTCGAACTCGGGCGCATCTTGGTACATGAAGGAGGTGCCAGCAGAAGTCAGTGCGGCCACTGCGCGTGCATCTTGTGCCGCAAAGCGGGCCGCTTGTCGCAAAGCGTCCACCACAGCGGCAGGGGTGTCTGCCGGAACAAACATGCCCGCCCACTGCGAGTATTGGATCGGCACCCCCAACTCTTTGAAGCTGGGGACCTCGGGCATGCTGGTCAGGCGTCCATCGCCCCAGTGGGCCAGGGCGCGCAAGCGGCCTGAAGCGATGTGTTGTTTCACACTGGCAGGGCCAGTGGACAGTGCTTCAATTTGCCCGCCCAGCAAAGACAAGACAGCTGGGCCAGCACCCGTGTAGGGCACGTGCAGCATGAAGGTCGAGGTGGCAGCTTTGAGCTGCTCCATAGGCACATGCATGGTGCCGTAGTTGCCAGACGAACCGAAGCTGATGCGACCGGGGTTGGTCTTGGCGTAAGCGATGAAGTCAGCGTAGGTTTTCCATGGGCTGTCGGCACGCACCACCAGCACCGTGGGATCGGCCGTGAAGCGGGCCACGGGTTTGAGCTGATGTGTTTCGTAGAGAGGGGCACGCTTGAGGATTTTGTCGGCTTCTGGCAAGACCACTAAGGAGGACAAAGACATCAGCACCGTGTAGCCATCTCCTTTGGATTTGGCAACTTGTGCCATGCCAATGCCGCCACCTGCGCCGCCTTTGTTCTCCACCACGATGCTTTGCTTGAGGTGCCGCGACATGGCTTCTGCCACGGGACGCCCCACCGTGTCGGCCACGCCACCGGGCGGAAAGGGCACCACCATGGTGATGGGTTTGGTCGGGTAGACCTGCGCCATGGCATTCAGGCCTGTGCAGGCCCATGCTGCGCACAGCGTGGCTGCCAAGAGTTGTCGCTTTTGCATGTCTTGTCTCCTCGGTTTGGGTTGGTGTGCACCTGTCCGCGTGAGGTGTTTTTAAACGAAACGGTTTTCGATGTGGCCCACGCCATCGATTTCGACCCGGATCACATCGCCCTTGGCGATGTAGCGCGGTGGGTTCAGGCCCATGCCCACGCCAGCCGGTGTGCCCGTGGCGATGATGTCGCCAGGGTAGAGCGTGATGCCTCGGGAGATGGTTTCGATCAGGGTGGGGATGTCGAAAATCATGTTCTCAGTGGGGCCGTCCTGTCGCAACTCGCCATTGACCCAGCAGCGCACCCGGGTGTTGCGGCCGTCGATTTCGTCGGCGGTCACGATCCAAGGGCCCATGGGGCAAAAGGTGTCAAACGACTTGCCCATGTCCCATTGTTGGTGGCGCATCTGCACGTCGCGGGCGGTCACGTCGTTGACCACGGTGTAGCCAAACACATGCTTCATGGCGTCGGCCTGGCTGATGTTCTTGCCACCTTGGCCAATGATCACGGCCAGTTCGGCTTCGTAGTCGATTTGCTCGGACACGTTGGCGCCGGGCAGATGCACATCGTCGGTCGGGCCCACCACGCATTCGGGCACTTTGGTGAACACGATGGGCCAGGCCTTGGTGTCGGTGTTGCTGTCCTTGAAGACCGACGCCTGCAGTTCTTTGGCGTGCGCATGGTAGTTGCGGCCCACGCACCACACGTTGCGGCGGGGCAAGGGCAAGGGCGATTCGAGTTTCACCGAGGACATGGCCAGCGCTGCATCCGCCAGGGCAGGCAGGGGCTGGCCGGCAACCAGGGCATCAATGATGGGCTGTGCCCCGCGTTGGGCTTGTGATTCGCTCAGGGCAAAAGGCGTGACCAGCAGGCCGTCGGCCGAAACTTGGCCGACATGGCGTTTTCCGTGGTGAGCAAATGTGGCGATGCGCAAAATTCTTCTCCTGGGGCGTGTAACAAATTCGGGCTTGTTCAATAAAAAAGGTTGCAGTGCAACCAATGCAAACCATCATACGGAGTCAGGCTGACTGGTCAAGACCCATACCGGACAATTTGCATGAGGGTTTTTACGGGGTGATGTCGGTTTTGCATAGGCACTTCCCCCCAGCAATCATGACATTTGTGGGTTTTATGCCTTGTGCACGAGGGAGTCAGGCGGGTGCTACCAAAGGCTTTCAAGGCGGAGGTTAAATTGGTATGATTTGGTTTTTCCCCATCAACCCACAACGTGGACTCCTCTTACCTCTTTCGCGCCACCTTGCTTGACCAGTTGCACAGCGGCCAGTGGCAGGCTGGTGAGCGCTTGCCGACCGAGCGTGCGTTTGTTGAGCAATACCAGATCAGCCGCAGCACTGTGCGCAAGGTGCTGGCCGACATGAAGGCCCAAGGGCTGATCGCCCAGACCGTGGGCAGTGGCACTTATGTCACCGACAAGGCGATGGTCGCTGTCAGTTCGAAAAAGACCACGGCGGTTAATGCGCCCGATGCCACCTGGCACACCAGTCCGGCCGAACTCATGGAGGCGCGCATGGCCCTGGAACCCGCCATCATCGAGATGGTGATTGGCAACGCTACCCTGGCCGATTTTGAGCAAATGGACAATTGCTGCACACACGCCGAAGCGGCGATCAGTGTTGAAGAGTTCGAGGTCTGGGATGGCATGTTTCACGAAATCATTGCCCGTGCCGCACACAATGCCTTTGTGGCCCGTTTGTTCAAGCTCATGAACCAGGCCCGCGCCCAAGGGGAGTGGGGCATGTTGAAAAAACGCAGCCTCACGCCCGAGCGGCGGTTGACTTACCAGTCAGAACACCGCGCTTTGCTGCAGGCCATCAAGGCCCGCGACCCGGTGCTGGCCAAGTCCTTGTCCACGGAGCATTTGGTCCATGTGCGGCGCAATTTGTTGAATTACTGAATGGCACACCCTGTGGGCTACAGCGTCATCAAGTCGGTGAGGTGTCGATGAAGCTGGGCCGCTGCGCCAGCTTGTCGTGCAGCTTGTGCAGGTTGGGGTATGGCGTGCGCCAGTCGATTTGCGGAAAGCGGAAATCCAGATAGGCCACGGCGCAGACCACGGCAATATCGGACAGGCTCAGGTGAATGCCGGAACAAAATGCTTTGTCGCCGAGGCCTGTGCTCATGGCCCGAAGGGCGTGCTGAATCTTGTCGAGTTGTCGATCGATCCAGGCCTGGCTGCGCTGGCTGTCTTCGCGGCCGGTCCAAACGGCCTCCATGCGGGCCAGCAGCGCAGCATCGAGCAGGCCATCGGCCAAGGCCTCCCAGGTCTTGACTTCTGCCCGCTCACGCCCGGCTGATGGAATGAGTTTGCCCACCGGAGACAAGGTGTCCAAGTACTCAACGATCACGCGCGAATCAAACACCGCTTCTCCGCCCTCCATCACCAGACAGGGAACTTTGCCCAAGGGGTTGGAGGCGTGTATCAGGGTCTGGGCCGACCACACGTCTTCGGTGACGAACTGGTAGTCCAGTTTTTTCTCGGCCATGACAACTCGCACCTTGCGAACATAAGGACTAGTGACCGAGCCAATGAGTTTCATAAATCAAAAGAAGTGAAAATAAATGGATATCCGATTCTAGGTGAAGCCGAAGAATGTTTTTATCGTCTTGCGTTAGGGGGTGCGCCCATGAGGACAAGATTGGCGCTTGCAACGAGTCGAATCGAGCTGACAGGGCGCGGGAATTACAATGGAAGCATGAATTTCACCCCCATTTCTGCCCTGTCACCGCTGGATGGCCGTTATGCCAGCAAACTCGATGCCCTGCGCCCGCTCATGAGCGAGCAGGGTTACATGCACCGCCGTGTTCAGGTTGAAATCGCCTGGTTCATCGCTTTGTCCGATGCAGGTTTTGCCGAATTCAAGCCCTTGACCCCCGGCGCACGCGCCTATTTGACAGCGTTGGTGAAGAACTTCGCAGAATCCGACGCCCTGGCCATCAAGGATTTTGAAAAGGTCACCAACCACGACGTGAAAGCCGTGGAGTACTGGCTCAAGTCCAAGTTTCAGGATCGCCCTGAGCTGGAAAAAGCCTCCGAATTTGTGCACTTTGCCTGTACCAGCGAAGACATCAACAACACCAGCCACGCCTTGCAACTCAAGGGCGCACGCGCCCAGGTCATCCTGCCGGGTCTCGATGGCCTGATCACCAAATTGCGCGAGATGGCGCACACCTTTGCCGACGTGCCCATGCTCAGCCGCACCCATGGCCAGACCGCCAGCCCCACCACGGTGGGCAAGGAAATGGCCAATGTCGTAATGCGCCTGAAGGGCTGCCGCGAAAAAATTGCCGCTGTGCAATTGATGGGCAAGATGAATGGCGCGGTCGGCAACTACAACGCCCACTTGTCGGCCTGGCCCGACTTTGACTGGGAAGCCTTTGCCCGTAAAGTCGTGGAAACCCCTGAGATCAGCGAAACACAAAGCAGCCAATGGGGTCTGGGTTTGACATTCCAACCCTTCAGCATTCAGATCGAGCCGCATGACTACATGGCCGAGCTGTTTGATGCCTTAGCCCGCACCAACACTATTCTGATCGATCTGTCGCGTGACATTTGGGGCTATGTGGGCTTGGGCTACTTCAAGCAGCGCTTGAAAGCCGGCGAAATAGGCTCTTCCACCATGCCGCACAAGGTCAACCCGATCGACTTCGAGAACGCCGAAGGCAACCTGGGCCTGGCCAATGCCGTGCTCAAGCACCTGAGCGAGAAGCTGCCAATCAGCCGCTGGCAGCGAGATTTGACCGACTCGACCGTGCTGCGCAACATGGGCGTGGGCCTGGGCTACACCGCGCTGGCCTATGCCTCTCTCATGACCGGATTGAACAAGCTCGAACTCAATCAAGAGGCGCTCGCCGCCGATTTGGACGCCGCCTGGGAAGTCCTGGCCGAGCCGATCCAGACCGTGATGCGCCGCTATGGCGTACAAGGCGCTTACGAAAAACTCAAGGAAGTCACTCGTGGAAAGACCGTCACGGCTGCCGACCTGCATGGTTTGATTCAAGCTTTGGAGATCCCGCAAGCCGACAAAGACCGCCTGCTGGCCATGACGCCGGGCAGTTATGTCGGTAAGGCCGCAGAGCTGGCGCGCCGCGTCTGAGGTTTCAACGAAGACAGTCTTTACATTGCTTGTCACCCCGGACTGATCAGGGGTCCATCTTTTCCCGCCATGGATGCCGGATCCAGTCCGGCATGACAGATGCAGGCGCAAACTCAAGAAGCCCATGGCACTCAAATCCACCATCTACAAAGCCAATCTGTCGATCGCCGACATCGATCACAGCTATTACGAAGACCACCAGCTCACACTGGCGCGTCACCCCAGCGAGACCGACGAGCGCATGATGATCCGCTTGCTGGCGCTGGCCATCAACGCTTACAAGCTGCAGGCCGTGTGCAACGGCGACGGCAAGCTGGCCTTTGGTGCGGGCTTGTCGGACCCGGACGACCCGGACTGCAGCCTGCGTGACTTCACGGGTCGGACACGCATGTGGATCGAAGTCGGCCAGCCCGAAGACAAGCCCATCATGAAAGCTTGCCAAAAGGCCGATGAGGTGCTGCTGTATTGCTTTAACCATGCAGCCGAAGTCTGGTGGAAAGGCATCGAGACCAAATTGACGCGCTTAGACAAGCTTCAAGTCTGGCGTGTGCCGACTGAGGGCTCCCAAGAATTGGCCAAGCTGGCTGAGCGCAGCATGCAGCTGCAAGCCACCCTTCAAGAAGGCAGCGTGACCTTCAGCAGCGACAAAGGCAGCGTGCACATTGAGTTGATCCGCTGGAAATAAGCGCAGATCGGGTGCAGCGTTAGGCTCACAAACCCAGCATCAGTTCGATGTTTTGCACGGCCGCGCCGCTGGCGCCTTTGCCCAGGTTGTCCAATCGGGCGATCACCACGGCATGCCGTGCCTCTTCATTGGCAAATACCCGAATTTCCAGTTTGTTGGTGTTGTTCAGGGCGGTGGCGTCCAGTTTGGCGTCGGCCGTGGCGGGCAGCACACTCACCCAGCCGCCTGCAGCCTGGCTAACCGCGTAGTGCGCCTGCAAGGCCGCGTGCAGGTCTGCGCCCGTGGGCTTGCCCGGTAAGCTGTCCAGATGCAGTGGCAGTTGCACCAACATGCCTTGGCGGAAATTGCCTACGGCGGGCACAAACAAGGGCCGCATTGTCAGTCCGGTGTAGTGCATGATTTCGGGGATGTGCTTGTGCTTGAGGCCCAGGGCATAAGCCTCAAATAAAGGAGCCCGGCCTGCTTCGAAGTCTTCGATCATGCTGCGGCCGCCGCCGGAGTAACCACTCACGGATGGCAAGCACACTGGAAAATCTGGCGGCAGTAAGCCCGCGTCGATCAAGGGCCGCAAGATGGCGATCGCACCCGTGGCATAGCAGCCGGGGTTGGCCACGCGCTGGGCCTGGCGTACGGCGGCGGCCTGATCGGCAGCCAGTTCGGGAAAGCCGAACACCCATTCAGGGTGGCAACGGTGCGCGGTGGAGGCGTCCACAATGCGCGGTTTTTGACCCGGCAAGCGGTCAATCATGGCCACCGATTCGATGGCCGCATCGTCGTGCAGACACAACACCACCAAATCGGCGGCGGCCATCAGCTCCTGCTTGGCTTCGGGGTCTTTGCGGCGTGCCGGAGCGATGCTGAGCACTTCGATCTGGGCCATCGAAGCCAGGCGCTCGCGAATTTGCAAGCCCGTTGTTCCTGCTTCGCCATCGATGAAAATTTTAGCCATAGGTAATACTTTCTAAAGGGTTCTGGCGCAGTGCGTCAAGCCTATGTAAGAAGCGAGGCCCAGTATTGGTGCATTGCAGCATGATACAGTCGCACGCTGAAGTGTCCAGAGCCTGCTGGAGGGCCTACTTGATTGAAGGACTGCAGCGGACCGGTCGAATTCCACCCCTCTGAGAGAAGACCTCATGAAGATTCACGAGTACCAAGGCAAGGAAATCTTGCGTCAATTCGGTGTGCCCGTTCCCCGCGGCATTCCGGCATTTACAGTTCAAGAGGCGATCGAAGCCGCTCAAAAATTGGGCGGCCCTGTTTGGGTGATCAAGGCCCAGATCCACGCCGGTGGCCGTGGCAAGGGCGGCGGCGTGAAGGTGGCCAAGACCATTGACGATGTGAAGCGCATTTCTGGCGAGATCCTGGGCATGCAACTTGTCACGCATCAAACAGGCCCAGTCGGCCAAAAAGTCCGCCGCCTCTATATTGAAGACGGCGCTGACATCAATAAGGAATATTACGTTTCCGTGGTCACCGACCGCGCCACCCAAAAGATCGCTTTCATCGCTTCCAGCGAAGGCGGCATGGACATCGAGGAAGTGGCGCACAGCACCCCCGAGAAAATCATCACCGAATTCGTCGATCCGTTGACCGGTTTGGGCGATGCACAAGCCAAGAGAATCTCTGACGCCATTGGCATGCCAGCAGACTCCACAGCTCAAGCCGTGGACATCTTCAAGAAGCTGTACCAGTGCTACATGGAAACTGACGCGTCTTTGGTGGAAATCAACCCCCTGAACCGAGACAGCAAAGGCAACGTCATGGCACTGGACGCGAAGTTCAACTTCGACGCCAACGCCTTGTTCCGTCACCCCGAAATCGTGGCTTACCGCGATCTGGACGAAGAAGATCCTGCTGAAGTAGAAGCTTCCAAGTTCGATCTGGCCTACATCAGCCTGGACGGCAACATCGGTTGCCTGGTCAACGGCGCTGGCCTGGCCATGGCCACCATGGACACCATCAAGTTGTTCGGCGGCGAGCCGGCCAACTTCCTGGACGTGGGCGGCGGCGCAACAGCCGAGAAGGTCACCGAAGCCTTCAAGATCATGCTGGCCAACAAGAATGTCAAAGGCATTTTGGTCAACATCTTCGGCGGCATCATGAAGTGCGACACCATCGCCACCGGTGTGATCACCGCTTGCAAGGCCGTGAACTTGTCCGTGCCACTGGTCGTGCGCATGAAGGGCACCAATGACGAGCTGGGCAAGAAAATGCTGGCCGAATCCGGTCTGCCGATCATCTCCGCCGACACCATGGCCGAAGCCGCGACCGCCATCGTCGCAGCCGTCAAATAAATGTCTTTGTGGGACAGATCTTCAGCTCTGTCCCCAACTGATTAACTTTGCGGGACAGATCTTGAGCGCTGTCCCCAACTGATTAGGAACAAACATGTCCATCTACATCAACAAAGACACCAAAGTCATCACCCAAGGCATCACCGGCAAAACCGGTCAGTTCCACACTGAGAAGTGCCAGGAATACGCGAACGGCAAGAACTGCTTCGTCGCGGGTGTGAACCCCAAGAAGGCGGGCGAGTCCATCTTCAACATCCCGATCTACGCATCGGTCAAAGAAGCCGCCACTCAAACTGGCGCGACCGTGTCCGTGATCTACGTGCCCCCAGCAGGCGCAGCCGCTGCCATCTGGGAAGCCGTAGAAGCCGACCTGGACATGGCGATTTGCATCACCGAAGGCATTCCAGTGCGTGACATGCTCGAAGTGCGCAACAAGATGAAGGCCAAGGAAGCCGCTGGCGGCAAGCGCACGCTGCTGCTGGGCCCCAACTGCCCAGGTCTGATCACCCCCGACGAAATCAAGATCGGCATCATGCCCGGTCACATCCACCGCAAAGGCCGCATTGGCGTGGTGTCCCGTTCGGGCACTTTGACCTATGAAGCCGTGGCCATGTTGACCGAAGTGGGCCTGGGCCAGTCCAGCGCCGTCGGTATCGGTGGCGACCCGATCAACGGTTTGAAGCACATCGACGTGATGAAGGCTTTCAACGATGATCCAGATACCGACGCCGTCATCATGATCGGTGAAATCGGCGGTCCAGACGAAGCCGAAGCCGCCATGTGGTGCAAGGCCAACATGAAAAAGCCCGTGGTCGGCTTCATCGCCGGTGTGACAGCCCCTCCCGGCAAGCGCATGGGCCACGCCGGTGCCTTGATCTCCGGCGGTGCCGACACGGCCGACGCCAAGCTGGCCATCATGGAAGAGTGCGGCTTCATCGTCACACGCAACCCGTCTGAACTGGGCAAACTGCTCAAGGCTCAGCTGAAGTAAACTGCCAGCCGCCTCCGTGCGGCTGTGGTTTGCCACAATACCGAAGCCGGATGTCCTGCAGGACAATCCGGTTTTCCGTTTTTTGAACTCATGTTTCACTGGCCTTGTGCCTGTGACAAAAGGAACGCCGTGGAAGAATTTCTGACCCCTACTTTTTGGTTCGCCGTCGGCCAGATCATCATGATCGACATCCTGTTGGGTGGCGACAACGCCGTGGTGATTGCGCTGGCCTGCCGCCAGCTGCCAGACCACCAACGCACCAAAGGCATCATGTGGGGCACAGCAGGTGCCATCATCTTGCGCGTCATCCTGATCTTCTTTGCGCTCACCTTGCTGGCCATTCCCTTCCTCAAGTTTGTGGGCGCGCTCTTGCTGATTTGGATTGGCGTGAAGCTGCTCACCCCCGATGCTGAAGACGACCACAGCAACATCAAGGGCAGCGACAAGCTCTGGGGCGCTGTCAAAACCGTCATCATCGCCGACTTGGTGATGAGCGTGGACAACGTGATCGCCATTGCCGGCGCTGCCCAGACTTCTGGCAATGCCGACCACCAGATGCCTTTGGTGATCTTCGGCTTGCTGGTCAGCATCCCGATCATCGTCTGGGGCAGTCAGTTGGTGCTCAAACTCATGGACCGCTTCCCGATGATCATCACCGCTGGCGGCATGCTGCTGGGTTGGATCGCGGGCACTATGACGCAAACCGACCCGGGCCTTGTGGCTTACTTGCCGCAAGACAAGGTGTGGGGTTATGCCATGGGCACGGCCGGCGCTTTGCTGGTGCTGGTATTGGGCAAAGTCATCATGGCGCGACGCGCCGCCCCGGGCAGCGCGGCCTGAACCTGACCGGCCTCTTCAGCCCCAAGTTGCACCGCGACTTGGGGTTTTTGTTCGTTTGTGGGTTGTTTGTTTTCAACAGCAACAAACCACACTGGAGTTTGATGGGGGGATGATTTACCATCTCTTCACATTAACCAGGGAGAAAATGCCATGCAAAAAAGGCAACAAGGGATGACACTGATCGAGCTGATGATCGTTATTGCGATCATTGGCATTTTGGGCGCTTTGGCGCTGCCGGCTTACCAGGACTACAGCATTCGGGCTCGGGTTTCCGAGATGCTGCTGGCCGCAGGCGGGTGCAAAACCGCCGCCAACGAGGCGATCACTTCTGCTTCTCAGGCCGATGTTTCGGCCACATTGCCCCTGGCCTGTGAAAACCAGACCACCAAATACGTCAGCCGCATCGGCGCCGATGCCAATGGCGTGATCACCGTGGTGGGCAACCATGAGACGTTGCGTGGCAGCACCAGCGCGTCGGCCAACAGCATCAGCCTGACGCCCATTCAGACGGGAAGCACCGCTGTCAACGGCACTACCGATGGCGGCAAGCCCATCGCCAGCTGGCGCTGCGGCCCGGCGGCCACCAATGGTTTGCCGGCCAAATATTTGCCCGCATCGTGCAAGGCATCCTGATCTTTTTGACCACGCTTGAACGCCCGGCCTTTTCGGGCGTGGGTTTGTAGACTGAGTTCCAATGACAGAGCTTCGGTCGACAGCGCAAGGCACTGGTCGCATCCACCATGTGGGGCTGGTGTTGCTGTTGGCGTGGCCCTGGGTGCAGCCTTTTACCAGCCCCCCTTTGCCCAATGCGTGGCCCTGGTTGACCAGCTGGACTTGCTTGGCATTGGCTTTGTTGATGTCCCAGCGCCTGACGGTGGCCGTTGTTGTTCAAAGTTGGGCTATCGCAGCGTTGCTCAGCAGTGCCATGGGCTTGGTACAGTTTTTTGGCCAAGCCGAGTTTTGGGCGCCTGCCTTGCATGTGCCCGACTATCTGGGTGACGCCATGGGCAACTTGCGCCAACGAAACCAGCTGGCCAGTTTGCTGGCCATGGGCATCTTGGCGGTGATGATCTGGCGTGCACTGGGCCTGTGCATTGCTCACAGCCTTTGGATGCTGGCCTTGTTGGCCACGGGCATGGCCGCGACATCTTCGCGCACAGGTTTGTTGCAGCTTGTGTTCATTGGCCTTTGGATGCTGTGGCACCGCTTGGCCCCCAAAGGGCGAGAGGCATTGGCGCTCACTGTGTTCTTGCTGTGCGTGTATGCCCTGGCTTCTTGGGTTTTGCCTGGGTTGTTGCTGCAGCTGAGTGGACAGGCCACGGACAACGCCATGGCGCGCATGGGTGCCTTCGGCGGCTGCGGCAGCCGCCAGGTGCTCTGGTCCAATGTGCTGCACTTGTTGGCGCAAAAACCGCTGGGCGGCTGGGGCTGGGACCAGCTGCGTTATGCGCACTACATCACCGAATACCCATCGGAACGCTTTTGCGACATGTTGGGCAACGCCCATAACCTGCCTTTGCACACAGCGTTTGTTTGGGGCGTGCCAGCCGCCTTGGCAGGGATGCTGGGTGTGTCGGTGTGGGTTATTCGTGCCAGGCCGTGGCGCTACAAAAGTGCAGGGCAACAGCTTGCGTGGGGGGTGCTCGGTGTTCTGGCTCTGCACAGTTTTCTGGAGTACCCGCTCTGGTACGGTCCATTTCAGGTGGCCTTGCTGCTTTGTCTGTGGCTCATGGGTGGGCGGGTTTGGCTAGCCTGGCAAGACAGGGCTCGTACGACCGGAGTGGGCCTGGTTTTGCTGGGCATTTTGGCTTTCATTGCCTACGACCATGCACAAGTCCAACAGATTTACTGGCCTTCAGCGCAACGCTACAGCGTCTGGCGTGACCAAGCGTTGCAAGTGGCGCAACGTGCTTGGTTGTTTCGCGGCACGGCCTTGTTTGCGCAGGTCACCACCACGCCGGTG
The DNA here is from genome assembly GCF_003063645.1 of Limnohabitans sp. 2KL-51. Taxonomy (GTDB): domain Bacteria; phylum Pseudomonadota; class Gammaproteobacteria; order Burkholderiales; family Burkholderiaceae_C; genus Limnohabitans_A. The sequence continues at coordinate 101,919 of NZ_NESJ01000015.1, forward strand.
CATGAGGGCAATGCCCGCGCCATGCTGGAGAACAGTTTGCGGGCCATGCACACTTCGCCCGAGCCGCGCGTGATCGAAAAACTGCTCGACAGTGCCCAGCTGCTGGGTGAAGACGCTCTGTTTGAGGCGCATAAAAAACATTTTCAGAGGGTTTATCCACAAGCCTATCTGGCTTGGGCCCACCATCGCCAACCTGAACCAGCAGACAGTGCAGGATCAAATTTTTAAAAATTACCCAATTGGGTAATTACATAAGCAGGCGTATTTGATAAATTAATAGAAAATTTTGATATTAGTACTATTATGAAAAAACATCTTGGACATATTTTTTTGGTGGATGACAACCACGACATGCGCTTTTATCTGAGCGACATGTTGATCCTGCTTGGGTACACGATCGACAGCTATGACAATGCCACCTCATTTCTTGAACAATCGATGGACATATCGCCTGCCGTGGTCTTGCTGGACATGCGCATGCCTGGCCTGAATGGGCTGGAGTTGCAAGCCAAGCTGGATGCCTTGGGTCGTAAAACGCCCATCGTTTTCATCAGCGGTGAAAGTAACAAAGACGAAATCATTGAGGCGTTCCGACTCGGCGCGGTCGATTTCCTGCTCAAACCTTTCAATCGGGAAAAGCTTTGCCAAGTGGTGGACAAAGCTCTTGACATGGACCGACAACGCAACCATGAGTTCATCAACACCGATGCAGTCAGGCGATCTTTCGCCACGCTGTCTGCCAGAGAGCAGGAAATCTTCGTGCTGATTGTTCAGGGCCAGACCAACAAAGGAATAGCCGAAGTCACAGGCATCCAGCCGGGCACCGCCAAGAAACACCGGGCCACCGTTTACCAAAAGTTCGGAGTCAACACGAGCGCAGAACTCATCAGCCAGTGCAAGGGTGTCGAATTGAGCAAACTCATGCAAGTGCAAACTTTGACGGAGCAATGAACGGGCAAGGTTAAAATCGCAATCTTACCCAAGGAGCGTTGCAGCCCGCAGCCGTCTAGGCGCAGCAGGTCAGGCTTGGGGCCGTTCAATGTCTGAATGATTTTGCACAACGACGCTCACCTTCAAATCCAAGGTGAGCCCGTGTCTGTTGTCGCGTCTGAAATCGTGTCTGTTCCCCCCATGAAGTTGTCCGGTCTGGAGCCTGTCTCCATCGGCACCGCCTCGTTGTTCGTCAACGTGGGTGAGCGTACCAACGTGACCGGCTCCAAGGCCTTTGCCCGCATGATCCTGAACGGCGAATACGAGCAGGCCTTGGCCGTGGCGCGACAGCAGGTCGAAAACGGTGCGCAGGTGATCGACGTGAACATGGACGAAGCCATGCTCGACAGCCAAGCGGCCATGGTTCGGTTTTTGAACCTGATGGCAGGTGAGCCCGATATTGCCCGCGTGCCGGTGATGGTGGATTCGAGCAAATGGACCGTGATCGAAGCGGGTCTGCGCTGCATCCAGGGCAAGGGCATCGTCAATTCGATCAGCATGAAAGAGGGCTTGGACGAGTTCAAACGCCAGGCCAAGCTGGTGAAGCGCTATGGCGCGGCCGCGGTGGTCATGGCGTTCGATGAAAAAGGCCAGGCCGACACCTACGCACGCAAAGTCGAAATTTGCGAACGCGCTTACCGAGTGCTGGTGGACGAAGTCGGCTTTCCTCCGGAAGACATCATTTTTGACCCGAACATTTTTGCGATTGCCACCGGCATCGAAGAGCACGACAACTACGCGGTGGACTTCATCAACGCCACGCGTTGGATCAAGCAAAACCTGCCGGGTGCCAAGGTGAGCGGCGGCGTGTCCAACGTGTCCTTCAGTTTCCGGGGCAACGACCCGGTGCGCGAGGCCATCCACACCGTTTTCCTGTACCACGCCATCCAGGCGGGCATGGACATGGGCATCGTCAACGCGGGCATGGTCGGCGTCTACGACGACCTGGAGCCCACACTGCGCGAGCGGGTCGAAGACGTGGTGCTGAACCGCGTACCCCAATACAAAGACGGCGAAGCGCGCTTGACCCCAGGCGAGCGCCTGATCGAAGTGGCCGAGACCGCCAAGGGCGCGGCCAAAGACGACAGCCAAAAGCTGGCTTGGCGCGGCACGCCCGATGCGCCTGTGCGCGTGGCGCAGCGCTTGAGCCATTCGCTGGTGCATGGTATCACCGACTTCATCAGCGACGACACCGAAGAAGCCTACCAAGAGATTCTGGCCAAGGGAGGCCGCCCGCTGCATGTGATCGAAGGCCCGCTCATGGACGGCATGAACGTGGTCGGCGATTTGTTCGGCCAAGGCAAGATGTTCTTGCCGCAGGTGGTCAAGAGTGCCCGCGTGATGAAGCAGGCAGTGGCGCATTTGCTGCCTTACATCGAAGCCGAAAAACTCGCTCAGGAAGCGGCAGGCGAAGACGTGAAAGCGAAGGGCAAGATCGTGATCGCCACCGTCAAGGGCGATGTACACGACATTGGCAAAAACATCGTCACCGTGGTTTTGCAGTGCAACAACTTTGAAGTGGTGAACATGGGCGTGATGGTGCCGTGTCACGAAATTCTCGCCAAAGCAAAAGCAGAAAACGCCGACATCATTGGCCTGTCGGGCCTGATCACGCCCAGCCTCGAAGAGATGCAGTACGTGGCGGCTGAGATGGAAAAAGACCCGTATTTCCGTGAGCGCCAAATGCCGCTGCTGATCGGTGGGGCCACTTGCAGTCGCGTGCACACCGCCGTCAAGATTTCGCCCCATTACAGCGGCCCGGTGGTCTATGTGCCCGACGCTTCGCGCAGCGTGGGCGTGGCGCAAGGGCTGTTGTCTGAGCAAGCCGCCAAGTTCATTGCCGACCTGAACACCGATTACGACAAAGTGCGCGAGCAGCACGCCAACAAAAAACAAACGCCGATGTGGACGCTGGCGCAAGCCCGCGCCAACAAAACACCGATCGACTGGTCGCAAGGCGTTCCCGCCGCGCCCAAGTTCATTGGCCGCCGGGTGTTCAAGAACTACGACCTGGCCGAAATCGCGCAATACATCGACTGGGGCCCGTTCTTTCAGACCTGGGACTTGGCCGGACCTTTCCCGGCCATCCTCGATGATGAAGTGGTGGGTGAGCAGGCCCGCAAGGTCTATGCAGACGGCCAAGCCATGCTGCAAAAAATCATCGACGGCCGCTGGGTCACGGCCAATGCCGTGCTGGGCCTGTACCCCGCCAACACGGTGAAAGACGACGACATCGCGCTCTACACCGACGAATCACGCCAGCAAGTCGCCATGACTTGGCGCGGCCTGCGTCAGCAGACTGAAAAGCAAAGCATCGACGGCGTGATGCGCCCCAGCCGTTGCCTGGCCGACTTCGTCGCGCCGCAAGGCACAGCGCCAGACCATGTGGGCGTCTTCGCCGTCACGGCAGGCATCGGCGCTGACAAACGCGCCGTCGCCTTTGAAGCCGCGCACGACGACTACAGCGCCATCATGCTCAAGTCATTGGCCGACCGCTTGGCCGAGGCATTGGCCGAATGCCTGCACAAAAAAGTGCGCACCGACCTGTGGGGTTATGCCGCAACCGAGGCTCTGACAAGCGAAGACCTGATCGCAGAAAAGTACCAGGGCATCCGCCCCGCACCCGGCTACCCCGCTTGCCCCGACCACAGCGCCAAACAAGCCATGTTTGATTTGCTGCAGTGCCAGGACATCGGCATGGGCCTGACCGAGAGCCTGGCCATGACACCTGCGGCCAGCGTGAGCGGTTTTTACATCGCGCATCCTGAAGCGCAGTATTTCAACGTGGGCAAAGTGGGCGACGACCAGGTGAGCGATCTGGCCGAGCGAAAGGGCGTGGAGGTCAAAGACCTGCAGCGCTTGCTCGCGCCCAACCTCTGACGACTGGGCCTGGCGCACGGGCGCAGGCCGCTTTCCGGTGAATGGTGCGGGTTGTTGACCTGGGCGTGTGTCTGCACGCGATCACATGGGGTAAGCTTTTCGTTTGTTACACAGTTTGGGAGAAATAAGCGATGAACCGTATTGCGATGCGCGCCAGTGCCTGGATGGCCACAGCGACCTTGGCGCTGAGCCTGACCGGCTGCGGCTACAACGACTTCCAGCGCTTGGATGAGCAGACCACTTCTGCGTGGTCCGAAGTGCTCAACCAGTACCAGCGCCGCGCTGATCTGGTGCCCAACATCGTGGCCACCGTCAAGGGCGAGGCCAATTTTGAGCAGGAAACCTTGACCAAGGTGATCGAGGCCCGCGCCAAGGCCACGAGCTTTCAGATCACCCCCGAGGTGCTGACCAACCCACAGGCGCTGCAACAGTTCCAGGCCATGCAGGGTCAACTCTCCAGCGCCCTGTCGCGCCTGATGGTGGTTTCCGAGCAATATCCCAACCTCAAGGCCAACCAGGGCTTTGCCGATTTGCGTGTGCAGCTCGAAGGCACCGAAAACCGCATCACGGTGGCGCGCAACCGCTACATCGCTGCCGTGAAGGATTACAACGTCTTGGCCCGCAGCTTCCCGAGCAACTTGACGGCCATGGTGTTTGGCTACGCGCCCAAGCCCAACTTCACCGTGGCCAACGAAGCGGCCATCAGCGCGCCGCCCAAGGTGGAATTCGGCAAGTGATGCACACCCACATGCCCAAGACTTGGCCCATCGGCCGATTTTTCGGGAATATCGTGGACGAAAATATGACGCGGCTACTTTTGAGCGCGATGGCTTGGGTCATCTTGACCCTGTCGCCTGCATGGGCCCAAGCGCTGGTGCCCGTGCCGCCCCTCACCGCTCGGGTGATGGACCAGACCGGCACCTTGGCCCCTGGCGATGTGGCGGCTCTTGAGCAGCAACTCCAGAGCTTTGAGCAACAGCGTGGCACCCAGATCGTGGTGCTGGTGCTGCCCAGCACCGCGCCCGAGGACATCGCCGATTTCACCCAACGCCTGGGCGATGCCTGGAAGATCGGTCGGCGCGAGGTGGGCGATGGCGTGCTGCTGGTGGTGGCCTTGAACGATCGCCGTTTGCGCATCGCGCCGGCCAAGTCGCTGGAAGGCGCGGTGCCCGACTTGGCCGCCCAACGCATCATTGACCAGGTGATCACGCCCGCATTTCGACAGGGCGATGTGGCAGGGGGCCTGCGTGCCGGCCTCAGCCACCTGCAAGCCCGCATCGAGGGCGAGGCCTTGCCGCTGCCCAAAGCAGGCGCACAAGGGGGCAAACCCCCTGGGGGTGTCGAAGTCGATTGGCTGAATGTGGCTGTTTTGTTGCTGGTGGCTTTGCCGGTCGTGGCGGGCGTGCTGCGCCGGGTGCTGGGGCAGCGCTGGGGTGCATTGGCCAGCGGGGGCGTGGTCGGTGTTGTGGTTTGGGGCATGACCGGCTTGCTCTGGCTAGGGGGTATCGCCGCTATGCTGGGCCTGATGTCGGCGCTGTTCATGCAGGCCTGGCCCAGTGCGCTGGGTAGGCGCAGCCAAGGCGGCCGTGGCGGTGATTTTTCCGGTTGGGGCGGCGGTGGTCGCGGCTCATCCGGCTCTTGGGGTGGGTCCGGTGGCGGTGGGTTTTCGTCGGGCGGCGGTGGTGATTTTGGGGGCGGCGGTGCCTCCGGGAGATGGTGACATGCGCGAATCGCTGATGACCCAAGGGGCACGTTGGTGGCGACACCGCTGGATGCACGAGCGTGCCGCCGAGCGGGCAGTGCCCCCAGCCATGGCCGAGCAACTGCAGGCCCGGGTGAGCGCCAGCGAGGCGAGGCACAGCGGCGAAATCGTGCTGTGCGTCGAAGCGGCCTTGCCCAACAGCTATCTGTGGCGGGCGGGGCGCGAAACACCCTTGCCAGCGGTGATACGTGAGCGCGCACTGTCTTGGTTTGGCAAGTTGCGCGTGTGGGACACCGAGCACAACAATGGCGTGCTCATCTATATGCTGCTGGCCGAGCGCCACGTCGAAATCGTGGCCGACCGGGGCATCAGCCGCCACGTGCCCGATGCGCATTGGCAAGCGGTGGTGCAGCATTTGGGTGAGCACTTGCAAATCGGCGACTTCGACAGCGGTCTCACGCAGGCCCTGCAAGAAGTCTCGGCGCTGCTGGTCCAGCATTTCCCGCTGCAGCCCGGTGAGGCGAATCCAAACGAGCTCTCCAACCGGGTGGTTTGGGCCTGAGCCCTCGGCCAGCGCCCATTCGCCATTCAAAGGACGGCTTTTTTGTAGGAACCCACCCCTGTGGGCGATGGGCGTGGAACACGCCATGAAAACCATCGCCCACAGGGTGGCCTCCTACAAAGATAACAATAGCCGCATTGCCGACAAAAAATGGGCCATTCAAACTTCATCGGGCCGGTTCCCTCAACAAAAGGTAAGCGATGCAAAATTTCTGGACCGCCTGCGGCCACCAACACCTGACGCGCAATGAGCGGGGTTGGCTGGTGGCGAGCCCCGACTATTGGCGGCTGTGGCTGCAGCGCCCCGAGCTGGCGCTGGTGCCTGAATCGTGCAAGGCCGAAAAGCGTTTGCATGCCGTCCTGACCGAGACGCCCAATATGCAGGTCACCCCTGCAGACTACAAATATTTCAAGGACGATGATGTCCGTGAAAATTACAAGTTGTTTCTGCGTTTTCGCGATGAATTAGAGGCCGCAGGCTCACTCGAAGCGGCCTACATGGGCTGGATCCAGAGCGGTAACAACCAGCTGCCGCCCTTGTTCATCGACCTGGTGGTGCAGGCCATCGTGTGCAATGTCTTGACCGGCGTGGACGATGCCTGGATTTGGCGTGCGGCAGAACTGCTGTTCAGACGTCAGCGCATCACCGTGCGCGATGGCCGTGTGCTGTCGGGTGACAGCGACACGCTCGATAACTTGCAAGCCACCGGCGGCTTGGGCGAGATGGGCCGCTTGCTGATGGAGGGCGGTGCGCCGCTCAAAGCGGTCGATGTGAAAGTGCTGCACAAGGACAACGAAGACCGTTACCTGTTGCAGCTTGAAGGCCTGGGGCGCTATGGCTTCTTGCTCGACATGACCCACGAAATCCAGAACGAATTACCGCACGGCTTGATTTTGAAAATGGTCAACGCCCGCTCGGGCCTCAAGGCATTGGCCGCCGTGCTGACCCGATGGGTGCAACACTTTTTCGGCGTATCGGTGCAAATCGAGCCGGTGCAAAAAGTCGACGACCCCGCTTGGCGCTGGCATGTGGGCCTGGACGCCACTGCTACCGCCTTGCTCAACGACCTGTACCAAGGCACCGAGCTGGACGCCAAGCGCCAACAGCAACTCATCAGCCTGTTCAAACTGCGCTTTGACAATCCGCAAGACATGCGCGCAGATGTGCAGGGCAAGCCCGTCTATCTGGGCTTGGCCATGAACGAGCAGGGCTTGCTCAAGCTCAAACCGCAAAATTTATTGCTCAATTTGCCGCTGGCGCGCGAGGTCTAACAAGCCGCCATCAGGCTTGCAGCAGGTCGCGGCGTGCTTGCACCAGGCCCGCCATGGCCTCGTCGTGCAAGGCGTGTCGGCCATGTTGCACCACCCACTGACCGCCAGAACAGACCTGTGCCACGGCGCTTTGGCGGCTGCTGGCAAACACATGGCTGGCCAGCATCTGGTCGGGCGACAAGCCGGCCAAGGCCGGGTGCTGGGCATCGAGCACGATGAAGTCGGCCTGCTGCCCCACGGCGAGCCCGGCCACTGGGCGAGCCGCGGCCTGCGCACCTCCGGCCACAGCCCCTTGCCACAGGGCTTGGGCCACGTCCGGTTGGCGCTCGTTGGCCGCCACGTTGCGTTGCCGCAAAGACAGGCGCTGGCTGTATTCGAGCAGCATCAGGTCTTCGGCCGGGTTCACCGCGATGTGGCTGTCCGAGCCGATGCCCCAGGCACCTTGCTGGTTGTGCCAGGTCTTGAATTCAAAAATGCCGTCACCCAGATTCGCCTCGGTGGTGGGACACAGCCCCGCCACCGCCCCCGAGGCCGCAGCGCGCTGGTATTCGTGTGCGTCCATGTGCGTGGCGTGCACCAGGCACCAGCGTGTATCTACTGGCGCATGGTCCAGCAGCCAAGCCACTGGGCGCTGTCCTGACCAGGCTACACAAGCATCGACCTCGGCCGTTTGTTCCGCGATGTGGATGTGGATGGGCGCGCTGGCGTCCAGCGCCTTCAGCCCCGTGAGCACCTCCCGCAGGCTTTCGGGCGTCACCGCCCGCAAGGAGTGCGGTGCAAGCCCCAGCCGGGCCGATTGGGCATCACAAGCGGGCCGCAGGCGTTCAAGCAAGCGCAGCATGGCCTCGGTGCTGTGGATGAATCGGTTTTGTCCCGCAGTGGGCGCGCTCCCCCCAAAGCCGCTGTTTTGGTAGAGCACGGGCAGCAGCGTCATGCCGATGCCGGTGCGCTGGGCGGCGCGCAGCAGGCTGAGCGACATCTCGGCCGGGTCGGCATAAGCGTGGCCATGGGGGTCGTGGTGCAGGTAATGGAATTCACAGACGCTGGTCACGCCCGCCTCCAGCATCTCGACGTAAAGACCCGTGGCAATGGCCTCCAGTTGTGCGGGTCCCAGCTGGGCCGCAAATTGGTACATCAGCGTGCGCCAGCTCCAAAAGCTGTCTTGCGTGTGGCTGCGGTATTCGGTCAAACCGGCCATGGCCCGTTGAAAAGCATGTGAATGCAAATTGGGCATGCCCGGCAGCACCGGCCCTGAGGCGCGTGGCACCAGGGGGGTGGGAGACAGTCCTGCCTGGATGGCTTGCCATTGGCCTTGGGCATTCCATTGCAGCAAGACATCTCGGGCCCAGCCGTCTGGCAGCAAGGCGTGTTCGGCAAACAGCTGGTGATGCATCGGCATGGTGGTTCAGTGTGGGCTGGGCGTGAAGCGGACGGCCAGTAAAGCCGCATCCGGGTCTGAGTCGACGCATCGGCATGACCAGCCCTGAGTGATGCCCTGCCACCAAAGCCCTGTTTGCGGTGCAATGGCGTGTGGCTGGACCTCTGCCTTGTCGGTGTCAGGGGTCTGCATTTGCCATGCACCCTGAATGGCCATCAGCAAACCAGCCGGTGCGGGCAGCAAAGTCTCTCGACGACGCAACACGCGCACCTCGGCCTGACACACACCACGGCGGGTCATGACATTGAAGTCGTGGCAGTCCCCGTTCAGCAAACGCCCATGCACTGCTGCATCGCCTGAAAAGGCAAAGGGCTGCAAAGGCGTGTCCAGCGCATGCAACACACTGTCATCTGCGCTGCCATCCGCGCTGCTCAACTGCACACCACCACCTTCGAGCAGCGTGATGACCCGGTCCACACCCGCGAACACTGAAAAATCACCGTCGCGGGCAATGTGCGCAATGCTGATGCGCCAGTCGAAATTCTGCATGCCCGCTTGTGGCGGGTGGCACGCGATTTCACGCGTCACGCCGCCGCCGTTTTTCCAGGGGCTGGCGTGCAGTTGGGCGCGTTCAAACAAATGGATGGGCATGGGCTCAGGCGGTGTTCGGCAAGGGGCGGCTGTGCCACAGCAAGATCAGCAGCACACCCGGAATGGCCACGGCTGCGACCACAGGATTGGCAAACACCAGGGAGATGGACATGGCATTCAACAAAAAGAATGACAGCTTTCGGATGGGCCGGGCCACAAAGCCTGTGTAGGCTGCACCCAGCCCCATCACCGCCACGACCGCGCAAACAGTGGCCAGCAAGAAAGAGAACCAGGTGAAGTCAATGAACAACAAAGCGGGCGTGTAGACAAAAGCAAAGGGCACCAGCACCTTGCCCATGGACAGTCTGAAAGCCGTCATGCCGGTGCGCATGGGTTCGCTGCGGGCAATGCCGGCGGCTGCAAAGGCGGCCAGAGCCACAGGCGGTGTCACATCGGCCAAAACGCCGTAATAAAAGACAAAGAAGTGGGTCGCCAGTTGCGGCACCCCCAGTCCTGCCAGCGCCGGGGCAACGATAGAAGCCAAGATGATGTAAGTGGGCGTGGTGGGCACACCCGAGCCCATGATGATGCAAGCGGCTGCGGTGAACATCAGGCCAAAGAAAATGGTGACCTGTTTGAGCTCAAACCAGTTGAACACATCCACCACCATGAACATTTGGGCGGCCAGGCCCGAGACATCGATCACCCAGGCCGAGAACTTGAAACCCATGCCCGTCAGCGTGGTGATGCCCAGGACAAAGCCGACGCAGGCACACGCTGCGCCAATACCCAACGCCGCTTTGGCACCCATCTCGAAGCCCTGCACCAGCGCTTGTGGCCCCACCGCCATGCCCGTCATGTTTTTGCCCAAGGGCCCGATCAAGCGGGGAATCCACGAGCAGGCCACAGTCAGGGTGATGCCCCAAAAGGCGGCGAGGAATGGCGTGAACTGCATCAACAGCAGCGTGACCATGACCACCAGCGGAATGAACAGGTGCCATGAACTTTTGATCACCCAACTCAAGGACGGAATCTCTTTGGGGTCCATGCCCTGGAGCTTCAATCGCTTGGCTTCCAGGTGCACCATGAACAAGATGGCAAAGTAATGCAGCAGGGCCGGAACAATCGCAACTAAAATCAAGGTGTTGTACGGAATGCCCAAGGTCTCGGCCATGATGAAAGCCGCAGCCCCCATGATGGGCGGGGTGATCTGACCCCCGCAAGAAGCAGAGGCTTCGACTGCCCCCGCAAAGCGCGGCGAGAAGCCGACTTTTTTCATCATCGGAATGGTCATGACGCCAGTGGTCACGGTGTTGGCAATGGCCGAGCCAGAAATCATGCCGAACAGGCCCGAAGACACCACGCTGACCTTGGCCGGACCACCGGAAAAACGCCCCGCCGCAATGGTGGCCAGATTCACAAACAACTGCCCCAACCCGGTCAGTTGGGCCATGATGCCGAACAACACAAAGTGGAAAACAAAGGTGGCGACCACACCGACCGGGATGCCGTAAATGCCTTCCGTGCCTTTGTACAAATGGGCCACGATGCGCGACAGGCTGTAACCCCGGTGCGACAAACCGCCCGGCAGATAAGGCCCCAGCAAGCCGTAAAAAATCGCCGCAATCGCCAGCAGCGGCAAGAAGATGCCCATGGTGCGGCGCGTGGCCTCGATCACCATGGCAATCGCAATCACGCCCATCATCAAGTCCAGCGGCGTGTGCTGGCCGGGGCGATCGATGTAGATGTGTTGAAAAAACACCAGCAGGTACAGCGAAAAGCCCGAAGCCAGCGCCGCAAACACCCAGTCACGCCATGGGATGTGGGTGTGGCTGCCATCGAAATGCTTGAACGGCAAGGACAAACCGGCCAATGCCACCAGCACCGCCAGGAAGGTGTAACGCATGGCGTCGGGTATGGGCTCGGTGATCTTGCCCAGCAAACTCCAGCCCATGAACAGGTAAAAGGCCGCCAGACCCACTGACACGGTCCATTCCCAGTGACCAGGCATACGTTTTTGGCGCGGGAACACCAAAAAGCACAAGCCCAACACCACCGCCAGGTGGATGGCGCGGTGTGCGATTTCGTTTTCAAGGCCAAAACCGGCGGTGTAATAGTGCCAGGCCGACAGGCCTGCACACAAAACCATCACGACTTTGGCACTCCAGCCAGCCAAGCGGCGGAAACTCGATTCGGGGTCAAACTGCTCGATCAGGCGATCGATCTCTTGTTGGCTGGTACTCATGGGTTTTCCATCATGGCAAAGGGCAATTTTCAGCCCGGATTTCTATTGATTTTGGGCTCAGCTGGCCCAGTAAAACTTCACGTCCGTCGGATAGCACCAGCCGCATCGACTGGGCGGGCAAAGGCAAGACCACCAAAGGCTCAACCACCCGATCCAGCAGCAAACGCCAGCCCGCGCCATCGCGCAGCAAGCGCTCGCCTGGCCCGGCCGCCGATGGCAGACCGTAGCCTTCGCCTTCAAAGCGCTCTTCCACCAGGTGCGCGCGCCAGCCCTGCGTGCTGTGCCGCCAGACATAGCGGTCCAGCACGGGCGTGCCCAGCACCGAATGGGTGAACGCCACATCGGCAGCGGGTTGGATCGGGTTCAGGGGCAAGCGGGTCAAAGCACGGCCGCTGCGGTGTTCGGTCAGTACCAGCTCACAAGCGGGCGCAGCCCCAGGGGCTGCCCATGCGCAGGCCACCAGCGCCCACGCCACCAGGGCGAGGCGCTTGGGGCATGTCACTTGGCGATGCCTTTTTCTTTGAAGTAACGCAAGGCACCGGGGTGCAAGGGCACGCTGGCCACCGAGGTGGCGGTGTTCAGGTTGATGTTTTTGCCCTGCACATGCACCTGGCCCATGATGGCCGTGTTTTCATACAGCGCCTTGGTCACTTCGTAGGCCACGTTCTCGGGTACGCCATCGTGTGTGGCCCAAATGGCCATCACCGCCAGCGTGGGCACGGCCGCAGTCTGGCCCTTGTAACTGTTGGCAGGCAGCTGCACTTGGGTGTAGTAAGGCTGCTCTTTGAGCAAGGTCGCCACTTCGGGGCCCGACAGCGGAATGATCTTCAGGGCGTGACTTTGTGCAAAGTCGGTCACCGCTGCCACGGGCACGCCGCCCGTGATCAAGGTGGCGTGCAAGTTGCCGTCTTTGATCTTGTCCACCGCTTGGGTGAAAGATGAGCTGTCTTCTTTCACATCGGTGCGGGCCATGCCGTGCACCTTGAGCAAATCGGTCACCAACTGGTACTGGCCCGAGCCGGGCGCGCCCGAGGAAATGCTTTTGCCCTTGAGGTCCTTGACGCCGTTGATGCCCGAATCGGCACGGGTGATCAGCTGCACGGTCTCGGGGTACAGCGCGCCCAGGGCACGCAGGTTTTTCAGGGGCGCATTGGCAAACTGGGCTTTGCCGTTGTAGGCCGCGTCCAGAATGTCGGCGGCCACAAAGGCCGACTCGATGTCCTTGGTGCCCAGCAGTTTGGCGTTGCCCACCGAGGCACCGGCGGCTTCAGCGGTGGCGGTGATTTTCTTGCCGTCGACGGTGGCCTTGTTGGAGATCAGCTGGGCCAGCATGCCGCCCAAGGGGTAATAGGTGCCGCCGGTGCCGCCCGTGGCCACACCGAAAAACACACGCTGTTGTGCGATGGCCGCACCTGAGAGCAAAGCGGCAGAGGCCACCACGGTGATGGCCAGACGGCGATTGATTTTCATGGTTCATTTCCTTCAGGAATGGGTGAGAGGTTCACAATGGACGGGGTCGGGAACGCTTGCGGCGTGCAGACTGGCCGACAGCGTTACAGTGTGGATTGGAATTGGAAGGCCCGTCCATCGTTTGCAAAAATTGATGCTCAGCATCACAAAAACCAATGAAACCTTTCACAACCTGCACGCAGCCTCATGAAAAAACGCGCTTCTGACAAAGTGTCGCCGCCCTCGTGGGAGCAGCTGGGCATCTGGGTGGCCTTGGTGGAAACCGGCTCGGTGTCGGCGGCGGCGCAGCGGCTGGAAATATCGCAAGCGGGTGTGTCGCAGCACATTCGGCAACTGGAAGAGACCTTGGGCGTGTCGCTGCTGGACCGTGCCACGCGCCCGGCACACCCCACTGCCGCAGGACACCGGCTGTATGAACAGGCCAAAGATTTGCTTTCGCGTGCGGGCCAAATGACACAAACCGTGCGCTCGCTCAGCCGCAGCAAAAGGGCCATGCTGCGCATGGGCTGCGTCGATTCATTTGCCGCCGTGATCGGCCCGCAGATGGTGCGTGGTTTGTCTGGGCGTGTGCAGCGCTTGCGCTTGGTCTCGGGCATCAACCCGGGGCTGGCCGACTTGTTTGACAACCACCAGCTCGACGCGTTGATCACCACCGACGACCCCAAGTACTTGCCCGGAAGGGAGTGCCTGGCCTTGTTTTCGGAGCAGTTCTTGGTGGCCGTGCCGCAGAGTTTTCAGGTCCCTCCCCTGGCGTCTTTGTCGCAACTGAGCCAGCTCAGGCCCTTCATGCATTACAGCACCCGCTCCAAAATGGGCGCGCTGGTGGACGCCTACCTGAACCGACACGACCCCCACATCGAGCGCGTGTTTGAGTTTGACGCGACCGACCCCTTGCTCAGCCTGGTGCGCGAAGACCTGGGCATCGCCCTGACCACCCCCATGTGTTTGTGGCAATCGCGATACCACGCCATGAACCTGAAATACCTGCACTTGAATGCGCTGCGGCACCAAGGGCAGGCTTACCCGCCTTTGAAGCGAACCTTCTACCTCGTCTACCGCCCCGACGAATTGGGCCCGCTGGCCCAAGACATCGCGGCCATGGTGCGGGTGGCGGTGCGCGAGTTGCAGCGCCAATGGGTGCTGGAGCTGAAAATTCCCCACGACTTGCTCAGCGTCGAAGAGGCCAGCGAGATCTGAAGACGGCTGCGCCAAGTGTGATGCTGATGATCAACCAATGCAAAACTGATGGCCCTTTCAGGCGCACACCTTAAGCTGACCCTAAACTACAGGAGTCGGATGTGAGCCATTGGGATGCGATCGTGATTGGGGCCGGTGTGATCGGCACGTCGGTGGCCTACAACTTGGCCGCCATGGGCGCCAAACGTGTGCTGGTGCTGGAGCGCGATCAAATCGGCGCGGGCACCACCTCCCAGTCCAGCGGGATCTTGCGCACGCACTATTCGGTGATCGAAAACGTGGTGCTGGCTCAGCAGTCATGGGCGGTGTTCAAAGACTTTGCGGGTCATTTGCAAGACGAGGACGCCTCGGCCGGTTTGGTGCGCTGTGGCTACCTGATTGCCGCGCCACAAGGCCCCAAGCTCGAACCCCTGGCCCAGTCTTTGGCGGCGCAACAGGCGCAGGGCATTGAGGTGCATCGCCTGAGCGCGCAAGAAGCCAGCGAGCGCCTGCCCATTTGCCGCTTTGACGATGCGGCCCTGATTGGCTTTGAGCCCGAGGCCGGTTTTGCCGATGCCTACCTGGTGGCCAGCAGCTACGCCCGCGCCGCCCGCAGGTTGGGCGTGAAATTCATGGAAGGCGAATGCGTGACACGGCTCGTGCTCACGCAGCAAACCGTGACCGGTGTGGAGACGACCCGTGGCGTGTTCCATGCCCCGGTGGTCATCAGCACGCAAAACATTTGGGCGCAAGAGTTGGCCCAATGGACGGGCATTCAGGTGCCTTTGACGCCCGAGCGGCATAAAGTCATGGCGCTGCAAGGCCCCGAGGCCTACACCTCCGCCATGCCCGTCTATAAAGACCTGGGCTCAGCGGGCATGCTGTATTGCCGCAGCTATGGGGGGCAACAAATGCTGGTGAGCGAAGGCACGGCAGGCGAGGCCCTGAGTGGGCCGGACAACACCCAAGGAGATGTGTCCATGGACGATGTGATGCATGTGGGCGAACAGGTGGCCGAGCGTTTCCCCTCTTTTGCCGAAGCCGGTCTGGCGTCATCCTGGACGGGGGTGTACGACGTGACGCCCGACTGGAACCCGGTGCTGGGGGCCGTGCCCGATGTACCGGGTCTGGTCGTGGGCTTTGGCTTTTCAGGCCACGGCTTCAAACTGTCCCCGGTCGTGGGCCGCGTGTTGGCCCAACAAGCCTTGGGGCTGCCCACCGATGTGCCCTTGACGCCCTACGCGCTGGAGCGCTTCAGAACCGGGCAATTGCTGCATGGCCGTTATGGATCGGGGGCTGTGGCCTGAGTGAACCCCGTGAAGTTTTCGGGTCAGCGAGAATCAGGCCTTTTGGGCCACTGACCCGGATGACTTCATGAACCTGTTCAATCGTCGCCAATCTCTCACGCTGTTGGGAGCCGCTGTGCTGGTGCCCAGTGTCACGCCCACATGGGCGCAGGGCACCACGACTTCGACCACCCCATGGCCCGACACCCTGCGCGCCGCTCGCGGCCAAACCGTGTACTTCAATGCTTGGGCGGGCAGCGAGCGCATCAACGCTTACTTGCAATGGGTGGCGGGCGAGTTGCAGCGCGACTTTGGTGTGAAGCTGCAGCACGTCAAGATCAGCGACGCGGCCGATGTGGTCAAGCGTGTGCGCGCCGAAAAGCAAGCAGGCCGCAAAGACACCGAAGGTACGGTGGACCTGGTCTGGATCAATGGCGAAAACTTTGCCGCCATGAAACGCGATGCTTTGTTGTCGGCGCCCTTCGCCCCAACTTTGCCCAACTTTCAGTGGGTGGACACCGTGGGTAAGCCCACCACACTGGTGGATTTTTCAGTGCCCACCGACGGGCTGGAATCGCCTTGGGGCATGGCGCAGCTCACGTTTTTTGCCGATGCCAAACGCCTGCCCCAAGTGCCGCAAAGCATGGGGGAGTTGCTGGCCCTCGCCCGCAGCCAACCGGGGCGCATCACCTACCCGCGCCCACCCAACTTCCATGGCACCACCTTCGTCAAGCAGGCCTTGATCGAGCACGCGCCTGATGTGAAAGCGCTGGCCCAGCCCGTCACAGCCGCCGCACTGGAGGCGCAAGCCGCACCGCTGTGGCGTTTTCTGGATGCGCTGCACCCGCACCTGTGGCGCGGCGGCAAGCAGTTCCCGCAAAATTCGGCCGCGCAGCGCCAGATGATGGCCGACGGCGAGCTGCTGCTGGCCCTCACGTTTAACCCCAACGAAGCGGCCAACGAAATAGCCGCCAAACGCTTGAGCGCCACGGTGCAAAGCTGGCAATTTGCCAAGGGCACCATTGGCAACACGCACTTTGTGGCCATCCCCTACAACGCGCCCAGCAAAGCGGGCGCACAAGTCGTGGCCAACTTTTTGCTCTCGCCCGCCGCGCAAGCGCGCAAGGCCGACATCGATGTGTGGGGCGACCCGACGGTGCTCGACGTGACGCGCCTGCCCGCCGCCGACCGCGGACGCTTTGCATCGGCCCTGCGCCCTGGGCAACTGTCCCAGAGCGCCCCAGCCTTGCCCGAGCCCCACGCCTCGTGGGTCGATGCGTTAGAAAAAGAATGGACCCGCCGCTACGGCGTGTGACATGCCTTTCGTGAAGGTGCTTGGAGCTTTGCTGCTGGCGTTGATCGCGGCCGTGCCCATCGGCGCAGCGCTGTTGGCGGTGGGCGCGCAAATGCTGGACGCCTCCGCTTGGCAAGCCCTGTGGGCCGACCCGCAAACTTGGCGCGCCTGGGGCATGACGCTGTGGACCGGTTTGGCCTCGACCGCGTTGGCGTGGATCACGGTGGCGCATGTGCTGGCCAGCGGCTTCATCCGCCAACAACTGGGGCGCTGGCTGGCCCATTTGCCTGCTTTGCTGGCCACGCCGCACGCTGCCATGGCCATTGGGCTGGTGCTGTGGCTCTCGCCCAGCGGCTGGGCGCTGCGGCTGGTGTCGCCGGGCCTCACCGGGTTTGACGCACCGCCGCCCTGGTTCACCACGCAAGACCCGTGGGGCCTGGGGCTCATCTTGGCGCTGTGGCTCAAAGAAGTGCCGTTTTTGTTGTGGGTGGCCGCCACGCAGATGCAGCGCGAAGACCTGCGCCGCCGCTGGCAAGCCGAATACGCCCTGGCCCAAACCTTGGGCAGCACCCCCGCACAAGCCTTTGCGCAAATCATCTGGCCCCAACTGGCCCCGCGCCTGCGTTGGCCGCTGCTGGCGGTGCTGGCCTATGGCCTCACGGTGGTCGACATGGCGCTCATCATTGGCCCCGCCACACCGCCCACCTTGGCCGTGCTTGCCTGGCAATGGCTCAGCGATGCCGACCTGCTCACGCAATCGCAAGGCGTGGCGGCGGCGGGGTGGTTGACGTGCACGGTGTTGGTGAGTGGCGTGTTGATGGTGGTGGTGTTGCAAGCGTTTGCGGCCATGCGTAAATTCGCGAGCAGGGGCAAGCGCCCACGCAGTCAGGCGGCTGATCGGAGGGGCTCGCTCCCACAGAAAACCCCGCCATGGGTTCTGCATTTTTGTAGGAGGCTGCCCCTGCCGTCGAATGTCATGTGGACCACCCTCCTCAGCACCTACGCCGCTGTCTGGTTCGCCCTGACCGTGGGCAGTGTCTCGGGCGTGTGGCCTTTCCCCCAAGTGTGGCCCGAGCTGTGGACGCTGGGCGCCTGGCAACAAGTGGCCAGCAGCGCGCACACCGTGTGGACCACCTTGGGCCTGGGCGTGGTATCGGCCAGTGTGTGTTTGCTGTGGTCGGTGGCCTGGCTGGAGCTGGCCCCCCGCCGCTGGCAGCAGGCCCTGCAACCCTGGTTCTTGTTGCCGCTGGTCTTGCCATCGGTGCTGTGGGTGGTGGGCTTGTACAGCCTGGCGCTGCACACCCGCCTCGAAGGCCAATGGCTGGGCCTGAGCCTGGCGCACGCGGTCATGGTCTTGCCCTATGTGCTGCTGGCGCTGGTGCCCGCATATCAGGCGGTGGAACCGCGCCAAGCCGCACTGGTGGCCAGCTTGGGCCATGGCCGCTGGGTGTATCTGTGGCGCGTGAAGTGGCCTTTGCTAAAACGCGCCATCGCCTCGGCCTGGGCCGTGGGCTTTGCGGTCAGCGTGGCGCAATACCTGCCCACGCTCTATGTGGGCGCGGGCCGCTTTACCACCGTCACCACCGAAGCCGTCACCTTGGCTGCGGGCGCGCAACGCTCGCTCATGAGTGCCTACGCCGCGCTGCAAATGCTCTTGCCCATCGCCGCCTTTGCGCTGGCCGCGTGGCTGGGCAGGCCCCGCCGATTTGAGAAGTTCGCCCCCATGAAAGCCACACCATGACCGACACCACAAAAGATGCCGTGCATCACGGCATGAACGGCGGCCTTCACGTTCACATTGAACGCTTGGGCAGCGAACGCCACGCGCTGGTGAGCAGCCTGCGCCTGCATGTACCGCCCGGCGAGATCCTCACGCTCATGGGCCCGAGTGGCTGTGGCAAAAGCTCGGTGCTCGCGTCCATAGCGGGCACGCTGGCCAGCGTGTCCGAAGGGCTGCAGCCCCTGCAATTGCAAGGCTCGGTGCAACTGAATGGCCGCGAACTTGCGCATCTGCCAACGCACCAACGCGGCGTGGGCCTGGTGTTTCAAGACGCCTTGCTCTTCCCGCACATGACGGTGGCCGAGAACCTGCTGTTTGCTGTGCCCGCCAATGACGTCAGGGGCAACAAGGGCAGCACCGCGCAACGCCAAGCCCGCGTGCAACAAGCGCTGCAAGAAGCCGAGCTGATCGACATGGGCAATCGCGACCCGTCCACGCTCTCGGGCGGGCAGCGTGCGCGGGTGGCGCTCATGCGCGCATTGTTGGCCGAACCGCAAGCGCTGTTGCTCGATGAGCCATTTTCCAAACTCGACGCCGCCTTGCGCGCCCAGCTGCGCCCGTGGGTGTTTGCGCATGTGCGCGAGCGGCGCATCCCGGTGGTGCTGGTCACGCACGACGAACAAGACGTGGCCGACCCGCAGCGCGTGCTGCACTTGCGCGCCACCGAAGAAAGCCCAACCCATGTTTGACCGCCACGCCCAAACCCTCTTGCGCCCCGCGCTCACCGCCGCCGCACGCGGCTTGGTGCGCGCAGGCATCAGCGCCGACGCGCTGACCTGGCTGGGCTTTGCCATCGGCATGGCCGCCGCCGTGGCCATTGCGCTGCAAGCGTGGTGGTGGGGCTTGGCGCTGCTGCTGGCCTCGCGCTTGCTCGACGGCCTGGACGGCAGCGTGGCCCGCCTGACCCAGCCCACCGACGCGGGCGGCTTCCTGGACATCGCACTCGACTTCGTGTTCTACGCCGCCAGCCCCCTGGCTTTTGCGGTGGCCAACCCCAGCGCCAACGCATTGCCAGCGGCCGTACTGCTGGCCAGCTTCATCGGCACCGGCAGCAGCTTTTTGGCCTTCGCGGTGCTGGCCGAAAAACGCGGCCTGAAGGACACCGCCTTGCCAGGCAAAAGCTTTTACTTCTTAGGCGGCCTGACCGAAGCCACCGAGACCATCACCGTCTTCGCCGCCATGTGCATCTGGCCTGAACACTTTGCGGTGTTGGCTTATGGGTTTGCGGGGTTGTGTGCGATCACCACGGGGATGCGGGTGGTGTGGGGCTATAGACGGCTTCAAGCCAGAAACAGTTCCTGACGCAGGCTGTAACCTGTCATCTTGTGGCGGCGAATCATCAATCAGCAGCTGTTCACTGTTTAAATCATGGGGTCATCCTGGAGCTTTCATCTCATGCGCTTTCGTCAAACTGTTTTGTTGCTCTTGCTGGCGCTGGCCATCGGTGCATTTGTCGCGCTGGAGCTCGGGCGCTACTTGAGCTTTGACCAGCTCAAAGCCAGCCAGGCGAGTTTTGCTCAGCTGCACGCCGAGCAGCCGCTCACGGTGGCGGCGGTGTATTTCCTGATCTATGTGCTGGCGACAGCGCTGTCCATTCCGGGGGCGGTGATCATCACCTTGGCGGGTGGGGCTATTTTTGGCTTGTGGCAGGGTTTGTTGATCGTGTCCTTTGCGTCCACCGTGGGCGCGACCTTGGCGTTTTTAGCGTCGCGCTTTTTGTTGCGCGACTGGGTGGAGGCACGCTTTGGTCAGCGCCTGACCGACATCAACGCGGGTGTGAACCGCGAGGGCGCGTTTTACCTTTTCACCTTGCGCTTGATCCCAGTGGTGCCGTTCTTCTTGATCAACCTGCTCATGGGCCTGACCCGCATGAAGGTGTGGACGTATTACTGGGTCAGCCAGATCGGCATGCTGGCGGGCACGGCGGTGTATGTGAACGCGGGCACGCAGCTGGCGCAGCTCGATTCGGTGAAGGGCATCTTGAGCCCTGCGCTCTTGGGCAGCTTTGTGCTGCTGGGCATCTTCCCGCTGATCGCGCGCCGCATTGTGGCCGCTGTGCAAAAGCGCAAGGTCTACGCCCGTTGGGCCGACCAGCGCCCCAAGACCTTTGACCGCAACCTGATCGTCATCGGCGGCGGCGCGGGCGGTTTGGTCAGCGCCTACATCGCCGCAGCCGTCAAGGCCAAGGTCACGCTGATCGAGGCGCACAAGATGGGTGGCGACTGCTTGAACTATGGCTGTGTGCCGAGCAAAGCGCTGATCAAAAGTGCAAAGCTCGCGCACCAGATGCGCCACGCGTCGAACTACGGCCTGAGCGATGCGGCCCCGAGCTTCAGCTTCAAAGCGGTGATGCAGCGCGTGCACGACGTGATTGCCGCCATCGAGCCGCACGACAGCATCGAGCGTTACACCGGCTTGGGCGTGGAGGTGTTGCAGGGTTTCGGCAAACTGGTGAACCCGTGGACGGTGGAGGTGGCGTTGAACGACGGCACAACCCAACGCTTGACGGCCCGCTGCATCGTGATCGCTGCCGGTGCCCGCCCCTTTGTGCCGCCGCTGCCTGGCTTGGACGATGTGGGCTACGTGAACAGCGACACCCTATGGGACGAATTTTCCAAGCTCGATGAAGTGCCCAAGCGTTTGGTGGTGCTGGGCGGTGGGCCGATTGGTTGCGAGTTGGCACAAAGCTTTGCGCGACTGGGCTCGCACGTTACCCAAGTGGAAATGGGCGCACGCATCATGGTGCGCGAAGACGAAGAGGTGAGTGAACTCGCCAAAGCTTCATTGGAGGCCGACGGCGTACAAGTGCTCACCGGGCATAAAGCGCTGCGTTGCGAGCTGGTGGACGGCGAAAAGACCCTGGTGGTTGAACACGCTGGCGCAGAACAATGCATCGTGTTTGACCAGTTGCTGTGCGCGGTGGGCCGCGTGGCGCGTTTGCAGGGTTACGGCCTCGAAGACTTGGGCATCCCCACGCACCGTACGGTGCAGACCAACGAGTACCTGCAAACCATTTACCCCAACATCTACGCCGCTGGCGACGTGGCAGGGCCGTTCCAGTTCACCCACACCGCTGCGCACCAAGCTTGGTACGCGGCAGTCAACGCGCTGTTTGGCGAGTGGAAGCTGTTCAAGGCCGACTACTCGGTGATTCCGTGGGCCACTTTCATTGACCCCGAGGTGGCGCGGGTGGGCCTGAACGAGCAAGAAGCCAAAGAAAAGAATATCCCGTATGAAGTGACAAAGTACGGCATCGACGATCTGGACCGCGCCATTGCGGACAGCGAAGCACACGGTTATGTGAAGGTGCTCACGGTGCCGGGCAAAGACAAAATTTTGGGTGTGACCATCGTGGGTGCACACGCGGCAGACTTGCTGGCCGAATACGTGCTGGCCATGAAACACGGCCTGGGCTTGAACAAAATCTTGGGCACCATCCACACCTACCCCACGATGTCGGAGGCCAACAAATTCGCCGCAGGTGAATGGAAACGCGCCCATGCGCCGCAGAAGTTGCTGGCCTGGGTGAAGAAATACCATGATTGGCGGCGTGGATGAAACTGTTTTTGAAGCCCGCTCATACCCTGCTGGCGCTGGGATGGGCCTTCGTTGCCGTGTCGGCTGTGGCGCAAAGCCTTTCGCCATTGGTTCCACTCGAAGGGGCCGCGGCCAGCCCATGGCGGTTTGTGGGCTTCCCCAAATCCAAGGCCGACATCCCGCCCACGCGCTTTGAATTGGCCGAGGTGCAAGGCGAGCGGGCGCTGAGGGTCAGCACCCGCGCTTCGTATGGCACCTGGGTGCACGACCTGTCCAATGTCAACCCGGGCCGACTGCAATGGCACTGGCGGCTGGACCAGCCGCTCGCGGGCGGCAAAGGTGTGGCCGACATCTTGACCAAAGCCGGAGACGACGCCGCCCTCAAGGTCTGCGTCATGTTTGACCATTCGCTGGACCGCGTGCCATTTGCCCAGCGCACCTTGTTGCGCATTGCCCGCACCGTGAGTGGCGAAGACCTGCCAGCCGCCACGCTTTGCTATGTGTGGGACAGCGTGCACCCTGCGGGCCTGCACGGCGCCAACCCCTACACCCAGCGCGTGCGCTTCATCACGTTGCAAGGCAAGGGCGCGCCTTTGGCCCAGTGGCAAATCGAAACCCGCGACGTGGCCGCCGACTTTGCGAACTTGTTTGCCGATGAACTGCTCGCAGGGGCAGGTGTTCCCAAAGTGCGTGCGGTGCTGATCGGGGCCGACAGCGATAACACCGGCGCTCAAAGCGTGGGTTGGGTTCGTGGCCTTCAGTGGCAACCCTAGACCGCCATTTCTGTCAAGCGATCAGGCTCAGGTGTGGCCCAAAGCCTGTGACAGGGCGGCGGCTTCTTTGACCAACACGGCACCGAACTGCCGCACTTTGTCTTCTTTGAGGCGGGCACCCGGCCCAAACACGGCGATGGAGCCAGCCACTTGTCCATGGCTGTTGAAGAACGGTGAAGCAATGGCCACGGCCCCTTCAATCAAGGCGTTTTTGCTGGTGGCGTAGCCCCGTTTCCTGATTTGGCGCAGCTCTTGCGCCAAGCGCATCGGGTCTAGGTTCAGGCCTTCGGCATAACGCTCGATCGCCTCAATCGAGGTGTTGGCATGTGCCAGGATGACCTGGCCACTGGCCCCCAAAACAATGCGTTCTTGGTAACCCACACCCCTTTTGAAGCTCAGCGCCTGCGGGCTGGGTAACTCGGCAACGCACAGGCGCATGTTGCCTTGTGGCACAAAAAGGGCCACGGTTTCTTGGGTGGCTTCCCACACGCGTTGCATGATGGCTTGTCCCACCGAAGAGATGTTCAGGCCCGACGACCACACATGGGTCAACTGGCCGACGGCAGGTCCCAGCCTGAACCTCTGGGGATCGCCCGAGGACACCACAAAACCTGAATGCACCAGCGTTTGCAGCAATCGGTACAAGGTAGGCCGACTCAAGGGGACGCGCTCGAGCAATTGCGCGGCGCTCAGTTCGTGCTCGTTCACCGAGAACGCTTTCAAAATGTCCAAAGCCCGTTCAACGGCCCGGACGCCATCGCCGCTGCTGGTGCTCATGCCAAAACCCTTCAAAACCTTGTGTGTCCCGTGTGTATCGTGTGTCCGTCTGGTGGACAACATTATCATTTTATGGACCGCTGCACAGTTGAGCATGACTGTGACAGTCACTTATTCAAGCCAAGGAGACGTTTTTCATGAACAAGGACATGTCTGAAACCCTGATCCGTGTGGGCCCCGGCACGCGCATGGGCAACCTGATGCGGCGCTACTGGGTGCCTGCTTTGACCAGCAGCGAAATCGAGCTGGCCGACGGTCCGCAAGTGCGCATCGAGTTGTTGGGCGAAAAGCTGCTGGCATTTCGCAACACCGATGGCCAAGCCTGCATGATCGGTGAGTTTTGTTCGCACCGCGGTGTCTCGCTGTACTTTGGCCGCAACGAAGAAAACGGCATCCGTTGCGCCTACCACGGCGTCAAGTTTGATGGCAATGGCCAGTGTGTGGACGTGCCCTCCAACCCCAAAGCCTGTGCGCACATGCACATCAAGGGCTACCCCTGCGTGGAGCGCGGCGGCATCGTCTGGGCCTACATGGGCCCACCGGACAAAATGCCCGAGCCGCCCGAACTGGAGTGGTGCACCTTGCCAGACAGCCACGTGTTCGTGACCAAGCGGCTGCAATACTCCAGCTACCTGCAGGCCATGGAGGGTGGTATCGACACGGCCCACGTCTCTTATGTGCACCGTTATGAAGTGGACACCGACCCGATGCACCAGGGCGTCAAGGCGCTCGACTACATCAAGGCCGATGGCAATGTGGTGTTTGAAATCGAAAAGACTTCGTTTGGCATGAGCTTGTATGGCCGTCGCATGGGCGAGCCCGACAGTTTTTATTGGCGCATCACCCAGTGGTTGTTCCCCTGGTTCACCATGATTCCGCCGTTTGGCCACCACGCGCTCGGTGGCCATGCTTGGGTGCCGGTCAACGACCACGAGTGCTGGGCCTGGAGCATGAATTGGCAACCCAAGCAGCCGCTCAGCGCCGAAGAAAACGAAGCCATGGCTGCGGGCAAAGGCATTCATGTGGAATACGACGCCCCAGGCAGTTTTGTGCCCAAAGCCAATCGCGACAACGACTACCTGATGGACCGCAAGGCCCAACAGGAAAAACGCGCTTACAGCGGGGTGTTCGGGTTTTCGGCACAAGACTATTCGCTGCAAGAAAGTATGGGTTCCATTCAGGACCATGCGGCCGAGAAACTGCTGCCCACAGACCGGGCGATTGTCATGGCGCGGCGCATGCTGCACGATGCGGCGGTGGCGCTGGAGCAAGGCATTGAGCCCCCGGCGTTGGATGCCTCCGAGCAACATGTACGCCCTGCCGGCGTGTTGTTGCCCAAAGGCGATGACCCCATGGTTTGGGCCAAGGCACACTTGGCCAATGGACTGGACGAACCGGTTTTTTCGATTTGACAAACATCCAAAGCACAACAGGAGACAAGATGAAAAACTTCAACCGTCGACAAATGGGCGCCCTGGCACTGGCCACTACCTTGTGTATGGGGGCCGTCACATCGGCTTGGGCGCAAGAATGGATGCCGACCAAGCCCGTGCGCATCATCGTGCCCATCACAGGCAGCACCAACGATGTGCTGGCGCGGCTGATCGCCCCCAAACTGCAAGAAGTTTTCGGGCAGCCCTTTGTGGTGGAAAACAAGCCCGGCGCTGGTGGCAACATTGGCGCCGACATGGTGGCCAAAGCCGCACCCGACGGTCACACCTTGCTGATTGGCTACAACGGTCCATTGGCCATCAATGTCAGTTTGTTCGACAAAATGCCCTACGACCCGGTCAAAGATCTGGCCCCCATCACCTTGATGGTCAAGGCCCCGCAATATCTGGTGGTCAACCCGGCTTCGGGCATCACCAGCGTGAAGGACTTTGTCGAGAAGACCAAGGCCAACCCAGCCAAGTATTCTTATGGATCAGTGGCTTTGGGCAGTGCCTCGCACCTGACCATGGAAATGTTCAAGTCGGCTGCTGGATTTCACATCACCCACATCCCTTACCGGGGTGCCGGACCAGCGGTCGGCGATTTGATCGCCGGCAACATCCAGGCGGGCTTCTTTGTGCCGGGCAATGTGCAGCAATTTGCCAAGGAAGGCCGCCTGAAATTACTGGCCACCTCAGGCCTCAAGCGCTTTGCCACCACGCCTGACATTCCCACCCTCAGCGAGTCGGGCTACCCCGACTTTGAAGCCACCTCGTGGATTGGGTTTCTGACCACTGGCGGCACGCCTGCGCCCATCATCGAGCGCTACAACCGCGAGATCGTTAAAATCGTCCGCTCGCCCGAGATCACCAAGCGATTGCTGGACATGGAGTTTGAGATTGTGGCCACCACGCCCAACCAGTTCCGCGACTGGATTGGCTCGGAAATCAAGCGTTGGGGCAAGGTCATCAAAGACACCGGCACCAAGGCGGAGTGAGCGGCATGGGCCAGCCACGTTTGCAAGGTCAAGTGGCGCTGATCACCGGCGCTGGTTCGGGCATTGGCGCGGCGACAGCGCACATTTTTTGCCAGGAAGGCGCTTCGGTCTTTTTGGTGGATGCCGATGCGCAGGGCTTGGAACGCACAAGCCAGACCATTGTGCAAGCGATGCCCAAGGCCCGTGTGCTGTGCGTCCAGGCCGATGTGAGCGACCTCTCGCCGGCGCTGGAAGCCGTGGCGCGCTGTGTCAAAGAACTCGGAGGCCTGGACATCCTGGTCAACAACGCCGCCATGCGCAATTACTCGGCGGCAGCCCAAGCAACTGCGCCCGAATGGCACGCGATTGTGGGCGTCAACCTGGTGGGCATCACGAATTACTGTCACGCCGCCTTGCCGCACCTGCGCAGCACTGGCCACGGTCGCATCGTCAATGTGTCGTCTTGCTACGCCGTCAAAGGCCGAAAAGGCATGGCCCTGTACGACGCCACCAAGGCCGCACAACTGGCCTTGACCCGGTCCTTGGCGTGTGAAGAGGCGGTGCACGGCGTGCGCGTTAACGCGGTTTGCCCGGGATCGACATTGACCGACTTTCATGTAGGCCGAGCGCAACAATCAGGCAAAAGCATCGAGCAACTCAAGACGGAACGCAAAGACAGCTCTTTGCTGGGTCGATGGGCTGCTCCTGAAGAAATCGCTTGGCCGATTTTGTGGATGTCCTCGTCAGAGGGCTCATTCATCACCGGCAGTACCCTGGTGGTGGATGGTGGCTTGCACATCGTTTGAGCGTAGACCCCACTTTGTATGCGGTTGAGTTTGGCGGCCGTTTCTGATTTCAGCTGGTGCCGTCTGCGGCTTGGCCGATGACTTGAGGCCGCAGGCACTGCATCGACGGACAGGGGGACGGATAATTCGTGAATGATCCCCAAAATCAAGCTGTACCTGGACCTGATTCGCTGGAACCGACCTGCCGGCTGGTTGCTGCTGTTGTGGCCGACTTTGTCCGCCTTGTGGGTGGCTGCTGGTGGCTTTCCGGGTTGGCATTTGGTGGCGGTGTTCACGTTGGGCACCATCCTCATGCGCAGCGCCGGGTGCTGCGTCAACGATGTGGCCGATCGCGAATTTGACAAGCATGTCAAACGCACAGCCTTACGCCCAGTGACCAGTGGGCGTCTGAGCGTCAAGGAGGCGCTGGGTTTGGGCGTGGCGTTGGCGCTGCTGGCCTTTGTGCTGGTGCTCAGCACCAACCGCGTAACCGTGGCTTGGTCGTTTGCCGCTTTGGCGGTGACCGTGGTTTATCCCTACGCCAAACGCCTTGTGTCCATGCCACAGGCGGTGTTGGGGGTGGCGTTCAGTTTTGGGATTCCGATGGCTTTTGCAGCGGTTCAAAGCGCAGTGCCCCTGTTGGCTTGGGGTTTGCTTTTGGGCAATTTGTTTTGGGTGCTGGCTTACGACACCGAATACGCGATGGTGGACCGCGATGACGATTTGAAGATCGGCATGAAAACTTCGGCCATCACCCTGGGCCAATGGGATGTGGCCGCCATCGCGGGCTTCTATGCGGCCTTTTTGGCCTTGTGGGCGCTGCTGTTGGACGCGCCCGAACGCGGCGCTTGGCTTTGGGCGGGCTTGGCGGCTGCGGCCGCGCAGGCGATGTGGCATGTGTGGCTGATCAGGGACCGCAGCCGCGAGGGATGCTTCAAGGCCTTTAGGCTGAACCACTGGGTGGGATTAAGCGTGTTTGCGGGCCTGGTCTTGTCTTACACCTGATGTCCAGCGCCACTGGCAGGGATTGTTGACCCACGTTCAGGCCTTGCCAAATTCATCACCCAATTCGCGGGCGCGTTGCTCAGCTGCCTGCATGGCGCTCACAAAAGCTGGCTTGATGCCGGCTGCTTCCATCGCGCTGATGGCTGCATAGGTGGTGCCGCCTTTCGAGGTGACCCGCTGGCGCAGCACCTCTGGCGATTCCTTGGAAGCCGCCGCCAGGGAAGAGGCACCTGAAAACGTGGCCACCGCCAGTTGATAGGCCTGTGCGGCGCTCAGGCCCATGCCGACGCCTGCTTCGGTCATGGCTTCGAGGAAGAAAAACACATAGGCAGGGCCCGAGCCCGACAAGGCGGTCACCGCGTCCAGCAAAGATTCCTGCTGCACCCACAGGTATTGCCCGGTCGTGCCAATGACTTGCTCCACCAATTGTTGGTCGGTTGAAGTGACCGATGGGCAGGCAAACAAGCCGGTAATGCCCTGGCCCACCAGTGCGGGGGTGTTGGGCATGCAGCGCACCACCCGATCTGAGCCGACCCAGCGGGAAATGCTGTCAGTGCGGATGCCCGCCGCTACCGAAAGGTGCAGCGCGCCTTGGGTGTGGGGCATGACCGGGGCGGCGGCTTCGTTAAAGATTTGCGGCTTGATCGCCCAGACCACCAAATCCGCCCGTGCCAAGGCAGGGCCTGCGACGCGCAGTGCGGTGATGCCAAAGTCCTTGAGCAGTTTGTCGGCGGCTTCGGCAAAGGGTTCAACCACGGTGAATTGATCGGGTCTCATGCCTTGGCGGATCAGGCCACCCATGATGGCGCTGGCCATGTTGCCGCCGCCAATAAAGGCCATGTGTTGCGCAAAAGAAGTCATGGTGTCAGTCTCTCAGGTGTCTTGGTTGAAAGGTCAATCGGGGAATTGTCGCTGTTTGTCCGAGCCGCTTTGCGCTAATCTTGTGCGCATGGATTACATGCTTTCAATTGACCAAGGCACCACCAGCTCACGGGCCGTGGTGTTCGACCATGGTGGCCGGGTGGTGGCCATGGCACAGCGCGAATTCACCCAGCATTTCCCGCAACCGGGGTGGGTTGAGCACGATGCCAAAGAAATTTGGCAAACCCAATTGGCTGTCCTGCGCGAGGTGCTGGTGCATGCGGGCATCACGGCCAGCCAGGTGCGTGCTCTGGGCATCACCAACCAGCGTGAAACCACCGTGCTGTGGGATCGACAAACGGGTGAGCCAGTGGCCCCGGCCATCGTCTGGCAGGACCGGCGCACCAGCGGGTTTTGCGATGCCCTGCGCGCAGCAGGCCACGCCCCGGGTATCGCTGCCAAAACCGGCTTGGTGCTGGATTCATATTTTTCGGGCACCAAGCTGGCGTGGTTGCTGGACCATATTCCGGGGGCCCGATTGCGGGGCGAGCGGGGCGAGTTGGCCTTCGGCACCGTTGACAGCTGGTTGCTGTGGCAGTTGACGGGCGGACGGGTGCACGCCACAGAACCCAGCAATGCCTCTCGTACGCTGCTTTTCAATCTGAAAACCGGCACCTGGGACGATGACATGCTGGCGCTGCTGAACATTCCGCACGCTGTGTTGCCACAGATATTGCCCTCGTGCGGCCAAGTGGGCATGACCGATGCCCAGTGGTTGGGGGCCAGTGTGCCGATTGCAGGCTGGGCGGGAGACCAGCAAGCGGCCCTGTTCGGTCAGGCCTGCTTTGCACCCGGCATGGCCAAAAATACCTATGGCACGGGCTGCTTCATGCTGATGAACACGGGTGATCAGCCTGTGGCAAGCCAAAACCAACTGCTCAGCACCGTGGCCTGGCAAGGTCCAAGCACTGCGCAAAAGCCCTTGGCCTATGCATTAGAAGGTTCGGTGTTCATGGCTGGGGCCACGGTTCAGTGGTTGCGCGACGGATTGCAGATCATCGACAGCGCGGCCCAAGTTGAAGCCCTGGCAGCCAGCGTGCCTGACACGGGAGATGTCTTTTTGGTCCCCGCTTTTGTCGGATTGGGCGCGCCCGATTGGGATGGCCAGGCCCGAGGCGCCTTGGTGGGCATGACGCGTGGCACGGGCCGGGCCCATATTGCCCGGGCCGCTTTAGAGGCCATTGCCTTGCAGACGGCCGATGTCTTTCTTGCCATGAGTGCTGACAGCGGATTGGCGCTGACCGAGCTGAGGGTGGATGGCGGTGCCAGTAAAAACGACTTGCTGATGCAAATTCAGGCGAATGTGCTGGGCGTGCCAGTGGTGCGCAGCCGAATCAGTGAAACCACAGCACTTGGGGCGGCCTATCTGGCGGGGCTGGCCACAGGCTATTGGTCGGGAGCAGACGAACTGTCGGCGCAATGGCAAGAGGAGAGGCGTTTCTTGCCGCAATGGCAGGAATCTCAAATAAGGGCCCATACGCAGCGTTGGCGAGAAGCCGTGGCACGCTCACGGTCGTGGGCTCAAAACTGAAGCCTGAGTATTCTGCAAGGCGCAGCCTGGCGGTCCAACGCCAAAACTCTGGCGTTGAAGCAGGAAAATTTCGGAAACATGTTGCACACGACCTTTTTTCTGGCATAATCGTGGGCTTCGCCTTGCAAAAGGCGTGGTTATCTGCCCAAACAGAAGCTCAGCAAGTGGTTTGCTGAGTGTATGACGGGTCCAAGACTGATTCCTGCAGGTTGGCTTTTCGGCTTGCTTGCAAGGAATACAAGTTGGGAACAAAGAAATGATCCAGACAGAATCTCGGTTGGATGTGGCCGACAACACCGGCGCCAAGTCCGTGCTGTGCATCAAGGTGCTCGGCGGGTCCAGGCGTCGCTATGCAAGTGTTGGCGACATCATCAAAGTGAGCATCAAAGAAGCTGCCCCGCGTGGTCGCGTCAAAAAAGGCGAGATCTACAGTGCTGTGGTGGTTCGCACTGCCAAAGGCATACGCCGTGGCGATGGCTCCCTCATCAAATTCGATGGCAACGCAGCCGTGTTGCTGAACGCCAAGTTGGAGCCTATTGGCACCCGCATCTTCGGCCCGGTCACGCGTGAACTGCGTACCGAGAAGTTCATGAAGATCGTGTCCTTGGCTCCTGAAGTACTGTAAGGACGCGCCATGAACAAGATTCGCACAGGCGATGAAATCATCGTCATCACAGGTCGGGACAAGGGTAAGCGCGGCAAAGTGACTGCCCGCGCAACCGATTCCCATGTGTTGATCGACGGTATCAATATCGTTAAAAAGCACGCCAAGCCAAACCCCATGAAGGGCACAACTGGCGGCATCATCGAAAAGGCCATGCCGATTCACCAATCCAATGTGGCCATTTTCAATGCCGCAACGGGTAAGGCAGATCGCGTGGGCGTCAAATTGCAGGCTGACGGCAAACGCGTACGTGTTTACAAGTCCAGCGGCGAAGAAATCAAGGTGGCATGAGCATGGCACGTTTGCAACAACTCTTCCGCGAAAAAATCGCAGCTGACTTGATCGCCAAATTTGGCTACAAGTCGCCCATGCAGGTTCCTCGCATCACCAAGATCACCTTGAACATGGGTGTGTCTGAAGCGGTCGCTGACAAGAAAGTCATGGACCACGCAGTGAGCGACTTGACCAAGATTGCAGGCCAAAAGCCTGTGGTGACCAAGGCCAAGAAAGCCATTGCCGGCTTTAAGATTCGCGAAATGCAGCCGATTGGTTGCATGGTCACTCTGCGCGGGGTTCAGATGTATGAATTCCTGGACCGTTTCGTGACCGTGGCGCTGCCCCGAGTCCGTGACTTCCGCGGTATTTCCGGTCGTGCGTTCGATGGTCGTGGTAACTACAACATCGGCGTCAAAGAACAGATCATTTTCCCTGAGATTGAGTACGACAAGGTCGATGCCTTGCGCGGTCTCAACATCAGCATCACCACCACGGCCAAGTCTGACGAAGAGTGCAAAGCACTTTTGACAGCTTTCCGCTTCCCCTTCAAGAACTGAGGTGTCACGTGGCTAAAGTAGCTTTGATCGAGCGCGAGCTCAAGCGTGAAAAATTGGCAGCCAAGTACGCAAAGAAATATGCGGAATTTAAAGCCATCGCCAACGATTTCAAGCGCAGCGATGAAGAGCGTGCAGCTGCCCGTCTGGGTCTGCAAAAGCTCCCGCGCAACGCCAACCCGACCCGCCAACGCAACCGCTGTGAAATCACCGGTCGCCCACGTGGTACGTTCCGTCAATTTGGTCTGGGTCGCGCCAAGATCCGTGAAATGGCCTTTGCCGGCCATATCCCGGGCGTGACCAAGGCCAGCTGGTAATCGGCAGGAGATAACAACATGAGCATGAGTGATCCTATTGCCGATCTGTTGACCCGCATCCGCAACGCACAAATGGTGGCAAAAGCCGCCGTGATGGTGCCTTCATCCAAAGTGAAGGTGGCCATTGCCCAAGTGCTGAAAGATGAAGGCTACATTGATGGCTTCCAAGTCAAAACCGAAGATGGCAAAGCCACCCTCGAAATCGCCCTGAAGTACTACGCTGGCCGTCCGGTTATCGAACGTATTGAACGCGTGAGCCGCCCCGGCCTGCGTGTTTACAAGGGTCGTGATGCTATTCCTCAAGTCCAAAACGGCTTGGGCGTGGCCATCGTCACCACCCCCCAAGGCGTGATGACCGATCGCAAAGCACGTGCAGCCGGTGTCGGCGGCGAAGTGCTGTGCTACGTCGCTTAAAGGGAGAAAAAGAATGTCCCGCGTAGGAAAAATGCCTGTGACCATCCCCGCTGGTGTGGATGTGTCAGTTAAACAAGATCAGATCAGTGTCAAGGGTTCGGGTGGTCAATTGGCCATCGCTTCCAACATGCTGGTGACTGTGACCAACGAAGGTGGCAAATTGAGTTTTGCCCCAGCCAATGAGTCACGCGAAGCCAATGCCATGAGTGGCACCATGCGTCAGCTGGTGAACAACATGGTGAATGGCGTGACCAAGGGCTTCGAGAAGAAGTTGAACCTGGTCGGCGTGGGTTACAAGGCGGCAGCATCCGGTGCCAAATTGAACCTGGTTGTTGGTTATTCACACCCGGTCAACATCGACATGCCTGCTGGCATCACGGTGGCCACTCCAACCGCGACTGAAATCGTGATCAAGGGTGCTGACCGTCAACGTGTTGGCCAAATTGCTGCTGAGATCCGTGCTGTTCGTCCTCCTGAGCCCTACAAAGGCAAGGGCATCCGTTATTCGGATGAGAAGATCACGATCAAAGAGACCAAGAAGAAATAAGGAGCTGCACCATGTTGACCAAGAAAGAGCAGCGTCTGCGTCGTGCACGCCAAACACGCATCCGCATTGCACAGCAAGGCGTGGCCCGTTTGAGCGTGAGCCGCACCAACTTGCACATCTACGCCAGCGTTATTTCTGGATGTGGAACCAAAGTGTTGGCCAGCGCCTCCACCGCCGAAGCCGAAGTGCGTTCGGCATTGGGTGCAGCAGGCAAAGGCGGCAATACCGCCGCAGCCACCGTCATTGGCAAGCGCATTGCTGAAAAAGCAATAGCTGCTGGCGTTGAGAAGGTCGCGTTCGACCGCGCAGGTTTCGCTTACCACGGTCGTGTCAAGGCTTTGGCCGAAGCAGCCCGTGAAGCAGGTCTGCAGTTCTAAACGGATCGGAGTAAAAAATGGCTAAATTTACAGCAAAACCGCAGAGCGACGGTCCCGAAGACGGTCTGCGCGAAAAGATGATCGCGGTGAACCGCGTGACCAAGGTGGTCAAGGGCGGCCGTATCCTCGGTTTCGCAGCGTTGACTGTGGTCGGTGACGGCGATGGCAAGGTGGGCATGGGCAAGGGCAAATCGAAAGAAGTGCCAGCAGCCGTGCAAAAAGCGATGGAAGAAGCCCGTCGCAACCTGGCCAAAGTGCACCTCAAAAACGGCACGATTCACCACGCAGTGTTTGGTCATCACGGCGCTGCCCATGTGATGATGGCACCAGCACCCAAAGGTACTGGCATCATCGCTGGCGGTCCTATGCGAGCTGTGTTTGAAGTGGTGGGCATCACGGACATCGTGGCCAAGAGCCACGGTTCATCCAACCCCTACAACATGGTTCGTGCCACATTGGACGCCTTGTCCAACTGCACAACAGCCTCCAACGTGGCTGCCAAGCGTGGCAAGTCCGTTGAAGAGCTGTTCGGCTGAACCGGAGATCGAACATGACGACACAATCAACCGTGAAAGTCCAATTGGTTCGTAGCCCAATTGGCACCAAAGTTTCGCACCGCGCCACTGTCCGTGGCTTGGGTCTGCGCAAGCTCAACTCCGTGAGTGAGCTGCAGGATACGCCTGCAGTGCGCGGCATGATCAACAAGATCAGCTATCTGGTCAAAGTTCTCTAAGAGGCCGATGATGGAACTCAATAGCATCAAGCCTGCAGAAGGCTCCAAGCACGCACCTCGCCGAGTTGGCCGTGGTATTGGCTCCGGTCTGGGTAAAACAGCAGGCCGTGGTCACAAAGGTCAGAAATCCCGTTCGGGTGGTTACCACAAAGTCGGTTTCGAAGGCGGTCAGATGCCTTTGCAGCGCCGTTTGCCCAAACGCGGCTTCAAATCACATTTGCTGAAGTACAACGCAGAAATCACACTGACCATCTTGTCCCGTTTGGACTTGGCTGAAGTAGATGTTTTGACACTGAAGCAAGCCGGTCTTGTTTCACAAATGGCCAAAGTGGTCAAAGTGATCAACACGGGTGAGTTGACCAAGGCTGTCAAGTTGACTGGCATCGGTGCAACTGCAGGTGCAAAGGCAGCCATTGAAGCTGCCGGTGGCACCGTGGCCTGAAACTTGATGGACGAGACACAACGTGGCAACCAACGCTAATCAAACAGCCAAAGCAGGCAAGTACGGTGACTTGCGTCGTCGACTGGTCTTCCTGTTGTTGGCGTTGGTGGTCTACCGCATTGGGGCGCACATTCCTGTGCCCGGCATCGATCCTGACCAACTCAAGCAGTTGTTTAACGGTCAACAGGGCGGCATCCTGAGCTTGTTCAACATGTTCTCAGGCGGTGCTTTGTCTCGCTTCACCATCTTTGCTTTGGGCATCATGCCCTACATCTCTGCTTCCATTGTGATGCAGCTGATGACTTACGTGGTCCCCATGTTTGAGCAAATGAAGAAGGAAGGGGAATCGGGTCGTCGCAAGATTACCCAGTACACACGTTTCGGTGCTTTGGGTTTGGCACTGTTCCAGTCTTTCGGTATTGCCGTTGCGTTAGAAGCATCTGCTGGTTTGGTGATCAATCCCGGAATGGGCTTTCGTATGACGGCAGTGGTCAGTTTGACTGCCGGAGCGATGTTCTTGATGTGGTTGGGTGAGCAGATCACAGAGCGTGGTTTGGGCAACGGTATCTCGATTCTCATCTTTGCTGGCATTGCTGCAGGATTGCCTAGCGCACTGGGTGGTTTGTTCGAGCTGGTGCGTACCGGTGCGATGAATCCGCTGATCTCGGTGTTGATCATCGTGTTAGTGGGTTTGGTCACTTACTTCGTGGTATTTGTCGAGCGCGGCCAACGCAAGATCCTTGTGAATTACGCACGCCGCCAGGTGGGCAACAAGGTCTACGGTGGTCAATCTTCACACTTGCCACTCAAGTTGAACATGGCTGGTGTGATTCCCCCGATCTTTGCTTCTTCTATCATTCTTTTGCCTGCCACACTGATTGGCTGGTTCAGTTCCGGTACATCTGAAAGCAGTGTGGTTCGGTTCTTCAAGGATGTGGCCAGCGCATTGGCGCCAGGCCAGCCGATTTACGTGATGTTTTACGCTGCAGCCATCATTTTCTTCTGCTTCTTTTACACAGCGTTGGTTTTCAACAGCCGTGAAACAGCCGATAACCTGAAGAAAAGTGGCGCATTCATTCCTGGCATTCGCCCGGGTGACCAAACAGCCAAATACATCGACAAGATCTTGTTACGTTTGACCGCAGTCGGCGCCGCTTACATCACTTTCGTGTGTTTGCTGCCTGAATTTTTGATTCTGAAATACAATGTTCCGTTTTACTTTGGCGGCACTTCTCTGCTGATCATTGTGGTCGTGACCATGGATTTCATGGCTCAAGTACAAAATTACTTGATGTCACAACAGTACGATTCGCTTCTGAAAAAGGCGAGCTTCAAGTCCTGACTGGCTTGTTGAAAGTTTGGTAATGAACCCTGAGCTGTGGCGAGGGGCCATATTTTTCACCTGGTCTGAGAAGTCTGGGTATCGATGAGTTTTAGGAGAGAACCATGAGAGTTTCTGCTTCGGTGAAAAAAATTTGCCGTAACTGCAAAGTCATCCGCCGTAAAGGCGTTGTTCGTGTGATCTGCACCGATCCACGTCACAAGCAGCGTCAAGGCTGATTGAATTAGTTTTAGAGGACGAAAATGGCACGTATCGCTGGCATCAACATTCCGCCGCACAAACATGCTGAAATTGGCTTGACCGCCATTTTCGGTATTGGTCGCACCCGCGCTCGACAAATTTGCGAGGCCTCCGGCATCGCTTATTCGAAGAAGATCAAGGACCTGACCGACGCAGACTTGGAAAAAATTCGCGACCAGATCGCAGTGTTCACCATTGAAGGTGACTTGCGCCGCGAAACCACCATGAACATCAAGCGTTTGATGGACATTGGTTGCTACCGTGGTTTCCGCCACCGTCGCGGTTTGCCCATGCGCGGTCAGCGCACACGTACCAACGCACGTACTCGCAAGGGTCCGCGCAAAGGTGCTGCGGCGCTGAAAAAATAAGCAGAATTGAGAGACCACCATGGCAAAAGCACAATCCAACAGCGCCGCACAACGTGTCCGCAAAAAAGTCCGCAAGAACATTGCTGATGGTATTGCTCACGTGCACGCTTCGTTCAACAACACCATCATCACGATCACCGATCGCCAGGGCAACGCCTTGTCGTGGGCTTCATCGGGTGGTCAGGGTTTCAAGGGTTCGCGCAAATCGACACCTTTTGCAGCTCAGGTCGCCTCTGAAGTGGCTGGCCGTGCTGCGCAAGAACAAGGCATTAAAAACCTAGACGTCGAGATCAAGGGCCCCGGTCCTGGTCGCGAATCCTCGGTTCGTGCCTTGGGTGCATTGGGCATCCGCATCACGTCGATTGCCGATGTGACACCGGTTCCCCATAACGGCTGCCGCCCTCAAAAGCGCCGCCGTATCTAACTTCAAACCAAGCCCACCGCCAGGCCATGCTTGCATCGCCTGGCTCCCGCATTTGTTGATGCGGCAGCTGCATAAAGGAAAATCAAGTGGCACGCTACCTCGGCCCCAAGGCCAAACTTTCCCGCCGTGAAGGCACCGACCTGTTCCTCAAGAGCGCACGTCGCTCCATTGCGGACAAGTGTAAATTTGACTCCAAGCCAGGCCAACACGGGCGCACTTCTGGCCAGCGCACGTCGGACTATGGTCTGCAATTGCGTGAAAAGCAAAAAGTCAAACGCATGTACGGTGTGCTCGAAAAGCAGTTTCGCCGCTACTTTGCCGAAGCTGACCGCCGTAAGGGCAATACAGGCTCCAACCTGCTGGCCTTGCTCGAGTGCCGTCTGGACAACGTGGTTTACCGTATGGGCTTCGGTTCGACACGTGCAGAAGCCCGTCAAATGGTTTCTCACAAAGCCATTACCGTGAACGGCCAATCTGTGAACATCCCTTCTTTCCTGGTCAAGGCCGGTGATGTGGTGGCTGTTCGTGAAAAATCCAAAAAGCAAAATCGTGTGGTTGAGGCGCTGCAATTGGCCGCTCAAGTTGGCATGCCTGCATGGGTCGAAGTGAATGCTGATAAAGCAGAAGGCACCTTCAAGAAAGTGCCTGACCGCGACGAATTTGGTGCCGACATCAACGAATCGTTGATCGTCGAACTGTATTCACGTTAATACGTTGTTTCAATCGTTCCCGACGCACAAGGCATTGTGGGTCGGGTGCTTCATCAGCCTTACCGGTGTAACGAACCGAGGGTATTGAGAGGAAGTCTGAATGCAAACCAATCTGTTGAAACCCAAAGCAATCCAGGTCGAACAACTGGCTACCAACCGTGCCAAAGTCACGTTGGAACCTTTTGAGCGCGGCTACGGCCACACCTTGGGCAATGCGCTGCGCCGTGTTTTGCTTTCTTCCATGGTCGGTTATTCCGCCACTGAAGTGACCATTGCCGGTGTCGTGCACGAATACTCATCCATCGATGGTGTGCAGCAAGATGTAGTGAACATCCTGTTGAACCTCAAAGGTGTCGTGTTCAAGCTGCACAACCGCGATGAAGTCACGCTCAGCTTGCGAAAAGATGGTGAAGGTCCGGTAACGGCTGCCGACATCCAGACACCGCATGATGTTGAAATCATCAACCCTGATCACGTCATTGCAAATCTGTCGCAAGGTGGCAAGTTGGACATGCAGATCAAGGTCGAAAAAGGCCGTGGTTATGTGCCCGGCAGCATGCGCCGCTATGCCGACGAGCCGACCAAAGCATTGGGCCGTATTGTGCTTGACGCGTCGTTCTCGCCCGTCAAGCGTGTGAGCTACACCGTTGAAAGCGCACGTGTGGAGCAACGCACCGATCTGGACAAGTTGGTCATTGAAATCGAAACCAACGGTGCCATCTCAGCCGAAGACGCTGTGCGCGCATCTTCCAAGATCTTGGTAGAGCAGCTGGCAGTGTTTGCACAACTGGAAGGCAGCGAGCTGTCCGCCTTTGATGCACCTGCTGCGCGTGGTGGTGCAGGCAGTTTCGATCCGATCCTGTTGCGCCCTGTGGACGAACTCGAACTCACCGTTCGCTCGGCCAATTGCCTCAAAGCAGAAAACATTTACTACATCGGTGACCTGATTCAGCGTACCGAGAACGAGTTGCTCAAGACCCCTAACCTGGGTCGAAAGTCACTTAACGAAATCAAGGAAGTTCTGGCTTCGCGTGGTTTGACTTTGGGTATGAAGCTCGAAGCCTGGCCACCAGCAGGTCTGGAAAAGCGATAATTTGAAGTTCCCGGTTAACTCCGGGGTGTGCACGGGCAGTACCTGATACGGCTGCCTGTTTAATAAAGAAAGGTAAGCACCATGCGCCACGGACACGGCCTCCGTAAATTGAACCGCACCAGCGAGCACCGCCTCGCCATGCTGCGCAACATGATGAATTCGCTCATCGAGCACGAAGTTATCAAAACGACACTCCCTAAAGCCAAAGAGCTGCGTCGCGTCATTGAGCCGATGATCACTTTGGCCAAAGAAGACAGCTTGTCCAACAAACGCTTGGCTTTTAACCGCCTTCGTGACCGTGACAGCGTCGTCAAATTGTTTGCCGATTTGGGCCCACGTTTTGCCAAGCGTCCTGGTGGTTACACACGCATCCTGAAAATGGGATACCGCGTGGGTGACAATGCACCGATGGCCTTGGTTGAGTTGGTCGATCGCGCTGCAACACCAGCTGATGCAGCAGCTGAGTAAGGTATAATTCTGAGATACCGCGGGGTGGAGCAGTCTGGTAGCTCGTTGGGCTCATAACCCAAAGGTCGTTGGTTCAAATCCGGCCCCCGCAACCAAATGTCAGCACAAGTTGCACATATATAAAAGCCCTCTTCGGAGGGCTTTTTTATTGTGCGCCCAGCATGGGCGCACACCTGCGGGTGCAAGTCCCGCTGCGAGCTGGTCACAGTGAGCAAAGTGAAACGCAACTGCGTGAGGGTGACCGAACGTGGGAAGGAAGCGTGGATCGTAAATCG
>NZ_NESJ01000016.1 GCF_003063645.1 Limnohabitans sp. 2KL-51
AGTGCTAGACCTGAATATGTTTGAAACCACACCAATATCAACCCTGCTGGGCAAACTGCAGGATGGGCCTGAAATCGGCCAACACCCTATTCAACAAAACCTCTTCCCAACGTTGGGACACTAGTGAGGAAATCTATCAAATTCACTCCACACAGATAGAGTGCAAAGTCCCACAAAAAAGTCGCTCTAATGCGCTTTTTGTGAGTACTTGCTTCAGTCGAGTCAATTTTCAAAACACACTGACAAAGCAGTCCAAAATTACTCTTGTCCTAGTTAACTGCAAGTGTTAATCTTGTGAGTTTTGCCTATTTATTAAGCAAGTAAGCAGTGAAAAAGTGTATCTTTCAGTGTATCTTTTATTGAGTGCAATTGAAAAAACCCTAAGTAAATCAATCACTTAGGGTTCTTAGATGGCGGAAGCGGTGGAAACCATCCGCCATAACCATGAAGTCCCATACAGTCTAAAAATCAAATAAATATATTACTCGACAGATACTTAGCTCAATTTTAGTTTCAGGTAGACCCTTGTAATTCCACATCATCCCCTAACATATGGCCTACAGAATGGCTCACAGGATCGGGGACATGGGAAAGACCAATCACATGCCAGGCAAGCTGGCAGCAGTGGCACTCAAGCACCTAAAGGACGGCATCCACGCCGATGGGGGGAACCTCTACCTGCTGGTCCGTGGCGCTAGCAAGTCATGGGTCTTTCGGTTCACATCGCCTGTGGGCGGTCGCAGGCAGATGGGGCTTGGCCCTTTGCACGCAGTGCCACTGGCCGAAGCCCGAAAAAGAGCGGCTGAATTGCGTGAGCAACTCAAACACCCCACCGCCCCCTCAGACCCACTCACCTTCCGTCAAGAAGCACGCATGGCGCAACGCCTCGGGCAACGGCGCACCAAGACCTTCAGAGAATGTGCAACGACATACATTGATGCTCACCAGAGCGAATGGAGAAACCCGAAGCATGCGCAGCAGTGGACAAACACACTGGCCCAGTACGCATACCCGGTTTTTGGAGATATCCCCGTAGGTGAAATCGATGAAGCTTTGATTCTGAACGTGCTCACGCCGATTTGGAACACAAAAACAGAGACAGCAAAAAGGCTGCGAGGACGGATCGAGTCGGTGCTTGACTGGGCAACCTTCAACAAATACCGACAAGGAGAGAACCCGGCCCGCTGGAAGGGCCATCTGGAACACTCACTGGCGAAGCCCAGCAAAGTGGCCAAAGTCACGCATCATCCTGCAATGCCCTATCAAGAGCTACCGGGCTTTATGAAAGAACTGAGGGGGCGTAGCGGGATGGGTGCTAAAGCACTTGAGTTGTTAATCCTGACAGCCTGCAGGTCCGGTGAAATCCGTGGGGCTGTTTGGAATGAAATCGACCTCGGCTGCAAACTTTGGGTGATACCGGCCCAGAGAATGAAGATGGCTCAGGAACATCGTGTGCCACTCTCGGAAGTTGCGGTTGAATTACTCACTTCCCTTCCGCGCCTAGATGGCGCAGACCTCGTTTTCCCGAGCAGCAAGCCGAACACTCCTCTTTCGGACATGACTTTGACCGCCGTTTTGCGTAGGTCTAGTGGCAACACATACACGGTTCACGGTTTCAGGTCGTGTTTCAGGGACTGGCTAGCCGAGACAACGAACTACCCCAATGAGGCCTGTGAGCTCGCACTGGCGCACAGCATCAGCAATAAGGTGGAGGCTGCGTACCGTCGAGGAGACATGCTCGACAAGCGCTTTCACATGATGAATGACTGGGCAAATTACTGTGGGGGTAGCTAATGAGTGCCAAACTGAGAGGACGCCCACCAAAAATAGGGACGCTCAAAAATCCGCCAGCCTACATAAGAGATCGAGTGCGCGGTCGTGGTGGTAACCAGAGCGAGATCTGGCAGATCGTTCTACAAGATTTGAATGCCACAGTGGAAAAAGTGGAGCCTTACCGCAAGAGTCTACGCATTAAATTTTCAGAGGCTGCAGTGCTTATGAACGGTGCGTGCGATGGGATAACGGAAAACGAAATTTTGGCGGTAGATGCACGATTGCCATCCATGAGAGAGATGGGAAGAAAAGGAGGAAAGGCAAAGGGCGAATCAACGCCAATATGGGAGCTTGTTGCTGCAAAGATTGTCGATGACTACTCCGACGAATCCATGAATCGAGCTGCGAAACTAACGTTCGAATCTTGGCCTAAAAACGATTCACCAGCACCAAGTAAAAGAACAATTCGCAGGTACATCACCAAGCGAAGAGTTGAATTGGCCAAATAGCACTTGGGTTAAAAAATATTAGCGAAATCATGAGGACTCTTTCAACCAAGGAGTCTCATGGAACAGCACATCACTCCGCGCAAAGCCTTGCGCATCGACAGTGTTATCGAACGCACAGGGGTTAGCAAAACACACCTGTATCGCCTCATCCAAGCCGAAAAATTTCCACGACCTGTAAAGCTCTCAGAGCGCGTCAGCGTCTGGGATGCTGCCCTGGTTGACCAGTGGCTTTCATCCAAGTTCGAAGGAGTGAAGGCATGAACAAAATAACGGCCTCAGGAATTGCAATTGGGATTCACCCCATAACAGGCGATCCATACGCAGCAGAGGTAGTTGATTCAACATTGTGGCCATCAGAACGCGCCACTCGGCAGGCATTGGAGACACTCGTCGAAATACACAACCAAGGCTATGCAGGGTTGCGTCTTGAGCATTGGCACCTGAAACCGAACGAAACCTTGTTTAGCCGCTGCGTGAATATGTCAACTCCCGAAGGGCGTCTTGTCACGTTCGTAATGGAATTAGCAGAACGTGGGCGGGCATTTTCCACCGAAGAGGCTTTAAGAATTCTTAAAAAGATCTACCTATCAGAGGGTCTGACGCCGCCAACGCCGCGCCCTATTAGCGAACAAATTTGCGTCTCAGAAAGCAAGGCTTAAAACCATGATCCAAATGTCGACACTCGACCACGCTCTGAACTATGCATCGCTGGGGATGCGTGTTTTCCCCCTGCACTACATTACGCCAGCTGGCGCGTGCTCATGCGGTGGTTCCTCCGTCAACCCCAAATGCAAACCCGGTAAGCATCCCTTTTCACGTTTGGTACCTCATGGGCATCGTGATGCCAGCTCTGACGTGGAGCAAATTCGCGAGTGGTTCACCAACACTTTTTACAACCTTGGCTTGGCTACGGGCTGGGTGAGCGGTATCTTTGTCCTCGATCGAGATGACCGGGACGGAGGGGCAACATCGCTCCAGGCACTTGAAGCTCAATACGGAGTATTGCCTCAAACGCTCACACAGACTACCGGTAACGGTGCGCACTATGTATTTCGGCAGACGCAAGAGCTTGACATCAAAAGTCGCGCTGGAAACATTGCACCTGGCATTGATATCAGAGCTAACGGTGGGTATGTTGTTGCTGCACCAAGCCGACATGAAAATGGCAAGTTCTACACGTGGCAGGGCGAGGGGCTGCCCCAGCTTGATTGGATAGCTCCCGCGCCAAAGTGGCTGACTGATTTGGCCCTGAACCCGATTGGCAAGCAGTCCACTGGGGGCATAGTGAACACCAAACCAGCAGCCAATACCGGAGTTTTCACAATCCCCGACCAGATCTCGGATGGCCAAGGACGTGAGGATTACATCCTACGGTACGCTGGGCATCTGCGGGGCAAGGGGCTTGATCAGTCAACAGTCGAGCGAACGTTACTCGATTACAACCAGTTGCATATTTCACCACCCCTCGACGAAGAGGTCGTCCTCGATCGCTCACGCAGATATCAGCAAACCTCAGCAAACGAACCAGAAGTGTGGCCTGACCCGACAGAAATCAGCGCCTCATTGCCAGGTGTGATTAAGTTTGACGAGCGTTTGCTTCCCGATGTCTTTGCACCTTGGATCAAAGATATCGCCGAGCGTATGCAATGCCCTATTGAATATCTTGCAGTTGGTGCACTGGTAGGCGCAGGCGCTGTAGTTGGTAATCGGATCGGGGTGCAGCCTAAAAAGCATGACACTGGTTGGGTAGAGGTGCCGAATTTATGGGGTGCCGTAGTTGGTCGACCTGGAGTCATGAAGTCGCCAGCACTTGATCAAGTCCTTGCACCCGTACGGAAGCTGGAATCTACTGCTCAGGCGGCCTTTGCTACGACGTTGGCAAAGTATGAAATTGATCGGATGATTTATGAAGCAACGAAGAAACAGCTTGAAGCACAGATCAAAAAGGGTGCCGGCGTTTCAATCAATCAACTCCCGGTTGAACCACAAAAACCTGAGCCACCGCGACATCTACTCAACGATGCAACTTATCAAAAACTTGGCCAAGTACTATCAGGCAACCCGCACGGTGTACTGGTATTTCAAGACGAACTCTCCGGTCTGCTGGTTCGCCTTGATGAAAAGGGACAGGAAGCTGCAAGAGCCTTTTATTTGGAGGCATGGAACGGCAAGCAAAGCTACACCTTCGATCGTGTAGAACGCGGGACGCTACATATTCCACGGTTATCCATTTCACTGCTCGGGGGACTTCAGCCAACAAAGTTGCGTGAGTATCTGCACTCAGCCGTAACCGGCGGGAAAGGCGACGATGGGCTTGCTCAACGACTGCAGTTGCTTGTTTATCCAGACTTGAACGAAAAGTGGAACATGGTCGACCGTCAGGTGGACCTAGCTGCTGCAGACGCAGCAAACGATGTTTTTTTTCGACTAGCTGTTTTAAACCCTATATCCCTAGGCGCAAGGCAAGTCTACACAGACAGCATCCCAGTTTTGCAGTTCACAGAGGAAGCACAGGAGCGCTTTAATTTATGGTGGACTGCGTTGGAAAACGAATTACGCAATGGGGTCAACTCTCCTTTCATGGAGTCGCACATCAGCAAATACCGAAAGCTTGTGCCTGCACTCGCACTTTTGGACCATTTGATTGTTGGTAGCACCGGGGGAATCGGAATTGATTCACTGAAACGTGCCATTGCGTGGAAGAAATTTCTGTTGTCGCATGCTGAGCGTGCTTACGCAGCTGTAACAGCAGGATCGAAAGATGCAGCTAAGGCTCTGGCAAAGCACATAAAGCAGGGTGACCTGCAGGACGGTTTTACTGTCCGCAATGTGTACCGAAAAAACTGGTCACTACTCGCCAC
The DNA here is from genome assembly GCF_003063645.1 of Limnohabitans sp. 2KL-51. GTDB lineage: Bacteria > Pseudomonadota > Gammaproteobacteria > Burkholderiales > Burkholderiaceae_C > Limnohabitans_A. The sequence goes on from NZ_NESJ01000016.1 coordinate 5,144, forward strand.
GGTCAAGGAGGCAACTGAAGCAACTGAAGTTCTTCAAGACTTGGGGTGGCTGCGTGCGGTTCGTGACGACAAAGTCAGTGCAAATGATGGGCGGCCGACCGTGCGGTTCATGATCAACCCAAAGGTGGCAACTGGGGGGTAATGGCAGTTTTGTCAGTGGAGAGGGGCTACCGCCCCTCTTTAAGTTCAATATCTTCTATGAACTGACAAAAGTGACTGATCAATTAAATAGCCGTATGGCATTTTTGTCAGTGCTTAAGTTTCGTTGGTGGATTTCACGGGTGGCAGGGGTTGCCCAGTGACAAAACCGACAGAAGTTATCGTCCCATGCCGGAAAACATGTTATCACCACAGGAGGTAAAAATGAGCACTTATATGGACTCCGTCCGCGCACAATCCGAAACCCAAATTTCCAACAAGTTAGCAACCCGCGAGGCCAGCAACCAAAAATCTGAGGCTGAGTGGACCGAGCGCCTCACCCCGCTGGAGGACCGCCTTGCCAAGCTGCTGGCAACCATCCCCGCAGAGATCAAGAGCCAAGGCCTATCACTGCCTGCACTTCGAACCATGCTGGCAGGCAAATGGCGCGGGAAATGCCATCCAGGCGAGCTGGGTATAGCGCTAAGACGGCTGGGCTATGAGCGCCGCCGCAACTGGAATGACGGTAGTCAGAGCTTCTGCGCTTTGTGGTACCAGTCCGACGTTGAAAAATAGGCGCAAAGGGCAACTCAACGATTGAGTAAAAATTGACTAGCAGAATTCGACCCAAAGTGGACAAACGTTGAGCTGGGGTGGATGTCTGCGTGAGCGGTCATCGGGTCATATGTGCTGTCGGACAGAAGTCGGCCGTTAACAGACATTACAAATTCGGCATGGACAAGCCGCTACCAGTTTCACTTGCAGACTCCGCTTGTAGATCAAGTAAGTCGGCAAGCAACAGATGACCCATCTCGTGATGTGGAAACAGACGTTGCAGATAAGTTGGAAGATTCTCAGAAAGATCAGGAAAGATTTTTTTCAAGGCACTGAACGTCTTCAGCGCAGCAGGGTATTTACCTTGCCGAGCTTGAATGGCTGCAAAAAACAGCAGACTTTGCGGAAATGTCTGTGGATTGACCTTCGAAAGGTAATTCAGCGCTTTGTCCAAGTTCCCTTGACGGTATTCGTTGGCGTAATACGGGAGCCAGTACCAATCTGGATGCAATGGGGTGAGTTCCCGGGCGCGGTCCATGAGCACGAGGCCATCCTCCCAGTCCCCATTGCATGCAGTGAACACCCCGATCCCTGCCATGATGTCTGATCTGTAAGGCGCCAGCTTCAATACTTTGCTTGAATATTCTTTAAATAGTGATTTTTCGCCTCTTTGATAATGCGATGACGCCAATGCGTAGATGGCTGTAACACAGTCCGGGGCCAACGTCAAAGCATGCATGGCGCACCGGATGGATTCGTTCAAGGCCTTACTGTGCGTAAGAGCCTTTTCAAAACCGAAGACATGCTCGTTCCAGTGAATACCAGACAGGCAAGCCCAGGCTTCTGCATACAGCGGTGCATTTTGGACTGCTGACAGCAGAGACGCTTTGGCAATCGCATGCGATTGGGGGGTGTACTTTTCAGTGTGGGCATAAAAGTGGAGAACGGCCGCATAAGCCGACCCGTCTGAGGGCTTGTTTCGAACCAGGCGTGAAATGACCCCTGAAGGCGTAGCCAGCGAAGCTGCAATCTTGAGGGCGATTTCATTTTGAAACTCGAACAACTGAGATGGATCGCTTGGGAGCTCGAATTTTTGTGACCACATCACTTGGCAAGTCTTCACATCCGTCAGTTTGGACAAGATTTCATACCCTCCGGGTTTGAACCGGACGGAGCCATCCAAGACGTAATCGGCGTTCTCATTCGCGGCCGATAAAAACTTGGCACGCGAGGCTTCTGAATAGTCCATTTGATGGGTCATAGAAATCAGCCTCAGCGTACGGGTCTGCGCCAACATGTGAATCAAGTCATGCGCCATACCGATGCATATCTCCAGCTGCGAAGAGTCTCCTCCCAGGTTCTGAAACGGAATGATGGCCAGACGCGGCGAAAAATTGGATTGGTCGTCCGCACTGGGCACCAAATCAAGGCCGTAACAACCTGCAAGGATGCTCAATTGCCAGCTTTGGTTGCGTCCCTCTTGCCGGTAGAAGTCAGTTAGTAGCGTCTTGAGGCGACTAATTTGGACACGGTGAATGGAGGACTTCTCGGCTTGTTGCGCAGTGAGCTGAAAGAACGCGGTTGCCACCAATTGAGCGGTGACGTTCTCTGCCCCTAAAGCAGCAGTTCTGTCTGCCAAGAATTCGAGCAGTTTGCAGATTTTTGAAGCCCGCTTGAAGGTCTCGGAACCCAAAACCGCTTTGACTGAGTTATCGAATTGGAGGGAATGGTGCTTCATGAGAAAAAAGGCGCATTAAAAAAATCAGGGCTGACAACTGAAATTGCATAGGTGACTGTGAAGGCCTTCAAAACAATCTTGAATGTAACGCGTTACATGCACTAGCTTGGATTGCTTGACTACAGTAGTAGAAATGGACATTCTTAACCAATCATTGCCCATCAAAATGACTTCGCCCAGTACCAGCAGATCTCAAATCTGGTCAGCAGACTATGCGAGTTTGCTGGTGGAGGGGCGCCAGGCGGCCGGTCTTGAGCAAACTACCTTAGCCATGGAGAACACGCTGAGTTTGAAACAGCTGCAAGAGCTGGAAACGGGTGGTTGCTCGGCCTTTTATTCGGAAAGCATCAAGTACACGACTGGGGTCAAACTCCTGCGCAAACTGGGACTGGCATTCGACCACCTAGAGCTCGTCAATGAGGAGCCTCCCTCGGATGTAACGGAAGCGGCACAGGTGGCCCCGAACAAAGATGAGCCAATTCTGGCCACCTCAGAGCCTGTGACATTGTTGAATTCCGGCTCCAACTCCCAAGCAAGCGCGTGGCGAATCATTGCCATTATGGCAATGTTGATTGCACTTGCCTATTTCATGAATTAAGCATTTAGATAACATGAAAACACCAATCGCTGGGGTTCTCGCTTGCGCGTTCCTTTTGGCTCTCTCCCAGCAGGCCAGTGCGGACACCTTTACTGTGACCAGTAACCAGTGCGATGGGGCCGGCAGCCTCAGGCAAGCGATTCTCGCGGCCAACGGCAATCCCGGAAGGGACCGGATCGAGGTCGATCCGGGGTTGGTGATCAGCCCCGACCCCCTCCAGTGTGGGGCAGCCCCCGGCACCAAGCACTTAGACTTCTACGTCGGGAAGATTACCGAGTCCGTCGATATCGTGTTTAAGAAGGACGGTGCGGGAAAGGGTTCGAAGGTCAGGAGCCACCAATACATCATCTCTGGAGGCATCGGCAACCAAATCACAGGACATTGTCCGACCTCGCTTGATCACTGGATTGCCGCACCTTCGGGCTGGTTGTTCGAGATCGGTGAGCGAGGCAGGGACAACCCTAATGTGAAAGTCACGATCGACGGCATCACCGTAGAACGGATGAACGCTTGGTTTCGTATCTATGATGGGGCCGAGTTGGAGGTAAAGAACTCGCGCTTCTCCGAGAACTATCCTGTTGGGAACTGCAATCCGACATGGATCGTGGTGAATCCCAACGCCAAGCTCAAGGTAGCGGACACCCTTTTCGAGGATTCCTGGGGAGAGCCAGCTCCAGGCTTTTACGCCGCCTCTACTCCCTCCGTCATTTCCGCCCTCCAGGGTTCCCGGGTCGATCTGGAGCGCGTAGAGATGCGTTATCAGGTCGGCCAGTGGATCTATACAGGAATAGGGGGCCGGCTGAATGTCGCTTCGTCCACTTTTCATGAGGCCGGTGGATTTCAGAACCTTGCTGGCAACGTAACCAAATTCGTCAACAGCGCATGGTCTTCCCGAGCCCTCCTTGGCTTTTCAAGAAACATCATATTCTGGGATCAGATCCAGAACATTGGAGGCACATTCGACGCCGAGGCAAGCACCTTTTATACGTCGAATGTCAGCGCTTGCTCCACCGTGAGTGCTTACGAAAAAGCGGGGGCTTGTCCCGGGCAGGCTCTGCCGTTCTTTCTTGAAGGCGGCTCTCTGAACTTCAAGAGCAGCGCCATTGGCGGTGCCGACCTGCAGGCCGCCCTGGTCAAGCCGATCGGCTCACCGAGTTGGGATCCTGTTGGTACCGCCACCAGCGACGCCAATACCTGGATTCAACCCAGGGCCAGCTTCGGTGTCAACGACATCGCGTCGCTCTTGCCGAATGCGCTCTCAGGCACCCCCGGCCTCGTTTCCGATCTCGGCCTGATCCCCTTTTCAACATACGACCAGCGGCTGCTCTGGTCACCGCAGGTGCCGGGCGTCTTGCTGAACAAGATCAACTGCCTTGCCAGTCCTCTGGTGAATCCGATAGACGGTTCCCCCATCACGACCGATGTGTTCGGCAATCCGCGTTGTGGCAGCGACGGCAAGCGCGACATCGGAGCCGTGCAGGTCTCCGAGAAACCGCACCTCGATGCGCCCAGTGCCGGCGTCAATTCGGTGGATCTGTCCTGGACCACTGTCAAGCCGCCGAGCACGGGCTCCGTTACGGGGTACCAGTTGGAATACAAGAAATCGGTTGATCCGACCTGGCTACAGGGCCCACTCGTTACTGACCCGGCCATTAGGGCTGCGACAGTTCATGGGCTCGTCCCGAATATCGATTACGACTTCAGGATGGTAGCCATTTATTCGACGCCGCCCGGAGGCATGAGTCCCCTCAGCAATACGGTGGTGAAGAGAACGGGCCTCATAACGGCTCCTGGCACCCCGGTCGTCACGCTCCAGCCGGGCGACCGGACACTGAGGGTCAACTGGACTACGCCCTTCGACGGCAACTCGCCGATCACTTTTTACCTCGTCACCTACAAGCTGGTTGGCGGTGCGGGCGTCGGTGGCAACGTCGTACTCTTCGGGACCAACCAAGCGGTATTTTCTGGATTGATTTCCGGCGCGACTTACGAAGTACAGGTCGTTGCCAGCAATGCCATCGGGTCGGGCCTCCCCGGCACCGCGAACGGCCAGGTCTGGTCTCCGCCGACCTTGACCTACGCGGCGCCCAATCCCTGGCCGCGTAACACCGCGCTCACTCTCACGCCGATGATCCACAGCCTGGTCGGCGCCGGGACCTACACCCTGTTCTCAGGCACCTTGCCAGTGGGCATGAGCCTCAACCCCAACGGCACGATCAGCGGCATCCCGACGGACGTCGGGGATACAACTGTAACGATCCGCGTAACGGATGGGGTGACCGGTTTCTATGCCGAGGCGGACGTCCGCTTGGTCATCCAGGATACGGCCACGCCGGTTCCTCAACTGCACTACTCGGTATTGCAGGCCGCCGTTGGCACCATGGTGTCGGTGGTGCCGACCACGTCCCTGATACCTGCCGGCGCAATCTACAGCGTGGATTCCAGCGGTGATCCATTGCCCGCCGGCTTCTCGATCAATCCGGGCACCGGCGTGATTACCGGCGCAGCGCTCACGGCGCCGGGAAGAGTGCCGACCGTGACCGTGAAGGCTTGCTGGGATCAATGCACGCAGCCCAATCAAGTCCGGCTGGCGTTCTTGCCGCTTTGGATAACGCCTACTGTCGCCTATCCCTCACATACTGGGGGCGTAATCGGGCAATCGCTCACCTTCAAACCGGTCGTCAATAAATTGTGGTCAGGCGGCGTCTTTTCGCTTGCAAGCGGAAGCCTGCCGGCAGGCTTGACGCTGAATCCGGCCACGGGTGTCATTTCCGGCACGCCCAACAGCAGCGGTGTCTCCAGCCTTGTCGTTCGCTACAGCACGGGGGTCAATGTCTTCTCGCCGTCCCTGGATTTCGTGGAATCCGCGGTGAGCATCAATACCAGCCCGCCCCTGAATTCTGTCAGTTATCCACCATACTCGGGACCGATTGGCACCGCTTTGTCCTTGGTCCCGACTGTCGAAGGCCCGTCCCCGGCCACCTATACCGTCGATCCTTCCACACCATTGCCTTCGGGTCTCAGCCTCAACGCCGTTACGGGTGAAATCAGCGGCACCCCGACAGGATCTGCCGGGACCTATGGGGTGACGGTGATCAGGGACAATGGCTACAACCAAAGCCAAGGGAACCTGACAATGACGCTGAATGTTGTTGCGGCGCCGGTGCCCGCCCTGGGGTTTTTGTCAACAACGGCGCTGGCCTTGTTGATGTTGATGGCGAGCGTATGGCGCTTGAGGCGTCGGCAGCTCGCGCCATGACACCCTGAACTTTCCATGGTTCCGCTATCAGCCCGATCCTCTCGGGCACGCGAATGTTTTTGGCGGAACCCTTCTAAAATTGTCAGGGTAATTGGAGATCTGCATGCGTCGCTTCCTTGCCATTTGTCTTGCCCTGGGCATGACGATACCCGCCTGGGCTGGCATCGAATATCACTTCAAGGAAGGCGCCATCTGCGATCCGCAGTCCGGATTTTGTGCAGACCACATGGGCGTCTCGGTCGGATTGACTAAGCTATACCTGGGCGAGAAGGCCGAGCGGAAGCTGATGGCCGAGATCGGCAAGGTGGGCTCAGAAAACTTCGATCCGACGATTTTCACCATGCGCGGTGGTCTGACCTGCAGCACGCAGGAGAAGCAATGCTGGACAAGCAAAGCGCGCGACAAGCCTTACAAGAAGGCAACGCACACCTTGTTCGGAAAATAGACGGCTTGAAGAAAGGATCCGCGTCGGATGGATGAAAATTGGTCGAACTTCGCCGTTTCTCTGACTCACCGTGTGGCTAAAGAGTCGCCACTGCAAAATTCATTTCAAGCTAACGCCCAACGCTGACCTGAGTTTTGCAGTCGTTTGAGGCCGAAGATTTCGGCCAATTTCCCAAACAAGCCCGTCAAACCGCTCGCTTGCCGCAGGCACAACAAAAGGCCAAGGCCTTTTTTGACAATTATCCGCAGCAGCCATCGGGTGTTGTATCCCGCCGCGCACAGCACCGCATGCAGTGCATCACCCTCTGTGCCTTTGAGGTGACAGCGGTCCATACGGTGATCAGCTTTGAGGTGCCCGATGATCGGCTCGATCGCATGTCTTCGCTTGAGCAGTCTGCGCTCGTCATCGGTCAGCCGCTTGTCCTTGCCCCGGTGTTTGATCTCGATGTGCGGCTTGTCCTTGTCCACACTCCGGTAGCCCAGGTCTGCGTACACCACCTCGGGCTTGACGCCCAAGCCTTGCATCAGGATGGCGCCCCCAGTAAATGGGACCGCTTGCTGCCATTACAGTTGGATGAGCTTCAAACCAATGCTTCGGTAGGGCAATTTCAACGGTTCGTTGTCGTCACGCCCCTGATGGCCAGTCCAAATTCCCCCACCCGTGGCCACCCCAAATTCCCCCAGGCAGCGCTGCCAGATTATGACCCTTCAGCTTGGATGGCCAAGCGTGCCGCCGCCTCCTTGAGCCTGTAGCTCTTGCCCTCAAACTCCAGCATCGCGCAGCGGTGCATCAGCCTGTCCAAAATCGTGCTGGCCATCGTGGCATCCCCCAGATACTTGCCCCAGTCCTGCACCACCCGGTTCGATGTCACCACCAGGGCTCGGCGCAGCTTGTAGCGTTGGTGCACGATGGCCTGCAACGCCTCTGCTGCCTCCGCCGTGATCCGCCTGGCCAGAAACAAATCGTCCACGATCAGCAAATCCGGCTTGACCCACTCTTTGAGCATGTTCGCCCTGTCCTGGCTGCCCGCCAGCGCATAACGCGCAAACTCGGTGTCCGCCTCCAAATACCGCACGTCGTAGCCTTGCAGCGTGGCCTGGTACGCCAGCGCTTTGGCCACATGGCTCTTGCCGGTGCCCGGTTTGCCCACAATCAGTGCATTGGCCCCTTGGGTGATGAACTTCAAGGTGTTCAATTCAAAGCACGCAGCCCGGGGTATCTTGGGGTTAAAGCGCCAGTCCAAGTCCGCCAACGAGGCCATCTCATCCAGTCCCGAGCGCTTGTAGCGGCGCTCCATCTGGACGGAGTTGCGCCGCTCTAGCTCGTCTTGCAGCAAGGCGGCAAAGGTCTCCAAAAACGGCTCCTGGCTGGCCTGGGCCTGCATCGCCCGGGTGGAAAGGGTTTGCTGCATCCCCGACAGGCGCAACTGGCGTAAAGCGTTGTCGATTTCGGTCATGTTCATGATTGGCCTCCTGCTTTCTCATCCATGGCCTTGGCCACCACAGCGCTGGCAACCAAGGCTGCGTGGGTGAACAAATCTGCATACTCGTCGGCTTGGCGGATCAACTCGTGCTGCTGAACCAAAGTGCCCTCAAGGGCCGTGGTGTCAGCGTGCACTGAGCTGACCATGTTGGCTGCCTCGTCCATGGCCACCATGGCTTGGTCAAACAAGCGCTCGGCCAAGGCTTTGACATGTTTGTAGCTGTAGACCCCTTGCTCCAAGGCCTGGGCACAGGCACCATCAATGCAACGGGCCGGGTAGCGTTTGGTCAATCCCACGATGCCCCAGAGCTTTCTTTGGCCCACCCGACCTTCGGCTGCAAACATCAGCTCACACAGGCGGCTGGCGTGCTCGCCAATTTCTTTGGCCTGGCGAAGGATCAACCGAGTTTCGCGCGATGGGTTGAACACCCGCTCATCCGCAGGCAGCACCACCGAGCCTGGCCGCTCGGCTTTGGCATGTGTGCGCAGCAAAGCGCCTTGCACATCCCGGATCTCGATGCGCCGCTCAAAGATGCGCACCAGCACTTTGGAGCCGATGGCCGCAGGGCGTGCTGCGTAGCTGCTGTGATCGACCCGCACGCAGCTGTCGTCGCACACGGTGCGCACGCCTTGCGTGAAGTACTGCATGCCCAGCAGGGGTAAGGGCTTGAGGTGCGCACGTTCGGCCTCGAACATGGCCTGCACCTGTTGGCGCTCGCTGCCGTGAATGCGCTTGGCGGCCCAATTCGTTTCCCAATGCTCCAGGTGCTCGTTCTGAGCCTCGATCGATTCAAAGCGTCTGCCCTTCAAGGCGGTGGCTTGGGTGTGGCCGATGGCGTGCTCCACCGTGCCCTTGCGGTTGGGGTCGCGCACGCGGGCGGGGTCGGCCACCACGCCATAGTGCTCGAGCATGGCGGCATACACCAGGTTGAGTTCAGGCTCGTACAAATCGGGCCTCTGCACGCCCTCTTTGAGGTTGTCCAACACCACGTACTGGGGGCAGCCGCCGAAGTAGCGAAACGCCTGCTCGTGCAGCTGGGCCCACACTTGTTGACTGGACTTCCAGACCACGCGGCGGAAACTGCGCCGGGAGTGGCGCAGTGTGGCCACAAACAGACGTGGCTTCTTGTAGCGATCGGTGCCGGGCACCAAGGTCGGTGCGCCTTCGCCGTAATCGACTTGCATCTCCTCGCCGGGCAGGAAGGACAGACGGTCAAACTGCTCGGGCTCTTTGTGGCGCAGTGCCCGAACAAAGCGTTTGACGGAGTTGTAGGCCCCTGAATAGCCGTGGGCATCGACCAGGTCTTGGAAGATGGCGGTGGCGTTGCGGCGAAGGCGCAGTTGGGCCTCAATGAAGACGCGGTGGACTTCGCACAGGCTGGAGGAAGTGGAAACGAGAGCCGGTGGCCAGGGTGGGGGAATTTGAGTGGCCACGGCCTCAGAGCCGGTGGCCACCCCGGGGGAGTTTGAAGGATCAAGCAGCCAGCGGGCGTGGTAGCTGCGAATGGTTTTGCGGTCGATGCCGGTGATGCGGGCAATCTCTCGCTGTGGGGTGTTGCGCTCCAGCAGCGTAATGACGGTGGCGCGTTGGTTGGGTTTCAAGACATTCACTCCTTGGCCTTCCTTCGAGGAAAGCCAGAACATGCGTCCTGCCCACAGGTGCCGACGGTGTCGGCGTTGAGACCCTGTCCCCGATCAATTCAGGTGGGGGAGTTTGAGGTGGCCATAAGTGGGGGAATTTGGGTGGCCATCAGGGGTCACGCCCCACTTCGACGGATAAGTCTGCGAGGGCGATCAACAGGGCGAACTTGTAGGTGGCTGTTAAATCACCCTCTGCAAAAAGGCGTTGGAGTTTGGACAGGAAGGCAAGCTGAAACTCCGGCTTCACCTTTGGCTCCAGTAATCAGCTTTCTCTGGAGTGATCCACCTGACACCGCCACGGGGGTCTGCCCGTTCGTTTGCACACCGGGAAATCAAATGGATGTGCAGGTGCAACACCTTCTACCCAGCGTCTGGCCCGTCGTTTATGCCGATGTTGTAGCCCTGTGGGCTGAACTCTTTATCCAGCAAAAGCTTCGCTCTGTCGAGAAGGGCCAGTAGTTCGGAGCGATCTTCAAGCTCAAGCTCAAAGAAAGAGCCAACGTGACGCTTTGGAATGATCAGCGTGTGACCGGGTGAAATCGGAAAGCCATCGCGAATTACCAGCCCAAGAGGGCTGGAATCAATGATGCGATCTGGTGGCAGCGTACAAAAGGCAGAAGGCTTCATGTGAGGCAGAGTAGGGATTCTTCTGTTCAACTTCTCTGCAGCTTATTTGGACTAAAAAAATTGACCTTTGCTGTGAGGAACCACCATGAAGCTATCCCCCCACCCCCCTGGGCTTGGGGGACCTACTGGGGGTGGGTAGCAGCTACTATCACCATCTTCTGCCACCTTTGTCAGCGGAACTACTATCAAGGGTGACTACTATCACCCAGCCCGAGATGTCTACTATCACTGCTGGCGCACCTACTATCGGGGGAAATTCGGTTCGAGACTACTATCACCACGATCTTGCTGGGGGCGGGCTTACAAATGACGTCGCAAGCTTCCGACGACTCGACAGGCGCACTTTAGAAAAGAGCGAGAACAGTTCCGCTAACGTTGAAAAAATGGCCTACAAAATGGCCTACAGAAATGAAAAATGCGCCGAAAGGCGCATTTATAAATGGTGATTGGCGGAAGCGGTGAGATTCGAACTCACGGACCTTTTCAAGTCGCCGGTTTTCAAGACCGGTGCAATCGACCACTCTGCCACGCTTCCATGGGGCCAGATTGTAGCCTGATCAGCAAGGGGGCCGCCCGAGAGCGCCCCTTGTTTAAGCCATCATTTGCTGCCGGGTGCGGCCACTTGAACCCACTTGCCGCCTTTGATCTGGTCGATAGAGACCATCTCCGGCCCGACGTGGTTGTTGGTGAAGCTTTGGCGCGTGAAGGTGGTGAAGTCCTGATGGGCCACAGCGGGCATGGCCTTGGCCATACCTGCCGAGGTCAGATTGCGCCCGGCTGCTTGCAAGCCCGCAATGAACCACGAGGTGTAGGAGTACGCATTGGCTGCGTTCTCATCGGCGTCCATGTTGAACTTGGCTTTGAAGTCGGCCATGAATTTTTTGGCCACGGGGTCACTGCTGTCGGCCTCGTGGAGTTTCCAGCCACCGATGCCATAAAGGCCTTCCACACTGTCCTTGCCCAATCGGGCGACGATGCTGGAGCGACCTGGAATGGTGGTCAAGACCTTGACTTGCGACCAGTTGAGTTTTTTCACTTCGCTCATGACGCCCAGGGTTTCACGCACCACGGTGCCGGCCACGATCAGGTCGACGTTGGCAGCCTTCATTTTGGCCACTTGGGATGAAAAATCGATGTCACCCACTTTGTAGGCCGCTTCGGCCGCCACAGTGAAACCGCCACCCTTGAGTGCTTGGGTGATGCCGCCTCGGACCAGATCACCAAAGGGGCCTTCTTGGTAGATGACGCCGATTTTTTGGGTTTTCCAGTTGTTCACGGCCCAGGTCAACGCCGAGGCGGTGGTGGTGTCGTAGTTCATGACGGTGGTGAACAACAGCGGGCTGTTGCCACTGACTTTTTGGATGATGCCCGATGCACCCCATGGCGCAAAGACCATGACGCCTGCGTCGTTGGCGAGTTTGACTGTGGCTGCATTGGGGCCGGAGCCAAAGGGGTTGACGATGGCAAAAACGTTGTCGCTCTTGATCAGCTTTTGCACGGCCCGCACGGCCAGTTGGGGCTGGCTGCCGTTGTCTTCCACAATGAGTTTGATCTTGCGCCCGTGAACCCCACCTGCGGCGTTGAGTTCGTCAACGCGCAGTTGCATGCCGTTGCGAAGCATGGGCATGCCGGGGGCGGCTGGGCCCGACAAGTCAATGTGGGTGCCAATCACGATTTCGGTGTCGCTCACCCCTTGAGTGGCTTGGGCTTGCACCCCGCTGGCCAGTAAGCCGGTGGTGGCGAGGATAAGAAGTCTTCGGTTCAATTTCATGGTGGTCTCCTGGTGGTTAAAAGATAGTCTCTAGGCCTGGTTTACGCATGCGTGCTTACCCTGAGCGGTCACCTCAGTTGGGGTACATGCTGTCAATCAACGCCGCATATTTGCTGGCAATGACTTTGCGTTTGAGTTTCATGGTGGGCGTGAGCTCTTCGTCTTCGGCGGTGAGCAGTTCCGAGATGATTTTGAAAGACTTGATTTGCTCGACCCGTGCCAGTTGCGGGTTGATGCGTTCGATTTCGCTGTGGATCAGTGCGACCACTTCGGGGGCTCGTGTGAGGCTGCCAAAGTCGGTGTAGGGCACTTGGTGCTCTTGGGCATAACGGGCCACATGTTCCTGGTCGATCATGACCAGGCAAGTGAGGTATTTGCGGCCATCGCCAATGACCACGGCATCGGTGATGTAAGGGCTGAACTTGAGCAGGCTTTCGATGTGGCTGGGGGTGATGTTCTTGCCGCCCGAGGTGATCAAAATGTCCTTGATGCGGTCGCGAATGGCCAGGTAGCCCTCGGCATTGATTTCGCCGCAGTCGCCGGTGTGCAGCCAGCCTTCATCGTCCAGACTTTCGCGGGTTTTGTCGGGCAGGTTCCAATAACCGCCGAACACGTTGGGGCCACGCACCAAGACCTCGTTGTCCTTGCCAATTCGAATTTCGGTACCCGGGGCTTTGACGCCTGCCCAGCCCAGCCGAATGGCGCCTTTGGGCGTGGCGGTGCAAAAGCCGGTGGTCTCCGTCATGCCAAAGGCTTCGCGCAGTTCGATGCCGCAACCCAAATACCAGCGGATCAAATCCGGGGGGACAGGCGCGGCACCGGTGAGTGCACTTTTGACGTTTTGCAAACCCAAAAAAATCCGCACATTGCGCAAGGCCAGCCACTGCATGGCCTGGAGCAAAAGGCCGGGTGGTCTGGTGGCTTGGCCCTGCAACTGGGCTTCGACTCTGGCCGCGCCCATGGCGCGTGTGGTGTGGTAAGCCCAGCGGGCCGGGGCGATGGCATCGCGCATGAACAAGTCGATTTGGGAGTACATTTTTTCCCAAAAACGGGGCGGTGCAAACACCAGATGCGGGGCCACCTCACGCATGTCGTTGAACACCGTGCCCGAGTTTTCCGGAAAGTGGACCACCAGCCCCAATGCCAAGGGGTTGTAAACAGAAGACATGCGCTCGGCGATGTGGCACAGCGGCAAAAAGGACACGGATTTGTCACCCGGCTGGATGTCCAGGTAGTCGGTGGCCAGGCTCAGTTGAAAGACCAGGTTGCGGTTGAGGGTCATGGCCCCCTTGGGTGCCCCGGTGGTGCCCGAGGTGTAAACCAAAAAAGCCAGGTCCTCGCTTTGGGTGCTGTCGATCGAGGCTTCAAAAAGGGCTTGACGGGTGTCGGCCAAGGCCATGCCGCGTGCCAGAAATTCATCAAAAAATTCCACATCCGGATCGGAAAAGCCGCGCAAGCCTTCACGGTCCATCACCACAATGCGCTGCAGCTGCGGGCATTGGGTGCGAATCTCCATGGCCTTGTCGAGCTGCTCTTGGTTTTCAACAAACAGCATTCGGCTGCCCGAGTCCAGCAGGATGTGTTGCAGTTGACCTGCTGACGAGGTGGGGTAGACGCCATTGCCGACCAGGCCCATGCATTGGGCACCCATGTCGACGTAAAGCCATTCGGGTCGGTTTTCGGCCAGAACGCAGACCACTTGACCGCGTTCCAGACCCAGCGCTTGCATGGCCAGGCCGGTTGCCCGTGCGCGGGCAAAATATTCGGCCCATGTGGTGCTTTGCCACAGGCCCCTTTGCTTGTAGCGCAAGGCCGGTTGATCGGCCCAGGTGCGGCAGCGCTGGCGAAAGACTTTGGCGGGCGTGTCTTCGCCCAGAAAAGAGATGGCGGCAGGAGCGTTCATGGTGTCTGCGGTGTTCATGGTGTGCGGCTTCAGCGCCAGGTTTTGCGGCGTTTCCAGCGTTGCGACGTGCCGCTGATGCCTTGGGTGCTGTGACCGCCCAGATAAGCTTCGCGCACATCGGCTTTTTGACTCAGCACAGCGCAGCTGTCGGCCGCCACGATGCGGCCCAACTCCATGATGTAGCCGTAGTCCGCATGCGCCAGTGCAATGGCGGCGTTTTGCTCGACCACCAAAACCGCGGTGCCCGTTTCCTGGCGGATGCGGCTGATGATGTTGAAAATCTCTTTGGTCAGCAAGGGCGACAGACCCAGCGAGGGCTCATCGAGCATCAGCAGCTGCGGTTGCGCCATGTAGGCGCGACCAATCGCCAGCATCTGCTGCTCGCCTCCGGACAACAAACCAGCGTGTTGTTGCGCCCGTTCCAACAAACGCGGAAACCATTGAAAAACGCGCTCTAGGTCTTGTCGAATCGCATCGGCGTCGCGCCGTGTGTAGGCCCCCATGTTGAGGTTTTCCCGCACACTGAGGAAGGGGTAAATTTGACGACCCTCGGGCACCAGCACCACACCCCGTCGGCACACCGCATCGGCGTCCAGGCCGTGGATGGTTTGGTTGTTCAGCAGAACTTGGCCTTTGAACGGGTCGATCACCCCGGCCAAGGTGTTGAGCAAGGTGGTTTTGCCCGCGCCATTGGCCCCCAGCACTGTGACCATTTGTCCTTTTTCAACCTGCAGGTTGACCCCTTGCATGGCCGCAATGGGGCCGTACCAGGTTTCCAGGTTGCGTACTTCCAGCAAGGCACTCATGCTCAAGCTCCCAAATAAGCGGCAATCACGGCCGGATGACTTTGAACTTCGGTCGGACTGCCTTGTGCCAATACCCGACCTTGTGCCATGCAAATGACCCGATCGGCCACGGCGCTGACCAGGGACATGTCGTGTTCCACCATGACCACGGTGATGCCCAGTTCGCTGCGGATGTCGTCGATCCAGAAGGCCAGCTCACGCGTTTCTTCTGGGTTCAGGCCCGAGGCCGGTTCATCCAGAAACAAGAGCTCTGGCTGGGCGCACAAGGCACGTCCGAGCTCCACCACTTTGCGCACGCCGTAAGGCAGGCCTGCAATGGGCGCATGCCGCCAGGGCGTGAGGTCCAGAAAGTCGATGATTTTTTCCACTTCGGCGTGGGCGGCCTCTTCGAGTCGGGTCAGGGCCGGTGTGCGCAAAACTTGTTGCCACCAATGGCCCTGAAAGAAACGGTGGCGTCCGAGTAAAAGGTTGTCCAGCACCGTGGCTGCTTCAAACAGCTCAATGTTCTGGAAGGTGCGTGCAATGCCCAGGGTGGCGATTTGGTGGCGCTGCATTTGGGTCAGGTCCTGGCCCTTGAAGTGGATTTGTCCTCCACTGGGATCGAACACGCGGGTGACCGCATTGAGCAGCGAGGTTTTGCCCGCACCGTTGGGTCCAATCACGGCCAGCACTTCGCCGGGCCTGACTTCCAGGCTCAAATCGGCAATGGCTTGCACGCCGCCAAAAGTGAGCGACAGTTTGTCCACGGTCAGCAGCGGGGGGGTGGCGTTGGATGTTTTCAACGGTAACGCTCCGATTTCATGTATCGCTTGTTGCGCTTGAAGGTGTCTTTTCGGTAGATCGGAAAAGATTCCAGCAGGCTGCGGATCTTGAGCCAGCGTCCATTCAGCCCCATGGGCTCAAACAGCACAAAAAGGGCCAGCACCAAGCCAAAGATGAAGGTCTCCAGGCCAAACTGTTTGGCCACGCTATCGGGCAAAAACGGTTTGATGCGGGAGATGGCGGTGGGCAGGGAACTGATGAGAACTGCCCCCAGCACCGCGCCGCGCAAACTGCCCAAGCCGCCGATCACGACCATCAACACAAGCTCTAGCGACAGCAGCAAGGTGAAGCCATCGGGCGTGAGGTATTTCAGGTGGTGTGCCAGCATGCTGCCAGCCAGCCCGGTGATGCCCGCTGACAAGGCAAAAGCGCCCGCCTTCATGCGCTCAACCGGGATGCCCAAGGCATAAGAAGCGGCTTCGGATTCACGCACGCCGATCAAGGCGCGGCCCATGCCCGAGCGCAAAATGTTGAGCAAGACCAGCAGCACCAGCACCAGCGTGATCAGAGAGAAATAATAAAAAGCCTTGGAGCCGCTGAGTGACAGGCCCAGAAAGACAGGGTCATTCACCGCCAGGCCGGTAAAACCGCCGGTGACCGAACTCCAGTGACCGATGATCTGTTCCACGATGATGGCAAAGGCCAGGGTCACCATGGCGAGGTAGAGACCCGAGACCCGAATGGCAGGTATGCCCACCAGCAAACCGGCAGAGGCGCTGAGCACTGCGGCCAACATCATGGAGACCGGCAAGGGCACGCCTTTGGACAGGAACCAGGCGTGGCCATAGGCCCCAATCGCAATGAAGGCGGCATGCCCCAATGACACTTGTCCGGTCAGGCCGGTCAGCGACATCAAGCCCAGGCTGGCCACGCACAGAATGAACACATAGGCCATCTCGCCGAGCAAGAAAGGCGTCAAGAACCACGGCAGGGCACACAAGACGAGCAGCAGCAAGGCGTATAGGTTGCGGTCAAACGGGCTGCGCCACAGGGCGAAGCCTTCGCGGTATTGGGTGTGGTAGTCAAAACGCATCGGTGGGGTTCTTTCTTGTTTCAGACGCGCCGGCCATGGGCTTCGCCCAGCAAGCCATGGGGTCGCACAATGAGCACGGCAATCAGCACCAGATAGGCCACGATGTCTTTGGTGCCATCGGGCATGTAGACCCCGGCGTACTGTTCGATGAGGCCAATCAGAAGCCCGCCCACAATCGCGCCTGGAATGCTGCCAAAGCCGCCCAGCACCAGGGCCGACAAGGCCTTGAGGGTGACAAACCACAAACTGATGTCCACCAAGGTGATGGGCGCCAACAGCACACCTGCAAAGGCTGCCGTGACGCCGCCTAGGGCCCAGACCATGGAGTTCACGCGCTTGACGCGCACGCCGTTCAAGTAAGCGGCCAGTTGGTTTTGTGAAGACGCCTGCATGGCCACACCGAGTCGGGTAAAGCGGAAAAAGAAGAACAGCACCAAGGTCACCATCATGGACACGCCCAGAATGACCAATTGCAAGTTGGCAATCGACAGGCCTGCCAATTGCGTGCTCTGCTGGCTCCAGGGTGTGGGGTAGTTGCGTGACTCGGGGCCAAACAGCATGCTCACAGCGCCACGGATCATGAAGGCCAGTGCAATGGTCAGCATCACCCCCGCAAATTGCGGCTGGCCTGCAATGCGACGGATGACCAAGGCATCCAGTGCAAAAGCAAACAGGGCCACGCCCAGCACGGTGATCATCAAGGCCAGCCAAAACGGCAAGCCCCACACCGTGATCAAGCCCCAGGCACTGAAGGCCGAGACCACCAGCAAGTCACCATGGGCAAAATTGAGCACTTCGGTGGCTTTGTAAATCAGCACAAGGCCCAGTGCCACCAGCGCATAGATGGCCCCCACGGCGATGCCGTTGACGGTCAGCTGGGCAAAGGTGAGCCAAAAGTCATTCATGGCGTTTTTCCGTTGGATGTCGGGAAGGAGACTTCCCAGGGGTTCAGGTTCTGGTGACAGTGATCACACGCCACCATGGGAGAAAAGCTGTGATGACAAGCCCGGTGGCGCGGACGGATCGAACTGGTTTCGTGCAGGTGTGACTCTGCGGCCCAGTTGGACAAGCAAACGATGTAGCCGAACAGGTCGCGGCTGCTGGGGGTCAGGCGGTACAGGCGCCTGCGGGCGTCCTGGGCATCGGTTTCGCATTGCAACAATCGGGCCTCGATCATGTCCGAGAGCCGACGCGACAGCACCTTGGGGCCAATGCCCAGCGCGAGTGTGATCTGGTCAAAATAGTGGCATCCCAGCACCACCGCCGTGAGGATCAACAAGCTCCAGCGGTCCACGCGCAGCCCCAGACTCATCTCGGTGGCTTCGCGCCCAGACATGCGCGGCGCACGCACGCCTTCCAGTGGCTGGTGACGCAGACGGGCATTGGGCACCAGGCTGTAGTCCAAGTCTTTCATGCTGACTTCTTCACCGCAGGCTTTGCAACACAACTCCGGGCTGAAGCTGTGTTGGCAGGTCTGGTGAAAGAGGGTTTTGGGCAGGTCCTGGGCGCGTTGACCCCATTTTTTTTCCCAAGCCCAAATCATCAAGGTGGCGTCGTACAGGCCCAGCCCTTTTCGGCTGAGGTGGTATTCGTAGCGAGGTGGCTTTTCCTGGTATGGACGGGCTTTGAGCACTCCGATTTGCACCAGAGAGCGCAAACGATCTGACAAGGTAGGGCGGGGAATGCTGGAGAAGCTCTGCAGTTCA
This sequence comes from Limnohabitans sp. 2KL-51, assembly GCF_003063645.1. Taxonomy (GTDB): domain Bacteria; phylum Pseudomonadota; class Gammaproteobacteria; order Burkholderiales; family Burkholderiaceae_C; genus Limnohabitans_A. The sequence continues at coordinate 23,668 of NZ_NESJ01000016.1, forward strand.
TCAAACCGGCGAATGCCCAGAAAAGCCGACAGCAAGACCTGCACCGTCCAGCGGTCACCCAAGACCTTTAGGCCGTGGCTGAGCGTACTGGACGCCAGCGCTGCGTGCGTCAGTTCCAGGTCGGGGTTACTGATCATGTGTCCAATTGAGCGCGTGTGAAGGTCTGGACGATCAGACGCGCTCAACCACCATGGCCACAGCCAAGCCGGCGGCGCCACACAGGCTGATCACGGCACGGCGCGCTTGCCGGGCTTCCAGTTCGTCCAGGGCCATGCCCACGAGGGCGCTGCCCGTGGAGCCCATGGCGTGGCCCAGGGCAATGGCACCGCCATTCACGTTGAGCTTGTCGTGAGGAACGTTCAGGTGCTTCATGTAGTGCAACATGAGCGAGGCAAAGGATTCATTCACCTCGAACAGATCAATGTCCTGCACGGTCATGCCCGCCAGTGCCAGGGCCTTTTCGGTGGCTTGCACCGCACCTGTCAGGGCCAGGGTGCGGTCCACACTCACGGTGGCGGTGGCCAGGATGCGGGCTCGCGCTTTCAGCCCCAGGCGCTTTGCAGCCGCAGGGCTGGCAAGCAGAACGGCCGAGGCACCATCGGCCATGGTGGGGGAGTTGCCAGCGTGTTGCACATGGTCAACGTGGCTCAGGCCATAGCGTTGGCACATGAGTTTGTCGATGCCGTATTTCTCGGCCATGGCCGCGAAGGCGGGCGTCAATTGACCCAGACTCTCGAGTGTGGTCTGTGCCCTGGGCGTTTCATCTTGGGCCAGCAGCACAGCGCCATCGGCATCGAGTACGGGTGTGACCGAACGGTAGCGGCCTGATTGCAAAGCCGCCACGGCACGTTGTTGGGAAGCCAAGGCATAGGCGTCGCATTGGGCGCGGTCAAAACCTTCCATCGTGGCAATCGTGTCGGCTGAAATGCCAATGGGCACCAGCGTGGTTTGTTGCTGAAATTCGAAGTCGTGCGTCAGGGGGCCCTGGTCAGAGGCCATGGGCACGCGCGACATCATCTCCACGCCACCTCCCACAGCCAAGCTGTCGTTGTCCATGGCCTGCTGTGCAGCCAAATGAACAGCGCTCAGACCCGAGGCGCAATAGCGGTTGATGCTCAGGCCGGGAACCTGGTCGCTCCAGCCTGCACGAACCAGGGCGAGTTTGCCGATGTTGGCACCTTGATCGGCCGTTTGCGTGACGCAGCCGATGATGGCGTCACTCACCTGCGCCGTATCGATGCCGGTTTGCTGGGCCAGTGCCTTGAGTTGCTGGGCCAGCAAATCCACGGGTTTGAGGCTTCGCAGCGCGCCTTTGTCATTGCCTCGCCCCCGGGGGGTGCGCAGGGCTTCGATGATGAGGGCTTGGCTCATGCGTTGTCCTTGGGTTGAGATATCTTGGCCGGCAGGCGCGGAAAAAATGCCGGCACATTGGCGCAATATGCTGCGTAGCCGGGTTTGCTTTTGGCCATATGGCGCTCCATGAGCGAGGTGGCCGACCCTTTGTTCATGAACCAGGTCACGTAAACCGCTGGGACCACCGACAGCCAGCCCCAAGGATGGGACAGCGCGAACACGCTGTAGCCCCACCACATGCAGGTCTGGCCGAAATAGTTGGGGTGGCGTGTCAAGGCCCACAAACCGGTGTTGAGCAATTGCGAGCGGTCTGTGCGCAGGCGCTTGAAGCGTGTCAGCTGCCAGTCCGCACCGGCTTCGAACACAAAACCGACCAACCACACCAAAGCCCCCGCCACATGCCAAAAGCCTATGGGGCCAGAAGAGGTCATGCCAAACAACAAGGGAATGGCCCACACCCAGATCACCACGCCTTGCAGCAAAAAGATTTGGAAATAGCTCCACCACCAAAAGCGAGCGCCTGAGCGCTGACGCCACCGGGCGTAGCGCGGATCTTCGCCGTGCGGCAGGTTGCGCCACAGAATGTAGAGCGAATAACGGCCGAAACCGACAGTGGCCATGGCCAGCAAAAGCAGATGCGATGCCTGACCGTCAGCCCCCAAATGCTGGTAAAGCCACCAGGGTGCTGCCAACAACAACAGGCCGTAGGCGATGTCCATGATGCTGGCATCGCGTTTGACAAGGCTGATGACCCACACCACGGTGAGCCACAGCCACAGCCACAGGCCCAACTGCAAAAAATCCGACAACAACCCCGGTGCCAGTTGCCCGCTGGCGCCCACGGCTGCCACGCCCAAGGGCAGCACTGGGTAGGCCCGGTCAATCCAACGGATGTTTTCGCGCGGCATGGCCCACAGCCATACGGTGGCAAGCAAGGCCCAAGTCAACAGAAGGGTTTGACCGTGCTGTTGCCACAAGGCTTCGATCATGCTTGTCCTGCCTCCACCACAAAACTCACCACCGTGGCGCAAGAGCCACCGATGTTCAAGGTTTGGATGCGCTTGGCGCCTTCAATCTGACAGGCCTCGGCTTGGCCGGTGACTTGGCGAGTCGCGTCCCAGAGCATGCGTGTGCCGGTAGCGCCCACCGGGTGGCCGCAACCAATCAGGCCGCCACTCATGTTGACCGGGCAGCGACCACCCGGTGCGATGGAGCCGTCTTCGACCGCTTGCCAGCTTTGCCCTGGGGCCGTCAGGCCCAGGTGGTCGATGGCCATGTATTCGGTGGTGGTGAAGCAGTCGTGGGTTTCGATGCCGCTCATCGCGTCGATGCCCGACACACCGGCACGGCGCCAGGTGTCTTCGATGGTTTGCCGCACATGGGGAAAAATATAAGTCTGGCCTTGGCTGCGTTCGATCTTGTCGCGCAGGCGCAGACCCGCGTTGCGATGGCCCCAGCCCGCAATGCGGGCGAGTTGGTCCACGCCGTGGCCGCGTTTTTGGGCATAGGCCTGGGCAAAACGGGCTGAGGCCAACACCACGGCGCAGGCCCCGTCGGTGATTTGGCCGCAGTCCTGGCGGCGTGTGCCGGGCTCGATGATCGGGTTGGCCTCGTCGTCATCGGTGAAGCTCAGGGCATCAAATTCCCACTTTCGGGTTTGCGCCAGGGGATTGCGTTTGGCGTTGCCGTAGTTGATTTCGGCAATGCGGTTGAGGTGTTTGCGGTCAAGCCCGTAACGTCGCTCGTACTCTTGTGCCAGCAAACCAAAGGCGGCGGGCCACATGTAGGTGCAATCAATGTCTTCGTGCCCCTGCCAGGCTGCAGAGTTTTGGTTGACCGAGGCCACATTGCCCGAGGTGTTCTTGAACTCCTCGACGCCCATCACCAGCACGCAGTCGTAACGGCCCGCTTCGATTTCGGCCATGGCCGCCAGCACGCCCAGAGATGAAGACGCGCAGGCGCCTTCATGGCGCATGGCCGGTACGCCCCAGAGTTCGGGCGTCATTTGCGCCACCATAGAGCCCAGGTGGGCTTGCTGGCGCTGCAGTTCACCAAAGGCATTGCCCACATGAATGCTCTCAATGGCCGAGGTGTCGAGGCCAGCATGGTCCAGCACGCCTTGCGTGGCTTCTTTCACCATGTCAGAGATGTCCTGACCTTGGCGTGACCAGGACTTGGCGAAGTCGGACTGGTAGCCGCCCAAAATGTAAACGGGTGCGCTCATTGGAAACTCCTTTGGGGGTAGGGCAGGGCTTGCAGGCGCTGCGTTGCGGTGGTGAATTCAAGGGCCAACTGCTCCACGATGCTGGCCATGGGGGCAGTTTGGTGGATGGTGCCCAGGCCCTGGCCTGCTGCCCAAACGTCTAGCCATTTCTTGCCAGCGAAGGAAGTGCTGCTGTCGTATTGACGGGAAGGGGCATCGGGCATGTTGTCCGGGTCCAGGCCGTTCAGTCGCAGCGAGGGCTTGAGCCAACTGGCCGAGGTGCCGGTCACCCCAGCGCTGACGATCAGGTCGTCCACCGTGCTGTCGACGATCATTTGTTTGTAGGCATCGGGCGCCATGCTTTCAGTGGCCGGAATGAAACGCGTGCCCATGTACACATAATCGGCGCCTGCTGCGATGGCCCCAGCAATGCCCCAGCCGTCGCTGATGCCGCCGCCCAACACCACTTCGCCATCGAAGAACTCGCGGATGGCGCTGACAAACGCAAACGGCGACAAAAAACCGGTGTGGCCCCCTGCACCCGCCGAGACGCAAGCCAGGCCATCGGCCCCGGCCTTGACGGCTTTTTGGGCCAGCGTCAGGTTGATGACGTCGGCGAACACCCGGCCGCCATAACTGTGCACCACCTCGATGGCGGGTTTGGGGCTGCCCAAAGCCGTGACCACCACCGGCGGTTTGTAGCGCGCGATCAATTCCAGGTCTTGCGCCAAACGTGTGTTGGAAGAGTGGGTGACGAGGTTGGCACACCAAGGGCCCACGGTGTCGGCACCTTGCACATCACGGGCGGCCGCCAAGCCTTCGGTGATGGTTTTCATCCACTCGTCGAGTTTTTCAATAGGGCGTGCATTGGGGGTGGGAAAGGCCCCCACAATGCCCGCCTTGCAAGCGGCCATCACCATCTCGGGGCCCGAGATCAAAAACATGGGTGCAGCAAACACCGGCAGTCGCAGGGGCAAGCGTGGGTTGGTCATGCGGTCGTGGGTCATGGGTTGGTGCCACTTTCTGGTGTGACCGGGCGGCGCGACTGCACAATGCCAAACCGACCCGCCACAAAAGCCAGGTTGGTCAGTGTGGCATTGCCCGCCGGGTTCAGACCCGTGACGTGGTAATCACTGTAAGCCGCTGCAAAATTCAAAGGCATGGCCCCCACCAGGTTGATGGTCAGCTGGGCGCCTGCGCGGGCATAGGCGGCCTCCGCTTGGGCGATGAAGTCTTCACGTGTGGAATACAAAAATGCGGTCAAACCCCCTTGGCTGCGGGCGTCTTGCGTGGCTTGTTTCAGGGCGTCTTCTGCGTCCTCACACGCGATGACAAAACTGATCGGTCCGAAACGCTCTTCGGCGTACAGGTCACGCTCGCGCGTGCTGACCTGCAGCATGAGTGGCGTGCTGGTGCGGGCGTCCGGAAATTCCGGGTGCGGGTAGGGATGGGGTGACAGCAACACCTGGCCGCGCTGCTGCCCTTGCGCTTGCAGGTCTTGCAGCAAAGCCAAGGTTTGTGGCGACTGGATGGTGGCCAAAATCATGGACGCTTTTTTCGGGTCCGAGGTCAGGGCCTGCACGGCTGCGGCCAGGCGTTGGGCGACTTCATTGAAAGGCACCGTGCCTTGCGGTGTGTTCACGCCCGATTGCGGGATGTAGATGTTTTGCGGGCTGGTGCACATTTGCGCACTGAACAGGCACATGGTGGTGGCCAGATTGCGCAAAGCCGCGTCGAGGTCTTGCGCCGACTCCAGCACCACGGTGTTGCAACCGGCTGTTTCGGTGAAGGCCAATGCGGGGTGGGCGTTTTGTTCCACCCATTGGCCAAAACGCACACTGCCGGTGAAGTCCACAATGGCCGTTTTGGGGTGTTTGATCAGCACTTTGCCAATCGGCTCGCTTGTGGTGTCGATGGCCAGGGTCACCAGGTTGGGGTCAAAGCCTGCAGCCTGCAGCACCTGGCGAAAGGCCTTGACCGTGATGGCCATAGGCAACACGGTGGCCGGGTGGGGTTTGAGGATCACCGGGTTGCCGGTGGCCAGGCTCGCCATCATGGAAGGCCAGGCGTTCCAAGTGGGGAAACTCGCGCAGGAAAAACACACAGCCGTGCCACGGGGCACCAGTCGGTAGGTTTTTTGCAGATGGATCTCCGAGCTGCCAAAGCGCCTGGACCAGTGTGCCGAAGGGGCCACCGAGCGCATGGCTTGTTCGGCATACACCAAGGCTTCAATGCTGCGGTCGAGCGCGTTCACGCCCGAACCGGCATAGGCCATGTTGTAGCTTTGCCCTGCGGTGTGCATGACCGCGTGCAAGACTTCAAACAGGTGGTCACGGTACAAGACTTCAAGCACTTCCATCAGCACGCCAATGCGCTGCGTGTAAGGCGCTTGTGCCCAGCTGTCCATTGCATTTTCGGCGGCGTCGAACAGGGTGTGGATGTCCGATTGCGGGTAGACCACACCCAAGGCTTTCTGGGTGTAGGGCGATATTTCTTCGCCGATCCAGTTCATGATGCCGGGTTGGTCCAAGTCAAACCGGCCGTTTTTCAGGTGCTGTTCGAAAGCGGCAAGGCCAGCGCTTTTGGCATGCCCAGCCTCGGGGTACTTGTCGGGCATTTCCGGGTAAGGGCTCCAGCAGTGGCGCGTGGCACAGGCTTGCTGGGCCAGTTCAAAGCGAGCCTGGTGCTTTTCGAAGAGGGTCATCAACGTCTCCAGATCAGTCGGTGGTGGCGCAGGGTGGTGGTGCCAGGCACCGGGTCGGATGCCGACAGGGTCAGCGTGCCATCGGCTGCAAAGTCCATGTTGCGAATCTGGTCGCTGCCCACAAAGTTGGGGTTCAGCGCATGGCTGACGTGGTGAACCACCTGGGCCCGGCCTTCGTGTTGACGCACTTCATAACGCCCGGCGTACTGAAAGAAACTCTCGAACGCGGCCAGACGCTCAGCCTCTGGCGCGCTGCGCACGCTGGCGCTGGACAGGGGTGCGCGACCCGAGCGGGCAATGCAAGCGGCCATGCCGCCGTCGTGCGTGTACTGGATCAGGCCGGTGGCATCGGGGCCAAAAGGGTAGGTGGTGGGGCGACCATCGTCGTAGGTGATTTCCCAACGCACCAAGGTCCAAACGCCGTGCAGGTCTTGCGCCGTGGGGGTTTTGACAGCTGTGTTCATGTGACGCGCCAAGCCATCAAGCGGTGGGCAGGAGCGATTCACGCACCCAGGTGCTGTGAAAGCCATGGGGCACTCGCTGCGGCAAGATGACCCGAGCCACCGGCCCATTGGCCAGTTGTTGTGCATCGATGATCCAGACTTCAGACCGGTCTTTCAGGCCGTTCCAGACAAAGCCAATCAGGTAGCCATCGTCTTCTGCCTGCGGGTTGTCACGCGCTGCAAACGGGGCTTCGCTGAACCAATAACCTTCACCAGGGTGGTAAGTCACAGCGCTGCCGGTTTCCAGGTCGTACTTGGCCAAACCTGCAAAGTGGGGTTGCTCCACGGTGCGCGCTCGGCCCATCAGCACATGGTAGGTGTAGCGGTTTTTGTAGCCTTGGTACCAGGCGTTGATCATCGGGAACTCGGTGTTCAGGATGTCGTCCACCACGCTTTCGCGGGTCTGGCCAGTGGCCAGGTTAAAGCGCCATTGGTAAAACTCGTATTCGGTGCCTTGGGTGCCAATGGTGAACAGCAAGCGCTTGACATCCAGGCTGCCGTCAAACTGCTTGGGCATGGCGTAAGGCGTGCCCAGCATCACGATTTCGGTTTCGCCCTTGTCGTTGACTTCTTCCCAGGCATTGGCCACATGCAGCATGTAGCGCGGGTCGGCTTCAAACCACCGGATGTCTTGCGCGCTGCCGTGTCTGGGAATGACGGCAAAACGCGACTTCCATTCGGGGTGAAACTCCAGGCTGTAACGACCCGCCTTCAAGGCCTCGGGGTTGTTGATCAGCGGGAAGTCGTGCAGGACGCTGTAGTTGGCGGTGATGGCCATGTCGTGCGGCAAACGGGGCCCCGGCAGTTCAACTGGAACCAGGGTTTTCAATTCGCCGGTGGCACTGAGCACGCCGTAATGCATATAGGGGTGTTGGTTGCCATAGGCAAAAAACAGGTACTCACCCGTGCGTTCGTCCACGCGTGAGTGGGCCGAGATTTGCAGACCCTTCAAGCGTGGATCGGATTCGAGCTTGCCCACGGTCTGCAGCGTCAAGGGATCGACCTGGTAAACAGCGCCACCGCGGTACCACATGGACAGCAATTTGCCGTTGTGAAATTTCACATCGGTGTTGGAGGTGTTTTTCAGCGCATCGTCAGGCAATGCGCCTTCGGGCAGGCGTTGTTTGAGTCCAGGGGCCAGGCTAACCCCCGCCGCTTGGTCGGCCTGCAAACCATCGGTGTCGACCCATCGGTTGCGGTAAGTGACCTGGCCGTTACGGAAATGCACGGCGTGCAACATGCCGTCGCCGTCGTACCAGTGGTATTTGCCTTTGGGGGTGTGTTGTGGCACAGGGCCGTTGCGCACGTACATGCCGCTGAAGTCTTTTGGGATCTTGCCGATGACTTCAAAATCTTGCACCACCAACTCCTGATCGATAGGGGCAAAACCACCCTGCAAATTCGGGTTGTCAAGCAGGTAAGGGGGCGTTTCAACGAAGGTTTCAAGTCCCATGGTGTTCTCCGGATCTGTGTGCGTTTCGGTGGATGGTGGTGGGGTGGAATCAGTGTGCTTGCCCGGAGAGCAAACCGCCGCCTTCCAAATCAGCCCCACTGGCCCAGCAGGCATGCGTGCCGCTGCACAGTTTGTGCGGCAACTCGATGCGGCAAACCGGACCGGCCTCAAACTTCTTGGAGTCGATCAGGATGATTTCCGAGCGCTGGGTTTTTTCGTTGGTGATGAAACTCACCAAGTAACCATCGTCTTCGTCTTGTGCGTTCACGCGTGGGGCAAAGGGGGCTTCGCTGGCGTATTGGCCTTCGGGCAAGCGGATCTCCCAGGAGTCGCCGGTTTGCAAGTCGTGTTTGACGTAGCCATGGAACAAGAACCAGCCGGGCACTTGCACGGCGCTGTAGGCATAGCGGTAAGGCTTTGTGGCGTAGCGCTGGTTGAACATGCCGAACTCCAGAATGCGCTCATCCAGACGCTTTTCCGTGGTCTTGCCGGTTTTCAGGTTGAGGCGCCAGCGGTGCAGGTGGCAGCCCATTTTTTTCTGATCCAGATAAGACATCATGCGCTCGTAGCCCGCAGGCGCGCCTTCGTAGTTGCGTGGCATGGGGTTGTCTTGGAAATAGCCGTCGAGCACTATCTCGTCGCCCTCTTCGTAGGCATTGAGCCAGTGCAGCACAAAGGTGGGCGCGGCTTCAAACCAGACGATGTCTTGGGGCTGGCCGCGCCGTGGAATGATGGCGATGCGTGAGGGCGTGTCTTTGAAAAAACGCACCACGTGCTTGCCTTGTTTCAGCAACTCGGGGTCCCAGTAGAGAGGGAAGTCGTTGAGGATGGCGTAGTTTTCGGTGTAAGCCATGTCGTGCGGCAAGCGTGGGCCCGGCAAAGGAATGGGCACGTAATGCACCAGCTTGTCGTGCTTGTCGACCACGCCATAGTGCATGTAGGGCGCATGCTTGGAGTAGTTGAAAAACAGCAACTCGCCGTTGGTTTCGTCCACTTTGCAATGGGCAGAAATGCCGTCCAGCGGTGACCAGGGCGGGATGCCCTCATGCGCCAGGCTCAGCGGATCGACGCGGTAGCCTTCTCCGCATTGGTAAAACGTGGTCAAGGCGCGTCCGGCATGCACGACCACATCGGTGCTCGAAGAATCTTTGAGGCTGCCGTGAGCGCCCCAGCCCGCGCGCTCGGACAAGGCTGGGTCTTCCATCAAGCCCGCCCACAAGGCCCGGCCCGCTTCCAGTTCGGCTTGCAAGCCTTTGGTCTGGATGAAGCGGTTGCGGTAGCTGACCTGGCCATTTTTGAAGGCCGCCATGTGCAACATGCCATCACCATCAAAGGGGTGGTATTTGCCTTTGGCTTGCAAGACCGGGTTTTCGGTGTTGCGCAAATAGACGCCATCGATGTCCAGCGGAATGGCTCCCTCCAGGACCTTCAAGTCGGTGGCGTTGACTTCTTCGAGCAAGGGTGTCCAAGCGCCTTGAAGATAGGGGTGGTCGCCCGGCTCCAAGTCGCTGGTGAGTGTGTTCACGATGTCGATGGTCATCTCGTTCCCAAGTTGATTTACTGTCTCTAATGAACTCATACTATGTAAGTTCTGTGAGGAAAGCAACGGGGTTTGAGCGGATGGGCAGTAACTTTGGTGACTACTTTTTGGTGCACTTCCCGCATTCAATCCTGATTGTTTTCAAGGGCAGACCTTGTGCCAGTCCCTGATGTACCCGGTTTTCACAAGAGGAGTTTTCATGAACGAAGCAAGACAAGCCACCTCCACCTCATTGACAGGGCGCGTGGTGATCGTGACCGGTGCGGGCAAGGGCATTGGCCGGGCGGTCAGCCTGCAATTGGCCAGCCGTGGGGCCTTGGTGTTGATCAACAACCGCCGTCATATGGGTGAAGATGATGAGCAGACCAGCGCGGCCCAGGTGGTGGCGATGATCCGCGCGCAAGGCGGGCAAGCGCTTGCCAACCATGACGATGCGCTGGACCCCGATGCTGGCGCCCGCATGGTAGCGCAGGCCATGAACGAATGGGGTCGCCTGGACATGGTGTATGCCAATGCGGCCGTGGCCCAGCAGGCGGTCTTTCATACCCTGAGCCTGAATGAACTCAGAACCATCATCGACTCGGGCGTGGTTAGCACCTTGTCCTTGTTGCACGCGGCCTGGCCCGTGTTCCGTGCACAGCGCTATGGCCGCGCCTTGGTCAGCACGTCGAGCGCTGGCCGATTTGGCAACCATGGTTTGACGGCTTACGCTGCCTCCAAAGGGGCGATCGAATCGCTGATGCGCTCGCTGGCGCTGGAGGGTGTCAAACACGGTATCCATTGCAATGCCTTGTCGCCCTATGCGCATTCGCAAATGACCGCATCGCATTTGCCGCCTGCTTGGGCGGATGTGCTGGCCCCCGAGGCGCTGGCCCCGGCAGCGGCCTGGTTGCTCAGTCCCGAGTGCGCCATCAACGGCCAGGTGCTGGTGGCGGGGGGTGGTCGGTATGCCAGGTCTTGGCCGGTTGAGACCCCGTCGGTGGCAGGCACCGACATGGAGCAGGTCTGGGCGCAATTGTTGGATTTGCAGGGGCAAACCCATGTGGATTCGATCACCGCCTTTCAGTCCTTCATGGCCGATGGTGGTCATTGAACTGCGTGGGCTGCGCGGGCTGCCTTAAATCAGCATGCCCCGCTTTTCTATGAAGGCCACCACTTCGGCCAGGCCATCCAGCGTTTTCAGGTTGGTCATCACCCAGGGGCGTGTTTCGCGGTTGGGGCGCATGCGGTTGGTATCGTCGCGCATCACTTGCAAATCTGCACCCACATGCGGGGCCAGGTCGGTTTTGTTGATCACGAACAAATCGCTCTTGGTGATGCCTGGGCCACCTTTGCGGGGAATTTTTTCACCTGCGGCCACGTCGATCACGTAAATCGTCAGGTCGGAGAGTTCCGGGCTGAAGGTGGCGGCCAGGTTGTCGCCGCCGCTCTCGATGAAGACCACGTCGGCGTTCGGAAATTTTTCCAGCATGCGGTCAATCGCTTCGAGGTTGATCGACGCGTCTTCGCGGATGGCGGTGTGCGGGCAGCCACCGGTTTCCACGCCCATGATGCGCTCGGCGGCAAGCGCGCCGCTCACCGTCAGCAATCGCTGGTCTTCCTTGGTGTAAATGTCGTTGGTGATGGCGATCAGGTCCCAGCGCTCGCGCATGTTTTTGCACAACATCTCCAGCAGCGTGGTTTTGCCGGATCCCACAGGCCCGCCAATGCCCACGCGCAGGGGCGGCAGTTTTTTGGTGCGGTGGGGAATGTGGTGCAGTGCAGACGAGGTGTTCATGATCGGAAGATCCGGGAGTATTGGGTTTCGTGGCGAGATGACAAGATGGCCAGCATGGGGGTGAAGGCTTGGCGGTCTTCATCGTTCAGGTGAATGGCGGTTTGAACCGCTTGCGGAATTTCGCGGGCCAGGCGTGCCAGCATGCGCTGCCCGGCGCTTTGGCCCAAGGGCACAGCCTTAAGGGCGGCTTGGGTCATGTTTTCGGCCCAGCCAAAGGCACCTGCTTGCAGGGCTTGGTCGAGCGGCGCAGACGCCAAAGACAAAGCCAGCGCCATGGCCAGCGGGTAAGTGGGTGGCAATTGGGCACAGCATTGCAATTGGGCGTCGCTGGCTTGATGCAGGTTGCGCAGCCAGTCAAGCAAGGAGCGACCCATTTGCTCGGCTTGCAAGCGCATTTCGGCGGTTTCTCGGGTGGTCATGACCCAGTCGTTCAGGGCTTGCAGGCGCTGAGTGTCCATGTGCTGCCAAGCCGGAATGGCTTGCGCCAGCACGGCCATATCACCGCGTGACTGCGTCAGGTGCAGCTGGTCCACCACCCAATCGGTGGCACTGGCTTCGTCATGCACCAAGCCTTGTTCGATCGCCGCCTCCAGCCCTTCGGAATACGAGAAGCCACCGATCGGCAATGCAGGCGAAGCAAGCCAGATCAGTTGCAGCAGGGCCGAGGGCGCAGTCTCAGTGCTCATGTCCGCAGCCGGGGCCGTGCACGTGGGGTTCAGCAGGGGCAGAGCGGATCGGGATGGCGATGCGTTTGCCAGCTGACGGCTTGGATGCAGGTGCCGCGTGTTCGTGTTGGCAGTCGGGCCCGTGCACATGGGGCTCGGCGTGGGCTGCGACAGAATGATCCGCATGACCATGTTCGTGACTGTGCCCATGACCATGCCCATGCCCGTGTGAGGACGCGCCGTGGTCACCATAGGCACCGTTTTCGGGCTCGAAGGATTCAGACACCGTCACCACCGTCATGTGCATGGCGCGCAGCATGTCGGCCAGCACATGGTCGGGCTCGATCTTCAGGTGGTCGGGTTGCAGCTCAATGGGCACATGGCGATTGCCCAGGTGGTAGGCGGCGCGTGTCAGGTCAAAGGGCGAGCCGTGTTCTGTGCACGATGTGATGCGCAGCACGCTTTGCGGCGCAGCTTCGACACGGATCAGCGAGCCGTCTTCTGCCACCAGCACGTCACCGCCGCGCACCACGGCGCCACGGGGCAAAAACACGCCCAGACTGCGGCCTTGGCTGTCGGTGGCGTCAAAGCGGCTTTTTTGGCGAGTGTCCCAGTCGAGCGTGAGGGTGCTGGCGCGTTGGATCAGCACACGTGCCAGGCCACGGCCTTGCGGCATGAGTTTGGAGCAATGTAAAAGCGAGGTCATGTGTCTTGGGTTTTGTAGGAGCCCACCCTTTTGGGCGATGGTTTTGTGGGGCGTGTGCCACGCCCATCGCCCACGGGGTGGGCTCCTACAGGGGAGTGTTTCAGAACAAAAAGTAGCGTTGGGTCATGGGCAGTTCGGTGGCGGGTTCGCACACCAACAACTGGCCGTCGGCGCGCACCGCATAGGTTTGTGCATCGACTTCCATGTGGGGCAGGTAAGCATTGTGGACCATGTGCTGCTTGCGCACGCCCCGGATGTTGTGCGCCACGGACAAGGTTTTTTGCAAGCCGAAACGCTCACCAATGCCCGCTTTTAATCCCGCGTTGGAAACGAAGGTCAAGGCACTGCGCGTGAGCGCGCCGCCAAAGCTGCCAAACATGGGGCGGTAGTGCACCGGCTGGGGCGTGGGTATGGAGGCATTGGGGTCACCCATGGCCGCCAGCGCAATGAAGCCGCCCTTGAGCACCAGAGATGGCTTGACGCCAAAGAAGGCCGGTTTCCAGATCACCAGGTCGGCCCACTTGCCCACTTCGATGCTGCCCACATCGTGGCTGATGCCGTGTGCAATGGCGGGGTTGATGGTGTATTTGGCGATGTAGCGCTTGACGCGGGCGTTGTCGTGGCGCGCGGTGTCGCCGGGCAGGCTGCCACGCTGCTGCTTCATTTTGTGTGCGGTTTGCCAAGTGCGGATGATGACCTCGCCCACCCGCCCCATGGCCTGGCTGTCGCTGCTCATCATGCTGATGGCACCCAGGTCGTGCAGGATGTCTTCGGCTGCAATCGTCTCTTTGCGGATGCGGCTCTCGGCAAAGGCCAGGTCTTCGGCAATCGCCGGGTCCAGGTGGTGGCAGACCATGAGCATGTCCACATGCTCGTCGAGTGTGTTGATGGTGTAAGGCCGTGTGGGGTTGGTCGATGACGGCAGCACATTGGCCTCGCCCACCACTTTCAAAATGTCGGGCGCGTGCCCACCGCCCGCGCCTTCGGTGTGGAACGTGTGGATGGTGCGGCCTTTGAAGGCGGCCACGGTGTCTTCCACAAAGCCCGATTCGTTGAGTGTGTCGGTGTGGATGGCCACTTGCGTGTCTGTTTCTTCGGCCACCGTCAGGCAGTTGTCGATGGCTGCAGGTGTGGTGCCCCAGTCTTCGTGGAGCTTGAGGCCAATCGCGCCCGCGTTGATTTGCTCGTGCAGCGCGGCAGGCAAGCTGGCATTGCCCTTGCCCAAAAAGCCCAGGTTCATCGGAAAGGCGTCGGCCGCCTGCATCATGCGCTCGATGTTGAAAGGGCCGGGTGTGCAGGTGGTGGCAAAAGTGCCGGTGGCCGGGCCGGTGCCGCCGCCCAGCATGGTGGTCACGCCGCTGCCCAGTGCCTCGTCGATTTGTTGGGGTGCGATGAAGTGGATGTGTGAGTCAATGCCGCCTGCGGTGACGATCAAGCCTTCGCAGCTGATGATCTCGGTGCCGGGGCCGATGATGATGTCCACGCCCGGTTGCGTGTCGGGGTTGCCCGCTTTGCCAATGGCGGCAATGCGGTTGCCGCGCAAACCAATGTCGGCCTTGACGATGCCCCAGTGGTCGATGATGAGCGCGTTGGTGAGCACGCAGTCCATCGCGCCCTCGGCGTTGGTGCGCTGTGATTGCGACATGCCGTCACGGATGGTTTTGCCGCCGCCAAATTTCACCTCTTCACCGTAGCCACCCGCTTGCAGTGTGAAGTCTTTTTCAACCTCAATCACCAAGGCTGTGTCGGCCAAGCGAACGCGGTCGCCCACGGTGGGGCCAAACATTTCGGCATAAGCACGTTTGTCGATGTGGGCCATGTCAGGTCCCTTTCTGTGTGTTGTCGCCCAGCGGCCCGTTGGTCAAGCCCCGAAAGCCATACACCACACGGTCGCCCGCGTAGTCCACCAGCTCCACGGTGCGTTGCTGGCCGGGCTCAAAGCGTACGGCGGTGCCGGAGGCGATGTTCAGGCGCATGCCGCGTGCAGCAGCGCGGTCAAAGCGCAGGCCCGCGTTGGTCTCGGCAAAGTGGTAGTGCGAGCCCACTTGGATGGGGCGGTCGCTGGCGTTTTGCACCACCAGCGTGCAGGTGCGGCGGCCCACGTTCAGGGCGTGTTGGCCGGGGTCGATCAGAAGTTCACCGGGTGTCATGTGCAATCCTTCAGACCAAGCCGACCAGCAGCGATGAAAAGGCCAGAGCACCACCGGCGCTGCGTTGCAGCCAGACACGGCCAGCCATGTGTTGGCCGATCAGCACACCAGCGCCGTGCAGCAGGGCGCTGCCCATGACCATGCCTGCCAGGGCAGACCAGGTTGGCGTGCCCGCCATTTCGCTGCCATGCGCTGCACCGTGGAACACCGCAAAAACGCTGGCGACGGCTGCGGCAGCCGCCCAAGGCATGCCTCGACGCCAGGCCAACAGCAAACCCATCACCAACAAAGAGGCCGCAATCATCGGCTCGACCGCAGGGACGTGCACACCCGCAAAACCCAACACGGCCCCCAAGGCCAGCATGAGCACAAAGGCCAGCGGGGCCAACCAAACCGGGCGCACCGCGATGGCGCTCCACACACCGACGGCCAGCATGGCCGCGAGATGGTCCAGTCCGGTCAAGGGGTGCAGAAAACCTTCAGCGAGTCCTGTCAGTGCGCTGTGGTCGTGCCCGGTGTGGGCCAAGGCCCAAGTTGGTGCAGCGGCCATCAGGGCGCAGGTACTCAACTTGATAAGAGTCTGGATTTTTTGTGTCATGAAGTTCTCCGAATGGGCGGATTGTTGTGCGTTGAAATGGGAAGGTCAAACAATGGGCTGGTGCACCGTCACCAATTTGGTGCCATCCGGAAAAGTCGCTTCCACCTGAATGTCCGGGATCATGTCGGCGATGCCGTCCATCACATCGGCACGCGTCAGCACAGTGCGGCCTTCGCTCATGAGTTGGGCCACGGTCTTGCCGTCGCGAGCGCCTTCCATCACTGCGGCGCTGATCAGGGCGATGGCTTCGGGGTAGTTGAGCTTCAGGCCACGGGCCTTGCGGCGTTCAGCCAAAAGGCCTGCTGTGAAGATCAGCAGCTTGTCTTTTTCTCGGGGAGTGAGTTCCATTTTGGTGCGCTCTGCTTGAGCTGGTGCATTGAATGGGCTCAATGTAGCAAAGAGCGTGCCTCTTTATAGAGGATGTCTGATTTTCTAGGGAAATCAGATGCCATTTTGGGGTTTATCAAGGGGCGTCCTGAAGCTGGCACGGCGTTTGCAAAGAGTGAATCAGCGTTGCAAGTCTTCGCGTGTTTGTTTGAACAACTTACTTTCCTGATTGGAGTGATCTCATGTTGAATCGTCGTGGCCATCTCAAAGCCCTCGCAACTGCAACTGCCATTTTGGCTGGCAGTTTGACATTGGTAACCCAAGCCCAAGCGCAAGCGGGCAACACCATCAAGGTCGGCGTGCTGCACAGCCTGTCCGGCACCATGGCCATTTCCGAGACCGTATTGAAAGACACCGTGCTCATGGCGATTGACGAGATCAACGCCAAGGGTGGTGTGCTGGGCAAAAAGCTCGAACCCGTGATCGTGGACCCGGCCTCCAACTGGCCTTTGTTCGCTGAAAAAACCAAACAGCTGCTAGGCCAAGACAAGGTCTCGGTCATCTTCGGTTGCTGGACTTCGGTGTCGCGCAAATCGGTGCTCCCCGTTGTGGAAGAAATGAACGGTCTGCTGTTTTACCCCGTGCAGTACGAAGGTGAAGAGCTGAGCAAGAACGTGTTCTACACAGGCGCTGCGCCCAACCAGCAAGCGATTCCTGCGGTGGACTATTTGATGAGCAAAGACGGCGGCGGCGCCAAGCGCTGGGTCTTGCTGGGCACCGACTACGTGTACCCCCGCACCACCAACAAAATCTTGCGCGCTTACTTGAAAAGCAAGGGTGTGAAAGACAGCGACATCGACGAAAAGTACACCCCATTCGGTCACAGCGATTACCAAACCATCGTGGCCGATGTGAAGAAGTTTTCTGCCGGTGGCAAGACCGCGGTGGTGTCCACCATCAACGGTGACTCCAACGTGCCTTTTTACAAAGAGCTGGGCAACGCAGGCCTGAAGGCCAAAGACGTGCCTGTGGTGGCTTTTTCGGTGGGTGAAGAAGAACTGCGCGGTGTGGACACCAAACCTTTGGTTGGTCATTTGGCTGCATGGAACTATTTCATGTCCATCAAGAACCCTGCCAACGACGAGTTCACCAAAAAGTGGGGGGCTTATGCCAAGGCCAAGAACATCGCCGGTCACAAAGACAAGCCTTTGACCAATGATCCGATGGAAGCGACTTACATCGGTATCAACATGTGGAAGCAAGCGGTTGAAAAAGCCAAGTCCACCGACACTGACAAAGTGATCGCCGCCATGGCAGGTCAGACCTTCAAGGCGCCCAGCGGCATCACCAGCAAGATGGACGAGAAAAACCACCACCTGCACAAGTCGGTGTTCATCGGCGAGATCAAGGCGGACGGCCAGTTCAACGTGGTCTGGAAGACACCCGGCCCCGTCAAGGCCAAGCCTTGGAGCCCCTTCATCGAAGGCAACGACAAGAAGCCTGACGAGCCTGCCAAAAAGTGATTTTTTGAAAGTGTGAGTGCTTGTCGGCGCTGAAGTTCCGACCTACATAGTCTTTGTGTAGGTCGGTGGCTTTAGCCCCGACATGGACGGTGGCCAGTGGCCAGACCCGGAAATGAGCAAGATGAAAAGATGGATGTTGAAAGCGGCGTTGATGGTCATCGCCTTGTGGGGCCTGTCGGCAGCTCAAGCCCTGACGATGGACGAAGCCAGAGGGATGGCCGTGGGAGACAGCGATGCCCGCGTGGAAGCCTTGGCCAAAGCTGTGGCGCAAGGCAGTGAAAAAACAGCGGTCTTCCTGCAAGCCTTGGCCGATGATGTGGTCAAAATTTCGGGAGATCAGGTGATAGTGGTTCGCGACGGGCAAGGCTTGGACCCCGTCACAGGACAAGCGGTTGCTGTGCCGCCAGACGCCGAAGAAGTGATGCTGAACAACCGCCTGCGCGGCGAGATTGACACGGCCCTGGCGGCCCTGAAGTTGTTCAGCCCCGATGTGAAAGTGCGCAGGCAAGCGGCCTTGGCGCTGCTCAAAGAACCCGATGCCAGCCGTGCCCCCTTGCTTGACAAGGCTTTGGCGACTGAAAAAGACCCCACGGTACAAAGCCTGGTGCGCCAAGCCCGCGCAGCAGCCATGCTGAACAGCGAGACTGCGAATGACCGTTTGCTGGCCGCCCGCGAGTTGGCGGGCAGTAAACAACCCGAGACCCTGCTGCTGCTCAACCAGCAACTGGCCCAAGAGCAAGACCCTGCAGTCCAAAAACAAATCCAGTCCGCTTTGGTCAAAGTGCAGGACAGCCTGCGCTGGGGCGAGCGCTTGGGGGCCATGTTCACCGGGCTCAGCTTGGGCTCCATCTTGTTGTTGGTGGCCCTGGGCCTGGCCATCACTTATGGCCTGATGGGCGTGATCAACATGGCGCATGGCGAGCTGATGATGATTGGCGCCTATGCCACCTATGTGGTGCAGGCGCTGTTTCGCGAGCATTTGCCGGGCGTTTTTGACGCTTACCTTTTTGTCGCGATGCCGGTGGCCTTCCTGACAGCGGCCTTGGTGGGTGCGGTGATGGAGCGCGCGGTGCTGCAGCATTTGTATGGCCGCCCGCTCGAGACCCTGCTGGCCACCTGGGGCATCAGCCTGGTGCTGATGCAAGGCGTGCGCAGCCTGTTTGGCGCGCAAAACGTGGGTGTGGAAAACCCCTCTTGGATGAGTGGATCGCTGCAGCTGTTGCCCAATTTGCAGCTGCCGTGGAACCGGGTGCTGATCATCGTGTTTGCGCTGACGGTGTTGGTTGGGGTGGCGCTCTTGATCGGCAAAACCCGGCTGGGTTTGTTTGTGCGCGGCGTGACGCAAAACCGCCCCATGGCCTCGTGCATGGGCGTGAACACGGCGCGCATCGACACCTATGCCTTTGCATTGGGTTCGGGCATTGCAGGTCTGGCGGGTTGTGCGCTCAGCCAGGTGGGCAATGTGGGGCCTGACCTGGGCCAAAGCTACATCGTGGACGCATTCATGGTGGTGGTGCTTGGCGGTGTAGGGCAGCTGGCAGGCACGGTGTACGCCGCCTTGGGCCTGGGCTTGGTCAACAAGTTGCTGGAAGGCTGGACGGGCGCGGTGCTCGCCAAGATTGCCGTGCTGGTGTTCATCATCATCTTCATCCAGAAGCGCCCGCAAGGCATCTTCGCGATGAAGGGGCGCAGCGCGGAAGCGTGAAGAGGACCATGAACATGAAAAATTTGGAACTCCCCACCTCCGCCCCTTTGATGGGCCGCCAAGCCTGGTCGGCGTTTTTGCTGGCGCTGATTGTGGTCGGCGTGCTGGCCCCGGTTTTCAACTTGTGGGTGCCCGAGAGCAGCGCCTTTCATTTGAGCGACTACGCCATCGCCTTGATTGGCAAGATCATGTGTTACGCCATTTGCGCGCTGGCCATGGACTTGATCTGGGGCTACACCGGAATTTTGTCGCTGGGCCACGGTTTGTTTTTCGCTTTGGGCGGCTATGTCATGGGCATGTACCTGATGCGCCAGATTGGCCAAGACGGCAACTACAAAAGTGACTTGCCCGACTTCATGGTGTTTCTGAATTGGAAAGAGCTGCCCTGGCACTGGACGCTGTCGGACAGCTTCATCGCCACACTTGTTCTGGTGGTGTTGGTGCCCGGCTTGATCGCCTTTGTGTTTGGCTACTTTGCCTTTCGCTCGCGAATCAAGGGCGTTTATTTTTCCATCATCACCCAGGCCCTGACCTATGCGGCCATGTTGCTGTTCTTCCGCAATGAAACGGGTTTGGGCGGCAACAATGGCTTTACTGATTTCAAGCGCATCCTAGACTTACCCATTGCCACCCCCGGCATGCGCATGACGCTGTTTGTCTTCACCGGCTTGACCTTGTTGGGCTTTTATTTGTTCTCGCGCTGGCTGGTGAGCAGCAAGTACGGCCGGGTGCTGATGGCGATTCGCGATGCCGAAACGCGGGTGATGTTCTCGGGCTATTCGCCGCTGCCTTACAAGCTGAGCATCTGGGTGATCTCGGCCGTGATGTGCGGCATTGCCGGGGCTTTGTACGTGCCGCAAGTGGGCATCATCAACCCCGGAGAGATGAGCGCGGCCAACTCGATCGAAATCGCGGTGTGGGCGGCGGTGGGCGGGCGCGGCACCTTGATCGGCCCCATCGTGGGAGCGTTTTTGGTGAACGGGGCCAAGAGCTGGCTCACGGTGAGTGCGCCTGAATTTTGGCTGTACTTTTTGGGTGCGCTCTTTATCGCGGTGACTTTGTATTTACCGCAAGGCGTGGTGGGGTTGGTCGCCAAACTCAAAAAGATGAAAGGCGGTGCCGCTTGACGCCCGACTTGCTAAAGAAAGGCGCTGAACGCGTGGCCCGCATGGCCCAACAACGCGTTGAAGACACAGAGTCCGGTGGCCGCAGCGCAGGCTATGGCCGCGTGGTCCAAGACGCCAGCCAAGTGGATGTGACGCATGGCCGCATCCTGTATCTGGAAGACGTGAGCGTGAGCTTTGATGGCTTCAAGGCCATCAACAAGTTGTCGCTCGACATTGCGCCCGGTGAGCTGCGCTGCATCATCGGCCCCAACGGCGCGGGCAAGACCACCATGATGGACATCATCACCGGCAAGACAAGGCCCGACGAAGGCACCGTGTTCTTCGGCAGCACGATTGATTTGCTGCGCCACAACGAACCCGAAATCGCACAGCTGGGCATCGGCCGCAAGTTCCAAAAGCCCACTGTGTTCGAGCACCTCACCGTGTTTGAAAACCTCGAACTCGCTTTGAAGACACCCAAAGGCGTGAAAGCTTCGATGTTCTTCAAGCTCGATTCACGCCAAAGTGACCGCTTGGCCGAAGTCCTGCACACCATCCACCTGGCGGACAGCGTCAGCAAACCCGCTGGCTTGCTCAGCCACGGGCAAAAGCAGTGGCTGGAGATCGGCATGCTGCTCATGCAAGATCCCAAGCTGCTCTTGCTCGATGAACCCGTGGCCGGCATGACTGACCACGAAACCGAGCGCACGGCCGAGTTGTTCCTCACCCTCAAAGGCAAACACTCGCTGATGGTGGTGGAGCACGACATGGGCTTCATCCGCACCATTTCGGACATCGTCACCGTGCTGTGCGACGGCGCGGTGCTGGCCCAAGGCACTCTCGACCAGGTGCAGGCCGACGAGCGGGTGATTGAGGTTTATCTCGGCCGATGATGCATACCAGCGCGAGTGTCAGGTCTTGTCACTGCGAGCGAAGCGCGGCAGTCCATGGATTGCCAAAGCTGTCGGCTTCGACATGACATTTCAAAGAGGTTTCTATGCTTGAAGTTAAGAACATTCACCAGTACTACGGTGGCTCGCACATCCTGCGCGATGTGAGCCTGAGCGCCGTGCAAGGGCAAGTCACCGTATTGCTGGGCCGCAACGGCGTGGGCAAAACCACCTTGCTCAAATCGCTCATGGGTCTGGTGCCGATCAAAAGCGGCAGCGTCACCCTCAACAACCAAGACCTGACGAATGCGAAACCCTATGAACGCGCCGCAGCCGGCATCGGTTATGTCCCTCAAGGCCGGGAAATCTTTGCCCGCTTGACGGTGGAAGACAACTTGCTGATGGGTTTGGCCACACAGCCGGGCGGCACACCGATTCCGCCGGAGTTGTTTGAGTTGTTCCCTGTTCTGAGACAAATGCTGCACCGCCGGGGCGGTGACCTTTCAGGTGGCCAGCAACAACAGCTGGCCATTGCCCGTGCACTGGCAGCCAAGCCTCGCTTGTTGATCCTGGACGAGCCCACCGAGGGCATCCAGCCCAGCATCATCAAGGACATCGGTCGCGTGATCCGCCAGCTGGCCGATGTGGGCCTGCAAGGCCAGCGCATGGCGGTGTTGCTGTGCGAGCAGTACTACGACTTTGCCGAAGAACTGGCCGATCAGTATTTGGTCATGGAGCGCGGTGAAGTGATCGCGCGTGGGCCAGGCAGCGAGATGAGGGAGAAGAACATTCAGCAGTGGGTGGCGATTTAACGGTGCTTCAAGCTATAGGAAGGGCTGATTCGCAAGCTGGCGTGCGCAATCCAATTTGATGGAGTCAAATTTTGAGGGCTACGGCATTGCCATCGGAAGTGGCTTGCATGACAGAGCCTGCTACTTTGCAGTCTCCGATTTTGTGAACAATCAATCCAGCGCTTAAGAGTTTTGATGTTAAGTGCGCGTTCGGTTGTCTTGGGCTAGACCATGAAAAGAAAGCGGCATCTTCTATGAGGGAAGGTTCACCACCAAATACACTGACCGAACCCAAGCCGCCATCTTGACTGAATGAAGGAGAGAACCAAGGCTCGCACAAATACCTGACCTCAATATGGTTCTCAAAAATGGCGCGTTGAATATTTTGACGCGTCACCAGGGGTGTTTCTTGCGCCACGCCTTCTCTTGGAGTGATCAGTATGACTTTTCTGAACTTTTTTGCTAACAAAAAAGCAGCGGCATAGGTGCCTTCGGTTTGGTCCATGTCAAAAAGAACAGCGCAGCCCGCTTGCTGTGATTTGATGGCGTGAATGGTCTGAAGAGACTGACGGATATCCATAAACAAACCTTCATCCAACACACTTTTCGGTAAGCACCGAGGAACACTCATTTGGGCTCCTGTGGCCAAGATCACTTCATCAGGCTTATGCGCAACAATTTTCTCTAGGTTGGCGGTGGATCCCAATTCAAAGACGACCCCCGCTTTTTGGCATGCATTCAATTGCCAATCGTAAATGCTGCTGAGCGATTCGCTATGGGGCAGTTCTGCATGACGGCGTGTACTGCCGCCTACTTCTTCAGATTTGCCCATGACAACAACATGATGGCCTCTGGATGCGGCTATCCAGGCGGCTTCCAGGCCTGCAATCCCTGAGCCCACGATCACGATGGTTTTGCTCTTCAATGCAACAGGCGGTTGCCATAACAATTCATCAGGTTCAGCCACCCTCGGGTTGTTGTCACAGGCGATGGGCATTTGATGAACGATGGTGTTCCAACAGCTGTTGGCGGCCACGCAATAGCGAATGTCGCGAGCTTTGCCGCTTGCCGCTTTGAGTGGCCAGGCTGGATCGGTGATGAGTGCACGACCCAAAGCAACCAAGTCAACCTGACCACTGGCCACCAGTTGATCCGCTTCGGATGGATCCGTGATGCGTGCCACGGCCATGAGAGGCAGGTTGGGCGCAGCCATTTTGAGTCTGTTGAAAATGCTGCGATACGGTACCCGCGAATATTGATCGTTGGGCATGTGCATTTCAAGGGAGGGGCCGTGTGATCCCTGAGTTGGGCACAAATAGTGAATGTTTCCGACTTGCGCAAAGTGCGCGGCTATGCGGCAAGATTCTTCTAGGTCGATGCCACCTCTGACGCCGTCGTCTCCTGGTAACTTCATACCAATGATGAAATGTGAGTCGGTTGAAGCGCGAATGGCATCCACCAATTCATCCAATATTCGAACTCTGTTGATCAGTTCACCACCATATCGATCTTCACGCAGGTTCGACCAAGGCGATAAAAATTGATGCCAAAGATGACCGTGTCCAGCAGAAATTTCAATTCCGCTGTAGCCGCATCTATGAAGCCTGGTGGCGGTTTGCGCAAAAGACGCAATGACTTCTTCAATGCCAGAGATACTCAGTTCGCTTGGCATGGACCAACTCAAATCGTCTGCGACTGGCGATGCACCAATCGCATCTTTCAGTCGACCGCCCACGTGCCTTGCACGCCCAGGATCTTGAATTTGGGCAAGGATGCGACAGTCGTGCCTTTCAACGCTGTCTGCCAAGCGGGCCAAGCCTGAGAGTTCACTGTCATCCCAAGCACACACGCGTGCTGATGACTGGTGTCTGGTCAATGCACCGACAGGTTCCGTCACAATCATGGCCGCACCACCTTTGGCGCGGTTTGAATAGTAGTTGACCAGTTTGTCTGTCACGCGCCCCTTTTGTGCGAGCGCTGTCAAAATGGCAGCGTGCACGATGCGATTCTTCAAAGGTTTGCCTGCTAAAGCAAACGGTTTGAACAACTCTGGATAAGCTGGCGTGTCAGGAAAAACTTTGTTCATAAGCCAGTTAAGTGAGCTCAGTTGAGGAGCTCATTCGTGTCATACAAGCCCAGAGGAAACCTCAAATACTTATCTGATCTTGGTCAGTCGACTTTGATTTTGGCGGTACTGATCACCTGCGCCCACTTTCTGCGTTCGCCCGTCAGATAGTTTTTGAAATCTTCTTTGGAGCCACCGACAGGTTCTACACCGATGGTGGTCATGCGGTCTTTGATTTCCGGCGCATTCAATGCTGCAGCAAATGCCGAATGAAGTTTGTTGACAACTGCTGCGGGTGTACCTGCAGGCAGGAGTGCGCCATACCACCCGTTGCCATCCACATCCTGAATGCCGAAGTCGCCGAGGCTAGGAATTTCAGGGGCAAGCGTGGAGCGTTTGGACGCCAACACAGCCAGCGGCTTGAGTTTCCCTGAACGGATCAATTCGCTCAAGCCGCCCAGTCCATCTACGCCGAGGGGAAGGTGACTACCCAGCAGGTCTGTTTTCAAGGGGCCAGAACCTTTGTAGGGGATATGGGGCACGTTGATAGCCGTGCGCTGCGCAAGCAATTCCATGGCCAAGTGAGAGTTGGAGCCTGTTCCGGCAGAGCCAAACGACAAAGCGCCTGGCGCTGATTTGGCTCTGGCAATCATTTGTTCGAGGCTCGTAAATGGTGTGCCGGGTGCTGCGACTAAAAAATTGCCGTATCGAACCAAATGGATGAGGGGGATGAAGTCTTCAAAGCGCCATCCTAATTTGTCAAACAATGCTTCGCTGGTGGTGAAATTGGGTGCTGTCACCAAAATGGTGTAACCATCGGCAGGGGCTTTCGCAACAAATTCAGTACCGATGTTGGCCGACGCGCCAGCTTTGTTTTCGACGATGACTTGTTGACCCAATGAATTTGAAATGTGAGCTGCCATGAGTCGTGCCACTGTGTCGGTTCCTCCGCCAGGGCTGTAAGGCACAACGATTCGGATCGGCTTGATGGGAAATTCTTGCGCTTGTGCGGTCAAGCCCAAGAGCAAAGAGAGGAGCAGAGTGAAAACTATTTTCATGATGCTGGCTTTCGGGTTGTTGCTGTTTATCCGATCATGTTACCCAGAAAGCTCTTTTTGAGGATTAGGGTTTCAATTGGGACATTCGGAAAATTGGGGGGTATTTTTGCCTCGATGGTTAAAAAAGCCATCGTTCCATCCCGATGGATTTTTTGATGAGATATCCAGCTTGTTGGCAAAAAATGGCTCAAATCAATTGGCTCCATCTCACAGATTCCACAGCCTTGGCACAGCCCCCGGCAAGCCCCACATCTCGCGGCGCCACGCGGCCCACACCTGCCTTAGCAGCAGCACGGCTGGCTCGGTTAACGGTGAGAGGGTGCGCAGCACAATGACTTGTTTGTGCGGTGAGGTGGCGCCTGCAGTCAGGCGCAGTTCAGACGCTTCGAGCAGCGTGCGAGCACAGGCCAGGGCCCGTTCGATGCGCTCGTCGGCGATGGCGCTGCCCGCCGCAAACACCAGCGTGGCCATGCAGCGCTGGCCAGCCAGGCCCAGGGGGCTGTTCATCAGTCGGGTGTCGGTGGCCTTCAGGGTGCCGCGCTCCAACCACACACCGGAAATCTCCAGGTGTTGGCGAAACGTGCCTTGCACAAAGGGGAAATCAGCTACGGGCAAGCCTAAGGCGGTGATATCCCAGGCCATCATTTCTGCCCCGGGGGCGAGCTCAAACACGGCGCGGTTGAGGGCATCACAGCCGTTGTAGGCAATGGCTTCGAGCGGCAACCATTCCAGCCGAGCTTCGGCCTCCAAACGCGCATGCACTTGCTGGGTGGCCAGCCCGGCTTCAGACCGGTAAAAGCGCGTGGCACCGGGCGTGGTGATCAGACCATGCGCCCCTGATGCGACAGTGACTTGTATGTCGAGTGTGTCGCCACCCACCAGACCGCTGGGCGGGTGCACCAGCACGTTGTGGCAAACCGTATCGCCTTCAGGGTAGAGGCTTTGCAGGATGCGCAGCGGCCCCTTGTGCAGGTATCGGGCAACGCTGCGGTTGGACTCCAGCGTGTAGTCAAGCTTCAGGCTGGCGTGCCAGGTCATGACGACTTGGCCTTATTCGCCTTGCGAGCTGCGATGCGCCCAGCCGGTGGTGCGCTTTTCGATGTAGCTGAACAGCTCATACATGAGCATGGCCATCGCGCCGACCACGACCAAGCCAGAAAATGCCAAGCCCATTTGCATGGCCGAGCCCGCCGAGATCAGCAGGTAGCCGATGCCTTCGTTCGATGCGGTCATCTCGGACACTGTGGTGCCCACAAAGGCCAAAGTGATGGCCACTTTGAGTGAACCGTAAAAGTAAGGCATGGATCGGGGCAGGCCGACTTTGACCAGCACGTCCCAGCGCTTGGCACCCAGCACGCGCAGCACGTCTTCCAGCTCAGGCTCCAGCGTGGCCAGACCTGTGGCGATGTTCACCATGATCGGGAAGAAGCTGATCAGGAAGGCCGTCAAGATGGCGGGGCCGATGCCGATTCCGAACCACACCACCAAGATGGGCACGAAGGCGGCTTTGGGCAGGGCGTTGAAGGCGGTCATGAGCGGGTACACGGCGGCATAGGCCAAGCGTGAGCTGCCAATGATGAAGCCGAGCAACACGCCCACCACGATGGCAATGCCAAAGCCGACCATGGTCACCCAATAGGTGCGCCAGGCGTGGCCCGCGATCACGTCGCGGTATTCGATGGTTTGCTGTGCGATGCGCGAGGGGCTGGGGAAGATGAATTCCGACACGTTGAAGGCGCGGCACAGGCCTTCCCAAATCAGGATGCTCAGCAGCAGCAAAATCCAGGGCGACCAGCTTTCGAGGGATTTTTTGTTCATGAGGGGCTCCCGCTTATTGGTTGATCGCTGCACCGGTTTTGCGCATGGCACCGATGTGACCGCGCAGCTCGTGCACGATGTTGGTGAATTCAGGGGTGTAGGTGATCTCCAGGTCGCGCGGACGCGGCAGGTCGACTTCTTTTTTGACGACAAAGCGGCCGGGGCTCTTGCTCATCACGTACACCGTGTCGGCCAAAAACACCGATTCGCGCAGGTCGTGCGTGACCAAGATCACGTTGAACTTTTGCTCGGTCCACAGGTCGCGCAAGATGCACCAGAGCTCTTCACGCGTGAATGCGTCGAGCGCGCCGAAGGGTTCGTCGAGCAGCAGCATTTTGGGCTCATGGATCAAGGCGCGGCAGATGCTGGCGCGTTGCTGCATGCCGCCCGACAGTTGCCAGGGGAACTTGTCTTCATAGCCGCCCAAGCCCACGGTGTTCAGCAGCTTGCGGGCGCGTTCTGCGTACTCGGCTTTTTTCTGTTTGAAGTTCGTGCGGTAAGGCTCCACGATCTCCAAGGGCAGCAAGACGTTGTCGAGCGTGGTGCGCCAAGGCAAGAGCGACGAGGCTTGAAACGCCATGCCACTGATCTTGAGTGGGCCGGTCACCGGCTGTCCGTCGACCAGGATGCGGCCTTTGCTGGGCATCTTCAGGCCGGTGGTCAACTTCATGAAGGTGGACTTGCCGCAGCCCGATGGCCCGACGATGGCGATGAACTCGCCTTGTTTGACCTGCAGATTGATGTCTTCCACCGCAAAGTGGTTTTCGGCCAGCAACTCGTCGTTGTAGGCCAGCCAGACATTCTGGAAATCAACGAATGATTCTTGGGTCATGGTGAAAGCTTAAAAAATGGTGTTCGATAGTGTATACACATTGCGTCCTGTAAAAGCCCACCGACCTGTGCAGGTTTTGGTGGGCTCGGAACGCCGGGACCTCATGCCCGATGCTGACGCTGATTTACTTCTTGGCTTTGGGCAGGATGTCCAGCTCTTTGGCTGTGGGCAGGAAGGAGCCGTTCCAAATGTCTTCGGATTTGACGCGGGTCTTGGTGTTGAAGGCGTCAGACACTTGCGATGCCATCAGCGTCATGCGGGGCGCGTTGATCTGGCCAAAGCCTTCGGCGCGTGCCGAGGGGCTGTTGATCACGGTGTCAATCGCCAGTTGCAAGCGGCGGGTTTCCAGGGCCACGTTGATGATGCCGTCACGTGCCTTGACCGTCTCAATGGCTTTGGCCGGGTCGGCGATCACATCCTTGGCGCCCTTGGTGAAGGCGGCCAAGAACGCTTTCACGGCGGCAGGGTTTTCTTTCAGGATCTTGGGCGAGGCGATGATCGCGTTGCCATAGAGCTTGACGCCGAAGTCGGGGTACTGCATGACGACCACGTCTTCGGCTTTAACGCCACGCGCTTCGATGTTGAGCAGCGAGGTAAAGGTAAAGCCAGTGATGGCGTCCACATCGCCGCGCACCAACATGGTTTCACGCAGAGGTGGGTCCATGGCGGTCCATGCGACGTTTTGCACGTCGTTGGCCTTGGCAAAAATCGGGAAGGCACGACGGCCAGCGTCAAACACCGGAGCGCCCAGCTTTTTGCCGGCCAAATCGGCGGGGGTCTTGATGCCGGACTTCTTCAAAGCCATCACCGAAGCGGGGGTGTTGTTGTAGACCATCATGATGGCCACAGGCTTGTTGGGCGCGTCGGGGTTGTTGGCGTGGAATTCCATCAGGGCAGCCAGGTCGGCAAATCCCAGGTCATAAGTGCCAGAAGCCACACGGGTGACCGCACCACCAGAGCCGTTGCCCGAGTCCACCGTCACATCAAGCTTGGCGTCTTTGAAATAACCTTTGGCAACGGGCAGCAAAAAGAAGGCCGAGGGGCCTTCAAAGCGCCAGTCCATCTGGAATTTGATGGGGGTGGTTTGGGCTTGTGCGGTGCCAAAAGCGGCAACTGCGGCCAATGCGGCGGTGGCCTTGAGTAAGAAACGTTTGTTCATGAGGGGCTCCAGGTTCAAAGAAACGGTAAATCTTGTATAGCAAATTCGGTGCCTATTATCGGCCATGGTCTTGACGTCGCTAGTCAGGTTGTACCCCTAGAAACCCCCTATTTTGGTTCCAGGCTGGTTCTGGCTTGGCACCAAAATGGGGAATTCGTGGGACCTTTGTAGGGCTTTGGGGGCTCAGCTGTGGGCCTGGGCTACCGCCAGTGCCGTCATGTTGAGCACCCGGCGTACCGTGGCCGCAGGGGTCAGGATGTGCGCAGTGCCGGCTGTACCCATCAGGATCGGGCCTACCGTCACGCCGCCGCTGGTGGTGGTTTTCAGCACGTTGTACAAAATGTTGGCCGCATCCAGGTTGGGACAGACCAGCAAATTCGCCGAGCCGCTGAGCGTGCTGTCTTCCAGGTAAACATTGCGGATTTCGGGCTGCAATGCCGCATCGCCGTGCAGCTCGCCATCGCATTCGATGTCGGGGTGCTGCGCCACAAACAGGTCACGCGCCAGACGCATCTTGCGGGCCGATGCGCGCTTGGACGAGCCATAGCTGGAGTGCGAAAGGAAAGCCACTTTGGGCACAATGCCAAAGCGTTGAATCTCTTTGACCGCCATGGCCGCGATTTCGGCAAGCTGGTCGGCGCTCGGGTCTTCGTTGACATAGGTGTCGGTGATGAACAGTGGCCCCAAGTCACTCACGAGTGCGTTCACGGCAGCGTAATTGGTCGCACCTGCGCGTTTGCCCAAAATGCTATCGATGCGCTCCAGGTGCGTCATGTAGCTGCCGGTCAGGCCGCAAATCAGGCTATCGGCATCGCCCAGCGACACCATCAACGCACCAATGATGGTGTTGGAGCGGCGCACCGCTGCCTTGGCCACCGCGGGCGTGGCCCCGTGGCGCTTCATCAGCTGGTGGTAGTGCTCCCAATACTGCCGAAATCTGACGTCGTCTTCTGGGTTCACGTTGTCCACATCAACCCCTAGGCGCATGCGCAGCCCGGCTTTTTCGATGCGTGCGGCGATCACGCTGGGGCGGCCGATCAGGATGGGGTGGGCCAGTTGGTCATCGATGGCCATTTGGGCGGCACGCAGCGCGCGCTCGTCTTCGCCATCGGCATAGGCCACGCGCTTGTCGGCTTGGGGCACGGCCTTGGCGGCGTTGAAAATGGGGCGCATCAACAAACCGGTTTGTGAAACAAAGCTTTGCAGCTGTTGGCGGTAAGCGTCCATGTCGGTGATGGGGCGCGTGGCCACACCCGAGTCGGCAGCAGCCTGCGCCACGGCAGGCGCAATGCGCAAGATCAGGCGCGAATCAAAGGGCGTGGGGATCAGGTAGTCGCGCCCAAAAGACAGCTCTTTGCCAGCATAGGCGCTGGCCACTTCTTCACTGATGTCGGCCTTGGCCAGATCGGCGATCTGGCGCACGCAGGCCAGCTTCATGGCCTCGGTGATTTTGGTCGCACCGCAGTCCAAGGCACCTCGGAAGATGTAGGGGAAGCAAAGCACGTTGTTGACCTGGTTCGGGTAGTCCGAACGGCCGGTGGCGATGATGCAATCCGGGCGGGCGGCTTTGGCCAGCTCAGGCCGGATCTCGGGCTCGGGGTTGGCCAGCGCCAGGATCACCGGGTCACGGGCCATGGTCTTGATCATGTCCACCGTCATCACGCCGGGGGCTGAGCAGCCCAGGAACACGTCGGCCCCGTTGACGGCGTCGGCCAGGGTGCGGGCGTCGGTCTTTTGGGCGTAGCGTGCTTTGGATTCGTCGTAGCCACCGGGGCGGCCTTCGTAGATCACGCCCTTGGAGTCGCACACAAAAATGTTCTCGACCTTCACGCCCAAGCCCACCATCACATCCAGGCAGGCGATGGATGCAGCGCCTGCGCCCGACACGGCCAGCTTGATGCTGCCGATGTCCTTGCTCACCAGCTCCAGGCCGTTGAGCATGGCTGCCGAGGCGATGATGGCGGTGCCGTGCTGGTCATCGTGAAAGACCGGAATGTTCATGCGCTCGCGCAGCTTCTTCTCGATGTAGAAGCACTCGGGGGCCTTGATGTCTTCGAGGTTGATGCCGCCTAAAGTGGGCTCCATGGCGGCAATGATGTCCACCAGCTTGTCCGGGTCGCGCTCGGCCAGCTCGATGTCGAACACGTCGATGCCCGCGAACTTCTTGAACAGGCAGCCCTTGCCCTCCATGACCGGCTTGGCTGCCAGCGGTCCGATATCGCCCAGGCCCAGCACGGCCGTGCCGTTGGTGATCACCGCCACCAGGTTGCCACGCGAGGTGTAGTCAAACGCTTTGGACGGGTCGGCCTCGATGTCCAGGCAGGGGTAAGCCACACCGGGCGAATAGGCCAGCGAGAGGTCGCGCTGGTTGGACAGTGGCTTGGTCGGGTTGACCGAGACCTTGCCCCGTGTGGGAAAGCGGTGGTAATCGCGGGCCGCATCGCGCAGGGCTTCTTCGGCGGGGGACAGTGGTTTTTGGCTCATGGAAGGTGTCTCTTTTGCTCAGGAAAAGGAATCAATGAGAAAGCGTAACCTATTTGGCGTGTACAAGACCATGCGGATTACCTGCATAAAAAGCAAAAAAGCCAAGCGCTGGGCTTGGCTTTTGCGGTCTTTGTGACGCTGTTCAGCGTTCAGTGGACTCAGTGCGAATCGGCTTGTTTGGCCGCTTCGACGGCTTCGCTGCTGTCGCCGTTGGCGCCATTGAAGTACAGGTTCAAGAGCACGGCGCTGATGGAGGCCAGCAAAATGCCCGACTCGATCAGTGGGTGGATGCTGTGCGGCATCCACTGCAGGTAGCGCGGGGCAATCAATGGGATCATGCCAAAGCCGATCGAGATGGCCACGATGAACAGGTTGTTGCGGTTGCCCTTGTAGTCCACGTTGGCCAGGATGCGGATGCCGGTGGCAGCCACCATGCCGAACATCACCAAGCCCGCACCGCCCAACACAAAGGTGGGCAGCGACTCGACCAGAGCCGCCATTTTGGGCAGCAGCCCCAGCACGATCAGGATCACACCACCGGCCACGCAGACGAAGCGGCTTTTCACGCCCGTCACACCCACCAGGCCCACGTTTTGCGAGAAGCTGGTGTAGGGGAAGGTGTTGAAGATACCGCCGATCAAGGTGCCCAGACCATCGGTGCGCAGACCTGCGGTGAGCATTTTTTGATCGACTTTTTTGCCCGTCAGATCGCCCAAGGCGAGGAACATGCCGGTCGACTCGATCATCACCACGATCATCACCAAGGTCATGGTCAGGATCAGGATCGGGTCAAAGACGGGGGCGGCAATTTCGAAGGGCAGCACCAAGTCAAACCAGCCGGCTTTGCCGACTTTGTCGAACGTCATGAGGCCAGCGGCCGTGGCCACTACGCCACCGATCACGATGCCCAACAGCACCGAAATGTTGGCCACAAAGCCACGGGCGTACTTGGCAATCAACAAAATGGACACCAACACAATGGCAGCGATGCCGATGTGCGACAGCTGCGCGTACTTGGGGTTGGGCACCGAGCCCACGATGTTCATGCCTGCAGGCACCGGGGGCACTGCGCCTGAGCTGGCGGCTTGTTTGGCGGCATCGAGCCAAGCCAGGTGTTCCAGGTTGGGGATGCTGGGGGCTGTGGGGCCGAAGGGGTTGCCAAAAATCCAGTTGATGCCCACACGCATCAAGCTGATGCCAATGACGGCAATGATGGTGCCCGTGACCACAGGCGGGAAAAACCGCAGCATGCGGCTGACGATGGGCGCAATCAAGATGGAGATTACCCCCGCGCCAATGATGGCCCCGAAGATCAGCCCCGCGCCTTGCACGCCCGGGTTGTTGTTGGCCATGGCCACCATGGGGGCCACAGACGCAAACGTCACGCCCATCATCACGGGCAGCTTGATGCCAAACCACTGTGTGGCGCCGAGCGATTGGATCAGCGTGACGATGCCGCAGCAAAACAGGTCGGCTGAGATCAGCATCGCCACTTGCTCGGGGCTGAGCTTGAGGGCGCGGCCCACGATCAGGGGCACGGCCACCGCGCCGGCATACATCACCAGCACATGTTGCAGGCCCAAAGCGGCGAGCTTGCCATTGGGCAAATGCTCGTCAACGGGGTGGATGGTTGAACTCATGGAGGGGTCTCCTGAAAAGTAAACAGAGGGGAAAACTGCAAAAAAAACTAAATGTGTGCTTCTTTGTGTTCCAAACTGTACACAAAATAGAATGCGATGTGGATGCGTGAAAACCCTGTGTATTCAAGGTCAATGGCCCCGGACGCAAAAAACCGCCTGAACCCCGAAGGGCGGCGGCTTTCAGTGCACGCTGGTCAACTCAAACCGACATCAGCGGAAACAGCGCATGGTCCATCGGTACCCCGGCGGGCAGTTCCTGGTCCAGCCCGGGGAAGGGCGGCGAGGTAACCCAGGGCCTTGGCGCGTGAGTCATGTCGTCGCCCAAAAAGCGCACCGAGTACACACGCCTGCGCTGAGTTCCGTCCACCCCGGCCGATGCGTGCAGGCTGAGCATGTGAAAACACACCAAATCACCCGGCTGCAAGTCCCAGCCGAGGATGGGGAAGTCTTCGCGGTGCTTGTCGATGTCGGGCAACTCGGTCAGCGAGCCTTCGGGGAACCATTTGGCCTGGTTGCTCATGAAGGTGCGTGGCATGAGCCAAGGGCCACGGTGTGAGCCCGCGACAAACTCCAGCGTGGACGGCCGGGACACCGGGTCCACCGGAATCCAGAAGCTGATGTTTTGCAGGCCGTCCACGTTGTAATAGGGCTGGTCTTGGTGCCAAGGCGTGCGCTGGCGCGTGCCGGGTTCCTTGACCAACAGGTGGTCGTGGTACAGGCGCACCGTCTGGCTTTGCATCAGGCGCTGCGCCAGTGCGGCCAGGGGCGTGTCGAAGATGAAGCGCTTGTACGGCGGGATGCCCTGCCAGTTGCAAAAGTCTTCAAAAAACCGCCCCGGATCGTCTGGCCGACTGGCCACCATGCCGCGCGGGCTGGGGTGGGCCAGGTTGGCCTCGATGCCGTCCCGCAGCAGGGCCACTTCTTCGGGCGTGAACAAGTTGCGGATGCACACCGCGCCATCGCGCTGGTAGTTGGCCACGTCCTGGTCGGTGGTGCAGGCCTGCACACGCTGGCGCAGGGTTTCAAGCCGCGGCGCGCTCATGTTCAGGCCAACAAATCCAGCAACGTTCGTGCGATCACCTTGGTCGCCCGGCGCAGGTCTTCCAGCTCGACATGCTCATCGGCACGTTTGGCGTTGGATTCGAGCACGGTGCGCGGGCCTGCGCCGTAGATCACGCCGGGGATGCCGCGCTCCACATACAGGCGCACGTCGGTGTAAAGCGGTGTGCCGATGGCGGGGATGGGTTCACCAAAGACTTGGCCGCCGTGTTTCTGGATCGCGTCCACCAGTGGCTTATTGCCGGGCAGGGGTTTCATGGCATTGGCCAGCAGCATGCGGCGCACATCCACTTTCAGCACATGGCCACCGCGTGGCGGCTTGAAGCTGGCGGCGGCGTCGGCAATGGTTTTGCGGATGCTGGCCTCGACTTCGGCCGGGTTCTCTTCGGGGATCATGCGGCGGTCGAGCTTGAAGCCGACTTTGCCGGGTACCACGTTGGTGTTGGTGCCGCCTTCGATCAGGCCCACGTTCAGATAGGGGTGGCTGATGCCCTCGACCTTGGAGGTGACTTTCAGGTATTGCGTGTTGAGGGCGAGCAGGGCATTCAAGATGTGCACCGCACCTTGCAGCGCGTCGGTGCCGCTGTCAGGAATGGCCGCGTGCGACATCTCGCCTTGGACGGTGACTTCCATTTGTAGGCAGCCGTTGTGCGCGGTGACCACTTGGTAGCTGAAGCCTGCGGCGATCATCAAATCGGGCTTGGTCAGGCCTTTGGCCAGCAGCCAGCCGGGGCCTATTTCGCCGCCAAACTCTTCGTCGTAGGTGAAGTGCAGTTCCACGCCACCCTTCAGCTTGGCATTGAGCGATTCAAGCGCCCGCGTGGCAAAGGTGAAGGTGGAGAAGTCGCACTTGCTCACGGCGGTGGCGCGGCCATACATGGCGCCGTTGTGGATTTCGCCGCCGTAGGGCGGGTGCGTCCAGCCTTCGCCGGGCGGCACCACGTCACCGTGCGCGTTCAGGGCAATGGTTTTGCCTTCGCCGTACTTTCTGCGCACGATCAGGTTCGTGACGGACTCCAGGCCGTAGGCTTTGACTTCGGAGGCAGGCACAGGGTGCTTTTCTGCGTCAAAGCCCATGGGTGCCAGCAGCTCGGCGGTGCGCTCGGCGTGGGGCGCGTTGTTGCCGGGTGGGGTGTCGGTGGGCACTTGCACCAGGGCCTGCAAAAACTTGACCTGTTCGTCAAAATGCGCGTCGATCCAGGTGTCGAGTTGTTGGTATTGTTGTTCGTGGTTGACGTTGGGGGCGCTCATGACAATTCCGTTGTAAGTTGGTTCAAAACATGGGTGAAGGCGTCGACGCACAGCTGCATGTCGTCGCTGGTGGTCGATTCGCGTGGGTTGTGGCTGATGCCCCCGTTTTCGCCCCGCACAAACAACATGGCTTGCGGCATGACTTCGTGCAGCTTCATCGCGTCGTGGCCTGCGCCGCTGGGCAGTTTGAACAGCGGTACGCCCAATGCGCCCACGGCGCGTTCCCAAAGGGCTTGCCACTCGGGGGCGCTGGGGGCCGCGTCGGCGCTCATGGTCAGCTCGGCTTTGACGCGCACGCCACGGCGTTCGGCAATCTGGTTGAGTTGGCTCATCACATCCGCCACCAGCGCGTCGCGCTGTGCGTCGGTGGGGGCGCGCATGTCCAGGCTGAAAGTGCAGCGGCCGGGCACCACGTTGATGGAGCCGTTGGGCACTTGCAGTTGGCCAATGGTGCCCACACTGTCGCCGTCTTGGGCGGCGCGTTGCTCCATGTACAGCGCCAATTCGGCCACGGCGCAGGCCGCGTCGCGGCGGCGGTCCATGGGGGTGGTGCCTGCGTGGCTGGCGGTGCCAATCACTTCGCACAGGTAACGCACGCTGCCGTTGATGGACGTGACCACGCCCAGCGGGATGTTCACTTCGTTGAGTACTGGGCCTTGTTCGATGTGCACTTCGACAAAGCCGAGGTACTGCGCCGGGTCGCGCTGGATTTTGGGGATGTCGTCGATGCAAAGGCCCGCGTTTTGCATGGCTGCGCGCATGGTGATGCCATCGGCGTCTTGCTGGTCCAGCCAAGCAGGGTTGAATTGGCCAATGAGCGCGCCAGAGCCCAAGAAGGTGGCTTTGTAGCGTTGGCCTTCTTCTTCGGCAAAGGCCACGACTTCGATGCCGAAAGGCAGACGCTTGGCTTGCTGGTGCAGCTGCTGCACGCAGGCCATGGGCACAAAGATGCCCAAGCGCCCGTCGTACTTGCCGCCGTTGCGCACGGTGTCGTAGTGGCTGCCTGTCATGAGGTATTTGCCGCCTGTTGTGGCCGGGTGGTAGCGGCCCACCACGTTGCCCACCGCGTCGGTATAAACCTCGTCAAAACCGCAGTCGCGCATGTTTTTCATGATGCGCTGGGCGCAGGCGCGGTGCGCGTCGGTCAGGTACGTGACGGTAAGTTGGCCCACTTCAGCAAAGCCAGGGTCGCTGTGCTGTGCCAGTTGTTCTTGCCAGTCCCAGACCTGGTGGCCCAGCGCGGGTGCCACACCAAATTTGTCATTCAGGCGGATTTCGGCGATGCGGTGGATGTTGCGCAAACACTCTTGCAACTCCATATCGGGGTGGCCGAAAAGGCGGCGCTCGAAGGCATCGATGATCTGTTTTTTACTCAAGCCCAAGCCACGCGGGCCGCGCACGGCCAAGATGAAGGGCCACCCAAATTTGGCGTTGTAGTCGGCGTTGAGTTTTTGGATTTTGGCGAACTCTTCGGGCGTGCAATCGGTCAGGCCCGCCTTGGATTGTTCGTTGGTCGACTCGGCCGTCAGAGTCTTGCTGACCATGGCCTTGCCCGCTAGCTCGGGGTGAGCCCGGATCAGGCCCAGCTGCGCGTCGCGTCCGGCGTGTGCCAGCACTTCGCACATGGCGTGCTTGAGGTGTGCCAGCGATGTGAAAGGGCGTTCATTGAGCGCTTGCTCGGCGATCCATGGCGAGTGCTCGTACAGGCCGTCGAGCATTTGCGCGGCGTCAGCTGGAGACGCGCTGTTGAGTTGTTCAAGTGTCAAGGACATGGGTGTTTCCGTGCAGGGTTGAATAGGCAGTTGTCTTTTTATAGGAGCCCACCCTGTGGGCGATGTGTTCGGTGGTGGTCCACTAACTATCGCGCACGGGGTGCGCTCCCACAATTCGTTCACTCGGTATACGGGTGTGTTGCCTTCCAATGTCGCGCAATGTCGAGGCGCCTGGCCACCCACACCTTGTCGTGCGACTGGATGTGGTCCAAAAAGCGCTGCAGCGCGGTGATGCGCCCCGGGCGGCCGAGCAGGCGGCAGTGCATGCCAATGCTCATCATCTTGGGGGCGTTGTCACCATTGGGGTCACCTTCTGCGTAAAGCGCGTCAAATGTGTCCTTCATGTACTGGAAAAATGGGTCGGCGTGCGAATAGCCTTGGGGCAGCGCAAAGCGCATGTCGTTGCAGTCCAGGGTGTAGGGCACGATGAGCTGCGGCACGTCGGTGCCGTCTGATTTGCGCACCTTCATCCATAACGGCAGGTCGTCGCCGTAGTAGTCGCTGTCGTACTCAAAGCCGCCAAAATCGGCCACCAAGCGGCGCGTATTGGGGCTGTCGCGCCCCGTGTACCAGCCCAAGGGGCGCTCACCGGTCAGCTTTTGAATGATCTCCATGGCCTCGGCCATGTGGGCGCGTTCGGTGGCCTCGTCGATGTGCTGGTAGTGAATCCACTTGAGGCCGTGGCAAGCGATGTCGTAACCGAGCTCCTTGAATGCTGCAGTCAACTCGGGGTGCCTTTGAAGCGAGGTGGCCACGCCAAACACCGTGAGTGGCAGGCCACGCTTTTCAAACTCGCGCAGGATGCGCCACACGCCTGCACGCGAGCCGTATTCGTAGATGCCTTCCATGCTGATGTGCCGCTCGGGGAAGGACGGAGGGTTGAACATTTCAGACAGAAATTGCTCGGAACCCGCATCGCCGTGCAGTACCGAGTTTTCGCCGCCTTCTTCGTAGTTCAGCACAAACTGCACGGCCACGCGGGCGCCACCGGGCCATTGGGCGTGCGGCACATGGCGGCCGTAGCCCATCAGGTCGCGGGGGTAGGGGAGGGTGGAGTCGTAGGTGCTCATGCTGTGCTCTTGCGGGTGCTCAAAGGTTCAGGCCAAGGCCAGGGAAATGTCGTGGGTGGGGACTTTGCGGTCAAAGGTCAAACTGGCTTCGACGTGCAGAAGGTGCTCGTGCATCAGGCGCACGGCCAACTCCGAGTCCTGCGCCTCCAGCGCGGCCACGATGGTCACATGCTCGTCGGTCGAGTGCTCGGCCTCGTTGCGCGACTGGTACATCAGCGTGATCAGGGCGCAGCGCGAGATCAATTCGCCCAGCACCTGGGCCAGCACATCGTTGTGCATCAACTCGGCCATGCGCACATGAAAGTCGCCCAGCAGTTCGGTGCGACCGGTGATGTCGCCTTGTTTCACGGCTTCACGCTCTTGTTTGATGTGTTCTCTCAGCGCCACGATTTGTTCGGGCGTGACCTGTTGCACAAAGGCGCGGGTCATCTCGGCCTCCAGCATGCGGCGTACCGCAAACACCTGTTGCGCTTCTTCGACCGAAGGGGCGGCCACAAAAGCGCCGCGTGCGGGCTCAAGTTTGATCAACCGGTTTTGCGACAACTGGAACAGCGCCTGTCGCACCAGCGTGCGCGACACACCAAAGTGGTCGGCCAGCTTTTGCTCGGCCAGCTTGGAACCGGGCAAAAGCCGATGCTCCACGATGGCGCGGGTCAGCGATTCGACGATGTGGTGCGTGGTGGAAGTTTCCATGTCTCGCGGTCCCTTTGGGGATGTACCCAGGTGTTTTTGTGTCGGTGGCGCAAATCATAGTCACCAAAAGCAAAATTGTATACACTTCAGTCGACCGGTTTGTAGGGCTTTTCAAAGCCTGGCCAAAACCACTCTTTTGACCCCTCTTCAAGACAAGCGAGCAACACCATGGGATTGAGTACACACGTTCTGGACACGATGCACGGCTGCCCTGCAGCGGGCATGCAGGTGGCCCTGTACACCACGCAAGGCGATCAGGCCACTTGGGTCAAAAGCTTCACCCTCAACCACGACGGGCGCAACCCCGACGGCATGCTCTACGACCACGCCAGCCTGCGCAAAGGCACTTACCGCTTGGTGTTCAATGTGAGCGACTACTTCAAGGCCAGAGGCGTGGAATTGCCAGAGCCTAACTTTTTGAACCAAGTGAGCCTGGATTTCGGCGTGGCCCACGAAGACCAGCACTACCATGTGCCGCTGCTGGCCAGCCCATGGAGTTATTCGACGTATCGCGGGTCCTGAATGCTAGCGGGGCATGTCCCGGTCTTGCGATCCCATCGGATCTGTTGAGCAGACGCGAACTCAAGTCAGTTTGACTTTGGACAGGTCAAAACTGGGTTTCGGGGTCTTCAGTTTCATGTTTTCCAGGGTTTGCACGATCAGCCCGGCCACGAAACTGTCCCGGTAAGGTTTGCTGTCGGCGGGCACCACGTACCACGGGGATTCTGGCGTGCTGGTGGCGCTCAGGGCCGCTTCGTAGGCCTGGGTGAATTGGGGCCACAG
This sequence comes from Limnohabitans sp. 2KL-51, assembly GCF_003063645.1. Classification (GTDB taxonomy): domain Bacteria; phylum Pseudomonadota; class Gammaproteobacteria; order Burkholderiales; family Burkholderiaceae_C; genus Limnohabitans_A. The sequence continues at coordinate 63,346 of NZ_NESJ01000016.1, forward strand.
TTCACGGTCGGCAAAATCCGAAGGCTGCAGTTTCCAATGTTTGCGCGGGTCGTCCAGCCGGGCTTGCAGGCGTTTCTTTTGCTCGGATTTGGAAATGTGCAAGTAGCACTTCAATACGCTGATGCCCGAGTCTTGCAGCAAAGACTCGAAGTGCAGGATGTTGTCGTACCGTTGTTGGCAAGCTGCCTCGTCAATCATGCCCCGAACGCGGGTAACCAGCACATCTTCATAGTGGCTGCGGTTGAAAATTACCATTTCGCCGCGCGCTGGGGCTTTGGCGTGGATGCGCCACAAAAAGTCATGGCGGCTTTCCAGCTCAGTGGGCACGCCAAAGGCTTCGGCTCGCACGCCCAAGGGGCTGACGTGGCTGAAAACGCTGCGGATCACGCCGTCCTTGCCCGCAGTGTCCATGCCCTGAAACACGACGAGCAAGCCCCGGGTTTTGGCCGCGTGCAGGGTGCTTTGCAGTTTGTTGAGCTGTTCCCCCAATTCGACCAACTGCTCCTCTAATGCGCTGCCCGAGGGCAGCCCTTTGGAGGGGGGCTCGGTGTCAAAGCCCGAAAGTTTGCATTGGCTCTGGGGTGAGACAAACCAAGGGGTGAAGTCATTGTGTTGCATGGCGAAAGTGTAGGCACTTTGTCAGTCCCACCCCAGTGGTTGGCGCAGCGGTTCATTTTTGAGGCATTCAATTGGGGTCTCTTTCCCATTTTTGGCTTTGCACACGGGACTCACTCGGCTAAGCTGCTGCCATGTTGAGGTCTTTGATGTTCATTTTTACGATGGCTTTGTCGGCATGCGGCGGCGGGGACGGCGCGAGTTTTGCGCCTGCATCGGGCAACACGCATTGCGGTGTGAGCGTTGGCACCCTGCGCATATCAGGTGTGGTGACATCGGTGCACGACGGCGACACGATCACAGTGGGCGGCGAGTCGATTCGACTGGCCAGCATCGACGCCCCTGAGTTGGATCAGGCCTATGGCCCATCGTCACGGGCGCATTTGGCCGCCATGGTCTTGGGCCAGAGCGTCACCGTCACTTATGCCCAAAAAGACGCCTACGGCAGGGTGGTGGGCACTGTCTTCAAGTCCGATTGCAGCCAGGCCAACCTGAATCAAGTGACGTCGGGTGCGGCTTGGTATTACGAGGCCTATCAATGCGAAATTGACATTCGGCAACGCCAAGCCTATTCAGCAGCACACGCAGCAGCACGCACCGCCAAAATGGGTTTGTGGGTCAACGCTGCGGTGGCCCCTTGGGTGCACCGCAACGGGGTGGAGGCCAAAGTGCCCGCTTCTTGCCCCAATGGGGATGGGGCTTCGAATAAATCGGGATCTGACCCCGTTTGATGGCCCCGATTTATTGTCACGCTGGCGGCTGTCACCTTGACGCGACCGATCTAGCATCACCCTGCCAACCAGGAGACCGCATGCCCGATTTTTCTACTCTGAGTATCCAGCCCGACCCGGCCAACCCCCGCGTTGCGCGCCTGCTGCTCAACCGGCCGGAGCGCCTGAACGCCATCAACGAAGAGACGCCTCGGGAAATCCGCGCTGCAGTGGAGTGGGCGAACGCCGATCCCTCGATTCACGTCATTGTGGTCGAAGGCGCGGGCAAAGGTTTTTGCGGCGGCTATGACCTGAGCATTTTCGGAGAAGGTGCCATCGACCACCCTTGTCAGCAGGAGCGCACGCCATGGGACCCGATGGTCGACTATGCCTACATGAAGCGCAATACAGAGGACTTCATGAGCCTGTGGCGAAGCGCCAAACCGACCATTGCCAAGGTGCATGGCGCGGCGGTGGCTGGCGGCAGCGACATCGCGCTGTGCTGCGACCTGCTGGTCATGGCCGAGGACGCCCGCATCGGCTACATGCCCACCCGCGTCTGGGGTTGCCCCACCACGGCCATGTGGACCTACCGCCTGGGGCCCACGCGGGCCAAGCAGATGATGTTTACCGGCAATGTGATCGATGGGCGCACCGCCGCGGCGTGGGGCTTGGCCAACGAAGCGGTGCCTCAGAGCGAGCTGGAAACAGCCACGATGGCATTGGCCAGCCGCATCGCCAGTGTGCCGTCGAGTCACCTGGCCATGCACAAGATGGTGGTCAACCAGGTGATGCTGGCCATGGGCCTGGAGCAGAGCCAGCAAATGGCAACGGTCTTCGACGGCATCACGCGCCACAACCCCGAAGGCATGTGGTTCCGCCGCCATGCGCAGGACCAGGGCTTCAAGTCGGCCGTTCAGTGGCGCGACAGCGGTCAGCCGATTCCAGAGGGGGACGAAGCCCGTGCGCTGATTCGGGAAATGGATGCGCGGCGCCAGCCCTGAGCGTTTTAAAAAATCCCGCCAGCCCAGGCCCCGCTTACTTAGAATGGGGTCCTACCGTTTATTTACCCCTCCCCGCACCATGACCCAAGTCACCAACTCTGTGCGCTTTGTACTCGACGGCCGCATCGTCGAAGCCCAAGGCAAGCGCCGCACCACCACTGTTCTGGATTACCTGCGCGAGCAACTGCACCGCACCGGGACCAAAGAGGGCTGCGCCGAAGGCGATTGCGGCGCTTGTGTGGTCATGGTGGGTGAACTCAACGCCGCTGGCACAGGGGTGGACTATGTGGCCACCAATGCGTGTATTCAGTTGCTGCCATCGCTCGATGGCAAATCCATCAAGACGGTGGAGAGCTTGAAAAAAGCCGATGGTTCGATGCACCCGGTGCAAGAAGAAATGGTCAAGTGCCACGGCTCGCAGTGCGGTTTTTGCACGCCCGGCATCGTGATGAGCTTGGTGAACATGGTGCAAACCAATACCTCGCCCGCGCGTCAAGACATCACCGACGCCCTGAGCGGCAACTTGTGCCGTTGTACCGGCTACGCGCCCATCATCGATGCCGCTGCCAAGGCCTGCGAGAAAAAAGCAGCTTTGAAGTTGGACGACAGCGCCGACCTGCCGTTGCTAAAAGAAATCAAGCGATCCAGCGTGCCCACCTTGAGCCTGGACGGCGACATCATCGTGCAGCCGGTGGTTCGCACCAAGAAGGGCAACGAGTTTGTCTCGCCCGCCACCTTGACCGAAGTCGCCGACTATTTGTTGAAGAACCCCACCACCACTTTGCTGGCGGGCAGCACCGAAATTGGCCTGCAGGTGAACAAGCAGTTCAGCCGACCTGACCACATCATGTATCTGGGCAATGTGGCCGAGCTGCGTCAGGTCAAAGAAACCGACCAGGTCTGGCGCATTGGCGCAGCCGTGTCGCTGACGCAAGTCGAGGCGCTGGTCGCCAAGGCCTACCCCGACTTCACCGAGGTGCTGCGGCGCTTTGGTTCGCCCCCCATCCGGTCCACCGCCACGCTGGCGGGCAACATCGCCAACGGCTCGCCGATTGGCGACACCATGCCTTGCCTGATGGCGTTGGGTGCCAGCTTGGTGCTGCGCCGGGGCGAAAAGACCCGCAAGGTGCTGCTGGACAACTTCTACACGGGCATGAAGAAAAACGTGATGGAGCCCGGAGAGTTCATCGAAGCCGTCGAATTGCCCAAGCCCGTGGCCGGCCAGGTGTTCCGCGCGCACAAGGTCAGTAAGCGTTTTGAGCAAGACATTTCGGCCACCTGCGCTGCCATCAGCTATGCGCTGAAAGGCGGCAAGTTGTCGGGTGTGAAGTTGGCCTACAACGGCTTGGCGCCTTCGCCCTGCCGTGCGCTCAAGCTGGAGGCCGTGCTGGAAGGTCGCGTGCCATCCGAGGTGACAGCGGCCGATCTGGATGCGGCGATTGCCGCCAGCTTTACGGCCCGCGACGGCTTGCGTGCCACATGGGCCTACCGTGCCTTGGTGGCCCGCAACTTGGCTTTGGAATTCATCGAAGAACAATCTTAAAACCTGGGGATAGACCAATATTTGCGCAGCAAATTTGCTCTGCCAACTCACTCTAGAGGCAAAAATGAACGCTCCTACCGCACTCAAAAACCTGCTGCCTGTCTCAGGTGTCCAACAGGGCAAAGAGCTGGTGCACGAGTCCGCGCATCTGCACGTCACAGGCTCGGCCACCTACATTGACGACATCCCCGAGCACGCAGGCACTTTGTATGCCGCGCTCATCTTGTCTCCTGTGGCGCATGGTGAGCTGATCGGCGACGGCATTGACCGCGCAGCCATCTTGCGTGAGCACGGCGTGGTGGCGGTTTACACCGCCAAAGACATTCCCGGCGAAAACAACTGCGGCCCCATCGTGCACGACGATCCGTTCCTCGCCGCTGGCAAGGTCGAGTTCATTGGCCAAGCCGTGGCCGTGGTCGTGGCGCGCGACATGCTGTATGCCCGCGAAGCCGCTCACAAAGCCAAGGTGCTGGTGAACGAACTCAAGCCCATCTTGACGGTGGAAGAGGCCATGGAAGCGGGCAGCTTCATCATGCCGGCCAAGGGCATCACCCGAGGTGATGCAGCAGCAGCCATCGCCAACGCGCCCCACAAGATCAAGGGCACGACCCGCACCGGCCAGCAAGAGCAGTTTTACCTTGAAGGCCAAATCACTTACGCGGTGCCCAAAGAAGACGGCCAGCTCACGCTGTACGTGTCAACCCAGCACCCTGACGGCAACCAGCGCGAAGCCGCGCACGCCCTGAACCTGCACACCAACGATGTGGAGGTGATCTGCCGCCGAATGGGTGGCGGCTTTGGTGGCAAAGAGGGTAATGCCAGCATCTTCAGCCAAAGCGCCGCGCTGGCTGCGCACAAGCTGCAAAAGCCCGTCAAGCTGCGCGTCAACCGCGACGACGACATGACCATCACTGGCAAGCGCCACGATTTCCGCATCGACTATGAAGTGGGCTTTGACGACAACGGTCGCGTACTGGGCGCCAACATCACGCTCATGTCGCGCTGCGGCTACAGCACCGATTACTCGGGCCCTGTGAATGATCGTGCTTGCTTGCACATCGACAACACTTACCACCTGCCCGCGCTCAAGCTGGTCAGCCACCGCTGCAAAACCAACACCCAAAGCGCCACCGCTTTCCGTGGCTTTGGCGGCCCACAAGGCATGTTCGGCATCGAGACGGTGATGGACGAGATCGCCATGACTTTGGGCAAAGACCCACTGCAAGTGCGCAAGCTCAACCTCTACAAAGACCCCGCCATCAGTGGCACACCCGACACCATGACCACCCAATACAACCAGCTCATCGAAGACTGGGTGGGCGACCAGGTGATCGACCAGGTGGAGCAGGAATCGAAATACACCGAGCGCCGCGCGCAGATTCAAGCCTTCAACGCCAAGAGCAAAACCCGCAAGCGTGGTTTGTCATTGGTGCCACTGAAGTTCGGCATCAGCTTCACCGCCACGCACCTCAATCAAGGCGGCGCGCTGTTGGTGATTTACATGGATGGCTCAGTCAGCTGCAACCACGGCGGCACCGAAATGGGCCAGGGCCTCAACACCAAGATGGCACAAGTCTGTGCTGATGGTTTGGGCATCAGCGTGGACCATGTGCGGATCACCGCGACTGACTCGCAAAAAGTGCCCAACGCGTCAGCCACCTCCGCATCGAGCGGTGCCGACATCAATGGCGCGGCCATCATGAACGCGACGATGCAAATGCGCGAGCGCTTAAAGCCTGTGGCCGCCCGCATGCTGGGCTGCCAGGCTGACGACGTGGCTTTTGCTAACAACGAGCTGCACGATGGCTCGAATCCAGAGGGCAAGTCGGTCAAGTGGACCGATGTGACCAAGCAAGCGTATATGGAGCGTGTCGGCTTGTCGGTCACGGGCTTTTACATGACGCCCGAAATCAAATACGACTTCGCAACCCTGAATGGCCGTGCTTTCTATTACTACTGCTACGGCGCGGCCGTGAGCGAAGTGGAGATCGACACCCGCACCGGCGAGTGGTGGCTCAAAGCCGTGGACATCGTGCACGACGTGGGCCGCAGCATCAACCCCGCTCTGGACAAAGGCCAGATCGAAGGCGCTTTTGTGCAAGGCATGGGCTGGCTCACCATGGAAGAGTGCATTTGGGACAAAAAAGGCAAGCTGCTCACGCATGGCCCCAGCACTTACAAAATTCCGGTGGCGGGGGACATTCCAGAGCACTTTAAAGTGACGCTGTTCGACAACGCCAACTTGAAGCCCACGCCTTTCAACAGCAAGGCCACGGGCGAGCCGCCGTTGATGCTGGGCTTGTCAACTTTCTTCGCCCTGCGTGATGCGGTGGCCGCCAGCGCCGATCACAAGGCGGTGGTGTATTTGGACGCCCCAGCCACGCCTGAGCGCATCTTGATGGCTTGCGAAAAAGCCAAGGCCACTGCAGGGTTGTGATGCGTTGAGCCGGATGCCTGAAATGGTTTCAGGCATCCTGTCATTTTGATCCCCATAGCCCACAGGAGCAGGCCCATGTCAGACGATCCACGGTGCTGCGGCACTGGCACTTGCATCATCAACGCCGAAGGCCAGTGCTGGTGTGGCCAGCGCTGGGATGGCGAGAAGATGTGTTTCACGGCAGAACCTGCGCCAGCGAAATCCCAATCTCAAAACGCCGAACCCTCCCATCAGCCTTCTCGCGCTGGGCAAGACTGAGCTCTGCCCAAGCATGACCCGCAGCCCACAACCGTTTGAGATTTTGCAGAGTTTGCAGCAGGGCACAAGGTCACCACAGTGACCTCTTCAGCCACTCCATCCCCTCCCGCCATGCACTGGCGCGACCCGTTCCTGGTGCGGAGTTTTCGTTTCCAGTGGCCTGCTGATCTGACCACGTCCTGGGCTTTCGAGATGGAGACCATCGTGCTGGGCTGGTTCATCCTGGTCGAGTCGGGCTCGGTAATGATGCTGGTGGTGTTTGGCTCCTTGCAATACTTGGGCTCTTTGGTTTCCCCCATGTTTGGCGTGGTGGGTGATCGGCTGGGTTACCGCCGCATGCTGTATTTGTCGCGTGCTCTGTATGCGGCGCTGGCCGCCACCTTCATGCTGCTGGCCTGGGTGCAAGCCCTCACGCCCGTGATCGTGCTGGTCATAGCTGCTCTGGCAGGCCTGGTGCGCCCCTCGGACATGATGATGCGCAACGCCTTGATCGCTCAGACCTTGCCGCCCCGGCATTTGCTCGGGGCGCTGGGCATCTCCCGCATCACCTCGGATTCTGCCCGCATTGCGGGTGCCTTGGCGGGCGCGGGCGTGGTGGCCTGGTTGGGCATGACTTGGGCATATGCGCTGATCACCGCGCTTTACTCGCTCAGCTTTGTGCTGTCTCGTGGCGTGTCTGATGGGCCTGCACAAACTGCCGTCATAGATGCCCCACGCCTATCGCCTGTGCGCGACTTGCAGCTGGCCTTTGGCTATGTGTGGACCCGTCCGGTGCTGATGGCCGCCATGGCCTTGGCGTTTTTGGCCAACCTGTTGGCCTTTCCCTTCTCATTGGGCTTGCTGCCTTATGTGGCCAAAAACATTTACCTGACCGACCAGACGGGTCTCGGCTGGCTGGGCGCCAGCTTTGCTTTTGGTGGCCTGGTGGGCTCGGTGGTGCTCAGTTCGCACCGATTTGCGTTTCGCGCCGCGCAAACCATGGTGCTGGCCGGGGCGGTTTGGTTTGCGGTGGATGTGCTGTTCGCCTTCAGCACGCATCTGGGTGTGGGCATGGCCTTGCTGTGCTTGGCCGGCCTGGCGCAAAGCTTGAGCATGACGCCGCTGGCGGCCGTGATGCTGCGCGCCACAGAGCCCGCTTACCGCGGCCGTGTGATGGGCATGCGCATGCTGGCCATCTGGGGTTTGCCATTGGGCCTGCTGCTGTCGGGCCCGCTGATTGACCGCTGGGGTTATGCCGCCACTGCCGGCATGTATTCGGCCCTGGGGTTACTGTTGACTGGTGCCATGGCGGTGTACTGGCGTTCGCACATTTGGGACCGCAAAGCCCCGGCCAATGCACCTTTGTGACGCGCAGCCTGATGCGCCCCCGCTGTGACCAAAGCGACACCGTTCCATCGGCCTTGGGCGCACATTATGGATTCGACACGATGAAAAAGACACATCAGAGTCATCTAAATGCGTGTCATCCTGGAAATGCGTGTCATCCTGGGCGAAGACCCGGGATCCATTGCACCGCGCTGCCCTTTGCAAACCTTGGCTTTGCGCTCTGGATCCCGGCTCAAGGCCGGGACGACGAGATAAAAAGGCCGGGATGACAAAATAAAAAGGCCGAGATGCCAAATCTGAAAGCATCAAGTCGAAAGCGAATAGCAACCATGACCACCTTGACCTCTTCTGCCGACACTGTGCCCGAACCAAACGCTGACCACCCCCGCGTGGTGCGGGGCTTGCTCAACATCGCGCACGCCTTGGACCATTTGTTCTTGCTGATTTTTGCGGCGGCAGTCAGCACCATCGCGACCGACATGGGACTGGCCCAGTGGCAAGACCTCATGCCCTATGGCGCGGGAGCGTTCTTCATGTTCGGTCTGGGTTCTTTGCCAGCCGGGCGATTGGGCGATTTGTGGGGCCGCCGCAGCATGATGCTGATCTTCTTTTTTGGCATTGGTACGGCGTCCATCCTCACGGCGTTCACCCAAACGCCTTGGCAACTGGCCATAAGCCTGACGCTGATCGGCGTGTTTGCATCCATTTACCACCCTGTGGGCATTCCGATGTTGCTGGAACGCTCGTCCAATCCTGGGGCGACGATTGGTTTCAATGGCCTGGCGGGCAACTTGGGCGTGGCGGTGGCGGCCTTGCTCACGGGTTTTCTGATTCAGTGGCAGGGCTGGCGTGCGGCCTTTGTGGTGCCGGGTGTGTTGGCCTTGGTCTGCGGCTGGGTGTTTGCCCGCGCTTGTCCGCAAGAGTTGTCATCGCCCGCCAAACGCAAAGGCGGCGCCAAGGTCAGCCTGCCCGCGCCGATGTTGGCGCGTGCACTGGTGGTGATGACGGCAGCGGCCGTCACCAGCAGCGTGTTGTTCAACTTCACCACCAACGGCAATGGGCCTTTGATCACCGAGCGCTTCAAGGGCGTGATGGAAGACCCTGCCAGCTTGGGCCTGTTGCTGGCCTTGGTTTACGCCGTGGCTTCGGTGGCCCAGGTGGTGGTGGGGCACCTGATCAACCGTTTCCCGCTCAAACACTTTTTCATGTTCATGGTGATGGCGCAGATCCCCATGCTGGTGCTGGCCTCTCAGGCACAGGGGTGGTGGCTGTTTGCGGCGCTGATTGGCGTGATGGTATTCATCTTCGGGGCGATTCCCTTCACCGATTTCATGATCGCCCGCTATGTAGACGACCGCCTGCGTTCACGCGTCTCGGGCATGCGTTTGGGCGTGTCGTTCGCGGTGAGCTCCTTGTCGGTCTGGGCCTTGGGGCCGGTGGTCAAGGCCATGGGCTTTGGCAGCTCGCTCTTGCTGCTGGCGGGTTTTTCGGTGGCCACCACGCTCATTTTGACTTTGCTGCCCGGGGCGGCGCACGAGCAGACGACACCGGCCTGAGGCTTGTCTTGGGCCTGAGCTTGTCTGGCCTCAGTCGTCCCAATAGTTCTGATCAGTCCTGACCCTCAGTCAGGGTGTCGAGCTGAAACTTGCCGCTTTTGTGCCAAAGCCACACATCGGTGTAGGTGACCTGGCTCATGTGCTGGGGCACGGGGTATGGGGCTGCGGCTTTGACCATGCGTTCGATTTGTTGCATCACTTGCGGCACATGCCGGGGTGCACGCATCCATTGCACCGATTTGACCGAACCGTGCCGGTCGATGTCGACGTTGAGCACACCCACCGCCTCTAACATGGGGGGCAGGCGGCCTTTGTAAATGCTTTGGCTGTGCCGAGCATAAAGGTGGTTGGCTGCGTCCTTGCGGTAATCCTTGGCGTTGCGTGCGGCCGATTTGACCGGACTGGGGGCTGCGGCAGTCGCAGCGGGTTGGGCCACGGTGGCCGGCTGTGTCGCGGCGGGTATGGAAGGTGTGGCGGGTATGGAAGGTATGGCAGGTATGGCAGGTATGGCGGGTGTGCTTGGCACCTGGCTGGTGGAAGGCCGTGGGGTCGGTTTGGCGGTCGGGGGCGCGCTGCAGCCGCTCAGCCAGCCCAGGCCCACGGCGCTCAGGGCCAGCAAGGTGCGCGACAAAACGGTGCGGTGCGGGTTATGTTGCGGGTGATGGTGCTGGGGTGCCTCTGGCATAAATCGGGTCCTCTCCTTGGCATACTCGGTGTTCGGGCGTGATTGTGGCATTGGACACGGGCCTTGGCGAGTGGCCATTTGACAAAGGGGTGTGCGTGTGAAATGGATGATGGTGGCGTTGGATCGTTTGGCCGGAGAGGCAGCGGTGCGGGTGAGTGTGCAAGCCACCCAGGGCTCGGTGCCGCGTGGGCCGGGCACCCACATGCTGGTGTTTGCCCGAGGCGAAGAGGGCACGATTGGTGGCGGACATCTGGAATTTCAGGCTTTGTCGCAGGCTCGACGGCTACTGGTTGGGGAGTTGGTGCCTACTCACTTTCGTCAGGTGCTGGGCCCCAGTTTGGGGCAGTGCTGCGGCGGGGTGGTGGAGTTGCTTTTGGAGCGTGTGGACGCAGGCGACGTGGCGCGCTTGCGCACGGTGTTGATGCCGTCATGCACCCCGTTGGCGCTGTTTGGCGGTGGCCATGTGGGCCGAGCAATTGTGAACGCCCTGGCGCCTTTGCCTTTTGCGGTGCGCTGGATCGACAGCCGCGACGAGATTTTTCCGGCCGATGTGCCCGACGGGGTGGAATGCGAGCACTCCAACCCGGTGCAAGCTGCTGTGGCCGATCTGTCCCCGGGCAGCCGTGTGCTGATCATGAGTTTTAGCCATGCCGAAGACCTCGACATCGTGGTGGCTTGTCTCAAGCGCCTGCGCGCGCAAAATGATTTGCCTTTTGTCGGCTTGATCGGCAGCAAGACCAAGTGGGCCACCTTCCGGCACCGCCTGGAGGACCGGGGTTTCACAGCCGAAGAAATCGCCCGCATCACCTGCCCGATTGGGGTGCCGGGCATCACGGGCAAAGAGCCTGAAGTCATTGCGGTGGCGGTGGCGGCACAACTCTTGCAGACGCTTTGAAGGTGTGATGCTGGTTTCCCCTAGGCCGACAAGCCAGAGGGAGACTGGAATCCCAAACATAAACTGTATACACTCCGGTGCACTGGTCGCAGCGGCGCAGGTTTCTCTGGAAACATGTTCGCGACCGAATACCCGCTCACAGGGCCCGCGGTGGTGAGCAGGTTGGAGAATCCTTCATGGAATCGTATTTTCTGGAATGGGCCAATTTGTTGCTGCGATGGGTGCACGTCATCACCGCCATCGCCTGGATTGGCTCCTCGTTTTACTTTGTCTTTCTGGACAACAACCTGCAAAAACCCAACTCGCCCGACTTGCTCGAAAAAGGCGTGGGCGGCGCCATGTGGGCGGTGCACGGTGGCGGTTTTTACAACCCGCAAAAGTACATGGTCGCCCCCAAAATCATTCACACCAAGCTCCATTGGTTTTATTGGGAAGCTTATTCCACTTGGCTGAGCGGTTTTGCGCTGTTCACGGTGCTCTACCTCTACAACGCGGGCACTTTCCTGATCGACAAGTCGCTGATGGACTGGACGCCTGTGGTGGCCGGTTCGGCCGCTGTGGGTCTGTTGGTGGCGTTTTGGTTGGTCTACGACACCATTTGCCGCGTGTTCGGCTTCCGAAAAAATGGCGAGCTGATCGTGGCGGGCTTGATGCTCGTGGTCGTGGCGTTTTGTGCCTGGCTGGCCAACGAGCTGTTTGCAGGCCGTGCTGCCTTCTTGTTGGTGGGGGCCATGATCGCTACCGTGATGAGCGCCAATGTGTTTTTCTGGATCATCCCCGGCCAGCGCAAGGTGGTAGCTGCCATGACGTCCGGTGAAGCCTATGACGCCAATTCCCTGGCCATCCACGGTAAGCGTGGCAAGCAGCGCAGTGTGCACAACACTTATTTCACATTGCCCGTCATCTTTGCGATGCTCAGCAACCACTACAGCTTTTTGTACACACACGAACACCGCTGGGTGCTGCTGTTCGTGATGATGTTGGCTGGCGCTTTGATCCGCCAGTTCTTTGTGCAGCGCCACGCCTTTCATCTGGGCCGTGCTGCAAATCCCTGGCCCTTTGCAGCGGTGGGCGTGGTGATGATATTGGGGGTTATCGTGGCCTTGCGGCCTGCGCCGCCCAAGGTCTCTGCAGTGCCTGTCCAGCCGGTGAGCTTTGCCCAGGTGCAAAGCCTCGTGGGTCAGCATTGCATCAGCTGCCATGGTGCGCAATTGCAAATGAAAAACGTGCGACTGGACAGCCCCGAGTTGATCAAGCAGCACTCACAAAACGTCTACCAGCAAGTGGCGGTGACCAAGCAAATGCCCATGGGCAATGCCACTGGCCTGACCGATGAAGACCGGGCCTTGATCGGGCGCTGGTTTGTGGCGGGGGCCAAACTGGACTGAGGACGGGGCACTTTCGAGGCCTTCAAGAGACAGTCGCCAGAGTTACTGGGGCTATGGTTGACCCTATTGGTATGACGATCGAATGGGTATATCTTGGATTCAGCAGGTCCCCGTGGGTCCGGCTGTTCAAATCACAAGGAGAAACCCATGTTCAATCGCTCACGCCGTACTTTGGTTGCCAGCGCTGTTGCTGGTCTGACTTTTTTGGCAGCTGCCCTGCCTGCTGCCGCTCAAAATTATCCCGTCCGCCCCATCACCATGATCGTGCCTTGGGGCGCAGGTGGCGGCACCGATGCGGTGGCCCGCATCGTGGCCAGCTTGCTCGAAAAAGACCTCGGCCAACCCGTCACAGTGGTCAACCGCACAGGCGGTAGCGGTGTCGTGGGGCATGCGGCCATTGCTTCGGCACCCGCTGACGGTTATACCATTGGTCTCGCCACGGTCGAAATCGGCATGATGCACTGGCAGGGCTTGACCCAGTTGACTGGCGCTTCTTACACACCCATCGGTTTGGTCAATGCCGATCCGGCGGGCATTCAGGTGCGCGCCGATTCGCCTTACAAAAACGTGAATGACTTGCTGGCTGCCATCAAGGCCAACCCCGGCAAGTTCAAAGCCTCGGGCACAGGCCAGGGCGGCATCTGGCATTTGGCCATTGCCGGTTTGTTGCTCGACCAGAAAATCGACCCGGCTGCATTGCCTTGGGTGCCCAGCAACGGCGCAGCGCCCGGCTTGCAAGACATGGTGGCTGGGGGTGTGGAAGTGGCTCCGGTGTCCCTGCCCGAAGCGCGTTCGCTGATCGATGCGGGCAAGGTCAAGAGCCTGGCCATCATGGACGCCAAGCCTTCTACGCTGTACCCCAATGTGCCGACCCTCAAATCGGCCACAGGCAGCAACTGGACCATGGCGGCCTGGCGCGGTGTGCTGGCCCCCAAAGGTTTGCCCGCACCGATTCAAACCAGGCTGGCCGAAGCCGTGCGCAAGGCCGTGGCCAGCAAGGATTACAACGACTTCATGACCAGTCGTGGCCTGGGTGTGATTTATGGCGGGCCGGATGACATGGCCAAATTCATGGCCAAGTCCGATGCCGAAATGGGCGTGACCATGAAGGCTGTGGGTCTGGTCAAGTAAGCCTGCGCATGAAAATCAACGACGCTATTTGGGGCTTTGTGCTCATGGCCTTGGGCGCTGCGGTGCTTTGGGCCGTGCGTGCTTACCCCAACATTCCCGGTCAACCGGTCGGGCCTGCTTTGTTTCCGGGCTTGATTGCGGTGGGCCTGTGTGTGGGCGGGGCCTTGCTGGTCTGGCAAGGCTGGCGTGCCCGCTCAGAGGGGCCTTGGATTGAGTGGGAAGACTGGGTGCGTTCGCCACGGCACACCAAGGCGCTGGTCGCCTTGCTGGGCTCGGTGGTGTTTTACATCTTGCTATCTGATGAGCTGGGATTTTTCATCACCGCATTTTTGATGCTGGTGACCTTGTTCAGATCATTGCAAGTGGCTTGGGGCCGTTCGGTCTTTTGGGCGCTGGTGGCCACTGTGGTAGTTCACTTTGCTTTTTACAAATTGCTGCGCGTGCCCTTGCCGTGGGGCATCTTGACGCCCTTCGCTTGGTAAGGGCAGTGACCTACTCTTTTTCACCCAAATGACGATGACAGTCTGAGGAGTCGAGTTTCATGTGGACAGCCATTGGCCAAGCTTTTTCGATGGTGTTTGAGCCCTACACCTTGATGGTGATGGTGCTTGCCGCCTTTTATGGCCTTTTCGTTGGGGCAGTGCCGGGACTGACCGCCACCATGGCCACTGCGCTGTTGGTGCCCGTGACCTTCTTCATGCCGCCGATCCCAGCGGTGGCGGCCATGGTCACAGCCACGGCCATGGCGATTTTTTCCGGGGACATCCCAGGTTGTTTGCTGCGCATTCCGGGCACGCCGGCATCGGCGGCTTACACCGACGAAGCCTTTGCCATGACCCGCAAAGGCCAGGCCGAAAAAGCGCTGGGCGCAGGCCTGGTGTTTTCGGCGGTGGGGGGCTTGTTTGGCACGGCGGTGCTGATCGTGGCGGCGCCTGCCTTGGCCGACTTTGCGCTGAATTTCAGCTCTTTCGAGTACTTCTGGTTGGTGCTGCTGGGTTTGACTTGCGCGGTCTTCATCTCCACCGGTTCGCCGGTCAAGGGGCTGATGATGTTGTTCCTGGGCTTGCTGGTGGCGTGTGTGGGCTTGGGCAACCCGGCCGGTTTTCCGCGCTTCACCTTTGGCAGCACCGAAATGTCGGGCGGCATCGGCATGATCGCCATGATGATTGGCATGTTCGCCATCTCCGAAATCATCCGCTACGTGGTGGACACCAGCCCGCCTGCAGAATTGGTGGTGGAAGAGGTGGGCGGTGTGCTCAAGGGCCAATGGGCCTTGGCCAAAAAATACCCCAAACAAATTTTGCGAGGCAGTGTGTTGGGCACCGCCGTGGGCGCTTTGCCGGGCGCGGGCGCTGACATCGCGGCCTGGATGTCGTACGCGATGAGCAAGAAGTTTTCCAAAGAACCCGAAAAATTTGGCACCGGGCATGTGGAAGGCATTGTGGAATCGGGCTCGGCGAACAACAGCGCCTTGGCGGGCGCGTGGATTCCGGCGCTGGTGTTCGGCATTCCGGGTGACTCGATCACGGCCATCGTGATCGGCGTGCTGTACATGAAGAACATGAACCCCGGCCCGACCTTGTTCACCACCAATCCGCAAAACATTTATGCGGTGTTCTTGCTCTTCATCTTGGCCAACCTGATCATGATTCCCTTGGGCATTTTGTGCATCAAGGTGGCCAAGCGCATCCTCAAGGTGCCGCGTGAAATTTTGATGCCGATGATCTTGCTGTTTTGCGTAGTCGGTACGTTTGCCATCAACAACTCGGTGTTTCAGATTGGTGTGATGTTGGTCGCCGGTATCTTGGCTTATCTGTTGGAAGCCAACAAGTTCCCGACAGCGCCTGCCATTTTGGGCGTGGTGTTGGGCGGCATGTTGGAGGAGAACTTCATCACCTCAATGATCAAGTCCAACGGCGACTTGACCGCTTTTGTGGCCCGACCCATCGCGCTGTGTCTGGCCATAGTGACGGCTTTGGTGTGGTTTGCACCGATGTTGTTGCGCATGCTGCGCAAACCTGATTCTATGGCTTGAACAAGCGCTTTTGAAAACCCCAACAACCCGGCTTGTGCCGGGTTGTTTTTTGCTGAGTGCGGTCGCTCAGTCCGTTATTGCTCAGACCGATGAGGGCACAGCGATTTTGAACTTCTCGGCCCAAGGCACCAACATGGGCATGATGTTGGGATACAGCGCCACGCCCTGACTGGCGCTGTCGGCCTTGAGCTTCAGGCCGCGCTCGCCTGGCGTGCGTACCCAGCGGTCGGGCTGTGCGGGCCGCGCGGCATGGCATTGGCGTGACACTTCGTCCATCTGCGTGTTGAAGGCGCTTTGTCCTGCGAAAGCGCGGGGGTCGATGATCTGCAAATACACCGTGGCGCCCCAGCCTTCAGGCGAGTCGGCACGGCCATGGCCTGACAACCCGCCGGTCAAGGCTTCGACCATCCAGCTCAGACCGTAGCCCTTGTGGCCCGAGTCCATGCCGCCCAGCGGCAAAATCGTGCCCCTGGGTTCGTTGAACAGCACCGCCGGGTCGCGGCTGGGCTGACCGTGGCCATCCATCACCCACTCGGCAGGCAACAAGCCCCCCTCTTTGTGCAGGCGGTTCGTCATGCCGTTGGTGGTCGACGAGGTGGACACATCGATCAGCACCGGCAAGCCCGACGTGGGAATGCCCACCGACATCGGGTTGGGTGTGAACACCGGGTCAAGACCGCCAAAGGGCGCGATGCTGGCGGTGTTCGGGTCCGAGCAATGCAGCAGCATCATGAAACCCTGATCGGTCACGCGCTGGTGGTAAGCCGCCAGACAAGCGATGTGGTGGCTGCGCCGGATGACCACCGTGCAGGTGCCTTGGGTGTGGGCACGTTGTGTGGCCAGTTCGATGGCTTGCAACACCAGCCAAGGACCCGGCAGGCGCTGGCCATCCCAGGTCACTGCGGCCGGGTGGTCCGACACCACCAGCGGCTGGCCTTCTTTGCGCATCTTGCCCGACTCCAGTTCGGCCAGATAAGGGGCGAGCAAGGCCAGGCCGTGCGTGGTGTGGCCCAGCAAATCGCCTTCCAGCAACACGTCGGCTACGGCCTGGGCCTTGTCCGGTGGCAAGCCTGCGGTTTGCAATAGTTGGTCGGCAAAAGCGAAAAGGTCGGAAGGGGCGTAATTCATGGACTTCATCATAAAAAGAAGCTTCGGATGTGCTGTCACGCCGCGGACTCGGTGTGGTTCATACCAAGGCATGGCTAGGGGTTTCCACGAGACGCCGTGTGCCGTGAATAACGGATACTGTTGCATGAGAGTGCTGCGCTATGTTGCCCAGACTCATGACTGAGATGTCTCTATGAAATTCGGCGTTTTTGACCACCTTGACAACAGTGGTGTGCTGTTGAGGGATTTCTATGAAGAGCGACTGCAACTGATTGAGGAATACGACAGGGTGGGTATCCACGTCTACCTGACGGCTGAACACCATGCCACGCCTTTGGGCATGTCACCTTCACCTTCTGTATTCCATTCTGCGGTGGCCCAAAGAACCAAGCGTTTGCTGTTTGGACCCCTGGTTTACACCTTGGCCCTTTACCACCCCTTGCGTCTGGCCGAAGAAGTCTGCATGCTCGACCATTTGAGCGGTGGCCGTTTTCAATTGGGCGTGGGCCGAGGCATCTCGCCTTATGAGCTGGGTTATTACGGTGTCAACCCGGACGAGGCCCATGAACGTTACCTCGAGTCCTATGAGGTGCTGATCAAGGCTTTGAAGGCGGGTCGTGCGGCCTCGCCTGAATTGACCCACGAAGGCAAGTTTTACCAGTACAAAGACGTGCCCATGACCTTGGCACCTTTGCAAACACCCCACCCGCCTTTGTGGTACGGGGTGGGTGACCCCAATGGCGTCAGTTGGTGCGTGGCCAACCGCTGCAATGTGGTGGGCAATGCCCCCCTGGACCGCATGCGGGTGATCACAGACCGTTACCGTGAAGAGTGGGCCGCTGCTGGTCACAGCGCTGACTCGTTGCCTTTGATGGGCACCACACGGCACATGGTGATTGCTGCCACAGACAAAGAAGCCAATGATCTTGCGCGTCAGGCTTACGCACGTTGGTATCAAAGTTTCATGTACCTGTGGGAGAAACACGGCACCAAGCCCGGTGCGTACTTTCCGTCTACTTGGGACGAATTGGCGGGCGCAGGCCGTGCCTTGGCGGGCACGCCGGAAACTGTGCGCGAGCAGTTGCTGCATCAAATCGAGGTCTCTGGCATCAATTTTGTGCTCACGCGCTTCGCCTTTGGCGACCTGCCATTTGCTGCTTCAAAACGGTCTGTTTCTTTGTTCGCATCGGATGTGATGCCCTGGATTCTTGAGCGCACCGATGCTTTGCAACCCCACTGAGGCTTCACCATGAATCACCAACGCAGCACTTTAATTCGGGCACTCCTGGCCCTTGCCATCGCAGGATCTGGCACGCATGCCCTTGCCCAAACAGCCAATGCGTGGCCCACCAAGCCCGTCAAGATCATCATGCCCAGTTTGCCCGCCGGTAGCCCTGACCGGGTGACGCGCATGGTGGCAGAAAAGCTGGCGATTCGTTGGGGCCAACCCGTGACGGTGGAATACAAGCCGGGGGCCACCACGGTGATTGGCACCGATTTCGTGGCGCGATCACCCGCCGATGGCTACACCTTGTTGTCGACTTTCACCTCCTTGGTGCAAGCGCCTGCTTTGCTGCCTAAGGTGCCATGGGATCCTGAGCGAGATTTCACACCCATTGTTCAGTTCATTCGCTCAGAGGTGGTCTTGCTGGTGCGGAGTGACTCGCCCTACAAATCCATCACTGAATTCATCCAAGGGGCCAAGACCGCCAAGGCCAGTGGTGCGCCGCTGAACTATGCGTCTTTTGGCAACGCTTCTTCATTTCACATCTATGGCGAAACGCTCAAGCGAGGCGCGGGCATCGACTTGACGCACATTCCCTACAAAGGCGAATCGGCATCGATTGTTGACCTGATGGGTGGGCAGGTGGTGAGTTCATTCAACTCCATTGGTACCGCCATGCCCCACATCAAGAGCGGGCGTGTCCGCGCACTGGCTTTGGTGGGTGCGGTCCGATCCAAGGTTTTGCCTGAGGTCCCCACATTTGGTGAAGCGGGAGTGGCCAAGATGGACACCAGTGGTTGGTTTGGCATGTTGGCACCCGCGGGCACCCCGCGCAGCATTGTGGACAAGATAGCGGCAGACTCGGCGCAAATACTGGCCTTGCCAGAAGTGATGGAGGCATTGCGGGGCCAGGGACTGGAGCCCACAGGCTTGGGGCCCGATGCTTTTGCCCGCTTTTTGCGCGAAGACCTGATGCGCTGGAGGACCTTGATTCAGGAAGTCGGCGTGAAGGCTGACAGCTGAGTGCTGAACAGTTCTTTCGAAGGATGGCGCACGCTTCAGCGCTGGGTTAACTGTCACCGCAGCGCCAACTGCAGGGCCAGTTGGTTGTGCCGCTCGATCAACGGTCCCATGTCCACCGTGGCAATCTCGCCTTGGCGCACCACCACGCGGCCATTGACGATGGTGTAGTCAGCGTTGTCGCTGGCGCATAGCAAGAGCGCCCCCACCGGGTCATGCACCGCGCCACCCGCCATGCTGAGCGTGTCGGTGCGAAACATCGCGATGTCAGCGCAAAAGCCTTCTTTGATTTGCCCCAGCTCATACTCGCGCCCCAACACTTCGGCGCCGCCGCGTGTGGCCAAGCGCAGCGCGTCGCGGGGTGTCATCTCGGAGGGGCCTCGGTCACAACCGTAAACGGTGCGACCGTCTTCGACGCGTGGTGCTTCCATCGCACGGCTCACACGCGCCAGCAGCATGGCTTGGCGGGCTTCGTTCAGCAAATGCGCCGCGTCGTTGCTGGCGCTGCCGTCCACGCCCAGGCCAATGGGCACGCCTGCATCCAGCATTTTGCGCAGGGGCAAGATGCCGCTGGCCAATCGCATGTTGCTGCACGGGCAGTGGGCAATGCCGGTGCGGGTTTTGGCGAACAGGTACGTGCCTTCTTCGTCGAGCTTGACGCCGTGGGCGTGCCACACATCGTGGCCCACCCACCCCAAGTCTTCGGCGTATTGAGCGGGGGTGCAGTTGAACTTTTCTTTCGTATAAGCGATGTCGTGGTCGTTTTCGGCCAGGTGGGTGTGCAGGCGCACGCCGTGGGCGCGGGCCAGCTTTGCCGATTCGCGCATCAGGTCCTGGCTCACGCTGAAGGGCGAGCAGGGGGCCACGGCCACATGCGTCATCGAGCCATAGCTGGCGTCATGCCAGGTCTCTATCAGGCGTTGGGTTTCTTTCAGAATGGTGGGTTCTTGCTCGACCACGCTGTCGGGTGGCAAGCCGCCTTGTGACTCGCCTACGCTCATGCTGCCGCGTGTGGCGGTAAAGCGCATGCCCATGGTGTGCGCGGCCTCGATGCTGTCGTCCAGCCGCACACCGTTGGGGTAGATGTACAGGTGGTCTGAGCTGGTGGTGCAGCCGCTCAGCAGCAGCTCGGCCATGGCCACCTGGTTAGAGATGCGCACCATCTCGGGCGTGAGGCCCACCCAGATCGGATAGAGGCCTTTGAGCCAACTGAACAGCTCGGCGTTTTGTACCGCCGGTATCGCCCGCGTAAGTGATTGGACCATGTGGTGGTGCGTGTTGATCAGCCCCGGCACCGCCACATGGCGGCGGGCGTCGATCACTTCATCGACCTGCGTGAGCAGTTCGTCGATGTTCTCGGTCGCGGGGATGATGCGTTCGATACGGCCGTCGCGGATCAGGAGCGAGGCGTCTTTCAGTTCGGAGTGGGTATCGTCTTGGGTGGCGATGCAGCGGGCGCGGTGGATCAGCAGCGTGGTCATGGACTTGTCCATTGTTAGGGGTGAAACAAGTCGCGGCCGAATCCCCTGGCCCCCGCTTAAGCAGGGGAGGGCGAGCACCACGTTGCCGCGCGTCCCGGGCTGTGCAGTGGGGCGATTTTACGGGGGGTGTTGCGCAACCTTGCGTTCATCACGCACAGCGCCGGTATGCGGATGGTCCTAGGGCCGATCGGGGGGGACTGCGGTTCGGCGCAAATACCCACTGTGATATTCAGGTGAATAAAAAATTAAAAAACATTAGAAAATTTTTTCGCTTCAGATGGAGCTCATCAGTTCAATTTCAGCTCGCTCAAAATGAGCTGCTTTAGCTTGTACTTCTCGATTTTGTTGGTCGGTGTTACTGGAAGCGCAGTGACAAACCGGATATGTTTTGGCTGCATGAATTTGGGCATTACTTTGATGGCGTGTTCAAGTAATTGAGACTCAGACAAGGTCAAACCTTCTTTCAACTCAACGAACACAGCAATGTCGTCTTCGTCGCCAACAAGCGCCGGCAAAGGAACCGCAGCACAGGCTCTCACGCAGGGATGACTGGCGATCAAAAACTCAACTTCATAAGAGGAAACATTTTCTCCTCGAACACGGAAAAAACCGCCCATTCTGTCAATGAACAAATAGGTACCTGATCCATCGGTGCTTTCTTTGCAAGCGTCGCCGGTGTGAAACCAGCAGTTGCGCAGCACCTTGATCGTGGCATCAGGTTTGCGAAAATACGAGTCCAGCAGCAAACCTGGAAATCTGGGCCGGAAAGCCAGTTGTCCCACCACACCCGGAGGACATGCGTTGTCATCCTCATCCAAAATTGCGACTTCCAATAAAGGGTTTGGCAAGCCCATGAAACCTTTAGGTAGGGGCTCACGCCCATTTACCACCAGACGTCCTGAGGACTTGCACGAAGCAACGTAGTCTTTTTTGTGCAGCCCCTTCCACATACTGAGCGGTGTGCCTTGGACATCACCCAACTCATCGATGATCCCTGTGAAGCCAACACCCGATTCGGTTTGACCGAAGCCACAGCTCACAAAATCGATACCAAAACGTGTAGCTACCTCATTGTGAGTCGCAGGCAAAGGCTGCATGTGCACCTTATTGAGTGAGTTGGCTTTGTCAGATGCCAAAGGCTTCGCACTCATCAGCCAGGGGATCATCACATCCAACAGAATACAACAACTGGCTTGGCATTGGGCAATGCGATCCCAAAACTTGGTGGGGCTGAACTTGTCCCATAACCCCACAGTGTTGCCTAACCAGATGGCCTTTGTCACCACAGCAAAAGCGCCGCCGACATGGTACATCGGCAAATCACAATACAAGATATCGTCAGCTGTCGTCGCCATGCGCAAGGGATAACTGTAATGATTCATCCAGCGAAACGGTTGCACAACGCCCTTGGAGGGGCCAGTGGTACCAGAGGTATAAACGATATTGGCAATGTCAAAGGGACTGCGCACCAGCTGTGGCAAGGGGGCAGAGCAAGCTTGCAATCGGCTTAAATCGGTACACTCAAACCGTGAGGCCATGGTTGCATTTTCGGTGGCCACGTAATCATGATCCGAAGCTTGAGGTTGGTGAACAATTAGCCGTTGCAATTGCACTTCCGCAGAGATCTCATTCAAGATTTCAGCAAATGAAGGATCGGTGATCAAAGCGAAAGGTGCCGTATCGTTGAGTTGATATTGCAACAATGCACCACGGAAATTGAAATTCACCGGTGCAAATACAGCCCCTGCACGCCAAATAGCGTACATGGCCAAAGCACTTACCAGTGAGTTTCTTGTCAACACACTCACAGATTGACCTGGCTGGACTCCCATCTCAATCAAGCCCGCCGCCATGCGATCGGTTCTTCTTTTGAATTCAGAAAAAGTAAGTTGAATATTGTCTTCGCCGTAGTAGATGTAAACCTTGTCGGGCATGCGCAATGCACATTCGTCGAGCTTGTCCAAGACAATGTCGCCCTGAGCCACCATGTCGTCAAATAATGCTTGCGGTGTCATGCCCATGCTCCTAAGTTATACATTCCAACTGATCAATGGTGCGTAAAAATCTAGACTTCTAAGCGGGCCACGATTTGCCCCTCTTTGATCGTTTCACCTTCAAGTACCGATATTTCCATGATCACACCAGCGCGAGGTGCTTCTATGGGAATTTCCATCTTCATGGCCTCCATGATCATCACGCTTTCGCCTGTAGTAACGCTTTGGCCCACAGCGGCTTGGATCTTCCAGACTTGACCCGCAATTTCAGAGGTGATGTTCAAACTTGGCATGGCGGTTCCTGAAATTAAAGTCGTTGATTTGTTGGATCCAACACTTTGCGTAACGACTCACCCAAACTGTTGAATGCCATGGCAGTCAGCAAAATTGCAATGCCGGGTGCGTACATTTGCTCTGGTGCAATTTCCATGCTCTGATAAGCACGAGCAAGCATCGCGCCCCAGCTCGGATCAGGAGGCTGAATACCCAAACCGAGAAAACTCAGACTGGCCTCTGCCAGCAGAGCTCCTGCGAGCAAAATAGTGACTTGCACCAACACGGGTTGCAGCGCATTTGGCAGGATGTGATGCCACAAAATATGTCGAGTTGACGATCCAAAACAGCGTGCCGCATCAACATACAACTCTTGCCGAACCACTAGAGTTTTAGCGCGAGCCAAACGTGCCAACTGTGGAGCAAACACGATGCCAACGGCGATCATGCCGTTGGTCAGCCCAATGCCCAGTGCCCCAGTCACAGCAATGGCCAGCACGATGGCAGGAAAAGACAACAAGGTGTCGATCATGCGTCCTACCAACTCATCGAGCCAGCCGCCCATGTACCCAGCCCAGATTCCAATGGGTACGCCTAAGCACACCGCAATCGAAACGGCCAAGCAACTGGCGTACAAAGCAGCTCGCGCACCAAACAACAATCGGCTAAAAATATCACGGCCCAAGTCATCCGTTCCAAGCCAATTCAATTTCGACGGCGCAGCCATTGTGTTGCTCAGGTGCTGCTCGGTGGGAGAGTGCGGTGCGATCCATTCAGCTGTGAGTGAAACAAACAGCAAGGTCAAAAGAAAAACGAAGCTCAACGCTGCACGCTTATCGCGCTGTAGCCATTGAATAAGCCATTGGAAACCGCTAGGCCTGGAGAGGTGGTCCATTTCCTTCATATCACTTCACCCTGGGGTCAATGACCCCGTACAAAAGATCTGCCAACAAGTTCAGAAGCAACACAATCACCACCATCGCCAGCACGACACCTTGCACCACAGGGAAGTCCCGCTGGAGCGCTGCTTTCACAATCAAGCTGCCCATACCTGGGATTGCAAAAACTGCCTCAATTACCACTGTTGCGGCCAGCATACGGTTGGCCATCAAGGTCAATACGGTGAGCAAATTCACACCGACATTCTTCATGCCGTGCTTCCACAAAATTCGCATCGGCGATAAACCTTTGGCATGCAAAGTTCTTACTTGTTGTGACTGTAAAAGTTCCATGAGTGAGCCGCGAAGCTGTCGAGAAACTTCAGCAATCCCTCCGGCGGCCAATGCAAGTGCAGGTAAGGTGGCATGGTGGATAGCACCCAAGGGGTCTGAACTGAATACGAGAGATCCTGTGACCGGAAACCAGGCCATGTCCAAAGCAAAAACGGAAATCAACAGCATGGCCAACCAAAAGCTGGGAATGGCCACTCCCAAGGAAGCTAAGGACATCACCAAACTGTCGACCCAGCCGCCCTGACGGCTGGCAGCCATCACACCCAAGGGCGCGCCAATGATGAAAGAGAACAGCATGGCCAATACAACAATTAGCGCTGTGTGCGGCAAACAACGCGCAATTGAGACGCTGACCGACTCACCCGTCAGAAGCGATTTTGACAAATCACCCTGAACGGCGTTGCTTATCCAAGTGAAATACTGTTCCAAGAACGAACGGTCAAGTCCATAGAGTTTTCGTATTTCTTCAATACGGACATCTGTTGCGTTATCGCCAGCCAAAGTAACAGCGATATCACCTGGTACCAGCTTTAAAAGACTGAAGGCGACAAAAGTGGCGAAAACCAGCACAGGTAATACCTGTGCCAGTCGCCGCCAGAACAGATCACCGCCGGGTATTGCGTTGAAGAACTTGTTCATTTTTTGCCGTTTCAGAATACTCTTAAGACTTAACCCAAAGACACGTCATTGAACTTGGGCTTGCCCAACAAATTCGGCCTGAAGCCTTTCACCCGTGCCCCAGTCGCCGCAATTTCGAATTGGAAGGCAAGTGGTGCAGAAAAAGCCCCTTCCACCAAAATGCGTTGGATCTTGCTCAATGAAATTTTGCGCTCTTCGATAGATGATTTCTCGCGCGACTCTTGAAGCAGAGCGGCCAGATCGGGCGAAACCTCGGCACGGCCAGCGTTAAAGTAGGCCTCCTTGCCGTACATCAGCGCATAGGACATGCTCGGATCTGGCCGACCAGTCCAGGCAGAAAGCAAAGCGTCAAATTTTTTCTCAGCGCCAAAGAATTGACCTGAAATATCAGGAATGGTTCCGGTTGTGAATTTGGCCTTGATGCCCACCTTACCCAACTGCTCCATGATGATTTCATTGCGACGCATATTGTCTTGGTCGTTGTAGCCGCCAAAAGACAGTTCGATATTGCTTAGACCCGACTCCGATAACAATTTACGTGAACGCTCTGGGTCGAACTTGTACAGGTCTGCCAGTGATTTCTCATAAGCCCAATGCGATGTGGGCAGTTGCATGGCGGCCATTTCGCCGACGCCACCCATGCCCGCATTGATGAATGCATTACGGTCAATTGCGCAGTTGATGGCTTGACGAACCTTGAGATTGTTAAGCGGGGCGCGGCCGAAATTGAAGTAAATCTGAATGCAATACAGGGTAGGTGCCGTTACCAACGTAATGTTTCTGGCTCTTTCAATCAAGGGCTTATACCTTGCTGACAGGGCGTAAACCATGTCATTTTGACCAGCAGTTACAGAGCGCAATGCAGTGGCCTGATCTGTAATGACAGATATTTCAATGCCGTCGGCATAGGGCTCACCCGATTTCCAATAGTTTTCATTGCGTGTGACAACGACGCGTTGGTTGTCTTCCCATCTGACAAATTTCCATGGGCCTGCACCGACTGGTTTACGGTCGTGATCATTGCCTAACTCTTTGACCGCTTTGGGTGAGACCATCATGCCTGCGCGATCTGAGAGCACGGCGGGAAGAACTACATCTGGTGCCTTGAGTGTTAGTTTGACTTGCAAGGCGCCCACAACATCCACAGCAGTAATGCTGGCCAGATCTGCCTTGAGGTTGGAACGCGCATCCTGACGGTTTCGGTCCAAATTAAACTTCACTGCTTGGGCATCACAAGGTGTGCCATCGTGAAAATTGATGCCCGGTTTGATCGTAAGCAGCATCGTCTTGGGATCCGGAAAACTCCAGTCCGCTAAGCCAGGTTTAGTTCGCAGGGTGGCGTAATCCCATTCCACCAAAGTGTCGAAGAGAGTCCATAAAAACACATGGTCTGTGCCAGCACCACCTGTTGCCGGGTCCAAGCTTGAGGGATTGGTCAAGGCGGCTACTTTGAGAATGCCTCCTTTTTTTTTCGCTTCCTGCGCCCAGGCAGGCATGCCGACCAGGCCAATGGCTGCAGAACCTGCAAACATGGCAAGCGTCTGTCGACGCTGTAAAAGCGTTTGGCGGACATTCAATTTGGAATCAACTTGAGTTTTCATTCGAGGTCTCCTTCAGGGTTAAAGTGTGTCAATGAAATTTTTAAGCGTTGCCCACGCTGGGGGATTGCGTCAAATGACAAGCCACCCAGTGATCGGGTTCCATTTCGCGCCAAGCGGGTTTCTCAGTTTCGCAAATACTTTGTACGTGAGGACAGCGGGTGCTAAAAGGGCAGCCTGCAGGGGGATTCATCGGACTTGGGATCTCCCCCTTGAGAATAATCCGCCGATCCTGACGCATGTGTGAAGGCAAAGGCAAGGGCTCAGCAGACAATAACGCTTGCGTGTAAGGATGCAAGGGGTGTTCTGCCATGGACTGGGCGCTGCCCAACTCCATCATGCAGCCTAGGTACATCACCGCAATGCGGTCACTGATATGCGAAACAACTGATAAATCATGGGTGATGAATACATAGGTCAGCCCAAATTCTTTTTGCAATTGCGCAAATAAATTCAGCACTTCACCGCGAATAGACACATCCAGTGCTGCAACTACCTCATCGCAAACCAAGACTCGGGGCTGCAGTGTCAAGGCCCGCGCAATGACGATGCGTTGCTTTTGTCCACCAGAAAACTGGTGAGGATAGCGCCTTGCCTGCTCTGCCGTCAGGCCAACACGGGCCAAAGCATCGAGGGCTATTTTTTCCATGGCCAAGTAATCGCGACGACCAATGGCCACTAACGGCTCCATGACGGCATCGATCACCTTCATTCGTGGATTCAATGCAGAATTGGGATCCTGGAAAATGATCTGAAATTGTCGCCGATGAGTTTGTAAAGCTCGACGATTCAATTGGCTTGGGTCAACCCCATCTTGCAAAATTTTTCCAGAAGTTGGTCTAACCAATGACACGAGTGCACGGCCTAAAGTGGTTTTACCCGAACCAGACTCGCCAATCACGCCAAAAGTCTCGCCTTCGCGTACCTGAAATGAAATTCCATTAACAGCTTTGACCGTTTGTCCATGACGTCCAGTTGGAAAATGAATATGCAGATCAGCAACCTGCAGCACCGATTTTTGAGGAGTTGCGGTCATGCGACTTGCACTCCTGGTAAGCTTAATTCACTGGCACGAACGCAGCGCACTTTACGTTGACTACCGACCACATTCTCAAGGACTTGTTCATTTTCGCAGTTGAAGGTTGCAGATGCGCAGCGAGGTTTAAAGCGACAGCCTTCGATCATGTCTTGGGGTGCCGGAACACGTCCTGGAATTGAGCCTAACGGCTCACGTCTCTTCGCAAAGCGCGGCAAGGAGCGCAACAATCCAGAGGTGTATGGATGCAATGGTGTGAGTAAGGCACTGTCTACTGGGGCATCCTCCACCACTTGCCCGGCATACATGGTTACCATGCGCTGACAGGTTTCAGCCACGACGCCCAAATCGTGTGTGATGAACAACAAGGAGGTGCCGGTCCGATCACTTAACTCACGCATGAGCTCCATGATTTGGGCCTGTACAGTGACATCCAAAGCGGTGGTCGGTTCATCCGCAATGATCAAATGTGGTTCACAAATCAGTGCCATGGCGATCATGATGCGTTGCCTCATGCCGCCAGACATTTGATGAGGGTAATCGTTGTAACGTGCCTGTGGAGCCGCAATGCCCACCTGTGCGAGCAATGCCAGGGTTCTTTCCTTGGCTTCTTTTGATCGTTGGGGAAAGTGTGCGCGAAACGCGTCACTTATTTGATCCCCCACGGTGAACACAGGATCCAATGCGCTCATGGGTTCTTGGAAAATCATGGCCAGCTCACGGCCTCGCAACGAGCGCATTTCGTGCTCCGGCAAGGCCAAAATATTGCGTCCATTCAACCAAATTTCACCCGTGACCACTGCCACGGTTGGGTCAAGTAAGCGCATGAGCGCCAGCCCTGTGACTGTTTTACCGCAGCCACTCTCGCCCACCAAACCCAAACGCTCGGCTTTGCCTATTGAAAACGACACCTCGTTCGTCACAGGAAGAACCCCATTGCGTGTTCGAAACGCAATCGACAGCTTTTTTACTTCCAACAAAGGAGGTGTGCTGGTGAGAGGGGTAATTGAATCAATCGGGGTCATGGGGTTATTGAAGGACTGCAAATTAAGGCCTGTATTGCACTCGGCTGGGCTGAGGCTTGATCAACCGGTAAGCCAGTTGTGAAAATTCACACAAGAAGGTCCGAGTCTGTCGAGGATCGATAATTTCTTCCACGCCAAAAGCCTCTGCCGTTCGGAAGGGAGAGCGAATCGCCTCCAGACGCGCTGTAATCTCACGAATCATTTCATCCGGATCCTTTGCCGCAGCAATTTCACTACGGTACGCAGCCTCGACTCCGCCCTCCGGTGGAATCGAGCCCCAATCGCCTGATGGCCACGCATAGCGAAATCTGAAACGGGAGGCATTGCTGTGTGCTGCACCAGCCACACCAAAAGCTTTGCGCACGATGACTGAACACCAAGGCACCGTAGCTTGGTAAATCGCACTCAGTGCGCGGGTGCCGTGACGGATCGTAGCGGCGCGCTCAGCGTCGATTCCAATCAGAAAACCCGGAATGTCGACAAAATGGACCACCGGCAAATGGAAGGTTTCGGCCAAATCGACAAAACGTATGATTTTTTGTGCGGTCTCTGCTGTCCAGGCACCCCCGTAGATGTAAGGGTCGCTTGCCAATACAGCGACAGTCCGACCCTCCAGTCTGGCAAAGCCGGTGATTGCAGAGCGCCCGTAATGTCTACCCCACTCAAAAAAGCTTTCCTTGTCCAATACATCTGACAAGATTTCACGCATTTTGTAAACTTTACGCCGGTCTGTCGGAACGATGCTGATCAATCGCTCCTCGCGCCGATCAGTTGGATCGCTCGATGGACAAATCGGTGGCAAGTCATCGACCGACGAAGGCAGATAAGATAAAAATCGTGCAGCACGCGCCAAGGCTTCTTGCTCGCTGTCCACGACATCATCTATAGCGCCTGCTTTGGCATGCAAATCGGCAGACCCCAATTCGTCTTTGGTGAAAGTTTGACCGGTGCGGGCAACCACCGGAGGGCCTGCAATGAACATGTGTGACGTACCGCGAACCATCAACGAGTAATGGCTAGCCACCGCACGGGCCGATGCAAATCCCGCCACAGAACCCAGCACCAGCGACACTACAGGAATGGTGGTGAGGTTCAATGCTACCCAATCCCACGCAGGGTTGGCGGGCACATAAGTGCGGCCCAGTTTCTCAAGGGTCCTGATTGAGCCGCCAGAACCATCAATCAGCCTAATCAACGGTAAACGCAACTCATAGGCCATTTGCTCTGAGGCCACAATTTTATCCATGGAGGCACCGTCTGATGCGCCACCTCGGACCGTGAAATCGTCTGCTGCTACCGCCACAGGTCGGCCTTGGATTTTGCCCCTTCCAAACAGAAAATTGGATGCTGCTGTACCCGCATAGATCCCATCGGGTCCGTAATGTGCATTGCCAGTGATGGATCCAATTTCTCGAAAAGATCCTGCATCCAGTAAACCGTCAATACGCTCGCGTACTGTCTGTTTGCCGGCCGCACGGTGACGTGCTATTTTTTCCGCCCCGCCCATTTCTCTTGCGTGCGATTGTCTTTGCGCGAGCTCGTCAACATTGCTTTGCCAAGTCATTGTGATTACGCCTTTTTGGATGTTTTTTTACGGATGCGTAAGCCGATGACGCGGCAAGACAATTTGGTTAATTCAGTCACCATCGCTTCTGAACTCAATCTTCCATGCGGTCGATACCAATAAAACAAAAAACCTGGCAAGCTGCCAGCAGCCAAAGCCGTGATTTTGGTCTCATCGAACTCCAACATTCCCTCTTGTCGGCCTTGCTCCATCAAGGCACACAAACGTGCATAGAAATGCCGTGCCATTTTTTTTTGTGCGGCACGGTATTCGGGTCGGTAAACCTGTGGTTCACGGTAAGGAAAAAAGGCACTGGGGTAGTTAACTATCGTTGCACGGATCAACCGCTCCAAGCCTTTGCTGACACGCAAGTGGGCTGGCAAAGCGGCGTCCTCATCGAACTCCAGCGCTGAAAAGCACTCGACAGTTGGACGCCAGGACAGGGTTTCAAAAATATCTTGCTTGTTGTGAAAGTAGTAATAGACGAATGGCTTGCTGACACCTAATTTGTCGACGATCTGTGACATGGTGGTGTTGGCATAGCCTTGTTTTGAAAACAAGGCCTCGGCCACCCGCAAGATGCGCTCGCGCTTTAGATCCGATCGGGCATCGCCCTTGAAAGGCGGACTGCGCAACCCTGGAGGGGCATCTGGAAAGGTGGTCTTGTTCATGATTACTACTGAGTGGTAGTAATCTTCTACCCCTTGGTATATATTGGCAAGGCATCTTTCCAGAAAACTTCTAAGTAAAAACCCGGTAGGAGACACCATGCACAAAGCCATTCAACTCGACGCTCCCTTGCACGAATACCTCAGAGCACACGCACGTGCCACGCCAAATAAAGCGGCCTATCTTTGGTACGGTGCCCCAGTCACATTTGCCCAAGTGGACCAGGCCAGCGATGCATTTGCGGCACGGCTTAAGGAGATTGGTGTCCAAAAAGGCGAACCAGTGGCTTTGTTTATGAACAATTGCCCACAGTACGTCATAGCGCATTACGGCATCCAAAAACTGGGAGCGATTGTCTGCCCCTGCGGTCCGCTGAACAAAGAACATGAACTTGAATACCAATTGAGCGACTTGCAGGCTCGGGTCATTGTGGCAGCTAAAGACTTGTTGAAAATTGTTGACAACGTCAGGCAAAAAACAGCCATAACGCATGTGTTTGGGGTTCGGTATCAAGACCTCTTACCTGCTTCACCGAGTATCGATCTGCCCGCAGACCTCAAAGCTTTGCAGAACAGCGACAAGCAATTGCCACAAGGTGTGGAAGATTTCTTGGACGTCATGCACAGAAGCGTCAACGCACCTGTCGTGGAGATCGACATGGACAACGACGTAGCTTTGATGACCTATACATCAGGTACGACGGGATTGCCCAAAGGCGCCATGCTGACCTATCGCAATGCACTTTTCAAAACACATGCTTCGGTGAGCACCAAGAATATCCATGATGGCGACATGATTTTGTCGATTGCCCCGCTGTACCACATAGCTGGAATGCTGATGGGCGTCAACATTCCCATCTATTCCGGTGCCACCACGGTGCTTATGTACCGTTTTGATCCTTTGACTGTTTTACAAGCGATTGAGCGCCATAAAGTCAGCTGGTGGTACAGCATTGCGCCAATGAACGTGGCAGTCATGGCTGTCCCCAATGCTCGCTCTTTTGATTTGAGCAGTCTGCGTCAAAACTCGGTGACGAGTTTCGGAATTATTTACACCGAGTCCTTGGCCCAGCAATGGAAGAGCTTTACCCCCAACTGTGTGTCGATGGAAGCCTCCTACGGGTTAAGTGAAACCCATACCATGGACACCTACATGCCAGATGACGCCATCCGCTGGGGAACCCATGGAGTTCCAATTGAAGGCAATGAGATTTGCATCATTGACCCTGATACGGGTGAGAAAAAATCAGCAGGGGAAATGGGGGAAATTATTTTGCGTAGCAAAGGGGTTTTCAAGGGTTACTGGAACAAACCCGAGGCCACCGCCAAGACTCTCAAAGAGGGATGGGTCTATACAGGCGACATGGGCAAAATCGATGCACAAGGTTATTTGACCTTCATTGGCCGCTTCAAGGAAATGATCAAGGTCTCTGGCTACAGCGTTTTTCCCGAAGAAGTTGAAGCCATTTTGATCAAGCATCCCGCTGTAGCCCAAGCCGCAGTGATTGGCGCGGAAGATGATCAAAAAGGTGAAGTGGTCAGCGCTTTCATTGTGCTTAAGCCCGGTGAGCAGCTAGATGCAGCCACCTTGATCGCGTGGTCGCGCGACAACATGGCGCTTTATAAAGTGCCACGGCATGTTCAATTTATTGCAGCTTTACCTGCAACGGGTTCTGGCAAAGTTTTGCGCCGAATGCTGAAAGATTAAGTTGATGTTCAAAAAAATCTTGATTGCTAACCGGGGTGAAATCGCTGTACGCCTGATCCGTGCAGCACATGACCTGGACATCCGGAGTGTGGCCGTGTTGTCGCTAGACGATGCACAAGCACTGCATGGTCAACTG
This sequence comes from Limnohabitans sp. 2KL-51, assembly GCF_003063645.1. Taxonomy (GTDB): domain Bacteria; phylum Pseudomonadota; class Gammaproteobacteria; order Burkholderiales; family Burkholderiaceae_C; genus Limnohabitans_A. The sequence goes on from NZ_NESJ01000016.1 coordinate 95,635, forward strand.
GCTGACGCAGCGGTGAGCCTTGAAGAAACCGGTCCTGGTGCTTACCTTAACTCAGCAAAGATCCTTGCTGTTGCGAAGGAACAGCAGTGTGATGCGATACACCCGGGCTATGGATTTTTGAGCGAACGTGCCGATTTCGCGCAAGCCTGCGTGGAAGCGGGCATTACATTCATTGGACCGGATGCGTCACATTTAAAGTTATTCGGTGACAAAGCCGCAGCGAGGCAATTGGCTTTGGCCTGTGATGTTCCCTTGATGCCCGGTATCGATCAATCCGTGAGCCTGGCGCAGGCGCAAGCCTTTTTCCACTCGCAAAATGGCGCTGGAGTGATGATCAAAGCCATTGGCGGCGGGGGAGGGCGGGGCATGCGCGCTGTATTTCAATTACAAGATCTCCCCGAAGCCTATGCCCGTTGCGTCTCTGAAGCCCGGTCGGCCTTTGGTGTTGAAGGAGTCTATGTCGAGCGATTGATGGTGCGCGCACGACATGTTGAAATTCAAGTCTTGGCTGATGGCGAAACCGTCATGAGTTTGGGTGATCGGGAATGCAGCTTACAAAAGCGTTTTCAAAAAGTGATTGAAATTGCGCCCAGCCCCAGCATTAGTGCTGAGTTGCGAAAAGCACTTACTCAAGCAGCATTGAAAATGGCGCGCCACTGTCACTATCGCAGCCTCGGCACATTTGAATTTTTGGTCGACACACAATCGAGCGAGTTACCTTGGGTTTTCATCGAAGCCAATCCACGGTTACAAGTGGAGCACACCGTGACCGAGGAGGTGACGGGTTTGGATTTAGTGCAATTGCAAATTCAGGTAGCTGCTGGCATGCAGTTGGCCGATATGGGACTTGATCCTGAACATCCACCAACTCAAAATGGCTACGCGATCCAATTGCGAATCTGCGCAGAAACGCTGCTCGCCGATGGCCAAACGCAGTCTTCCAGTGGCACGCTTTCTCGATTTGATTTGCCCTCAGGCATGGGCCTTCGGGTTGACACCCATGGTTTCACGGGGGCGACACCATCGCCATACTTTGACACCTTGCTTGCGAAATTAATCGTCATAAATAAATCAGGTACTTTTGCTCAAGCCGCAAAACGCGCCACCAGGGCCCTGAAAGAATGCCGTTTGGTGGGCGTTAAAACCAACCTTTACGTATTGCAAGCGCTGGTCGAGATGCCGGAATTTGCAACCCAGGATGTCCACACGCGATTCATTGAGGAGCACCTGAACGAGATCGTTGGCCGCGCCAATGAATTGGCACTTCAAAGCCACGTTTCGTTACCGGAGGCCGTATCTGACGAGCACTTGCCTGATGCTGTTTCCCTTCAAGACCATCAATGGGGTGTGCGTTCACCTATGGCGGCAAAATTGATACAGGTGCTTGTTAATGCCGGTGACGTGGTCCCAAAAGGTGCTCCTGTAGCCATCGTAGAAGCGATGAAGATGGAACATGTGGTGCTTGCGACCTCCTCTGGCCGAGTTGGTAAGGTGGTTGCAATGACCGGGGCTTATGTTGCAGCTGAAGAGATTCTTGTTGTGCTGGAGCCTGCAGATGTTGACATCGAAGATGCTGCACCTGAAGATACTCAGGATTTGAATACCCTGCGCGATGATTTAAAGAGTGTTCAAGATCGACACGCATTTTTATGGGACAAAAACCGTACCCAAGCTGTTGATAAACGTCATGCACAAGGAGGGCGGACAGCTCGTGAAAACATAGCGCAACTGTGCGATGAAGGCAGCTTCATGGAATATGGTTCGCTTGCCATTGCCGCTCAAACTCGCAGGCGCAGTTTGGATGACCTCATTTCCAACACACCAGCCGACGGCATGATTACAGGAGTCGGTACGATCAATTGCAATGCATACGGCGCAGAAAAGTCGCGATGCGTGGTGATGGCTTATGACTACACCGTATTAGCAGGGACGCAAGGTTCCCGTAATCATCAAAAAACAGACCGCATGCTGGGTCTTGCACTGAAGCTAAAACTCCCTGTGGTGCTTTTTTCCGAAGGCGGCGGCGGCCGCCCCGGTGATGTCGACAAACCTGTTGTCGCGGGTTTGAACAACCACACCTTCAGCCAATATGCAGCCCTCTCAGGTCAGGTGCCGGTATTGGGCATTGCACATGGCAGGTGCTTTGCCGGCAATGCAGCATTGCTCGGATGCAGCGATGTGATTATTGCCACACGAGCCAGCAACATTGGCATGGGTGGGCCTGCCATGATAGAGGGGGGCGGTTTAGGTCGTTTTACGCCAGAAGAAATCGGCCCCAGTGATGTGCAGTCGCGTAACGGCGTGATTGATTTGCTGGTTGAAGACGAAGTTCAAGCCGTAACCAAAGCCAAGCAATACCTGTCGTATTTTCAAGGCCGTCTATCTGTTTGGCGCTGCGACGATCAGCGAAAACTGCGATTTGCAGTACCCGAGAACCGCCTGCGCGTTTACGATATTCAAACTGTCATTCATACGCTATGCGATGAAGACTCTGTCCTGGAACTGCGGCAAGCATATGGTGTGGGTATAGTGACCGCCCTCGGACGCATTGAAGGTCGATCAATCGGCGTCATGGCAAACAACCCTATGCACCTTGGGGGTGCCATTGATGTAGACGCGGCCGATAAGGCAAGTCGTTTCATGCAACTCTGCAATACGCATGGCATCCCATTGTTGTCACTCACCGACACCCCTGGTTTCATGGTTGGTCCACACATCGAAGCTCAAGCACAAGTTAGGCACACCAGTCGCATGTTTGTCACTGCTGCCAAATTAGCGGTGCCATTCTTTGCCGTAATTTTGCGTAAGGGCTACGGACTGGGCGCACAAGCTATGACGGCTGGAGGATTTGACGCGCCTGTCTTTACGATCTCATGGCCAACGGGAGAGTTCGGACCAATGGGTCTGGAAGGCTCTGTGCGTTTGGGTTTTCGCAAAGAGCTCGAAGCTCAACCGGAAGGACCGGCGCGGGATGCGTTGTTCAATCAATTACTGGCGGACCGTTATGCTGAGGGCAAAGCCGTCAACATGGCGCAGACACTAGAAATTGATGCTGTGATTGACCCCTTTGATACCCGAAGTTGGCTTGTACGCGGACTCGATAGCACCACAATTCTCAAGGGGCAATTGGGTAACGGATTCATTGACACTTGGTGAAGTAGAACTTTTCATTAATCCACATGGGTTCAAGCTTCATTTGAAAGCCTCAACTGAGTGGGTGTTGTCACCCAAGGAGAGAGTCACTTGACGGTGGTCTTTTGAGGGAAGGTTAACTCAGCTCTTTGAGCCCTTAGTGCCAGTGGAACGTCAAGGAACGAAGAAAAATTCGCCCACGGCTTGGTCGTACAGGGCCGGCGTCTGTTCATGCCCGACACCCTTGGCCAGGGTCACGACTTCGTTGCGCACATTGCGCAGCACACGGTCAACAGAGACCCCGGGCTTGATCATTTCTTTCAGGAAGATGCGCGTGAACAAACCATTTTTGTTTTTGTCGTTGGTTCCGAGTTTGTCCAAAGCCTGCTGGCCTGAACCTGCAGAGAACATGATCATCTGACCCGTGGCGGCTGACGTGGGTGCCAGGCCACGGCCACCAATGGCGCGGCTTTGGCCTTTGAAAGGGTTGTCTCGGCAGGCATCAATCACCGCCAAGGCAAACTTGGTTTTCTTTTCTTGCAGATCGTCCAGAACTTTTTGCAACTGAATGGCTTCGTCCTTGACTTGTTCTTCATGGTCACCCTTGATGTCGGTGGGGAGCAAATAGTTGGCCGATCCCAGTTGTACGCCGTGTCCGGCAAAGAAGAACAGCACTTCATCGCCGCCTTGGATATTCAGACGGAAGTCGCGCAAGGCTTGTTTAAAAGCTTTCTCATTCAGGTTCAAGTGTTTGGACACTTTGAAACCCACGCCCTCCAGCGCTTTGGACATGGCCTCGGCATCTGCTGCTGCGTTTTGGAGTTTAGGCACATCGGTGTACAAGTCGTTGCCAATGATGAGCGCTTTGCGGTTGGCAAAAACAGGCTTCGCCATGGGTTTTGGCGCAGCAGCCAAGGGTGTTTCCGACGGTTTGTTGGTGGCCGCTGCTGCAGATGCCGCATTGGCAGCTTGCAGCTTGCTCAACATCTCCCGCATTTGGTCAAGTTGGGCTTTGAGCTCTCTGGTTTCTCGCTCTTGGGCGCTTGGGCTGCTGGGCGGTGGCAAGGACGGGGAAATGGCAGCGGATGGCGCAGACGGTGGCTTGGGTGCGGATGCTGAAGTGATTCGAGGGTTTGCGAGTTCACGCAGGATTTCCTGAGTTCGTGCATCGCGTAATTTTTCAGCTTCCAAGCTTTCGACATTCTCTATGGGTGGCAAAGTTGGTGGGTTTACTGAAGCTACAGTGGCGCTGGATACATCCGTTTTGTAGTTCAGAGCCAAAATCGGCTGTGGTTTTTTATTGAAGAAGGACTGTTGCAAAGACTCCATCAAAATATTGGCCCAGCCCTCGAGCAATTGATGCTCGGAAGAAATGCGCCCTGCTTTGTAATCGCTGCTGAATTTGACACTGGAAATACCTGCAGGTGGAAGCATGAATACGTTATAGCGCAGCGAGAAGCCTTCAAATTGGTTAATAGTAAATTCGGCTTGTATGAAGTTTCTTGTTTTGATTGTTTGAATAGAGCCTAAACCCGACATCACATCGGAAGGCCAATACCAACTGTTTTGATTTTTCTGTCTACCGATCCAGAGTTCAAGGCCATCGTCAACGCTTGTAAAGCGTGAGCATTTGTTAAGGAGTTGACTGTTGATCGTGCCATGTCGGTTGACTAAAAATGAATTCTCAATTTCTTTTGGACGATCACAAATTGTGTTAGGCCATCGCGCAGGTGTGTATGAGGCTCTGATCACCAGTGCGGCATAGGGCGAACGCAGGTCTAAATTTTTTAAAACTGTCACGTTAAATTTGTTGACTTGATTGGGAGTTACCGTTTGTGTTACCGCCGTGGCCTGCCATTGACCTTCGGGCAAGGGAACGCTTGCACCCGACCCCAGTGGCAATACTTTTTCAAACCTTGAACCTACCGTGGGCTGGGCTTGGGCCAGCCCCATCAAAAAACAGGTCAGAAGGCTTGTGACAAAGAGCTTGAGGAGTGTCATTTCAATCTTTTTTAAAATTCATTTACAGAATATATCAGTAGAAAAATTCTTGCAGTTTGCGGCTGAGAAAAAGTCAATCAGGCCAAAAGCCGCAGTGACTTGCGGCATTGAGGGTTTGGCTTGCGATGGCTTCAGTCAGTAGAGCCGGAAGCTCATGTCCGAGGTTGGCGAAATGATGCGCAACAACGGCCGAGTGGGTTCGCAACAAGTGGTGCCACAAGCGGTGGTGGCCGATATCGCCAAGGGTGCCAGCCCCGAGCAGTTCGCACAAGCGGGCTACCCTTGGTTAAAGGGTTGGTCGTACCGCAACATGTGGTGGATTTCGCACAACAGCCACGGCGCTTACATGGCACGTGGTATCCCTGTGCAGTCGCTTTACATCGATCCCAAAGCGGAAATGGTGATTGCACGTTTTGGCTCGCATCCCATCGCCTCAGGCAATGCCAACGATCCATTCACCTTGCCCGCTTTTGCAGCGATGGCCGATGCGCTCATGAAGCGCCCATAAGGGGCGAGCGCCCTCGAAGGAGCCATCAGATTCCGGGGGCTTCGGTTCCTTTGAACGCCTCAGCCACAAATTCCACAAAGGCCCGGACCCGCGCAGTCGATTTGTGCTGGGCTGGGTAGACGGCATAAATATCGGCGTCGGGGGTGCGGAACTGCAGCAGCAATTGCACCAGCTGGCCTTGGGCCAAGTGGGGGCGGATGTCCCATTCGGCGCGCATCAGGATGCCGTGCCCGTCCAGCGCCCATTGCACGGCGATGCCGCCGTCGTTGGTGGTCAGGTTACCGCGAGTCTTGAGGGTTTCGGTTTTGCCGGCGCGCCCACGCGTGAGCTTGATCACGCCATAGGCCTCGCCGCCTTGGCGGATGCTGATGAAATTGTGCCGCGCCAAGTCGGCCGTGGTTTTGGGTTCGCCGTGGCGTGCGATGTAGGCGGGTGATGCGCACAGCAGGCGCTGGTTGCTCGCGATCTTGCGGGCGATCACCCGGGCGTCGGGCGGTGGGCCAAAGCGGATGCACACATCAAAGGCATCGTCACTCAGCGAGGGCGGGTCGACCGAGAGTTGCAATTGCACATCGACCTGCGGGTACTGCTGTGCAAAGCGGCTGATCAGCGGGCCGATGTGGCTGCGGCCAAAGCCCAGGGTGGCGTTCACTCGAAGCAAGCCGCTGGGCGTGGAGCGGCTGGCGCCGAGCTGTTCTTCCAGATCGGCCATTTCAGCCAGGATGCTGCGGGCGTGGCGCAGCATGGTTTCGCCTTCCACCGTCAGGCTCATGCGGCGCGTGGTGCGGTTGACCAGGGGCACGCCCAAGCGCGACTCCATTTGCGACAGGCGCTTGCTCACTGCGGCCGTGGTGATGCTCAGCTCACGCGCGGCGGCGCTCAGGCTGCCCGCCATGGCCAGTGCAGAAAAAAAGCCCAGATCGGCGGCTTGCAGGCGTGGTTCCATTGTTGATCTCAGGTTAACAATGGTTTAAATTTTAGGGTTTTTATTGAGATGCGAGCGCCGCACAATGTCACTATCCCTTTTCACCTCAGAACGCGACCCTCCATGAAAACCTACCGCATCGCCACCATCCCCGGAGACGGCATTGGCAAAGAAGTCATTCCCGCAGGCCAGCAAGTGATGGAGGTTCTGGCCAAGGCTTGTGGCACTTTTGCCTTTGAATTTGAAAACTTTGGCTGGGACGGCGACTACTACCGCAAGCACGGCGTGATGATGCCGGCCGATGGCCTGGACGCGCTGCGCAACAAGGATGCGATTTTGTTTGGCTCAGCGGGTGACCCGCACATCCCCGACCACATCACGTTGTGGGGCCTGCGCCTGAAAATTTGCCAGGGCTTTGACCAGTATGCCAACGTGCGCCCCACCCGCATCCTGCCCGGCATCGATGCGCCACTCAAGCGCTGCACGCCCCAAGACCTGGACTGGGTCATCGTGCGTGAAAACTCCGAAGGCGAATACTCGGGCGTAGGTGGCCGTGTGCACCAGGGTCACCCGATCGAGGCGGCCACCGACGTGTCCATCATGACCCGCGCAGGCGTTGAGCGCATTTTGCGCTACGCCTTCAAACTGGCGCAGTCGCGGCCGCGCAAGCTGCTCACGGTGGTGACCAAGAGCAATGCCCAGCGCCACGCCATGGTGATGTGGGACGAGATCGCGCTGCAGATTTCCAAAGAGTTCCCCGATGTGAAATGGGACAAGGAATTGGTCGATGCGGCCACGGCCCGCATGGTCAACCGCCCAGCGAGCCTGGACACCCTCGTTGCCACCAACTTGCATGCCGACATCTTGAGCGATTTGGCGGCCGCGCTGGCGGGCAGCTTGGGCATTGCACCCACCGGCAACATCGACCCCGAGCGCCGTTACCCCAGCATGTTCGAGCCCATCCACGGCTCGGCCTTTGACATCATGGGCAAGGGCTTGGCCAACCCGGTGGGCACTTTTTGGTCGGTGGTCATGCTGCTGGAGCACATTGGCGAACCTGCTGCGGCCCAGCGCTTGATGGCCGTGATCGAAAGCGTGACGGCCAACCCGGCCTTGCACACCGGCGACTTGGGCGGGAAAGCCCTAACCGTCGATGTCACTCAGGCGGTATGCAAGGCCTTGGCTTGAGGCGATGATGCCCATTGGATGCAGTTGGTCCATTTTCCAATTCAATGATTTCCTGACCCCCTCGCCTTGAAAGGTTTGAACATGCGCTCCAAGTTTCTTCCCGTTGCCATCGCCTGCGCATTGCTGGCGTCTGTGAACGCTTTTGCACAGGACTACCCTGTAGCCAACAAGACCATCACCTTCGTCTTGCCCTACGCCCCTGGCGGCCCAACCGACAAAGCCGCGCGCGACTTGGCGCAAGCCATGAGCAAGGCCATGGGCGGGCACAGCATCGTGATCGACAACTCGGCAGGCGCATCCGGGTCTATTGGTGCCAACAAGGTGGCCAAGGCCGGTGCCGATGGTTACACCCTCTTGTTCACGCACATTGCGCAAGCCACCTTGCCCACTTTTTTCCGCAACTTGCCCTACAACGTGGAAAAAGACTTTGAGTACATCGGCCTGGTCAGCGAGAACCCGATGAACCTGATTGGCCGCCCCAGTTTGCCGGCCAACAATATGACCGAGTTGGTGAGCTGGATCAATGCCAACAAGGGAAAGATCAACATTGCCAATGCCGGACCAGGCTCGGCATCGCACCTGTGCGGCATGTTGTTCCAGTCCACCCTCAAGGTGGACATGACCTCGGTGCCCTACAAAGGCACGGCCCCCGCCATGACCGACCTGATCGGCGGCCAGGTGGATTTGATGTGTGACCAGACCACCACCACGATCCCGCAGATTGAAGGTAAAAAAGTCAAATCATTTGCCGTGACCACGCCCACGCGTTTGAGCTCACCCGTGCTCAAGGACAACCCCACAATGCAAGAAGCTGGGCTCAAGGATTTCAGCGTCACCATTTGGCAAGGCCTGTACGCCCCCAAGGGCACACCTGCTGCGGTGCTGAAAAAGCTCAATGACGCCCTGAAAGTGGCCGTCAAAGACCCCGACTTCATCCGCAAGCAAGATGCAGGGGGCGCCACCGTCATCAACGACGCGCGCAACGATCCAGCTGGACACAAAGCCTTCGTTTTGTCTGAGGTGTCCAAGTGGGCACCGATCATCAAGTCGGCAGGGGTCTACGCCGATTGACGTTCCCGGGCAATCCACAAAAGGGTGCATTGGCCTTGGGGTTGGTGCACCCTTTTGTCTTGGTCGGGTGGTGAGCTGAAATGCCTTTATCCTTTGAGCCTGTTCTTATGCCCGAGACTGTCTGAACATGACCGATCCACAAACCGTGCTGCGCCACCTCTACGACGTGGCCGTGCAGCGCGCATTGCCCCTGCACAATACCGCCGCCCATTTGCCCAACCCGCCAGATCCTGCCAAGGGTCGCACCCTCGTGTTGGGCGCTGGCAAGGCGGGTGGCGCGATGGCACAAGCCGTGGAGGCTTTGTGGCCAGCAGAGGCCCCGCTGTCGGGCCTGGTGGTCACGCGCTATGGCCACACGCCGCCTCGTCCGGCGGGTTTGCCCGAGCGCATTGAGGTGGTCGAGGCAGCCCACCCTGTGCCCGATGCGGCAGGACTGAAAGCGGCCGAGCGCATTCTGGAACTCACCAAAGGCCTGACAGCCGACGACCTGGTGCTGTGCCTGATCTCGGGGGGCGGTTCGTCGCTGCTGACCTTTCCTGCTGACGGCATCGATTTGCAGCTCAAACAAGACATCAACCGCCAACTGCTCGCCAGCGGGGCGAATATTGCCGAGATGAACTGCCTGCGCAAACACCTCTCGCGCATCAAGGGCGGGCGACTGGCGGCGGCATGCAGCCCGGCGCGGGTGGTCACGCTCACCATCAGCGATGTGCCGGGGGACGACCCGTCCATCATTGCCAGTGGCCCCACCGTGCCCGATGCCAGCACCTGCGCCGATGCGTTGGCCATTCTCAAACGGCACGCCATCAACGTGCCCGATTCGCTGCTGCAGGCCTTGCAGTCGGGCGCATGGGAAACACCCAAACCTGGCTCTCCCGTGTTTGCGGGCCACAGCGTGCACATGATTGCCACGCCCCAGCAGTCGCTCGAGGCCGCAGCCGCTGCAGCGCGTGAGATGGGGCTGAACGCCTACATCCTGAGCGACGAGATCGAAGGTGAGTCGCGCGAGGTGGCCAAGGTGCATGCGGCGCTGGCGCGTGCGGCGGCCAAGGGCCTGGGGCCTTTCACCAAGCCCTGCGTGATTTTGAGCGGCGGTGAAACCACGGTGACCATCAAACAGCAGCCTGCAGGCACACCCCAAGGGCGCGGTGGGCGAGCGGGGGAGTTTTGCATGGGCTTGGCAGAGGCCCTGCAAGGCCAGAGCGGCGTGTGGGCACTGGCCGCCGACACCGATGGCATCGATGGTATTGAAGACAACGCCGGGGCGCAAGTGGCCCCCGACACGCTGGCGCGTGCTGCCGCGCTGGGACACAAAGTGGCCGATCATCTGCAGCGCAACGACGCTTATGGTTTTTTTGAGCCGCTGGGCGACATGGTCATCACTGGGCCCACGCATACCAATGTGAACGATTTTCGGGGCATCCTTGTGCTGTGAGCGGTGCCGCTGGAGAACGGTCAAGCTTTACATTTCTTTGTGGAAAATTCTTTTGAATACCCATCATAATTTGGGTCCTTAAATGCAAAAAAATTTGTATTAATAGTTTTAAAGCAACTATATGACTGATCAATTTCGTCAGCAATATTTTGTCCAGTACGGCCTTTGGTTGTTGATTTCTTCCAGTTTGCTGGCCTGTGGTGGGGGCGGTGGCAGCAGCGACAGCACGACCACTGCGACGTTGCCGGGGATGCCCATCGTGGGAACGGTCACGCCGGGCAATGCCAGTGCGAGTCTATCGTTCAGTGCACCTTCTTCGAATGGCGGCGCCAGCATCACTGGCTACAGCGCGACTTGCGTTGCGGGCAGCCTTCGCGTCAGCGCCACGGCCACGGCCAGCCCTGTGGTGGTGACGGGTTTGACCAATGGCATGACTTACAGCTGCAGCCTCAGCGCCACCAACAGCGCGGGTGTGGGGCTGTCTTCAGCTGCCGTGAGCGTGACGCCCAACGCGGGAACCGTGGCCACCGGCACGGCAGGCGTGTTGTGCAGTGTCTTGAACAGTGGCACGCAGACTTTGTCGTACAACAATGCGGTGCCGGGTGGCCTCGCCACGCTTGTCAACGACAACTTGGCGTTCAATTACAGCTGGACTTGTGACAGCGCGATGCGCAATTTGGCCGGCAACGGGGTGCCCAACCATGTGGTGACCGGTGGCAACTTTGCCACCCGGGTGTCGGCACTGGCGGTGACGGGCAGCGTGACTTTGACCCCCGTGGCCAAGACCAGCAGCACCGCGGTCAAATTACCCGGTTTTGCAATCAACAGCGTGAAGATGGACCCCGCCACCGCAGGCACCTGCACCAACACGGCCAGCTCCGTCACATCGGGCTGCAACTACGCCGGGGGTAATGGCGCTTGGCGCATGGAGGCCATGGGCGACCCGGCCGTGAGCCCTTGGAAGTTTGACTTTGGCACCGATGAAAACAATGCCCACGTCCAGCCCAATGGCCAGTACCACTACCACGGCATGCCCACCCATTTGATCCCCAAACTCAATGCCGCCAGCGCCAACAGCATGACATTGGTCGGTTGGGCGGCCGATGGTTTCCCGATCTATGCCAACGTGGGTTACAGCACAGCCAACAGCGCCAGCTCTGTACTCAAAGAGATGAAAGGCAGCTTTCGCACCAAGGTCACGCCAGACACCGGCCGTCCCTCGACCAGTTTGTTCGCCATGGGACACTTTCAGCAAGATTGGGAGTATGTGGCGGGTTTGGGTGATCTGGACGAGTGCAACGGCCGCACGGGTGTGACGCCCGAGTTTCCAGCGGGCATCTACCATTACTACATCACCAAAAGCTACCCCTTCATCCAGCGTTGCGTGAAAGGCACGCCTGCAGCTTGGGCCAACTCGTCCCCATGATGCGGACTGGGCCGCTGGCGTGCCACCGTCTGGACCACTCATGAGCTTGGTGTGGCGAAGTGCACGCTGGCTGGCTGTAGCGTTTGGGATTTTTTGTTCCAGCGCACAAGCCCATTTGATGGTCGCGCAAAAAGGCACACTCAATTTGCAGGGCGACGGCGCGTATCTGGTGGTTTCTTTGCCAGTATCGGCTTTCAGTGGCATTGACGACGATGGTGATGGGGCTTTGTCTAACCAAGAGTTGACAGCACATGAAGCCCGTCTTCATCTGCAGTTGCGGGCTGAGTTGCGTTTGCGTGACGCCCAGGGTCCCAGACCCATCGATGGCATCACCTTGGCGCCTACCCCAACCGATGACTTGGTAGCGCACGGAGTGAACCATTTGGTGGTGTTGGTGCGCTTCAAATTGGCCCAGCCTGTGGAGTCCATTGATGTGACCCCTGTGCACAACATGGCTTTTCGTGCGGGTTTGTTTGGCCAGTCCGAGGCCGAGCGGCAATTGAGTATTGCTGTCACGCAAGGGGCACATAAGCAGTTGATGGTCTTGACGCCCGAGCGGCCCGAACGGACCTTGTTTCCAAACCCAGGGGAAGTGACTTGGGACTACACCGTATTGGGTGTCCTGCACATCCTGATGGGGTGGGACCATTTGCTGTTTTTGGCAGTGGTGTTGCTTGGCGGTGGCAATTGGCGGCAAATCTTGGCCATTTTGAGTGCTTTCACCTTTGGACATGCTTTGACTTTGGCTTGGGGTTTGATGGGGCAGTTGCCCTTTGGCACGGCTTGGGTTGAGCCTGGCATCGCTTTGACGGTCATGGGCATGGCTGCGGCAGAAATCTGGTTGCTGCAACACGGTCGTGTGATGGGCATGACCTTGCGTTTGGTGTTGGTGTGGGCCAGCGCCTTGGTGCATGGTTTGGGCTTGGCCTCGAGTTTGCAAGCCATTGGTCTTGACACCGCACACCGTTTTTGGAGTTTGCTGGGTTTTAATTTCGGCATTGAATTGGCGCAAGCGGCGGTGGCGGGTGTCTTGGGCAGCTTGGCTTGGTTGGTGATGCGGTATTTGCAGGTCTGGCAACCCACCAAAATTCGCCAGCTGTGTTTGGTGGTCGCGGCTGGCGCAGGCGGCATTTGGTTCGTTGAACGGCTGATTTGATGTGCGTCAAAGCCAGGTGCTGCCTGCTCTGGCACATTCGGCTCCACCATGTTGGATACCTCTTTGCCCCCTCTCTCCGAGCCCGCAGCCCCCGTGTTGGCAGGCACTGTGTTGCTGCACCGAGGTGACGCCGTAGACCGCATCGTGCACGTCATGCAGGGGCGCGTGGTGCTGGGGGTGCTGGCGGATGGCCACATGGCGCACCAGCTGGGTGTGGTGCAAGGGCCCTGCTGGCTGGAGGCCGCATCGGGCCTGCTGGGCTTGCCGCACGCGGTTGATGCGGTGGCCGAGACCGAGGTGCATGTGCAGTACGTGAGCGTGCCTGATTTCGTGGCCAATGTTCACTCTTTGCCTGAGGCCTCACAGAACCTGCTCATGGACATGGCGCGTTCGCAGCGCCAACAAAGCGAGCTGGCGGTCAGTCGAGTGGCCAAAGACGCTGATGCGCGATGCGCTGAATGGCTCTTGCGACATGCCCAACCCGACGAGCTTTTTGGTGGCTTGGCCGTGAAACTGACCGAGCGCAAACGCACTATCGCCGCACATCTGGGCATCGCCCCAGAAACGTTTTCGCGGGTGCTGCGCCATTTGCGCGAACGCCAGCTCATCAGCGGCGGCGGCAGGGTGTTAGGCCTGCCCAACCCGCAAGCGCTGCGCGATTTGGCTGGGGTCTGACGCGCCATCGTGTGTGCACCACGTGAAGGTATCGGACCATGAAGGCTCGTCTTTTAGCCGCTTGGCACCTTCATTTGTGCAGCCGCAGATTTTTCATCCACAGCAAGGGTTGTTCCTTGACCGGACGGGCCGGTGCGCCGTGTTGTAGTAAGGCCTGTCCAGCGCGGGGGGTAGGCACGTGGCTGTGTGGGTCAAGGGCCAAAGACGTGCTGTGACCGATTTCGTAACAATTTAGAACTTCAATAAAATTAAATCCTATTTAGAATTCCATGGGTACTTTTTGATAGTGTGTGTGGGATAAAAGTCAGGGTTTTCATGATCTTTCAAAATTTTCTTCGTGGCGCTCAAGTCATTTGCGCAAGTTGTGTGGTGTTTGGTTTGTCCGCCTGTGGTGGTTCCGGTCCTGCAGCCGTGACTGTTCCTGGTGCGCCGACCATAGGCGCAGCTACGCCAGACCGTGAAAGCGCCAGTGTCCGCATGGCCTTCACGCCACCCGCATCTGACGGTGGTGCTCCCATCACCAGCTACAAAGCCACCTGCACCCAAGCCGGTGAGGGGCCCTTCGGCACGTCGGCCACCAGCCCTGTTGTTCTTTGGTTCGGCGAGTCTGTCAGCAGCCCTGTCACAGTCACGGGGCTGACCCGAGGTGCTTCATACAACTGCATGGTCAGCGCCAGCAACAGCGCAGGCACCAGTGCTTCGTCTGCCTCGGTCAGCGTGTCTCTGGCTGGGCCTTGATCCATCGCGTCCAGGATGGCGTTGCGGCAGCTTGGCCTGAGTGATCAGCGGTGGCCGGGGTTTGACGCGCCATCGTCTGAGCACCATGTGAAGGTGTCGATCCGTGAAGGCGCTTCTCTGATTGATCCGACCCCTTGAAGTTTTGAACGACATGCAAGGGATTGCTTTTTGTAGACATGATGGATGACCTGCCCACCTGACAAACGTGGGTTAAGTTGATGGGTGCGAAACCTTTATCAACCCAGTGCCATAACTCAGGAGGCAGGTCATGAAACAGTTTAACGATATCTACGTG
>NZ_NESJ01000017.1 GCF_003063645.1 Limnohabitans sp. 2KL-51
GGTGACAACGTGTCGATCACTGTGAAGTTGATCAACCCCATTGCGATGGAAGAGGGCTTGCGCTTTGCCATCCGCGAAGGTGGCCGCACGGTTGGCGCTGGCGTCGTTGCCAAGATCATCGCTTAATCAATTTGCCGTAGGGGTATAGCTCAATTGGCAGAGCGTCGGTCTCCAAAACCGAAGGTTGTAGGTTCGATTCCTACTGCCCCTGCCACCTGAAAAGGTGCATTTTCAAGCCCGCTAGACCCTAGCGGGCTTCCTTGTCTGATCAGGGCCTCTTGAAAACAAGGCTCAACAAAGGTTATCAGCCGTATGGCAACATCTGAAGTTCAAACAGTCGGTACCACTGGCGAGAAAATCCGTTTGGCCCTGGTGGCTGTGCTGGTGATTGCCGGTTTGGCGGCTTACTACATGTTGTCTGCACAAGGCGTGTGGGTGCAGTGGGGTGGTTTGTTGGTTGGCGTCGTGGCCGCAGTGGTGGTTTTTTTCACGGCGGAGTCGGGTCGACAGTTGGTGGCCTTTGGCCGCGACGCTGTGCGCGAAACCAAAAAAGTGGTGTGGCCTGAACGTAAAGAAGCCTTGCAAATCACTTTGTATGTTTTCGCTTTTGTGGTGGTCATGGCCTTGTTCTTGTGGCTGACCGACAAAACTCTGGAATGGGTTTTTTACGATCTGATTCTTGGGTGGAAAAAATAATGAACGATGTTGTTATCAACGCGCCATTGGCGGGCTCTTCGACCAACCCGGACCTGAAATGGTACGTGGTGCATGCTTATTCGGGCATGGAAAAAGCGGTTGAGCGCAACATTATCGAGCGCATTACACGCTTGGGGATGGAATCCAAGTTTGGTCGCATCTTGGTGCCCACCGAAGAAGTGGTGGAAATCAAGAACGGTCAAAAGCGCACGACAGAGCGCAAGTTTTTCCCTGGCTATGTGCTGGTGGAAATGGTCATGGACGACGAGAGCTGGCACCTGGTTAAGCACACCAACAAAGTCACCGGCTTTGTGGGGGGTGCCAAGAACCGTCCAGCCCCCATCTCCGAAGCCGATGTCGCCAAAATCGTCAGCCAGATGCAAGAAGGCACTGACAAACCCCGCCACAAGGTGGAGTTTGAGGTCGGTGAATACATTCGTGTCAAGGAAGGCCCTTTCACCGACTTCAATGGCACGGTGGAAGAAGTCAACTACGAGCGCAACAAGATGCGTGTTTCGGTGACCATTTTTGGTCGCGCCACGCCGGTTGAGTTGGAGTTCGGTCAAGTCGAAAAGACCTGACCTGTACCCGTTTTCTGTTTGGTGCTTACCGACTCGGTGCCAAACAATATTTCAGAGTCGTCAACCCCGGGGAGCTCAAGCGCGATGCGTCTTGAGCGATTGAACCCGAAAGGAGAAAAGCATGGCGAAAAAAATCGTCGGCTTCATCAAGCTGCAAGTGCCAGCTGGTAAAGCCAACCCATCACCACCCATTGGTCCAGCATTGGGCCAGCGTGGTTTGAACATCATGGAATTCTGCAAGGCGTTCAACGCCCAGACCCAAGGCGTCGAGCCAGGTCTGCCATTGCCTGTGGTCATCACAGCGTTTGCAGACAAGTCCTTTACCTTCATCATCAAAACGCCGCCAGCGGCCACTTTGATCAAGAAGTCCTTGAAGCTTGACAAGGCTTCGACCAAGCCAGGGTTGGAAAAAGTGGGCAAGATCACCCGCGCCCAACTGGAAGAAATCGCCAAAACCAAGATGAAAGACCTGACTGCAGCCGACATGGACGCTGCCGTTCGCACCATCGCTGGTACTGCCCGTTCCATGGGCGTGAATGTGGAGGGCGTGTAAATGTCCAAACTCACTAAAAAGCAAAAAGCCTTCGCAGGTAAAGTCGACAGCAACAAGCTGTACGCATTGACCGATGCTTTGACCATGGTCAAAGAGTGCGCAACGGCCAAGTTCGATGAATCCATCGATGTGGCTGTTCAACTCGGCATCGATGCCAAGAAATCTGACCAAGTGGTTCGTGGTGCTGTCGTCCTGCCTAACGGCACTGGCAAAACAGCACGCGTGGCCGTTTTCGCGCAGGGTGCAAAAGCTGAAGAAGCTTTGGCTGCTGGCGCTGACGTGGTCGGCATGGACGATCTGGCTGCACGCGTGAAGGCTGGCGACATGCCCTTCGACGTGGTCATTGCTGCACCCGACGCGATGCGCGTTGTGGGTACTTTGGGTCAGATTTTGGGTCCGCGTGGCCTGATGCCTAATCCCAAAGTTGGCACCGTGACACCCGATGTGGCGACTGCTGTGCGCAATGCCAAAGCCGGTCAAGTTCAATTCCGTGTGGACAAAGCCGGTATCGTGCACGGCACGATCGGTCGCCGCTCGTTCGACACCGACAAGCTGCAGGGCAACCTGGCCGCTTTGGTTGAGGCTTTGGTCAAAGCCAAGCCCGCGACCAGCAAAGGTGTTTACCTGCGCAAAATCGCGGTGTCATCAACCATGGGTGTGGGCGTTCGCGTCGACACACAATCCATCGCAGCTTGATCGCGATAGAAATTTGAGCCATCCGAAAGGCTGGCTCAATGTGGTGGGCTGCAGCCCTTTCCAAAGGACTGCAGGCCATCCAAGACCGTTGGCGCACACACCGCTGTGCTTAATCAACAAACCCACAAGTTCGCTTGAAGGTTTGGGCCAACGCAGATGGCGATCCCGCTGCAGATGGATGAATATCTTGAACAGTTGGTCGCTGCAAATAGGCGTGTTCAAGGGGCAACCCGGACAACACATATAAAGGAGTAGACCTTGAGTCTGAATCGCAGTGAGAAAGAAGCGGTCATTTCCGAAGTGACCGACCTCGCCGGTAAAGCTCAAACGCTTGTGATGGCGGAATACCGTGGAATCACGGTCGCTGACATGACCAACCTGCGTGTCAAAGCTCGCAGCCTCGGCGTATCGCTGACGGTGTTGAAAAACACCTTGGCTCGCCGTGCTGTGACAGGTACGCAGTTTGAAGTTGTCGCCGACCAGATGACCGGTCCGCTGATCTATGGCTTCTCTGTCGATGCTGTTGCCGCCGCTAAGGTGGTGGCTGACTTCGCGAAAACCAACGACAAGTTGGTCATTCGCGCAGGTGCATTTGCAGGCAAAGCTTTAGACGTGAATGGCGTTAAGCAATTGGCAAACATCCCTTCAAAAGAGGTTTTGTTGGCCCAGTTGTGTGGCTTGTTGATGTCGCCCATGTCGCGTACCGCCGTGGTGCTGGGTGCGCTGGCGGCCAAAAAAGGCGAAGGCGAAGCTGTTGCCGCATAAGGCCAGCATTCGTGTTTTAACCAATTGTTAGGAAATAAAAATGGCATTCGATAAAGACGCATTTTTGACCGCGCTGGACAGCATGACGGTCATGGAACTCAACGACCTGGTGAAAGCCATCGAAGAGAAGTTTGGCGTGAGCGCTGCCGCTATGGCCGCTCCTGCTGGCGGTGGTGGTGCTGCTGCTGCTGTTGTGGAAGAGAAGACTGAGTTCAACGTCATGTTGCTCGAAGTCGGCGCCAACAAAGTGTCCGTCATTAAAGCAGTGCGCGAAATCACCGGTCTGGGCTTGAAAGAAGCCAAAGACTTGGTGGACGGCGCTCCTAAGGCGGTCAAAGAAGCTATCCCTAAAGCTGACGCTGAAGCTGCCAAGAAGAAGTTGGAAGAAGCTGGTGCTAAGGCCGAACTGAAGTAATTCGGTTCTGTACCAAGGCTGGAGTGTCCGAAAGGGCCTCCAGCCTTTGGTGCTTGAAGAACACACCGAAAAGTAGATTGACCATAGTCTTCTTTCCAGTGTTTTCTGACCCGACTGCAGAAAACCCTTGGTTCGGGTTGCGTGCAATGCGCAATCGTCCGCCAACGCTGGTAGAGGCCAGCCGCCAAGACCGCTGAACGAGCTACAAACTCGCTCAGCACTCAGTTCTGAAAGATCAAGCCCGGAGATCTCATGGCCTATTCATATACCGAACGCAAGCGCATCCGAAAAAGTTTCGGCAGCCGCGAAAGCGTGCTCGAAGTCCCTTACCTGCTGCAAATGCAAAAAGACGCGTACACGTCCTTCTTGCAGGCGGGTGTGGTTTCATCCAAACGCACACACGAAGGCTTACAAGCCGCATTTGAGTCGGCATTTCCCATCGTGTCCCACAACGGTTTTGTGGAGATGAAATTCATCGAGTACAACCTGGCCAAACCAGCGTTCGACGTTCGTGAGTGTCAAACCCGTGGTTTGACATTTTCTTCGGCTGTTCGCGCACGCGTGCAGCTCATCATTTACGACCGTGACTCTTCGACCTCACAAAACAAAGTGGTCAAGGAAGTGAAAGAGCAAGAAGTCTACATGGGCGAAGTGCCTTTGATGACCGACAAAGGCTCATTCATCATCAACGGTACTGAGCGCGTGATCGTGTCCCAGTTGCACCGTTCTCCTGGCGTGTTCTTTGAACACGACAAGGGCAAGACCCACAGCTCGGGCAAATTGCTGTTTTCTGCCCGCATCATCCCTTATCGCGGCTCTTGGCTCGACTTCGAATTCGACCCCAAAGACATCTTGTATTTCCGCGTCGACCGTCGCCGCAAGATGCCTGTCTCGATCTTGCTCAAGGCCATTGGCCTGAACCCTGAATCGATTCTGGCGAACTTCTTCGTTAACGACAACTTCCGTCTGATGGACAGCGGTGCACAAATGGAATTTGTGGCCGAGCGTCTGCGCGGCGAAGTGGCTCGTTTCGACATCACCGACAAGTCCGGCAAAGTCGTGGTCGCCAAAGACAAGCGCATCACTGTGCGGCACACACGTGAGCTTGAGCAATCGGGCACCACGCACATCAGCGTGCCAGAAGACTACCTCTTGGGTCGTGTGGTCGCTCGCAGCATTGTCGAAGCCGACACGGGCGAGATCATTGCCAAGGCCAACGAAGAGTTGACCGAAGCCTTGCTGAAAAAGCTGCGCACTTCCGGCATTCTGGATTTGCCATGCATCTACACGAACGAACTCGACCAGGGCGCGTACATTTCGCAAACCTTGCGTATCGATGAAACCGTGGACGAATTCGCCGCACGCGTCGCCATCTACCGCATGATGCGCCCAGGCGAGCCGCCAACAGAAGATGCGGTTCAGGCCCTCTTCCAGCGTTTGTTCTACAACCCCGATACGTACGACTTGTCACGCGTGGGTCGCATGAAGTTCAACGCCCGAGTTGGTCGCGGTGAGTCCACGGGTCCGATGGTACTGACCAACGAAGACATCCTGGCTGTGGTCAAAATTCTCGTGGACTTGCGCAACGGCAACGGCGAAGTCGATGACATCGACCACTTGGGCAACCGCCGCGTGCGTTGCGTGGGCGAGTTGGCCGAAAACCAATACCGCACCGGTTTGGCGCGGATCGAAAAGGCCGTGAAAGAGCGTTTGGGCCAAGCTGAGCAAGAGCCGCTCATGCCGCACGACCTGATCAACTCCAAGCCAATTTCTGCGGCTCTGAAAGAGTTCTTTGGTGCATCGCAGCTGTCCCAGTTCATGGACCAGACCAACCCCTTGGCTGAAATCACCCATAAGCGCCGCGTCTCGGCCCTTGGCCCAGGTGGTTTGACCCGCGAGCGTGCTGGCTTTGAAGTGCGTGACGTGCACGTGACCCATTACGGTCGCGTCTGCCCGATTGAAACGCCAGAAGGTCCAAACATCGGCTTGATCAACTCGCTGGCTTTGTACGCCCGCTTGAACGAATACGGTTTCATTGAAACCCCGTACCGTCAAGTGCGCGAGGGCAAAGTCACTATGAACATCGACTACTTATCGGCCATCGAAGAGGGCAAATACGTCATCGCCCAAGCCAATGCCACGTTGGACAAAGAAGGCAAGCTGACCGGTGACTTGGTGTCGGCCCGTGAAAAGGGTGAATCCATCCTGTGCGGTGCCGAACGTATCCAATACATGGATGTGTCACCAGCCCAGATCGTGTCGGTTGCAGCCTCTTTGGTTCCGTTCCTGGAGCACGACGACGCCAACCGCGCTTTGATGGGTGCCAACATGTCGCGTCAGGCCGTGCCTGTACTGCGTCCTGAAAAGCCCATGGTCGGTACCGGCATCGAGCGTGTTGCGGCAGTCGACTCGGGCACCGTGGTGACCGCCACCCGTGGCGGAATCGTGGACTATGTCGATGCCACCCGCATCGTGATCCGCGTGAACGATGCCGAAGCCTTGGCCGGTGAAGTGGGTGTGGACATCTACAAACTGATCAAGTACCAGCGTTCCAACCAGAACACCAACATCCACCAGCGCCCCATCGTCAAGCGTGGCGACAAGCTGGCCAAGGGTGACGTGATTGCCGACGGCGCATCGACCGACCTGGGCGAAATCGCCATCGGTCAGAACATGCTGATCGCCTTCATGCCCTGGAACGGCTACAACTTCGAAGACTCGATTTTGATCTCTGAGCGTGTGGTTTCAGAAGACCGTTACACCTCGATCCACATCGAAGAACTCGTGGTCATGGCCCGTGACACCAAGTTGGGTGCCGAAGAAATTTCTCGCGACATCCCCAATTTGTCCGAGCAGCAGCTGGGCCGTCTGGACGACTCCGGCATCATCTACGTGGGTGCAGAAGTGCAACCTGGCGATGTGCTGGTGGGCAAAGTGACCCCCAAAGGTGAGACCACCCTCACGCCTGAAGAGAAACTGCTGCGCGCCATCTTCGGTGAAAAAGCCAGCGATGTGAAAGACACCTCGCTGCGTGTGGATCAGGGCTCTCAAGGCACCGTGATCGATGTGCAAGTCTTCACCCGTGAAGGCATCGTGCGCGACAAGCGCGCACAGCAGATCATCGACGACGAACTCAAGCGTTTCCGCCTGGACCTGAACGACCAGCTGCGCATCGTGGAAGCCGACGCATTTGACCGTATCGAGAAGTTGCTGATTGGCCGTGTGGCCAATGGCGGCCCGCAAAAGCTGGCCAAAGGCACCAAACTCGACAAGGCGTACATGGAATCCGTGGACAAGTTCCATTGGTTCGATATTCGCCCGGCGGAAGACGAAGTGGCCATGCAACTCGAGTCGATCAAGAACTCTCTGGAGCAAACCCGTCACAGCTTCGACTTGTCTTTTGAAGAAAAGCGCAAGAAGCTCACCCAAGGCGACGAGTTGCCAGCTGGCGTGCTCAAGATGGTCAAGGTCTACTTGGCTGTCAAGCGCCGCTTGCAACCCGGTGACAAGATGGCCGGTCGCCACGGCAACAAAGGTGTGGTCTCCAAGATCGTGCCCGTGGAAGACATGCCCTTCATGGCTGACGGCACACCCGCTGACATCGTGCTCAACCCGCTGGGCGTGCCTTCGCGCATGAACGTGGGTCAGGTGCTCGAAGTTCACCTGGGTTGGGCCGGCAAAGGCATTGGCCAACGCATTGGCAACATGCTGCAAGCCGAAACCCAGCGCATGGAAAAGATTGCCGACCTGCGCAAGCTGTTCGAGCAGTTGTACAACAGCATGGGCCGCAAGGAAGACTTGTCTCAATTGAGCGATGACGAAGTGCTGGACATGGCGGGCAACCTGAAAGAGGGTTTCCCATTCGCCACGCCCGTGTTCGACGGTGCGGCGGAAGAAGAAATCCGCGCCATGCTGCACCTGGCTTACCCAGAAGACCTGGCAAAGGCCAAGGGTCTGACAGCCACTCGCACACAAGCCAACTTGTTTGACGGCCGCACAGGCGACGCCTTTGACCGTCCAACCACCATTGGCTACATGCACTTCTTGAAACTGCACCACTTGGTAGACGACAAGATGCACGCCCGTTCGACAGGTCCTTACAGCTTGGTCACGCAGCAGCCGCTGGGTGGTAAAGCGCAGTTCGGTGGTCAGCGTTTCGGTGAGATGGAAGTGTGGGCGCTGGAAGCGTACGGCGCCTCTTACGTTTTGCAAGAGATGCTCACCGTGAAGTCCGACGACGTGCAGGGCCGTACCAAGGTGTACGAAAGCATTGTCAAAGGCGAACACTCCATCGAAGCGGGCATGCCCGAGTCGTTCAACGTGCTGGTCAAGGAAATCCGTTCGCTGGGCCTTGACATCGAGCTCGAGCGTTCTTAATTCACAGGCAAAGGATTTAAACCATGAAATCACTACTCGACCTGTTCAAGCAGTTCACGCCCGATGACCACTTCGATGCCATCCGCATCGGTTTGGCCTCGCCCGAGAAGATCCGCTCGTGGTCTTTCGGCGAAGTGAAAAAGCCCGAAACCATCAACTACCGCACCTTCAAGCCTGAGCGCGATGGTCTCTTTTGCGCCAAGATTTTTGGCCCTATCAAAGACTACGAATGCCTTTGCGGCAAGTACAAACGCCTCAAGCACCGCGGCGTGATCTGCGAGAAGTGCGGCGTTGAAGTCACTCAGACTAAAGTGCGTCGCGAGCGCATGGGTCACATCGACCTGGCCGCACCTTGCGCCCACATCTGGTTCCTGAAGTCATTGCCATCGCGTTTGGGCCTGGTGCTCGACATGACCTTGCGTGACATCGAACGCGTGCTGTACTTTGAAGCCTACGTCGTGACCGATCCCGGCATGACCCCGCTGAAAAAGTTCGGCATCATGACCGAAGACGACTACGACGCCAAGATCAAGGAATACGGTGACGAATTCACCGCCAAGATGGGCGCCGAAGGCATCAAGGAATTGCTGCAGAGCATCGACATCGAAAGCGAAATCGAGCGCCTGCGCGGTGACTTGACCGGATCCGAACTCAAGGTTAAGAAAAATTCCAAGCGCCTCAAAGTGCTGGAAGCGTTCAAGAAGTCGGGCATCAAGCCCGAGTGGATGGTGCTCGAAGTGCTGCCCGTGTTGCCACCGGACCTGCGTCCCTTGGTGCCGCTGGACGGCGGCCGTTTTGCAACATCCGACCTGAACGACCTGTACCGCCGCGTCATCAACCGCAACAGCCGTCTGCGCCGTTTGCTGGAACTCAAAGCTCCAGAGATCATCGCCCGCAACGAAAAGCGCATGCTGCAAGAGGCCGTGGACAGCTTGCTGGACAACGGGCGCCGCGGCAAGGCCATGACCGGTGCCAACAAGCGCGCCCTCAAGTCGCTGGCCGACATGATCAAAGGCAAGAGCGGTCGTTTCCGTCAGAACTTGCTGGGCAAGCGCGTGGACTACTCGGGTCGTTCCGTGATCACCGTGGGCCCAACCCTCAAGCTGCACCAGTGCGGTTTGCCCAAGCTGATGGCGATTGAGCTGTTCAAGCCTTTCATCTTTGCGCGCCTCGAAGCCATGGGCATCGCGACCACCATCAAGGCCGCCAAGAAAGAAGTCGAAGCCGGCACGCCAGTGGTGTGGGACATCCTGGAAGAGGTCATCAAAGAGCACCCCGTGATGCTCAACCGTGCGCCTACGCTGCACCGTTTGGGCATCCAGGCGTTTGAGCCGCTGTTGATCGAAGGCAAAGCCATTCAGCTACACCCCCTCGTTTGCGCGGCCTTCAACGCCGACTTCGACGGTGACCAGATGGCTGTGCACATTCCACTGTCGGTGGAAGCCCAGATGGAAGCGCGCACTTTGATGCTGGCCTCCAACAACATCTTGTTCCCCGCATCGGGTGAGCCTTCCATCGTGCCTTCTCAAGACGTGGTGTTGGGCCTGTACTACGCCACGCGTGACCGCATCAACGCCAAAGGTGAAGGCCTGATGTTCGCGGACATCGGCGAAGTGCAGCGCGCACTCGATGCAGATGCTGTCGAGTTGGCTGCCAAGATCAACGTGCGCATGACCGAGTGGACCAAGGACAAAGTCACGGGTGAATTCACTTCATCGGTGTCGATGGTCGAAACAACCGTTGGCCGCGCCTTGCTGTCGGAAATCTTGCCCAAGGGCCTGCCTTTCTCGAACCTGAACAAGGCTTTGAAGAAGAAAGAAATTTCCAAGCTGATCAACACCTCGTTCCGCAAGTGCGGTTTGAAAGAGACCGTGGTGTTCGCCGACAAGCTGTTGCAAAACGGATTCCGTCTGGCCACCCGCGCAGGCATCTCGATCGGTATCGATGACATGTTGGTGCCGCCCGAGAAACCCGCCATCATTGAAGCGGCTGAAAAAGAAGTCAAAGACATCGAGCAGCAATACGTCTCCGGTCTCGTGACCGCTGGCGAGCGCTACAACAAGGTCGTTGACATCTGGGGCAAAGCCGGTGATGTCGTGTCAAAGGTGATGATGGACCAATTGCGCAAAGAACGCACCATTGACCGTCACGGCAATGAAGTCGATCAGGAATCGTTCAATTCGATTTACATGATGGCTGACTCTGGTGCGCGCGGATCTGCGGCGCAGATTCGTCAGCTGGCCGGTATGCGTGGCCTGATGGCCAAGCCCGACGGCTCCATCATCGAGACCCCCATCACGGCGAACTTCCGTGAAGGTCTGAACGTGTTGCAGTACTTCATCTCGACACACGGTGCACGTAAAGGCCTGGCTGACACGGCTTTGAAGACCGCCAACTCGGGTTACCTGACCCGCCGTTTGGTGGACGTGACCCAAGACTTGGTCGTGACCGAGCTCGATTGCGGCACCACCGACGGCTCGCTCATGCGCGCCATCGTTGAAGGTGGTGAAGTGATCGAATCGCTGCGAGACCGTATCCTGGGCCGTACCGTCGTCGAAGACGTCCTGCACCCTGAAAACCGTGCGGTGCTGGCCGAAGCGGGCGTCTTGCTTGACGAAGACATGCTCGACGAACTCGAAGCCGCGGGCGTTGACGAAGTCAAAGTGCGCACCGCATTGACTTGCGCCACACGTTTCGGATTGTGCGCCAAGTGCTACGGCCGCGATCTGGGCCGTGGTGGCTTGGTCAATAACGGCGAAGCCGTCGGTGTGATCGCGGCCCAGTCGATTGGCGAGCCCGGTACACAGTTGACCATGCGCACCTTCCACATTGGTGGTGCGGCTTCGCGTGCAGCTGTGGCGTCCAGTGTGGACGCCAAGTCCAACGGCACCATTGGCTTCAATGCCACGATGCGCTATGTGACCAACACCAAAGGCGAGTTGGTGGTGATTTCTCGTTCAGGCGAAATCGTGATCAGTGAACACGGCCGTGAGCGTGAGCGCCACAAGGTTCCCTACGGTGCGATCCTGTCGGTCAAGGCCGACCAGACCATCAAGGCAGGCACCATCTTGGCCAACTGGGATCCGCTGACCCGTCCGATCATCACCGAGTACGCAGGTACCGTGAGGTTCGAGAACGTCGAAGAAGGTCTGACAGTGGCCAAGCAGCTGGACGAAGTGACCGGGTTGTCGACCTTGGTGGTCATTGACCCCAAGCGCCGCGGCGCTGCCAAGGTCATCCGCCCACAGGTCAAGCTGATCGATGCCGCAGGCAAAGAAGTCAAGATCCCCGGTACCGATCACTCGGTGACGATTGGCTTCCAGATTGGCTCTCTGATTCAAGTGCGCGACGGCATGGATGTGGGCCCAGGCGAAGTCTTGGCACGTATCCCGGTCGAAGGTCAAAAGACCCGAGACATCACCGGCGGTTTGCCCCGTGTGGCCGAACTGTTCGAAGCCCGCACACCCAAAGACAAGGGCATGTTGGCCGAAATCACCGGTACGGTGTCGTTTGGTAAAGAGACCAAAGGCAAAGTCCGCTTGCAGATCACCGACCCTGAAGGCAAGGTCTGGGATGAACTGATCCCCAAAGAGAAGAACATCCTGGTGCACGAAGGCCAAGTGGTCAACAAGGGCGAGAGCATTGTGGACGGCCCAGCCGACCCACAAGACATCTTGCGTTTGTTGGGCATCGAAGAGCTGGCCCGCTACATCGTGGACGAAGTGCAGGACGTTTACCGTTTGCAAGGCGTGAAGATCAACGATAAGCACATCGAAGTGATTGTTCGCCAGATGCTGCGCCGCGTGGTGGTCGAGAACATCGGTGAGTCGACTTACATCTCGGGTGAGCAAGTGGAGCGCTCCGAAATGCTCAACACCAACGACGCACTGCAAGCTGAGGGCAAGATCCCTGCGACATTCAGCAACTTGTTGCTGGGTATCACCAAGGCTTCTTTGTCGACCGACTCGTTCATCTCGGCCGCTTCCTTCCAGGAAACGACGCGTGTGTTGACCGAAGCTGCCATCATGGGCAAGCGCGACGAATTGCGTGGTCTGAAAGAAAACGTGATCGTGGGTCGTTTGATTCCTGCAGGAACTGGCTTGGCTTATCACAAAGCCCGTGCTGTGAAGGACGCCATGGACGACGCCGAACGCAAAGCCATTGCCGATGCAGAAGCAGCGGATTTGGCTGGCGACACAGCTGAAGACACCGTCACGGACGCTGGCGAAGCTGCCTGAGCGATGCATTCACCGCCTGCGCGGTGAAGCCCATTCAGCCCCTGTACCGCCATGTGGTCAGGGGCTGTTTTTGTTTGGACGTGACCTGCGAGGAAAGCAACATGGGTGCTCTGGTGGTGGGTGTGGTGCTGGCTTTGTGCCTGTTCTGGTCGGTGGGTGCGCACAACCGCCTGGTGCGCTTGCGCTCTGAAGTCGTGCGCCAATGGAGCAGTGTGGATGCCGTTTGGCTGCGCCTCTTGGTGCGTTTGCAAGGAGGCTTGGCGGCACGCCAAAGCTTGGTCAGCGAGGACGAGGCGTTGGAACTGCAAGCCCTGCAAAATGCCAGCGACCAGATGTTGGAAGCCCTCACGCAGGCCCGAATGCAGCCTTTAGACGAAGTGGTGCAAAAACAGGTGATCAGCCAGCACCTGTTGCTGGTCAGTGAAATCCGTTTGTTGCAGCAACAGGCCAACGAAGCCATACGCCCAGACCTGGACATCGCGCTCAACCGCATGCGCCAGACCCTGCCCGCAGCCATGATTCCTTACCATGTGGCTGTCGGTGCGTACAACGATGCCTTGGTCATGCGACCGGCCTCTTGGCTGGCGCGGCGTTTGAATTTCAAACCCGCTGTGCGCATGGACTTGACCATGGCGTTCAACTGAGATTCGCAGCCATGAGCCACAAGCCCCAAACGCACCAGGCGGGAGCCTCACCACGGCCAGCAGCCGCACGACCTCAAAGCCCAAGAACAGGCGATTCAAGCACTGCCCAGTCCTTGCCGCTGTGGCGGCAGCTGCAGGTCGCGGCTGCGGTGGTCCAGGCGGTGCGGGCCGGGCGCTCCTTGACCGCGGAATTGGCCAGCGTGACGCCCGAGCTGCGGCCGGGGGTTCAAGCCCTCACTTTTCAGGTGATGCGGCAACTGGGCCGGGCCATGGCGTTGCGCGAGAAGTTGGCCAACAAGGCACCGCCCCCTGCTGCCGACGCCTTGTTGTGCACAGCCCTGGCCCTGAGCTGGCAGGGCGACGACGCGCCCTACCCGGTGCACACCTTGGTCAACCAAGCGGTCGAGGCCGCCCGGCAGCAAAGGCAGACGCAGCCACAAAGCGGGTTCATTAACGGCTGTTTGCGGCGTTTCCTCCGCGAACGTGAAACCTTGGTGGCAGAAACGGACAACGACCCACAGGCACGCTGGAACCATCCGCGCTGGTGGGTGACTCGTGTGCAGGACGAATACCCAGAAGACTGGCAAAAACTTCTCGACATGGCGCAACAACCGGCCCCCATGAGTTTGCGCGTGGACACCCGTCACCACAGCGTGGCCGAGTACCAAGCGCAGCTGCTGGTTATTGGGTTGGCCACCCAGGCCGTGGGCGCATCGGGTTTGCAACTCGAGCGCGCGGTGCCCGTGCACCAATTGCCCGGCTTTGCTCAGGGCCATGTGTCGGTGCAGGACGCCGCCGCGCAAGTGGCAGCCCCACTGCTGCTGCAAGGGCGCGAGGCAGGGCAAGCGTGGCGCATTCTGGATGCCTGCGCGGCACCTGGCGGCAAAACAGGTCACTTGCTGGCCTGCTATCCCAACGCACAGGTGTTGGCTCTCGATGTGGACGCAGAGCGGTGTCAACGCATCGCAGAAAATTTGCAGCGCTTGGGTGCACAAAATGAGGCCCGTGCCGAGGTACGCGCCGCCGATGCCGCTCAGCCTGCGCAGTGGTGGGATGGCGTGGCTTTCGACGCAATCTTGCTGGATGCACCCTGCACCGCCTCTGGCATCGTGCGCAGGCACCCCGACGTGCGCTGGCTGCGCCGCCCTGGCGACAGCGCACAACTGGCCCAAACGCAGGCACGGCTGCTCAAGGCCCTGTGGCCCTTGCTATCTCCAGGGGGCCGTTTGCTGTATTGCACTTGCTCAGTTTTTCGATCAGAGGGAGAAGACACCGTACAAGCGTTTCTTCAGCACAACACCGATGCACGAATGCTGCCCTCACCCGGACATTTGATACCCGGCAAAATACCCACAGGCCTTCCTGTCAAGCACAATGCACTGGGTGAACATGACGGTTTTTATTACGCACTGCTGGAGAAGGATCGGGATTGAGCTTGGCGCTTGGTTGGCCCGGGCTTTCGCCATTGCACTGTTGGGCCTAAGCGGTGCCTGGGCTCAAACCTCCAGCGTGGAGCTGACTGAGTTGATTCCGGTGCGCAAGGACAGTGCCCTGATGATCAATGCCCAACTCAAACTGGAGCTGGGTCCGGCCGTAGAAGACGCCCTCATCAAAGGTCTGGCGGTGCACTTTGTGGCCGAAGCCGAAGTGTTTCGCGAGCGCTGGTACTGGACCGATAAAAAAATCGGCGTGGCCAGTCGTTACTACCGTCTGGCTTTTCAGCCGCTGACCCGACGCTGGCGTTTGAATGTTTCCAGCGAACCGATTGCAGGCACCGGCTTGGCGGGGAGTATTTCACAGAACTTTGAAACGCTGGCCGAGGCCCTGAGCGTGATTCGTCGCCAATCGGCCTGGAAAATCGCCGATGCCCAGAACCTGGACCCTGATGCCCGACAACGCCTGCGCTACGAATTCAAGCTGGATGTCTCGCAGCTGCCCCGCCCCTTCCAGATTGCTGCAGGAAACCAGGCCGATTGGAACCTGCAGGTCAACAAGACACTGCGCCTGAGCGAAGAGTTGGTGCGCTGACATGTCGTGGCTCAAAGCCTCCCTTGACCAAATACCCGAGCGACCTTCCCGGACTGGCCAGTGGTTGATACTGGTGGGCGCCGTGAGCTTGGCTGCGATCGGCATTGGCTTGCTGGTGCTCATGACGCAGGCCACGGGCAACCGGGAAAGTTACAACCAGAACTACGAATGGCTGGTGATCATCAATACCGTGGTGGCCAGTGGTTTGTTGATCACCATTTTGTGGGGCATGGTGCGATTGCTGCGCAGCATGTACAAAGGCCAGTTCGGTTCACGCTTGCTGGTCAAACTGGCGGGCATCTTTGCTTTGGTGGGCGTCATTCCCGGTTTGCTCATTTATGTGGTGTCTTACCAGTTTGTCTCGCGTTCGATTGAAAGCTGGTTTGACGTCAAAGTGGAGGCGGCCTTGGTGGCGGGTCTCAACTTGGGGCGGGCGACGCTGGACACCCTCAGTGAAGATCTGAACAAACAAGGCAAGGCAGCCGCCGCCAATTGGGCCGAAGCCAGTGAACTCAACCCCGCTTTGGCGGCTGAAAAAATCCGTACCCAGCTGGGCGCGATTGATGTCGCCATCTGGACCCAGGGCGGGCAAATGGTGGCCAACGCCGGGCCATCGCGCTTTCAATTGAGTGCCGATCGGCCTGCGCCGCAGCAACTGCGTGAGGCCCGTCAAAATGGCTCCATGTCCTGGGTGGAGGGTTTGGACGAAGCCAACCCCGGCGGCGACAAGGGTCGGATCAAGGTCCTGGTGCTGTTTCCCCAATGGAGCCTGGCTTTGGACGAAGAACGGCGCTTGCTCATGGTGACCCAGGACCTGCCCCCCACACTGGTCAACAATGCGCTGGAGGTGCAAGCGGCCTACCGCGAATACCAAGAGCGGGCCCTGGCGCGTGACGGCCTGCGGCGCATGTACATCGGCACCCTGACGCTGAGCCTCTTTCTGGCTGTGTTGGGGGCTATTTTGCTGGCCGTGCTGTTGGGCAAACAGCTGGCCAGACCCTTGCTGTTGCTGGCCCATGGCATGCGCCAAGTGGCGGACGGCGACCTGCGGCCCAAACTGGCGCTGCAAGGCAAAGACGAGCTGGGTGGACTGACCCGATCTTTTGCCGAGATGACCCAGCAACTGGCCGATGCCCGTGTCAGTGGCGAACGCAGCCTGAGCCACCTCGACCAAGCCAGAGGCAAATTGCAAACTATCCTGGACAATCTCACGGCTGGTGTCATGGTGCTTGACGCACAAGGCACCATCGAATCGACCAACCCAGGGGCCACGCGCATTTTGCGCGTGCCGGTCAGCGCGCACGAAGGCAAGGGCCTGCAAGGCCTGCCTGGTCTGCAGGCGTTTGCCCACGAGGTGGATGCCCAATTCAAAGCCTTGCATGCCGGCACAGACGTACACGAATTGGACCACTGGCAAAAATCCTTTGACATCCATGCTGCAGGCCAGGGGCTGAGCCAAACCAGCGTGACCTTGCTCGCGCGCGGAGCTGTCTTGCCAGACGGCAAGCGCTTGTTGGTGTTTGACGATATCTCGGAAATCGTCTCGGCTGAACGCGCCCAGGCCTGGGGGGAAGTGGCCCGAAGGTTGGCGCACGAAATCAAGAACCCCCTCACGCCCATCCAGCTGTCGGCCGAGCGCCTGCAAAGACGCCTGATCGGTAAATTGGAAGCGCAAGACGACGCAGTGCTGACCAAATCTGTCAAGACGATCGTCGACCAGGTGGATGCGATGAAGCGCTTGGTCAATGAGTTTCGCGACTATGCCCGTTTACCATCGGCTGAGCTCAAGCCTCTGCAGCTCAACACACTGATCAGCGATGTGCTGGCCCTGTACGCCAGTGAGCCTCATGACAACGAGACGCGAGCCCAAATCCACACTGAGCTCGATGCAGCATGCCCTGCCATCCTGGGAGACGAACAGCAATTGCGCCAGGTCATCCACAACCTGCTGCAAAACGCTCAAGACGCCTGCGAAACGCGTGGCCACGGGCTGGCTACAGCCCGCGTACACGTGCGCACCGAGTGGCGCGAGCAGCGTCAACGGGTGCGAATGACGGTGACCGACACCGGCCCCGGCTTTGCCCCCAATATCCTGCAACGGGCCTTTGAACCCTACGTCACCACCAAGGCCAAGGGCACGGGCCTTGGCCTGGCCGTGGTCAAAAAAATAGCCGATGAACACGGCGCAAACATCAAGCTGGGTAACGTGTCAGAAGGTGGCGACATTCAAGGTGCGCAAGTCTCGTTATCATTCGCTGTGGCGCAAACCGCACAGGGGCTGGAACAGCCCCCTTCATGAACAGAGACAAAACAGGCATATGGCAAATATTTTGGTGGTGGACGACGAGCTGGGCATACGAGACCTGCTCTCAGAAATCCTCTTTGACGAGGGGCACCAGGTGGAGCTTGCCGAAAACGCCGCGCAAGCGCGTGAGGCTCGCCAGAACATGCGCCCCGACCTCGTGTTGCTCGACATCTGGATGCCCGACACCGATGGCGTGAGCCTGCTCAAGGAATGGGCGGCTACCGGCCTGTTGAACATGCCCGTGATCATGATGAGTGGCCACGCCACCATCGACACTGCGGTTGACGCCGTCAAGATCGGCGCGCATGCCTTTCTGGAAAAGCCCATTACCCTGCAAAAACTGCTCAAGGCGGTTGAACAAGCACTGGCCCGCGATCAAGTGCAGCAAGCCATGCTGGCCGCTACCCCGCCTCCGCCGCCCAGCGTGCTGTCCATGTCCTCGGTGGTCGTGACCAAAAACATTTCGGCCCCCGATGTGCAGCAAAGCTTCGAACTTGACCGACCGCTGCGCGAAGCACGTGATGCCTTTGAAAAAGCCTACTTTGAATTTCACCTGTCCCAAGAAGGTGGATCGATGACCCGAGTGGCCGAAAAAACAGGTCTGGAGCGCACCCACCTTTACCGTAAGCTCAAGCAACTTGGCGTGGACCTCACACGCAGCAAACGCAGCCATTGACTCTGGTGCCAGAGACGCTTGGAGACCAATGGCTGTCCCTGGAACGCAGCGGGCATTGACATCGGTGTTTGACGCAGTATTTTTTTGAGTTTTGCTCTCGGGCGCCCCCAAAAGACCTGCTAGAATTCATGGCTTCGGCCCGGTAGCTCAGTTGGTAGAGCAGCGGATTGAAAATCCGCGTGTCACTGGTTCGATTCCAGTCCAGGCCACCAGTTCTACACCGTAAGTGCGAAAGTGCTTACGGTGTTTTACTTTGTAGTGTTAGCGTAATACATATGCTGCCAACGCTGCCTCAACTTGCCGCACGCAGAGAGGCTTGCTAAATGCAGCAGCCACCGCACTCCACCTTGTATTTAGACAACGAGCGACACGCGGATGGAAAAAAGTCTGCTTTTCAAAAAACCACCCTCCGCAGCACCCTCACAGCCCTCCACGCTGCTCAACCGCAGTCCATCTACTTGCGTGACGGCGAACTTGTCTTGTATCGCCGCAGCCGCAGTCTGCTGTATCAATGTCGCTACCGTTTGGCTGACGGCAGTTGGGTGAGACAAACAACGGGTAAAGCAGCGTTAGAACACGCCATTGTTCGTGCTTGCGACATTTACGACGAAGCCAGATACAGACAAAGGTTGGGATTAGCACACCGCACACACTCTGTAGCACTGATTGCTGCTGTTTGCTGTGCTGACTTGCGGCAGCAGATTGACGGCAAAGGCAAGAAAACGGCGTTGAATGACTATGTCAGCATCATTGAACGCTACTTCGTGCCTTACTTTGGTGAGCGTCAGTTGGAGTCATTGACGCATACGGACATACGAGAGTTTGAACTGTGGCGGGACAGGCAAATGACACGCAAGCCCAAAACCAGCACCCTCAACAACTTCACCAGTGCGTGGAACCGTGTGATTGCCACTGCTGTAGAACAAGGCTACATCTCAGAGCGTGTGCCAGTGCCAAAACTCACAAGCAAGGGCGAGAAGGGTAAAACACGCCCAGCGTTCAGCAAGGAAGAGATAGAACAGTTGTTGGCGTTTGTGGAAACTTGGCAGCACAAAGGGCGAATGGCAGTTGAGCAAGAGATACGCCCCTTGCTGCGTGATTACATTGAGATGTTGCTTTACACGGGTATGCGGCACGGCACAGAGGCAATGGGCATACGCTGGCGGGACTTGGAGTGGCACACAAAGGATGGTGTGCGGTATTTGCGTGTGTGGGTGGATGGCAAAACGGGCGGACGCTGGCTCATTGCCAAGCACAAGGCAGTGGATGTACTGCGTAGGCTACACGCACGGCAGCGAGATATTGCTGATGTGCCGTTTGAGGATGTGCTCACAACACGAGTGCCGCACTTGCTGTTCCGCTTCAGTGACGGACACCAGCCGCACAGTTTGGTGGGAACTTTTAGGCGGCTGATGCGGGACAGCGGCTTGTTAGTGGATAGTGCAGGGCAAACGCGAACCTTGTATTCGCTGCGGCACACCTACGCCACGCTGGCATTGTTGGAGGGTGGGGCTGACATACACACGCTCAGCAAGCAGATGGGCAACTCAGCGGCAATGATTGAGCGGCACTACAGCAAATTGACAGCGACTATGGCAGCAGACAGGTTGGCTTGATGGGGTTGATTATTTTATTGAGATGTTTATGATAAAAGACGGACTACACTGAAAGGAAGTAATATGCGATTTCGAATTATGGGCTTGATGCTTGGTGTTGCGTTGCTAGCAACAGGATGTGCGGCACCAAAATATGATGGTCCTGGAACATTTCAAGACTTTGCGAATGCACGCTATCAATGTGTTCGCGAAACATCTGCCCGAGTCAGTGGTGCCGCAATAAATCAATATGGTGGAGCAGCAAGTAGTTCCGTAATGCCAAGTTGTTCAGCATTCCAAGCCTGCCTAGCATCAAAAGGATACTATGAATCACCAAATGGACGGTTGGATGCCTCATCAATTGGTGTTCGTTGCAATTAAGGAGCAACTGAAATGAGCACACCACAACAACGACTTGAAGAAATCGCAGAACAAGAAAAGAAACTTGCTGAAGAGAAGAAAAAACTGCTGGAAGCAAGTAAAGATGCTGACTTGGAACTGGTGAAGAAGTTGTGCAAGCAACACGGATTTACAGCAACACAACTGCGTGGAAGTTTGAAAGCCAAGGGCAGTAAGAAGACTTCTGCTGCAACTGAAAAGAAGCCTGCAGCAAAGAAGCCTGCAGCGAAGAAAACAGCCAAATCCAAGTAATCTCAACTTGATGTAGCAAGAGCAGCGTGGGCTAACAACTCACGCTGTTTTTTTATGCCCAAACTTGATGGAACACACATACTTGAGCGTTTGACGAAACGCATTGAACAACTGGAAGCGGGTGATGAAATTGCTGACAAAGAAATCCGCAGTCTGCTCAACGATGCACAACGAGCAGAGTTAGATAGTGCTTGGGAACAGCAGCAGCAACTGCGAAAGAACAAAAGAGCAAGAACAGAACAAGAACAGCAAGCACTGGGATGGAAGAGCAAACGACAGGTGCGGATTGAAGTGTTGAAGGCTGCATTGAAAACTGCTTGGGATGGGATTGAAGCAGAGTTTGATAGGTTGAAAGATCAAGCAGAAATACGCGGTGCCAAAATCTACTTTGATACGCTGAACCAAGCATTGAAAGATGGCAAAGATAAGAGTGTTGCTACGAACTTGGCAAACAACGCAATGACACGGGCAGGCTTGCGGCGAATGGATAAGCAACCGATTGGACTGCAGGGGCTGAACAAGCGAGACAGAGAAATAAGAGCGATGGAAGATGCGATACAGCAGAAGGCAGAGAGCGAAATGGATGACTATGAGCGTGAGCAACTTGAATTGCTACGAGAGCACGAAAGGGCTGTGCTTGCGAACAGGAAGAAACAAGGCAGGTAGGCTGGAAGGCAGGTGAATAGGGGCTTTGCAGGCTTTTGGTAGGGTGGAAGGGTATGGTTTATTAAAAAGCACGGTTTTAGTCAGAGTAGGTTTGATGTAGTGAAAAACCGTGCTTTTTGTTAAACCCAGTGTGTCCAGCATAACAAGTGGAGTAAAAAATGGCAGCGGCAGCGAGAACGACAAAAGATATCATTCAAGCATACCGAACGGTGCGGCAAGTTGAAGCATTAGCACAAGCAAAGTTGGATGCGCTGCTTGAGACAAACGCACTCTACAAGTTGTTTGAACCAGATACAAAGCATCCTTACTATGCGTTGGCAAGTGCTGGTAAAAATATGCTTGCTGCTTTTGAATCGAGTATCGCTGGTGTAAGGGAATGGACGATTGGCAGTGGAACAATTAGCGAAGAACTGGACAAAGTCAAAGCACGGCAGATAGTAAATGAAGAAGAAGAAGATGCTGAATTGGATGCATTGCGAATAATTCAGCCAGTTGCAATGACCGAAGCAGAAGTAGCAGATAAATTGATGTCAGCCTACTACTCTGCTTGTGCTGTTTGGATCAAAGTAAAAGAAAGTGTATTAAAAGCAGAATTGTCCGATTTGTATGGCAAAAAGAACATCAATTTGCACAAAGAAAAACCTGAAGTAAAACTAACAAAAGAAGCAAATGCTGCGATTCGTCAAATCTTGAAAATTGCCAAACAACTGAGAGACTATGGAAATGGCAGCAGCACTATTCTAGTAGAACTGGAAAAGAAACAGGTTATGCGTGGATTGTCTGGACAAGGAAAAGATGCGTTGATTGAATTGATGTTGAAGCCGTAATCAAACCAACTCAACTGCACGCCGTTTGACATCGTCATTGACGGTGATGTAGCGTTGTGTAGTTGAAATGCTCTTGTGTCCAGCAAGTGATGCAAGAACGAACACTGAAACGCCTTGACTTGCAAGTGAAGTGAGAAATGTCTTGCGACCACTGTGCGAACTGGCACCACTAACGCCAGCCTTTCGATACAGCCAATAAAAGTGTTGTGCCAGTGTGTTGGGTGAGAAACTGCAGCGTGGTCCGCGATGTGTGGGGAACAAAGGCAATGCTGGGTCTTTGTTGGTGCGTGTAGCAATGTAGTCTGCCAACTCTTGTTGCAAACGGCTGTTGATGTAGATAGTGCGAGCGTGTTGGTGTTTGACACGATGAGCAGCAAGAAAAACCTCACTACGCACACAGCCCTTGCTGTCTAAAACATCACCCAGTGTCAGTCCTGCAACTTCTGAAACACGAAGTCCTGCTGCAACCGTCATCATCAGCATTGCCCTGTTGCGTTTTGCGTAGGGTTGAGTTGATGTGTAAGTGAGCACTCGATCAAGTTCTGCGGGTGTAAGTGATTTTGCTGTTGCCATATGTTGCTCCAAATAATGTGCGTGAAATAAGTGTGCGTTCTTATCGGTGATGAGGACAAGTGAAACCCGATGCTTTGGCGGGTTGATAGCGATCTGTTCAAAAACAAGAGGTTGCGTTGCCGTCCAAGTAGTTTGTGTATTCTGTTATCTCTCAAGTATTTACGCTGCAGCGTGGGTAGTGAGCAACGAAACGAGCAAGAACGCATAAAACGCCCTGCAACGGCGTTTTGACCGCCGCCAGCATCGCAGCGAGCAAGGACGAAAAGATCACCGCGTGTAGGGCTGATTTGAGGTGCTGCTGCGTGTTTGTGCCCAAAAGTCAGTTGCTGCACCAAAAAATCTGCTGCGTAATTTCTGCGTGGTTGCGAGATCTCACCACCTGGTGATTTGCACTAACACGGGTGTTGAACAAGAGTGTGGTCATACTTTCGTTTGACCGATGTTTTGCTGACAGATGAAACAAGGGTGTAGAGCGAACTGGCGTTCGCTGTGCTGTCGTAATGCTCAAGTCGCTTCGCTCCATCGCATTACTCAGCACCACTTGCTTCGCGTTCGGTGTTTGGTATTGACTGGTTTGGGAAAGTTTTGAGCAAACGACGGCTATGTCATCGAAAGATGAACAGAAGCCGCCGTGTCGTTCTGGTCAGTGCAAAGCCCATCGCAGGACGAGATTGAAAGAGTTTGACGCAAGACGAATGTATTGAAACTTGCAAACTGCTTCTGCATTGATTTGCATTGCAGCAACTCTGCGGCTCACTCAATGCAACAAGCCTCCAATCCAACCTGTTGCGAGTGCGGGGTCATTAGCCGTCATATTACAACCCGCGTTTGTTCCCTTTGTTTGAGCAGTGGAGTATCTGCTGTAGTAGTGCCTGAATGTTTAGTGTTGTGCCTGTGCCAAATGTCGGTGCTGTTTGAATAGTTGTCTGTTGATTTTGCTGCTGATGTTGAGAATGGGATTGGCTGCTGTGGGTTTGAGTTTTATTCTTGTGTTCTTGTGTGCCATTTGATGCTGAAATGTTTCCAGTGTCGTGCGTTGATATTGGGTCAGTAGGTTGCTGTGTTGTGTGAGTAGAGCGTGTGCCTGTTGTTGTGCCTGTAGTAGTCGAATGTGCGTAGTGCCAAATGTCTGGACAGCAATGCCGTTGTCTCGCAACCAGTCTGCTGTCAGTCCGTCATCCATAAAGTTCTTGTATTTGTTCATACAAGTATTTAGCAACGACCAAACAATGCCTGTGTAAAAGTGAATGATTGTTTGGTGTGTGTGGCACTTTGACACTGGACGGCATAAAGAGGTTGTCCAGATGTTGGTGATGAAAATAAAGTTAGTTCATTGCTACACAGAAAGGACAACGCAATGACAGCACTGACAGGTTTGAAATTGACGGCGGCACAGAAGCCCACGCAAATGAGCCCCGTTCAACAACGCCGCAACAAGTTGGCAAAACGCTTGTGGGAGCAAGCAGAGTTGGCGAAAGCACAGCAAACGGGTGGCACATTTGCACCCAAAAAGTTCCGCTCGATTACAGATGCGAACACTGGCGAACGCAAGCAAGTGGAAATGAGCAAACGGGTGAAGGCTTGGTGGTTTGTTGGTGATAACGGTAAGTTGGTATTGAGCGTGAGATACGGCACCAAAGTGCTTGAGTTGGCAAAGGGTAAGTGGGCAGTGGAAGTGGGTAGTGAAAAGGATTTGGTGCCCACGCTTGAACTGCTGAAGGGTGCGGTATTGGGTGGTGAGTTGGATGCACAGATTGAAGCAGCGTCCAACAAATTGCGTGAGGGCTTTGGAGGGTAAGGATTGGGGGTAGAGGGTATGGTTTATTGAAAAGCACGGTTTTTGCCACGCTGCTTGGGTAGGGTGAAAAACCGTGCTTATCGATAAACAGGGGCTGTTGATGCAGCAATATGTGGGCACTAAATACTTGATGAACAAATATTTGGTGACCGTGCGTTTAGGTGGGCAGTTGGTGAAAACAGCGGTCTTTGCTAACAGCACCATCCACGCGAGACTGCTGTGTCAATACAAGTATGGGATGAACAGCATTGCTGTCAGTCCTGTGCGTGTAGATGAAGCAGAAGATGACAGCACATTACTTGACAACACCATCAAGCCCAAGCCACCAACGACACCAGCCCAAGCCCGTATCAACTCGCTCAAGCAAGGCGTGGAGCGTAGTAGAGACCAACTACACGCAGAACGCGAGCGACAACGACAGCAGCGTGAAGCAGAACGCAAACGCAAGCAACAACAGCAACGCTTCTAACGCTGCGTAGTGCTGTGCTTGACAGCGTAGTGCAATGCTGAAATGTTGCAAAACGGCGTGAAAACGCTGGTTATGACGGCGAAATGAAGTGATTAAAAATTCTCGGCGACACGGATGAGAGGTATAGTAAAAATGGTGCGAGATACATTGACAGCAGCGTTTTACGAAACGCAGCAAAAACACGCACACCCCACTTTTGTCACGCTGCAAATGCTTGAGCAAATACGGTTTGCAGTTTGGAGAGGTGCGTTGAAAATCCGCGTGTCGATGGTTCGATTCCGTCCCAGGCCACCAGATTCACCCCACAGTTTCGCAAGAGGCTGTGGGGTTTTTCTTTTTCCGAAGCGTAAAACACACGTTGCTGCCTACG
The DNA here is from genome assembly GCF_003063645.1 of Limnohabitans sp. 2KL-51. Lineage (GTDB taxonomy): Bacteria > Pseudomonadota > Gammaproteobacteria > Burkholderiales > Burkholderiaceae_C > Limnohabitans_A. The sequence continues at coordinate 24,924 of NZ_NESJ01000017.1, forward strand.
CTGTTGGAACTTTACGTTTACGTTGCTGTGACTTTGCCCTATGACGCACAGCACAGACACAGAGGTAGTGACACAGAACACGCGACTCCGCGTGTCAGTTGCCGCACTCGCAGCAGCACAGCCCAACATTTTGTATTTGCGTGACGGTGACGTGGTGTTGTACAGACGCAGCCGCAGTCTGCTGTATCAGTGCCGTTACCGACTTGCTGACGGTACTTGGCACAGAGTCAGCACACGCAAAGCGTCAGTTGAACACGCCGTTACCGTTGCGTGTGATTTGTATGACGAGTCACGCTACAGACAACGGCTGGGTTTAGCACACCGTACACACACAGTCGCACAGATTGCTGCTGTTTGCTGTGCTGAACTGCGTACAAAAATAGACGGCAGCACTGGCAAAACAGCAAGTCACGATTACCTGTCGTGTATTGAACGCTACTTTGTGCCGTACTTTGGCGAAAAATGTCTTGAACAGTTGACGCACACAGACGTGCGTGAGTTTGAGTTGTGGCGTGACAGACAGATGCGACGAAAACCAGCAACGTCAACACTCAACAACTTTACAAGTGCGTGGAACAAGTTGATTGAAACTGCGGTGTCGCGTGGCTACATTTAAGAACGTGTGCCCGTTCCCAAGTTGACAGCACGTGGCGAGAAAGGGCGAACACGTCCAGCATTTACAGAACAAGAAGTTCAACAGTTGCTGACATTTATGGACGTGTGGCAAACGCAGGGACGTATGGAAGTTGAGAAGGAAATACGTCCGTTGCTGCGTGACTACATTGAACTGCTGCTGTTGACAGGAATGCGACACGGCACAGAAGCAATGAACATCTGTTGGCAGCACATTGAGTGGCACACGCACAAAGACGTACGTTACATACGCATATGGGTTGACGGCAAAACTGGCGGACGTTGGCTCATAGCAAAACACCGTGCTGTTGACGTGCTGCTGCGGCTACAGCAACGGCAAGCAGACATTAAACATTTGACGTTGGACACAGTGCTGTCAACACGTGCCACACACAAAATCTTTCGCTTCAGCAACGCCTACCACCCGCACAGTTTTGTGGGCACGTTTAGACGCTTGATGCGTGATTCGGGTTTAGCACGGACAGCAGAGGGTGAAAACAGAACCTTGTACAGCCTACGTCACACCTACGCTACGTTGGAACTGCTGAACAACAGCACAGACATACACACGTTGTCGAAGCAGATGGGCAACTCAGCAGCAATGATTGAGCGGCACTACTCAAAGTTGACGGCAACTATGGCGGCGTAGAGGTTGGCTTGACAAATTTGTTGATTCTTTTTTTGAGATGTATAAGATGACGAACAGACACTAACAAATTCAACCAAACCTACTAAGGAAAAATATGAAAAATCTCATCAAATTGACATTGGCGGCAAGTGCTGTTGCTCTGCTGGCGGGCTGTGCTACGCCGACAGTAACGCAGGTTGTAAAGCCAGGTGATACAGGTCTTACTTGTGCTCAGATGCAAAACGAATTTGCTGATGTGCAGCGATTGAAAAAAGAAGCAGATGCCGAAAAAAGTGTAACAGGTGGAAATGTGGTCCGTGCATTATTTTTCTGGCCCGCAATCATCGGCACTGCTATGAATGCAAATGAAGCGATTGCTGCTGCTGACAACCGTAGCGTTCACTTAAGCAACTTGATGGCGCAAAAGAAATGCGAAGTTCCAAAGTAAAAAATTGAGTGTTGACTATGACAGCGTATGAATAATACACATTTAGAAATACGCTGTTCAACATAATCGAAAGTCAGAAATGAAAAACACAATCAAACTCTTACTCGCAACTGCCAGTGTTACGTTGCTCGCAGCATGTGGAGGTGGTGGCGGTGGAACTCCTGCTCCTGTTGCATCAACATCTACGTTCGATCTTCGAGCAGCCTACGTTGCTTTATACACAACGCCTTCATCAAATCAATTTACTTTGAATGGCACAGTCAATGGAGTAAGTGTCACAGGATCTGGCACGGCAACTTCGGGTGCTGTGACGACAGGAACTTTTGAAGGTTTGCAATCTTTACAACGTTCACAAACAATTTCCGCAACACTCTCAGGTAACGGTCAAACCTTACCATTGACCGTTACATCAACTGACTGGACTGACAGCAACTATGTGCCGCGAGGCTCAACTGGTGATGAATATGAAGTTGTTGTAGGGACACCAACCATTCCAACAACTGCACGTGTAAACGACACAGGTGTTTTGTATACGGCAACCTTGTATCCGGACAGCCGTAAGCAGTATCGAACTGGTAGTGTGGTTGCTTCTTATGTTGTAGAACCTGAAACAGCAACAACGGCAATAGTGAAGTTGATTCGTACATCTCGCGATACAAACTCAACTATTACAGACATCTCAACAGGTTCTTTTAGAATCGATGCGACAAACAGATTTGTTCGGTTGAATGAGTCACTGATTTCTATATCTGATGCATCAACCCTGACCGTGACGTATCGATAATATGTTTACCGCAACTCATTATTGTAGTGAGTTGCGGCTACAGACTTTACAAACATAGGAACTGAAATGGCAACAGAAAAACTTGACCCACGTGCTGCTCTGAGGGTGTCCTAAATTTTGTGTAAACGGTCAAATGGCAGGAAACTGCCGAACATCCAGAAAGATGAACCATGACCGTAAGCAACGAATTGATCGACCAGCTGCTGGCTGGCTACAAAAAGCCTGAAGACCTCATTAGCGAGAACGGCCTGCTCAAGCAGCTGACCAAGCGCCTGGTTGAGCGTGCCTTGGAGGCCGAGATGACCGAGCACCTGGGCCACACCAAGAACGCCAGCGTGGCCAACGCCGCTGGCAACGCCCGCAACGGCAAAAGCAAAAAGACTCTCAAAGGCGACTTTGGCGAACTGCCCATCGACGTCCCCCGTGACCGCCATGCCAGCTTTGAGCCTCAGATCGTGCCCAAGCACCAGACTCGCTGGACGGGCTTTGACGACAAGATCCTGTCCCTGTACGCCCGTGGCATGACCGTTCGGGAGATACAGGGGCATCTGCAAGAGATGTACGGCGCCGAGGTCTCGCCCAGCCTGATCTCCACTGTCACTGATGCCGTGATGGACGAAGCCAAGGCGTGGCAGGGCAGGCCACTGGAGTCGTTGTACCCGATCGTTTATCTGGACTGCATCCATGTCAAAACTCGCGACTCAGGCGCGGTCAGAGCCAAGGCGGTTTACCTGGCGCTGGGCATCAACATTGCGGGCGAGAAGGAAATCCTGGGCCTATGGATCGCCCAAACCGAAGGCGCCAAGTTCTGGCTGCAGGTGGTCACGGAGCTCAAAAACCGGGGGGTGGCCGACATCTTCATCGCCTGCGTGGATGGTTTGGAGGGCTTTCCAGAGGCAATTGAGGCGGTGTATCCGCAAACGGCGGTGCAGCTGTGCGTGGTGCACATGGTGCGCCACAGCCTGAACTATGTGAGCTGGAAAATGCGCAAAGAGGTGGCCGCTGATTTGAAGGCCATCTATAGCGCTGCAACTGCAGACGAAGCGCTGCAGCGGCTGCAAGAGTTCGAGGACCAGTGGGGCCAAGGCTACCCGACCATTGTGAAATCGTGGCGCAGCAACTGGCAGCGGATCGTGCCGTTCTTTGAGTATCCGCCAGAGATTCAGCAAATCATTTACACGACCAACGCCATCGAGTCGGTGAACATGAGCCTGCGCAAGGTGACCAAGAGCCGTAGCTCGTTCCCCAGCGATGAGGCGTTGCTCAAATTGTTTTACTTGGCGCTGAACAACATCAGCAAGAAGTGGACGATGCCGCTCAGAGATTGGAAAGCCGCCTTAACCCGGTTTACCATTCAGTTCGAAGGCAGGATGCCCTAAGACTGATCCCAGCCCCGTTTACACAAAACTCTACACCCTCGCGTGTCAGTGGTTCGATTCCACTCCAGGCCACCAGATTCACCCCACAGTTTCGCAAGAGCTGTGGGGTTTTTCTTTTTGGGTTCACCGTTCTGCACACGAACCCTGCGCAGTTCCAAAGCTACCATCACCCTCAAAACGGGGCTGGGCTTGCTGAATGACACAGCCACAGCAAGCCGACCAATATGGGTACAAAAACGACGCGCGGATGGGAAAAGGCTGCGTTTCCAAAAACCACCCAACCCTCTCTGCCCAGAGCCCGGCAACCTGCCCAACCCACTGTCATTTATGGGTGAGAGGGGAAACTTGCTTTGCTTCTAAATTGATAAAAGCTATAGTATTACTGTGACCATTCACCCTCGAATGCTCGTCCTGTCACCCTGTCCAGCCCTAAAGGAAATCGTCTGATGTCCCTTTCCATGAGATCCGCTCTTGCCGCTGTTGCCATGATGGCGGCGGCTTTTGGTGTCAATGCCCAGTCCGATTGGCCCAACCGTCCGCTCAAGTGGGTGGTTCCTTTCGCCCCTGGCGGGCCAACCGACTCGATCTCCCGGGTGCTGTCTGCTCGTCTGGCTGAATCACTGGGACAGGGCGTGGCGGTGGAAAATCGAGCAGGTGCGTCGGGCGCCATTGGCTCGGAGTTCGTAGCCCGTGCCGCGCCAGACGGTTACACGCTCGTCTTTGGCACACAAAGCACGCACGCGTCGAACCTGATTTTTTTCCCCAACATGGCCTTCGACCCGATTCGTGATTTTCAGCCCTTGACGCTGGTGGGTACCGCCTGCCTGGCGCTGATCGTGCCGCCGAGCGTTCCGGCCACCAACGTGCGTGAACTGGTGGACTGGATTGCGCGGCAATCGGGCGCGGCCAGCTATGGTACAGCCGCTGCAGGCAGTTCACAGCACGTGGCGGCTGAGCTGCTGCTGCGAAACAGCAATGTCAAAGCCATTCATGTGCCTTATAAAGGCAGCGGTGCTGCCATGCCGGACCTGCTTTCGGGCCGGCTGAGTTTCATGTTTGATAACTTGCCTTCGTCCTTGCCTTTGGCGCGCTCTGGCAAGGTGCGGGCGCTGGCCCAGACCTGCGCCAAGCGCTCGCCGGCGGCACCTGACCTGCCGACCATGGTGGAAGCCGGTTTCAAAGACTTTGTGATCGAGGGTTGGTACGGCGTCTTTGCGCCGGCCCGCACGCCGCGCCCCGTTGCTGAGCGTTTGTCGGCAGAAATCAACAAGGCTTTGCGCCATCCTGAATCGATGGAGCGTTGGAAGACCTTGGGTTTTGACCCCATTGGCAGCAGCCCCGACGCACTGGCCGAGCGACAGCGCGGTGATCTCGATTACTGGCGCCGCATGATCGAATTTACCGGCGTGAAGGTGGAATGAAGTCATGCCTGATTTCGACCTGAAAATCACCGGCGGTATGCTGGTGGACGGTACCGGCAGCCCGCGGCGCCGGTGCGATGTGGGCATCAAGGACGGCCGTGTCGTCGCGCTGGGTGAAGGGCTCGGTGCGGCGCACCAGACGTTCGATGCGCAGGGCTTGGTGGTGGCCCCGGGCTTTGTGGACATCCACACCCACTACGATGCTCAAGTGTTGTGGGACCCCGAACTGACGGTCTCACCCTGGCACGGGGTGACCACCGTAGTGATGGGCAACTGCGGCTTTGGGGTGGCACCGACCCGCCCCGAGCACCGCGACCTGATCTTGCGCACGCTGGAGCGTGTCGAGGGCATGAGCCTGTCGGCTCTGGAGGAGGGACTGGGCAGTCCTTGGCCTTTCCAGACCTTTCCTGAATACATGGACTTGCTTGAGCGCACTGCGCTGGGCATCAATGTGGCGGTGATGGTTGGGCACACGCCGGTGCGGCTGTGGGTGATGGGTGACGAAGCCACGACGCGTGCGGCCAGTGCAGCAGAGGTGGCCCAGATGAAAACACTGGTTCGCCAGGCCATGGACGTTGGCGCCGTAGGCTTTGCCACTTCGGTCTCCAAGGTCCATGTGGGCTATGCGGGCAGACCCGTGCCCAGTCGTCTGGCCGATTTCGAAGAAATGCTCGAGCTCGCACGAGCGGTCGGTGAGTCCGGCCACGGATTGATCCATTACAACGTCGGGCGCGAGCCACTCTGGGCGGCCTATGAACAGCTCTACGAGGTCAGCGGCCGGCCCGTGGTGTGGACTTCGCTGTTGGCCGGCTCGCTGGGGCCGGGCTCTCACCGTCTGCAGCTCGAACGCGCCGCGCAGCAACGATTGAAGGGCCTGCCTATTTACGCCCAAGGCGCTTGTCGGCCGATACAGTTTGAGTTTGACTTTAGATCACCTGTGGTGTTTGACACTTGGGCATCTTTCGAGCCGGTGCGCCTGGCGGACGACGAGGCGCAGCGGCGTGCTGTCTACGCAGACCCGGCGTTTCGCGCCCGCCTGAAGCGACAGGTCGCAGGTCGCGGACCGGACGACGCTTGGTTTGCTGGCAAAGAGGCTGAAGGCGACACGCGAAGGGCGTCCTTTCTGGAGATGGTGATTTCTGGGACGAACGATGCCAGCCTGCTCGAGCGCAAGCTGGTCGATCTGGCGCAAGAGCGGCAGGTGGATCCGGTCGACCTGATGCTGGATCTGGCCCTGGCCAGCGATTTGCAAATGCGCTGGCGAATTGCCCTGCTCAATTTTGATGAAAGTGAGGTCGGCGAGATATTGGCCGACGCCCATGTGGTGCTGGGTCTGGGCGACGGCGGCGCGCACATGAGCCAGTTATGCGACGCATGCCATCCCACTTACCTCCTTGGCCATTGGGTTCGTGAACGTGGTGCTTTGAGTCTGGAAGAGGCGGTGCGGCGTCTGACCTCGCACCCTGCCGATGTATTTGGCTTGTATGACCGTGGGCGGGTGGCCTTGGGATTGCCTGCCGATCTGGTGGTCTTCGACCCTGAGCGTGTCGGTGCCGAACCGCTAGAGCGGGTCTATGACCTGCCTGCAGGGCAAGACCGGTTGATCAGCCGGGCCATCGGCGTCGAGGCGGTTTTTGTCAACGGTCACCGCTTGGGGTCGCAGGCTCATGCAGCCGGTCAGCTGCTGCGGCAGCGGTCCCATGCTGTTGTTTGAGTTGGCCAGAGCCCAAACCAGTTCACCACCGACACCCCACAGTTTCGCAAGAGGCTGTGGGTTTTTCTTTGGAGGCCTCAGGCGTTGTGCAAGACCCCATCGAGCTCTTGCATCGCGCCGCTGCGCGCCAGCTCGGCCAGCATCATGTCCAGCCAGTTGCTCAGGCTATGGCCTTGCCCAAAGCGCTGGTGCAGGTCGCACAAGTAAGGCATGTTCATGGCCCAGGCGCTGAATTCGGCTTTGGAGATTTGGCCCCATTCCAGCAGTTTGAACTTGAGTAAGACCTTGCTGCCGTAACGGGCGTGCCGCACGGGGTTTTGCGCAAAGCCTTCAAGCTTGCTGCGGGCCAGCGCCAGTGCGGGGGCCACTTCGGTGAACACGGCGCCGTGGCCCGGGATGATGGTGGCGGGGTCAAGCCGATCGATCAGGTCCAGGGTTTGGGCCACTTCGTCAAAGGCGTCAATGCCCACCAACTCAGGAAACACCACGCCAAAACCGTTTTGCCAGAGCGCATCGGCCGACATCAGCAAACGGTGCTCGGGGGCGAACAAGATGACCGAGTGCGGGTCGTGCCCGGGGGCCGCGTGCACTTGCCAGTCCATGCCGGCCCAGCGGTGGGTGCTGCCCGGTTGCAGCAAGCCGGTAAAAGCAAAGGCAGGGCAGTTCTGCCCTGTGGGTTGGTAGCTCAGTTCGTCTTCGCGCCAATGCTGCACGGCTTGGGACAGGCCCGGCGGAATCCAGGTTTTCAGGGCCGGGTAATGCGCCTGCAAGGCCTGGTTGCCGCCGCAGTGGTCGCTGTGCAGGTGGGTGTTGACCAGCTGGTCCAGCGTGCGGCCTTGCAGGGCCTGCTGCACCAAGGCCAAGGTTTGGGCCTGGTGGGTGACGTAGCCGCTGTCCACCAAGTTGGCGCTGTGTGAGTCCATCAGCAGCACATTGTTGGCCGACAGCCAGCCACGCTCGAACACGCGCACGCCAGGTGGCAGGGCGTTGTTTGGGGTCATTTGGCGCTGCGCAGGTCGCGGCGCAGGATTTTGCCCACGTTGGATTTGGGCAGTTCGTCGCGGAACTCAATGTATTTGGGGCGCTTGTAGCCGGTGAGCTGGTCTTGGCAAAAACGCGACACGACTTCTTCGGTCAGCATCGGGTCGTTACGCACCACAAACACCTTGATGGTTTCGCCTTGCATGCTGTCGGGAATGCCCACGGCCGCGCACTCGACCACGCCGGGGCAGGTCGAAATGACATTTTCCAGCTCACTGGGGAAGACGTTGAAGCCGCTGACGATGATCATGTCCTTTTTGCGGTCCACGATGCGGGTGAATCCTTGATCGTCCATGATGCCGATGTCGCCGGTGCGCATGAAGCCGTCAGCCGTGAAAGTTTTGGCGTTTTCTTCGGGCTGGTTGAAGTAACCGGTCATGACGTTGGGGCCGCGAATACAAATTTCCCCCGAGCTGCCCAAGGGCAGGCTTTCGCCATCGTCGTCCTTGATGGCGATGTCAATGCCCGGCAGGGGCAGTCCGATGTTGCCGCTGAAGGTCTTTTGCGTGACCGGGTTGTTGGTGCCGATCGCGCAGGTCTCGCTCATGCCCCAGCCCTCGATCATGGCGCTGCCCGTGGCCGATTGCCAGTGCCGCGCCGTGCCTTCAGAGGCGGCCATGCCGCCTGCCTGTGTCAGTTTGAGCGACGAAAAATCGATGGTCTTGAACATCGGGTGCTGCATCAACGCGTTGAACAGCGTGTTCACCCCGGGCAGCACATGGAAGGGACGCTGCTTGAGCACGTCGATGAACTTGGCAAAGTCACGCGGATTGGGCACCAGCGTGATGAAGGAGCCTTGGCGCATGGCCAGCAGGCACAAAGTCAGCGCGAAGATGTGGTACAGCGGCAGCGCAGCAATGCTGTTGACTTTGCGCAGATCCCCTATTTCGGCCAAAGCCGGGGAGAACCAACCCTCGGCTTGCAAGATGGACGCGACCACGTTGCCGTGCGTCAACACGGCCCCTTTGGACAAGCCAGTGGTGCCCCCCGTATATTGCAAAAATGCGGTGTCGTCCATGGTCTGTGCTGTGGGCCGCAGGCTCAGGCCGCGGCCTTGGGCGATGGCTTTGTTGAACGGGGTGACGGTGCGACCGGCGCTCAGGGGCAGTTCGAACGGGGGGACCATTTTGGCCAGGTGCCGCACGGCAAAGCTCAACCAGCGACCGTTGATGGGGCCCAGCAAATCGCCGATCGATGCCAGCACCACATGCTGCACAGCGGTGCGCTCGATCACGTCCTGCAAGGTGGCTGCGAAGTTTTCCAGAATCACGATGGTCGTGGCCCCAGAGTCCTTAAGTTGGTGCTCGAGCTCGCGTGCTGTGTAGAGGGGGTTGACGTTCACGCAGGTGTAGCCCGCCCGCAAAATGGCGGCCATGGTCACGGCAAACTGGGGCAGGTTGGGCAGCATGATGGCCACCCGGCTGCCGGCCTCAAGGCCCTTGTTTTGCAGCCAGGCCCCCATGGTGGTGGACAATTCGTCGAGCTGTTTGTAGCTCATCCATCGGTTCATGCAGACCGAAAACGGGCTGTTGCCGTGCTCGCGGAATGCCCGCTCGAGCAAGTCGGTCAGGCTTTTGTACTGAGAGGTGTCGATGTCGTGGGGCACACCGGGCGGGTAATTTTTGAGCCAAATACGGTCCATGCGCTTATCTCCTGTAGGCCTGCATTGTCACCAGCTCCCGCCGGAGCTGACACAGGGCAATTCCTGAGAGGTGGTCTTGGAGGTCTCACAGGCGACAAAACCCGTGAGAGCCGGGGCCAGGCAAAAGGGCGCACAATGGGGTTAACCCTAGGTTCCAACATGAACACCCCCTCTGATTCGCGTACTAAAAAACTCACTTCCATGCTTCGGCAGTTTTGGCGAAGTGGGTTCGGCACAGCCGATGCGGCGCCGTTGGCTCCGACTGGGGTTGCCAGAAAGAGTGCCAGCTGGGTGCCTATCCGCTCGCTGTCGCCGCGCCACAAGCCGCGCATTGCCCGGCAATTGCGGGCCCTGCCCAACGCAGACCGCTACTTGCGCTTTGGCTATGCCGCCACCGACGAGCAAATTGAGCGTTATGTGCAGGGTCTGAATTTTGAGCGGGACGAGATTTTCGGAGTCTTCAACCGCCGCCTCGAGTTGGTGGCCATGGCGCACCTGGCCTATTCGGTCGACCCAAAATGGGCCACTTGCGCCGAGTTTGGCGTCTCGGTGTCACCGCACCAGCGTGGCAAAGGCCTGGGGGCCAAGCTGTTTGCGCATGCGGTGATGCACGCCCGCAACCAGGGGGTGAACCTCTTGTTCATCCATGCGCTGAGCGAGAACGTGGCCATGCTCAAGATTGCACGCCATGCAGGTGCCGTGGTGCAGCGCGATGGCAGCGAAAGCGAGGCTTACCTGTCTATACCAGAAGCTACCCTGGACAGCCAGCTCAATGGGTTGATGCAAGAGCAAATGGCCGAGTTGGACTACCAGCTCAAAATGCAGGCCCACCAGTTTCGCCAGTGGCTGGACACGGTGCAAGAAATCCGCCGCGGCGTGCGAGATGCACGTCACAGCACGCGCGGGCCTTGAGTGGGCCATGAGTGGACCGTTGGTCATCCAAATCCGCTATCCTTGCAGTCTGTTCACTACAGCATGTCCTGCAAGCCTAGACCGTGTCTGACCCTCACCCCGCGCGCCACGCCGAGCGCGAAGACAAGCGGAGTTTTCTGCAAAAACTCGCGGAGTTCATCCACCCTGGACCCGACTCGACCGATGAGCTGATCGAGACCTTGGCCGAGGCCGAGGACAACCAGATCATCAACACCGAGAGCCGTTTGATGCTCGAGGGCGTGATCCGCATGGCCGACATGACCGCCAGCGATGTGATGCTGGCGGCCCCGCGCATGGACTTGCTCAACATCGAAGACCCCGTGGACGAGTTGTTGCACCAGGTGATCGACACCGGGCATTCGCGTTTTCCGGTTTACGAGGGTGAGCGCGACAACATCATCGGCATCTTGTTGGCCAAAGACCTGCTCAAACTGCAGCGTGCGCCCGAGTTGAACATCCGCGCCCTGTTGCGCCCAGCGGTGTTTGTGCCCGAGAGCAAGGGCTTGAACGATCTGCTGCGGCAGTTTCGCGACAACCGCAACCACCTGGCCATCGTGATCGATGAGTACGGGCGGACAGCCGGGCTGATCACCATCGAGGATGTGTTGGAGCAAATTGTGGGCGAGATCGAGGACGAGTTCGACATCGCCGAGGATGCGGGCGATATCTTTGGTTTGCCCGACCGCAGCTTCAGGGTCAGCGGCGACACCGCCATCGAGCGCGTGGACGAGGCTTTTGGCGTGGATTTGAAGCGAGCGCGGCAGGCCGAAGACGAGCACGATTTTGACACCCTGGGTGGGCTGATTGCCCACGAGATGGGCCATGTGCCGCACCGGGGCGAAAGCTTCGAGCTGGCGGGCCTGCGCTTTGTCGTCTTGCACACGCGCGCTGGTGCGGTGCGCTGGTTCAAGGTGGCGCCCTTGCCTGCTGTCGGCAGCGACCAGCCTGCCAGCGCCAGCAACGCGACTGCACCTGGGCCCGCCGCATGAGCGTTTGGCAGCCACGCGAGCGGGGCTGGCAGACTGTTTGGCCTGCTTTGGCAGGTGCTGCGCAGGCCGCGTCCATCGCTTGGCCGGGCAGTGGTCATGCCCTGGGTTGGTTGCAGCTCGTGAGTTTGACCCTCTTGGCGACGGGCTTGGCCCGCATGGCGCGTCTTGCCAGCGGACCCTTCACGCAGGGCCGTGGGGCCCACACCCTCAAAAAGGCGGCTTGGTTTGGCGGCGTGTTTGCCACGGCCTGGTTGGCGGGGAGTTTTTGGTGGTTGTATGTGTCCATGCACCAGGTTGGCGGTTTGCCAGCGCCTTTGGCTGTGCTGGCCGTGTTGGCGTTGGCAGCGGCGCTGGCGCTTTATTACGCCGCTGCTTCGGCCCTGTGGGTGCATCTGGCGCGGGGCCTGGTGACGGTCCGGCCTGGCTTGGCCAGCGCCCTGTTTGCCGCTTTGTGGACTTTGGCAGAGCTCATGCGCGGGCGCTGGCTCACCGGTTTTCCTTGGGGCGCCGGTGGTTATGCGCATGTCGACAGCGCCTTGGTGGCCTTCGCGCCATGGGTCGGCGTGTACGGCATGGGGGCCATCGCGGCTTGGCTGGCCATGCGTCTGGCGTTGACTGGCTGGCGCCTGGGGGCGCTCAGGCCCCTGCTGGGTGTGGGGTTCTTGGCATGGGCTTTGCAGGCTTTCGGACCGGTGTTCACCACCTCCGCAGGACTGGGGCAGGTGCAATTGCTGCAGGCCAATATTTCGCAGACCGACAAGTTCCAGGCCGCCAGTGGCGTGCGCGATGCGCTGCAGTGGTACGACGCTCAGTTGCGCGCCAGCCAGCAAGCCCTTGTCGTGGCCCCGGAGACCGCCATTCCCTTGCTGCCGCAACATTTGCCAGAAGGCTACTGGTCTGGCTTGCAGGCGCATTTCGCCCAGCCGGGCCGACCTGCGGCCTTGGTGGGCCTGCCCTTGGGCAGTCTGGAGCAGGGCTACACCAACTCGGTGGTGGCGCTGGGGCCGCAGGGCGCTGCGCCCTACCGTTATGACAAATCGCACCTGGTGCCCTTTGGCGAGTTCATACCACCGGGTTTCGTCTGGTTCATCCGCATGATGAACATTCCTTTGGGCGATTTCAAATCGGGTGGATGGGACCAACCATCGCTGGCCTGGCAGGGCCAGCGATTGGCCCCCAACGTTTGTTACGAAGACCTGTTTGGCGAAGAGCTGGCCCTGCGTTTCAAAGACCCGGCCACAGCGCCAACAGCCTTGGTGAATGTGAGCAACATCGCCTGGTTTGGCGACACGCTGGCGGTTGACCAGCACCTGAACATCTCGCGCCTGCGGGCCATTGAGCTGGGCCGCCCCATGCTGCGCGCCACCAACACCGGGGCCACCGCCATCATCGATCACACCGGCCGCGTGACCGACCAGTTGCCACGCTTTACCCGGGGCAGCCTGACGGGCACTTTTGAAGGGCGTCATGGCCTCACGCCCTTTGCCCGCTGGGCTGGTGCCTGGGGCTTGGGGCCGCTGTGGGCGTTGTGCTGTGCGGTGGTGGCTTGGGCTTTTTGGAAGCGGCAAAGGCCGTAAAATCAAGGGTTCGCGCAAAACTTGCGCCCATCCAACTCCGGCCAGCTCGCTGCTGGCTCCGCTTCGGCCATGTTGACCTTCCAGCAGATCATTCTCAAATTGCAGCAGTACTGGGACGCCCAGGGCTGCGCCTTGCTTCAGCCCTACGACATGGAAGTCGGCGCTGGCACCAGCCACACCGCCACGTTTTTGCGCGCCATTGGCCCCGAGCCTTGGAAAGCCGCTTATGTGCAACCCAGCCGACGCCCGAAAGACGGCCGCTACGGCGAGAACCCCAACCGCCTGCAGCACTACTACCAATACCAGGTGGTTTTGAAGCCCGCGCCCAGTAACATCCTGGAGCTGTACTTGGGCTCGCTCGAAGCCTTGGGCTTTGACCTCAAGAAAAACGACATCCGCTTCGTTGAAGACGATTGGGAAAACCCCACCCTTGGCGCTTGGGGCTTGGGCTGGGAAGTCTGGCTCAACGGAATGGAAGTCACGCAGTTCACCTACTTCCAGCAAGTGGGCGGCATCGACTGCAAACCGATCACCGGCGAGATCACCTATGGGCTGGAGCGCTTGGCCATGTACCTGCAGGGCGTGGACAACGTCTACAACCTGAAGTGGACCGACACCCTGAGTTATGGCGATGTGTATTTGCAAAACGAGCAAGAGCAGTCGGCTTACAACTTTGAGCATTCGGACGCTGACTTCTTGTTCACCGCTTTCAGTGCGCACGAAAAACAAGCCCAGAACCTGATCGTTCAGCAGCTGGCCTTGCCCGCCTACGAGCAAGTGCTCAAGGCCGCACACACCTTCAACCTGCTGGACGCGCGCGGCGCGATCAGCGTGACCGAGCGCGCCGCCTACATCGGCCGCATCCGCAACCTGGCCCGCAGCGTGGCGCAGAGTTATTACGAGAGCCGCGAACGTCTGGACTTCCCGATGGCCCCGCGTGAATGGGTTGCCCAAATGCCCAAGAAAGCCGCGTGAGGAGCACGACATGACGACACAAAATTTGCTGGTGGAATTGTTTGTGGAAGAGCTGCCGCCGAAGGTGCTCAACAAACTCGGCGCTGCTTTCTCTGGCGTGCTGGCCGAACAACTCAAGGCCCAGGGTTTGGCTGCGGCCGACGCGGTGGTGACGGCTTTTGCATCGCCCCGCCGCTTGGCCGCACATGTGACCAGCGTGCTGGCGCAAGGTGCCGACAAAGCCGTGCAGCAAAAGCTGATGCCCGTGGCCGTGGGCCTGGATGCGGCGGGCAACGCCACCCCCGCTTTGCTCAAAAAACTGCAAGCCCTGGGAGCGGATGTGAGCGACCCAGCCGCTGCCGTGGCTGCGCTCAAGCGTGCGCCAGATGGCAAAGCCGAAGCCCTGTTTTACGACAGCATCGTGAAAGGCGCTTCGCTGCAAGCGGGTCTGCAAAAGGCGCTGGATGAAACGCTGGCCAAGCTGCCGATCCCCAAAGTCATGCAGTATCAGCTTGAAACCGATTGCGAATTACCAGGTTGGAGCAGTGTGAACTTTGTGCGCCCAGCGCACAGCCTGATTGCCTTGCATGGCAGCACCGTGGTACCGGTCAAGGCGCTGGGCCTGACAGCCGGCAACAGCACACAAGGCCACCGCTTTGAGGCCAAGGTCTCGCCCGTCGTGCTGCCGCATGCGGACCAATACGACGAAGTGCTCAAGCGCGATGGCTCGGTCATCGCCAGCTTTGCTGAGCGTCGCGCCGAGATCGTGCACCAGCTGAATGCTGCTGCTGCCAAGGTGGGCAACGGTGCCCGTCCGATCGAAGACGAAGCCCTGCTCGACGAAGTGACCGCCCTGGTCGAGCGCCCCAATGTGCTGACCTGCCAGTTCGAGACCGAGTTCTTGGGGGTCCCGCAAGAGTGCCTGATCCTCACGATGAAGGCCAATCAGAAATACTTTCCCTTGATCGATGCCTCGGGCAAGCTGACGAACCGTTTTTTGGTGGTGAGCAACATCACGCCCGACGACGCTTCGTTGGTGATCGGCGGCAACGAGCGCGTGGTGCGCCCGCGCCTGGCCGATGCCAAATTCTTCTTTGACCAAGACCGCAAGAAAACACTAGAGTCACGCGTCGACGGACTGTCCAAGGTGGTTTATCACAACAAGCTGGGCACTCAGGGCGAGCGCATGGCGCGTGTGTGCGCCATCGCTAAGGCCATCGGCCAGCAAGTGGGCGGCGATGCGCTGGCGGCGCAAGCCGAACAGGCCGCACGCTTGGCCAAGACCGATTTGCTGACCGACATGGTCGGCGAGTTCCCTGAACTGCAGGGCATCATGGGCGGCTATTACGCCCGCCACGATGGCCTGAGTACCGAGGTAGCCGAAGCCATCGAAGACCACTACAAACCCCGCTTTGCCGGTGACGACTTGCCCCGCAACCCAGTGGGCTTGGTGGTCGCTCTGGCCGATAAGCTCGAAACCCTGGTCGGCATGTTCGGCATCGGCAACGCGCCTACCGGTGACAAAGACCCGTTCGCGCTGCGCCGCCATGCTTTGGGCGTGATCCGCATGCTGATCGAAAAAGACGTGGCACTGGGCTTGCCCGAATTGCTGGCGCTGTCTGCCCCCGTGTTTGGCGACAAGATCACGGGCGGCACAGAGGCCTTGATCGACTTCGTTTACGACCGCCTGTCGGGCAGCCTGCGCGAGCAAGGCTTCAGCGCGCAAGAGGTCGATGCCATTATGGCCTTGCGTCCTTCCCGTCTGGGGCAGGTCAACCAGTGCCTTTCGGCCGTGCGCGCCTTTGCCGCCTTGCCCGAGAGCCCTGCCTTGGCTGCGGCCAACAAGCGCATCGGCAACATTCTCAAAAAGGCCGGAGAGGTGGACGCCCACGTCAATCCCGCCTTGCTTCAGGAAGACGCCGAGAAAGGCCTGTTTGCGGTCATGCAACGGCTTCTACCCGAATCCGAATCGCAGTTTAATGCTGGTGACTACACCGCCAGCTTGCAAACCCTGGCCGCACTGCGCGCCCCGGTGGACGCTTTTTTTGACGACGTGATGGTCAACGCCGAAGAAATGGACCTGCGCTTGAACCGCCAGGGCCTGCTCAAGTCGCTGCATGTGGCCATGAACCGCGTGGCAGACTTGTCGCGTCTGGCGGCTTGATCGACCGACCCTAGCAAGTTTCCTTACCCGAGCGCGCATGAGCACCCATTTGAAACTCGTCATCCTCGACCGCGACGGCACCATCAACCGCACGGGTGACGAGTTCGTCAAATCGCCGGACGAGTGGCAGCCTTTACCCGGGGCGCTGGAAGCAATCAGCCGTCTGAACCACGCGGGTTTTCATGTGGTGCTGGCCACCAACGAGTCGGGCCTGGGTCGGGGCCTGTTTGACATGGCCGCCTTCAATGCTGTGCACAGCCACCTGATCAAAAAATTGGCGGCTGTGGGCGGGCGCATCGATGCCTTCTTCTATTGCCCGCATGCGGCCGATGAGGGTTGTGGTTGCCGCAAACCCTGGCCGGGTCTTTTCTCGCAAATTGCCGAGCGCTATGGCGTGGACCTGAACGGTGTGCCCTGCATTGGCAACAGCCTGATCGACATGCAAGTCGCCGAAGTGGTGGGTTGCGTGCCGCACCTGGTGCTGAGTGGCCGTCATCCCGAATGGCTGGGGCAAGCTTTGCCACCGGGTTTTCCGGTCGGCACACAGGTGCATACCGATCTGGCCGCCTGTGTCGATCATTTACTGGGCTCTGAATCGGGCTCGCGCTTACCTTTGACAACGACGCCAACATGAATTTCATCCGCTCTCTGGTCCATGTGTTGTGGATGGCCATCACCGTCATCCCTTGGGCCCTGTTTGTGGTGCTGATCTCTTATTTCGTCAGCAGCACACGCCTGTATTGGTTTTGCGCGGGCTGGTTGCGCCTGGCGGTGAACAGCGGCACCTGGATTTTGGGTATCAAAAACCGCATCCAGGGCATGGAAAACTTGCCCCAGGGCACCAAGGACCCAGCCGTCTTGTTGGTCAAACACCAGTCGACCTGGGAGACCTTTGTGATGCCCGCGATCATGCCGCACCCCTTAGCCTATGTGTTCAAAAAAGAGCTGCTGCACGTCCCGTTCTTTGGCTGGGCCATGGCGCGCATGGACATGATCCACATCGACCGCAAGCAGCGCTCGCGTGCCTTTGCCAAGGTGGTTCAGCAAGGCCGCAGGCTGATGGCCGAGGGGGTTTGGGTCATCATGTTCCCCGAAGGCACACGCATTCCGCGGGGCCAAAAAGGCGAGTACAAAAGCGGCGGTGCGCGCCTGGCCATTGCGGCCGGTGTGCCGGTGATCCCGATTGCCGTCACCTCGGCGCGTTGCTGGCCGACACGGGCCTTCGTCAAAAAACCCGGGGTGGTGGACATCTCGATTGGCCGCGCCATTCCGAGCGAAGGCCGCAGTGCCGACGAGTTGATGCAAGAGGTCGAGACCTGGATCGAATCTGAAATGCACCGCCTTGACCCCGAGGCTTACCCCGCTGTCTCCGGGCAATGATCAGGGCTGGGCGAAGCATGCGCGCGCCTTTGCAGTTTGTGCTGGACTTTTTCACTGGGGGTGACCCGGTGCAGCCCGCACCGCCCGCCTCGGTCGCCCCCACAGCAGATGCGCGTGTGCCGGATGTTTCATCTGCACCTTCTTCGCCTTCTGCGTCAGTCCCCAGCACAGGGGATCAAGAAACGCCTTTGGCTCACCCAGAAAACAGTCCCTGGGGCTTTATCCACCCCGCCGCCAACCGCCACGCCCAGCTGCAGGGCGTCACGGTGTCTTACCGTTTTGAACGCTCGCGCCGCAAGAGCATCGGCTTTCTGGTGGGGGCTGATGGTTTGGTGGTGCGATCGCCCAACTGGGTGACGATGCGCGAGGTGGATGCCGCGGTGCAAGAAAAAGGCGCCTGGATAGTGGCCAAGTTGCAGCAATTCAAAGAGCGGCAGACCGAACAGTTTCATAAAGCCATTGAGTGGCGGCACGGGGCCGAGGTGCCGTTTTTGGGGCGCACCGTGCAGCTGTGTGTGCTTGAGCGCGGTGTAGGGCGCGTGCTGGGTCAAGACATTCCGCCCGAGCAGGTGCTGCCCGTGACGGTGCCGCCCGGTGCCTCGGTGACCCAGGTGCGCGATGCTGCGCAGGCTTGGCTCAAAAAGCAGGCCAAAGTCCTGTTTGAAGAGCGCCTGCACCACTTTGCACCCCTGTTGGGCGTGCGTTGGCAAAAGCTCAGCCTGTCCAGCGCCAGCACGCGTTGGGGAAGCGCCCGCGTCGACGGTCACATCCGCCTGAATTGGCGGCTCATCCACTTGCCCATCAGCCAGATCGACTACGTGGTAGTCCACGAGTTGGCCCACCTGCGCGAGATGAACCACAGCCCCCGATTTTGGGAGACCGTGGGCGAGGTCATGCCCGACTACGCAGAGCGCCGCAAAGCCTTGCGCCAGGCACCGGTGGATCTCAAAGAAGACTGAGGCGTGCCTCGGGTGAAGGCGCGTCTGACGGACTGGTGCTGAACCGCACCACCCCATCGGATCCTCGATCGCGCTGCATTTGACCGGACAGCCACAGCAGGTTCAGGTGGGCCACGGCTTCGCCCAAGGCGAAGGTGGTTTGGTGTACGTCCAAGGGGCGTTTGAAGAGCACGGGCAGCAGTTCGTGGGCGCAGTGCGCTTGCAATGTGCAGGCGCTCAGCAGTTCGGCAAGGCGATCTTGGTGGTGGGTTTGCAGTTGCGCAATGCGCGTGGCTGCGCCTTGAAACGGCCGCCCGTGCGAGGGCAACACCAAGGTGGTGTCCGGCAGGTGCGCCATGCGCTGCAGCGAGCCCAGAAACAGCTGCAGCGGGTTGCTGTCGGGCTCCATCGCATACACACTGACATTGGTGGAAATGGACGGCAGCAGCATGTCACCGCTGATCATCAACTGCTGTTGCGCATCGAGCAAAGCCATGTGTTCGGGCGAGTGACCATAGCCGCTGATGCACTGCCAGATGCGCTCGCCAATGCGCACACGCGCACCGTCCATCAAGCGCACATAAGCGTTGGGGATCTTCGGAACCATGCTGGGGTAATAACCGACACGGGCCTGCACCTGAGCCAGTTCGTCGGGTTGGCTCCAGCCATGCGCGGTGAAAAAAGCCACGGTAGGTGCCCCGCCAAAATTGGACAGTCCGCTGCAAGCGAGCAGCGACGACTGGTATTCGCTGGTGCTCATCCACAAAGGGGCTTGCCAGCGCTCGCACAACCAATGGGCCAGGCCCATGTGGTCGGGGTGCATGTGCGTGACCAGCACGCGCAGGATCGGCAAGCCTTGCAGCGCCTGCGTTTCGATCTGCTGCCAGGCCTCTCGGGTGGCAGGGTTGTCGACGCCGCAGTCCACCGCCGTCCATCCCTCTTGCATCACGCCGGATTGCGTGGGGTGGGGCAGACGGTCACGCAGCAGCCACAGGTTGATGTGGTTGAGGGCAAAGGGAAGGCCCATGCGCAACCAGAACACACCAGGTGCCACTTCGGTGACCGTGCCGGACTGCGGCAGGTGCTCGCCCAGGGGATAAAGCAGCGGCGGCATGGCCGTTCGCAACTCGGGGGCGGGCGGGGCGTGGGACGAATCAGGCATGCGGGGGGTGGTTTCGGTTAGCATTCGGACCATTGACGTTAACGTTAACGTCAAATATGAATCGTTATTCTAGGAGGCAGCTTTTCGCAAGGCTGTCCCCCTTGCGCAAGACGGTGAGGACCCCACGCCATGGCGAACACTTACACGATCAGCGATCTGGCCCAAGAATTTGACCTGACCACCCGTGCCATTCGTTTTTACGAAGACATGGGCTTGCTCGAACCCGAGCGTTCTGGCCCAGGGGGGCGCAACCGCGTGTATTCGGCCCGCGACCGCACCCGTTTGAAACTCACCTTGCGCGCCAAGCGGCTGGGCTTGTCGCTCAACGAAGCCAAGGGACTGATCGACATGTACGACAGTCCTCGCGATACGGTGCCGCAGCTCAAAAAATTCCTCGTGGTGCTGGCCGAACACCGCCAACAGCTGGAGTCGCAATTGGCCGACCTGGAGGCGACGCTGGACGAAGTCAAAACCCACGAAAAAGAGACCCGCAGTTTGCTGAACAAGGCCAATAAGGCCGTTCCAGCCAGCTGATCTCCGCGGTTTGGGCCGTACCGAGACCCCCGTGTTGCGGGCATGCTGGCCACCGGCTATTGGTTGACGTTGACGTAAACGTCAATTACAGTTCGGCTTGACCTTAACCTCCGGATGCGATGTGACCTCAGCCCTGACCCCCCACGAGCGTGTTGCCACGAGCCTGGCCCGTCAGGGCATGATGAACCACTTGGGTGTTCGCCTGTTGTCGGCCTCGGTTGGGCGGGTCGAACTGGCGGTGCCATACAGCGACAAGGTCACGCAGCAACAGGGCGGTTACCACGGTGGTGCCATTGGCGCACTGGCGGACATTGCCGCCGGTTACGCTGCACTGACCGTGTCGCCAGAAGGCATGGAAGTCACCACAGTGGAATACAAGATCAACTTTCTCTCCAACTTTCAAGGCGGAGAGATTCGCGCCACCGGTCGCGTCACCAAGGCGGGCAAACGCATCATCGTGACCACGGCCGAGGTGGTGCACATCGACGACACCGGCAAACGCTCGGACTGCGCGGTGATGCAGTCGACGCTGGTGCCTGTAGCCAAAACTTACTAGTGTGTTCAGCGTTGGGCGTTTTGCGTTCAGCGTGAAAATCAACTGAAACTGCTCAACGCTCAACGCAAAACCCCATTAGGAACCCCCATGAACAACTTGCCTGGCCTCAACTTCCAACTCGGTGAAGACATCGACGCCCTGCGCGACGCCGTACGGGACTTTGCCCAAGCCGAAATCGCCCCCCGCGCTGCCGAAATCGACCGCAGCGACCAGTTCCCGATGGACCTGTGGCGCAAGATGGGCGACCTCGGCGTGCTGGGCATCACTGTGGGCGAGGAGTACGGCGGCGCGAACATGGGCTATCTGGCCCACATGATCGCCATGGAAGAAATTTCCCGTGCCTCGGCCAGCGTGGGCCTGAGCTATGGTGCGCACTCCAATTTGTGCGTCAACCAGATCAAGCGCAACGGCTCGCCCGAGCAGCGCGCCAAATACTTGCCCAAGCTGATCAGTGGCGAGCACGTCGGCGCTTTGGCCATGTCCGAACCCGGCGCGGGCTCGGACGTGCTGAGTATGAAGCTCAAGGCCGAAGACAAGGGCGGCTACTACCTGCTCAATGGCTCCAAGATGTGGATCACCAACGGCCCGGACGCCGACACTTTGGTGGTGTACGCCAAGAGCGAGCCCGAATTGGGCGCACGCGGCGTCACGGCCTTTTTGATCGAAAAAGGCATGAAGGGTTTCAGCATCGCGCAAAAGCTCGACAAGCTGGGCATGCGCGGCAGCCACACGGGCGAGCTGGTGTTCAACAACGTTGAAGTTCCCGCCGAGAACATCCTGGGTGGCCTGAACAACGGGGCTAAAGTGCTGATGAGTGGTCTCGACTACGAACGCGCTGTGCTCACGGGTGGCCCGCTGGGCATCATGCAGGCTGTCATGGACAACGTGATCCCCTACATCCACGACCGCAAGCAGTTTGGCCAGAGCATTGGCGAGTTCCAGCTGATCCAAGGCAAAGTGGCCGACATGTACACGGTGTTGCAGGCTGGTCGCAGTTTCGCCTACACCGTGGCCAAGAACCTCGACTTGTTGGGCGTGGAGCATGTGCGTCAGGTGCGCAAGGACTGCGCCTCGGTCATTCTGTGGACCGCCGAAAAAGCCACCTGGATGGCTGGCGAGGGCGTGCAAATTTTTGGTGGCAACGGCTACATCAATGAATACCCACTGGGCCGTTTGTGGCGCGATGCCAAGCTCTACGAGATCGGCGCGGGCACGAGCGAGATTCGCCGCATGCTGATCGGTCGCGAGCTGTTCGCCGAAACCTGCTGAAGCGGTTCGTCATCCAGCGGCAGGCCAGTCCAGCGACAATCTCACCATGACCACTTCACTGCAACACCTTCTGAACAACAACCGCCAATGGTCGGCGCGCATGGTGCGCGACGACCCGGCTTTTTTCTCACGCCTGGCCAACCAGCAAAACCCCAAGTACTTGTGGATCGGCTGCTCCGACAGCCGCGTGCCCGCCAACCAGATCACCGGCTTGGACCCGGGCGAGGTGTTTGTGCACCGCAACGTGGCCAATGTGGTCGTGCACTCCGACTTGAACGCGCTGTCGGTCATCCAGTACGCGGTCGACGCCCTCAAGGTCGAGCACATCATGGTGGTGGGGCATTACGGCTGCGGCGGCGTGCTGGCCACGCTGCGGGGCATGCGTGTGGGCTTGGCTGACAACTGGCTGCGCCATGTGCACGATGTCAAGGTGCGCCACCGTCGCCGCCTGGATCACCTGACGGTGCCCGAGCAAGAAGACGCCCTGTGCGAGATGAACGTGATCGAGCAGGTGGGCAATGTGGCCCTGACCAATGTGGTGCAAGACGCCTGGACGCGCGGGCAAAAGCTCAGCGTGCACGGTTGGTGTTATGGCCTCAAGGACGGCCTGGCCAAAGACTTGGGCGTCAGCATGAGCGGCAGCCACGAGGTGGTGGACGTGTTCCGCAGCGCTTTCAAGCGTTACCCGCGCGGCGGCCTGTGAAGTCTGGTACGAACAGGCGCGTTATTGACTCTTGGGCTTAATTTGTCGCTGAGTCCGAGCCCTAAAGTTGAGTTTTTTGAATTTTCTGGAGAAAACCATGTCCGATCCCATCGTCATCGTCAGTGCCGCCCGCACCCCCATGGGCAGCTTCCAAGGTGACTTTTCCGCGCTGGCCGCACACGACCTGGGTGGCGCAGCGATCAAAGCCGCCGTCGAGCGCGCAGGCATCAGCCCTGAACTCGTCACCGAAGTGCTGTTTGGCAACTGCCTGATGGCAGGCCAGGGTCAGGCACCAGCGCGGCAGGCTGGCTTCAAAGGCGGTTTGCCCAAGAGCGCGGGCGCGGTCACGCTGTCCAAGATGTGCGGCTCGGGCATGCGCGCGGCCATGTTCGCGCACGACATGCTGGTGGCCGGCACACACGATGTGTTGGTGGCCGGTGGCATGGAAAGCATGACCAACGCGCCTTACCTCATGCTCAAGGGCCGTGGCGGCTACCGCATGGGCCACGACAAAATTTATGACCACATGATGCTCGACGGCCTGGAAGACGCCTACGAAGCCGGTCGCAGCATGGGCACCTTTGGCGAGGACTGCGCCGCCAAGTACAGCTTCACCCGCGCCGAGCAAGACCACTTCGCCACCACCAGCGTCCAGCGCGCCAAAGCCGCCACAGAGTCGGGCGCATTTGCCGCCGAGATCACGCCCGTGACGGTGAAAGACCGCAGCGGCGAACGCGTGGTGTCCATCGACGAAGGCCCCGGCAAAGTCAAGCTCGACAAGATCACCAGCCTCAAGCCCGCCTTCAAGAAAGACGGCACCATCACCGCCGCCAGCAGCTCGTCCATCAACGACGGTGCGGCTGCCATGGTGCTCATGCGCGAGAGCACCGCTGCCAAGCAGGGCTGCAAACCGCTGGCCCGCATCGTGAGCCACGCCACCCACGCCCAAGAGCCCGAGTGGTTTGCCACCGCCCCTGTGGGTGCGACACAAAAAGCCTTGGCCAAAGCCGGCTGGACCGTGCAAGACGTCGACCTGTGGGAAGTCAACGAAGCCTTTGCCGTGGTGCCCATGGCGCTCATGAAAGAGCTGGGCGTGTCGCATGACAAGGTCAACGTTAACGGCGGCGCTTGCGCGCTGGGTCACCCGATTGGCGCATCCGGTGCCCGCATCATGGTCACGCTGATCCACGCGCTGAAAGCCCGTGGCCTCAAGAAGGGTCTGGCCACGTTGTGCATTGGCGGCGGCGAAGGCACGGCTGTGGCGCTGGAACTGGTGTGATGCATGAAAACTGTCCTCCTCATCGGCGCATCGCGCGGCATCGGGTTTGAGCTGGCCAGCCAGTACATCGCAGACGGCTGGCGAGTGATCGCGACAGCCCGAAGCGATGAGGGGCTTGAACGCCTGAAGGCCTTGGGCGCGCAGACCCTGCGCCTGGACGTAGCCAACCCGGCCAGCAACTCTGGGCTGTCTTGGCAGCTTGACGGCGAAAAAATCGACCTGGCCATTTACGTGGCCGGAGCCATGGACCGCGCCGGTGCGAACACGCCGCCTACCCGCGACAGCTTTGATGCAGTGATGCACACCAACGTGATGGGCGCGATGCAGGTCATCCCCCAAATCGTGCCCATGGTGCAAGAGACAAAAGGCGTGATCGCCTGCATCAGCTCGGTCATGGGCAGCCTGCAAGAAACCACCAGCGGCAACGCCGCGCTCTACCGCGTGAGCAAGGCCGCCCTCAACATGGTGGTGCGCTGCACGCAAGCCGAGCAGCCTGATGTGATCGTTCTGGCCATTCACCCCGGCTGGGTGCAGACCGACATGGGTGGGGCGGCCGCGCCCCTCACGCCCGAGCAAAGCGCGAGCAGCCTGCGCCAAACGCTGAATCGTATCCTTGAACAACGCGACCCGACACAGCGTGGCGCATTTTTGAATCACGACGGCCAGACCCTGCTGTGGTGACCCGATAAAGAAAGAGCCCCATGCTGCTGACCCCCGACCAGGAAATGATCCGCGACGCTGTGCGCGATTTTGCACAATGCGAGCTCTGGCCCCATGCGGCCGTGTGGGACAAAAAACACCACTTTCCCAAAGAAGCCCATAAGGGTCTGGCCGAGCTGGGCGCGTACGGCATTTGTGTGCCTGAAGAGCTGGGCGGCGCGGGTCTGGACTATGTGACGCTGGCGCTGGTGCTCGAAGAAATCGCAGCCGGTGACGGCGGCGTCAGCACCACCATCAGCGTGACCAATTGTCCCGTGAATGCCATCTTGATGATGTACGGCAACGCCGCGCAAAAAGCGCAGTGGCTCACCCCTTTGGCCCAAGGCCAGATGCTGGGTGCGTTTTGCCTGACCGAGCCGCATGTGGGCTCGGACGCCTCGGCCCTGCGCACCACGGCCGTCAAAGACAGCGACGATTACGTCATCAACGGCGTCAAGCAGTTCATCACCAGTGGCCAGAACGGCGACGTGGCCATCGTGATCGCGGTGACGGACAAAGCCGCGGGCAAAAAAGGCCTTAGCGCTTTCATCGTGCCCACCCGCACACCGGGCTACGTGGTGGCGCGCCTGGAAGACAAGCTGGGCCAGCACAGCAGCGACACGGCGCAAATCAATTTCGACAACTGCCGCATCCCCGCCGAAAACCTGATTGGCCAAGAGGGCGAGGGCTACAAGATCGCCCTGTCGTCTTTGGAGGGCGGGCGCATCGGCATCGCCGCGCAAAGCCTGGGCATGGCCCGCAGCGCGCTCGATGTGGCGATTGACTATGCCAAGCAGCGCGAGAGTTTTGGCACCGCCATCTTTAACCACCAGGCCGTGGGTTTCCGTTTGGCCGACTGCGCCACCCAACTCGAAGCGGCGCGTCAGCTGATTTGGCACGCGGCCAGCTTGCGAGACGCAGGCCGCCCTTGCCTGAAAGAAGCGGCCATGGCCAAGCTGTTCGCCAGCGAAGCCGCCGAAATGGTGTGCTCCGCCGCCATCCAAACCCTGGGTGGCTACGGCTATGTGAGCGACTTTCCGGTCGAGCGCATTTACCGCGATGTGCGCGTGTGCCAGATTTACGAAGGCACCAGCGACGTGCAGAAAATCATCATCCAGCGCGCGCTTTGAGCACCTGAATGACCGGCTGACGCCGGTCATTGACGTATGATTTCAGCTTATGAACATCATCATCCTCGGCGCTGGCCGCGTGGGCGAAAGCGTCGCTGAAAGCCTGGTTTCCGAGCAAAACGACATCACCGTCATCGACCAGGACCCGGCACGCCTGCGGCTGCTCGAAGAACGACTGGACCTGCGCGGCGTGGTTGGCAATGGCATCCAGCCTTCTGTGTTGCGCGAGGCTGGGGCCAAAGACGCCGACATGATCATTGCCTGCGCGGCGGCCGACGAGTCGAATTTGGTAGTCTGCAAGATCGCCCACGACGTTTTCAATATTCCCACCACCATTGCCCGTTTGCGCTCGCCCGAGTTCAATGAGGGCGACGAGTTGTTGGGCAAATCCGGTTTCGCGGTCGACCATGTGATCTGCCCCGAAGAATCAGTGATGCGCTACATCGAGCAGCTCATCCAGTACCCTGAGGCCTTGCAGGTGTTGGAGTTTGCCGAGGGCCGCGTCAGCCTGATCGTGGTGCGCGCCGCGGCCGACAGCTTGCTGGTCAACCACACCATTGCCGAGTTTCGTGAGCGATTACCCCACGCCGAAATGCGTGTGGTGGCCCTGTACCGCCAAGACACCCAGATCGACGCCACGCCCGAGACGCGCATTCTGCCCGGCGACGAGGTCTTTGTGCTGGCCGACACCAGCAAGATCCGCATCGTGCTGGCGGGCATCCACAAAACCGACAAACCCGTGCAGCGCTTGATGCTGGCCGGGGGCGGCAAAGTCGGTCTGCGTCTGGCGCGCATCTTGGCCAGCCAGTATGACGTGAAGCTGATCGAGCGCGACAAGAAGCGCTGCGAATACCTGGCCAGCCAACTGCCGTCCAGCATGTTGATTTTGAATGGAGACGGCGCTGACGAAGACCTGCTGCACGAAGAGAACGTGGGCGAGATGGATCTGTTTTTGGCCTTGACCAGTGACGACGAGGACAACATCATGTCGGCCATGCTGGCAAAGCGCATGGGCGCAGGTCGCGTGATGGCCCTGATCAACCGCCGCGCCTATGCCGACATGATGCAAGGCAGCACCATCGACATCGCCATATCGCCTGCGCAAACCGTCATTGGTGAGCTGCTGGCGCATTTGCGACGGGGGGATGTGGCTGCGGTGCACAGCCTGCGCCGGGGCGCTGCCGAGGCTCTGGAGGGCATTGCACGAGGCGACATCAAAACCTCTAAGCTGGTGGGGCGGCGCGTCGAAGAAATCAATCTGCCCAAGGGGGTCAGCATGGGCGCGATCGTGCGAGGCGAGGGCAGAACGTCCGAAGTGCTGATGCCGCACCACGACACCTTGATCGAGACCGATGACCACATCATCTTGTTCATCCCCAACAAGCGCGATGTGCGTGCGGTGGAAAAACTCTTTCAGGTCGGTGCGACCTTCTTTGGTTGATGCTGAAAACCTTCTTCCCCGTTTTGGCGGTGATGGCGCGCATCCTGATCGCGTTTTCGGTCACTTTTTTGGTGCCGGGGATCTGGGCCTGGTTTGAAGACCACCACGACCTGCAGTGGATCTGGCTGGCGGGTTTTGGCTTGACGGCAGCGAGCGGTTTGCTGCTGGCGGCCATCACGCAGCGCCACCGCCGTGAACTGCTGGCCAAAGACGGTTTTTTGTTGGTCAACATGGTTTGGTTGGTCTTGCCAGCTTACTCGGCATTGCCCCTCATGTTTTTGGTGCCCGACATCTCCTGGTTCAAGGCCTACTTTGAAGCCATGAGCGCGCTCACGGCCACCGGGGCCACGGCCTTGTCGGGGCTGGAGCACTTGCCTGTGTCGGTGAACATCTGGCGATGTTTTTTACAACTGATCGGCGGCCTGGGCATCATGCTGCTGGTGGTGGCGGTGTTGCCCATGCTGGGCTTGGGCGGCGTGCAGCTCTACAAAGCCGAAACCCCCGGCCCCATGAAAGACACCAAATTCACGCCGCGCATTTCCGAGACGGCGCGCGGCCTGTGGGGCGTGTACTTTGTGTTTTCGGGCGCTTGCTTGCTGGCCTATCGCTGGGCGGGCATGAGCTGGGCCGAT
The DNA here is from genome assembly GCF_003063645.1 of Limnohabitans sp. 2KL-51. Taxonomy (GTDB): domain Bacteria; phylum Pseudomonadota; class Gammaproteobacteria; order Burkholderiales; family Burkholderiaceae_C; genus Limnohabitans_A. The sequence continues at coordinate 52,954 of NZ_NESJ01000017.1, forward strand.
GCCTTCATGCACATGTGCACTACCATGGGCTTGGGCGGATTCTCTTCCTACGATGCCAGCTTTGCGCATTTCAACTCACCCTTGATTGAAGGCGTGGCCATCGTCTTCATGACGCTGGCAGGCATCAGCTTTGTGCGTTACTTTGTGGTGTTGCGCACCCTGTCGCTCAAGCCTGTGACCAACGACCATGAAATCCGCACCTACTTTGCTGTGCTGGTCCTGGCCACTGTGCTGCTGACGGGTTTGTTGATGGCCCATGGCGTGTACAGCGACTGGGCCCATGCCCTGCGTGTGAGCGCTTTCCATGTCGTGTCGCTGGCCACCACCACCGGTTACGCGGCTACCGATTACGCGCTGTGGCCCGTGTTTGCGCCAGTCTTGCTGATGTTCTTGGGCTGCTTTGTCTCCTGTGCAGGTTCCACCGGTGGCGGCATCAAGATGGTGCGCATGATCTTGCTGGTCAAGCAGGCCCGACGAGAGCTGGTGCGCATCATCCACCCGCGCGTCATCAACCCGGTCACGCTGGGCGGTGGGATCCTGCCCATGTCGGTCATGACGGCGGTGTTGGGCTTCATGCTCATTTATGGCGGTGCCACTATGGGCCTGAGCATGTTGCTTTTGCTCAGTGGTATGGATATTGTCACCGCGTTTTCTGCGGTGATCGCCACCGTCAACAACATCGGCCCGGGACTTGGCGAAGTGGGGCCCTCGGGCAATTACGGCGGCCTGAACCCCTTTCAGCTGGGCGTGCTGACCTTTGCCATGCTGCTGGGCCGCCTCGAGTTGCTGTCGGTGCTGGTGCTGTTCAGCTCACACTTTTGGCGAAAATAAACCCACCCTCAAGCGACGCTATTTAATACACACAAGGAGACAGACATGCCCATCACCAAAGGATTTCAGGCGCTCGTGGACGAAGCCATGGCCCAGGTCACGACGCACAGCGTGGACGCGGTGCGCGCCCGCTTGAGCGACCCAAACGTTCAGATTGTCGACATCCGTGACCCGCGAGAACTGGAACGCGAAGGCACCGTGCCCGGTGCTTTGCTGGCCCCTCGCGGCATGTTGGAGTTTTGGGTGGACCCTGCTTCGCCTTATTTCAAGCCCGTGTTTGCCGACGAGAGCAAGCAGTTCATCTTGTTTTGCGGCGCAGGCTGGCGCAGCGCCTTGGCCACCAAAACCCTGCAAGACATGGGCATGAACAATGTGGCCCACATCGACGGTGGGTTTACCGCCTGGAAAAAAGCCCAAGCGCCCATGGTCACCATGGACCAACATAAGGCCGAAAGTGCGGCGCGAAAAAGCGCTTGATGCCTGCTCCCCGTAGGTTGGCGGCTGTAGCCCCGACATGTTGGACCACCTCGGTTTTTCGGGGCTGAAGCCACCGACCCGAAATAAAGTCTCATGAATTTGACACCTTGCCTCTGTGGCCGCACCACCGCCAAAGGCCAGCCGCTGGCACTCAATGCATGCTGCGGTCCTTATCACGCAGGCGTAGCCGCCCCCGATGCCGAAAGCCTTATGCGCTCGCGCTACAGCGCTTTTGTGCGGGGCGATGTGCCTTATCTGCTGGCCACTTGGCACAGCAACCAAAGACCCGCTGATTTGACGCTGGAGCCCGGAGCCAAATGGCTAGGGCTGGAGATCAAGCAGTGCCTTAGCACCGAAGAACACAAAGCCGAGGTCGAATTTGTCGCCCGTTTCCGCTTGGGCGGCAAAGCTGTGCGCCAGCACGAACGCAGCCGTTTTGTTCGCGAAGACGGCCGTTGGTTTTATGTGGAGGGTGATGTGCTGTGAAGACGGTGCATGACCGCGCTGCAGGCTCACCCCGTATGATCATTCACATGAACTTTGAAGCCATTCTTTTCGATTGCGACGGCGTGCTGGTCGACAGCGAGGCCATCACCTGCGGCGTGCTGCGTGACATGTTTGAAGCGCAAGGCTGGCGCATGACGCTGGCCGAGTGCATGCAGCGCTTTGTGGGCCACACCGTCAAAAGCCAGCGCAGCGTGATCGAAGCGCACACTGGCCAGCCGCTCACCGAAGCGTGGCTGGAACAGTTTTTTGCCCGCCGCAACGAAAGCCTCACCCAAAGCATCACCGCCATCGAGGGCGTGCACGAGGCGGTGGCCCACCTGAACGAGCACTGCCAGGGCCGTATTGCGGTGGCATCGGGTGCAGACCGGTTCAAGGTCGAGATGATGCTCAAGCAAGTCGGTCTGATGGACTTTTTTGAAGGCCGCATTTTCAGCGGTCACGAAATGCCGCGCAGCAAACCGCACCCCGATGTGTACCTGGCCGCTGCGGCCCATTTGCAAATCGACCCGGCCCGCTGCCTGGTGGTGGAAGACACCACCGTGGGCATCACGGCGGGTGTGGCCGCTGGCGCAACCGTGTGGGCCTATGCCGCGCCCCCAGCTGAACATGCGCCGCTCTTGCAAGCGGGCGCGCAACGGGTCTTCATGGGCATGCACGAGCTGCGTTTGTCTTGATCGCGTGGCTCGGTCCGGGAGCCAGCGACCGAAAAACAGTTTGAAGCCCACGGACAGTCGTACAAATCGCAAGTCAATATAATCAGCATGATCATACTGATCAACGGAGGCTGTCATGTTGGTTCAAACTTCTGCAGTGGCGTTTCGCCAAAACCTAGGCGAGATGCTCAACCAAGTGCAATACAGGCAAGACCACATCGTCATCAGCAAAGACGGCAAGCCCGTGGCCGCCTTGGTGGATGTGAAACTGTACGAGAGAATTCGCAGGCAGCGCAGCCGATTTGAAGCCCTCAGTGAGCGTTTGGCTTTGGGTTTCTCAGCGCTTCCTCCAAGTGATGGCATGGCTGAAATTGAGGACGCTGTTCGCGATCAACGCGCTGCAGCATGAGGGTGGTTCTGGACACCAATGTGTTGCTCAGTGGTTTGGCTTACTCAGCCAGTCTGCCGGGCCGAATTCTTGCCGTTTGGAAGGCTGGGGCTTTGGAGGTGGTTCTCAGTGACTACATATTGGAAGAGCTGCGGCGGGTTTTGCCGCGCCTGCAGTCACGGCACGGTTTGAGCGAGGCCGAGATGAATGATTTGGTGGACTGCCTGAGTTTCGAAGCTGAAATCGTGGTGCCCGACCCAGCACTGGAGCCTCTGCTCACAGACCCGTGGGACCAAGCGGTGCTGGGGACGTGGCGTGCCGCCCAAGCTGAAGCGCCCACCGTGGCTTTGATCACGGGAGATAAGGCACTGTTGGCCTTGGCCAACAAGTACCCTGTGTTTGGCCCTGCTGCTTTTTGGGAGCGGCATGGGGGCTGAATTGGAGTGGTTTTGTCAATGACCACTTTGGCTTGAGCGAAGCGCTGGATTTCTGGCTCATTCGGGTGCCGCTTGTTTGCTTGCAAGTAGCTTGATCAGGCATTCAATCTTGGACAAATTTAAAGACAAGACGGGACGAATATAAATTTTGAGGGCTTTTTCCACAGGTAAAAGTCAATTTAGCTGGGCTGAGATGGCAGATGAGACCTAACCCCCTCGGGCGTCTGTCCCGTCCACCCCTTGAACGCCCGCATGAAGCTCTTTTCGTTCTGAAACCCCACTTCGCTAGCGATCTGTTTGATCGGGCGTTGCGTGCGAAGCAGCAGGTCCATGGCCAGGTCGCGGCGCACGGCGTCTTTGAGTTGCTGCAGGCTGGCGCCTTCTTCCTTGAGTTGCCGGTGCAGGGTGCGGGCCGACAGGTTGAGCCAGGCGGCCAGGTCGTCGGCGTTGCGGCTGTGTTCGGGGTGTTCAGCCAGGGTTTGGCGTACTTTTTCCACCAACAGGCGGTCGCGGCGGTAGGGGCGCACCGTGAGCAGCAGGGCGCGTTGCAGCATGCGTTGCAGAGCGGCTTCGTCGCGGCGCACCGGCAGGCTCAGGTAGCCCGCGTCGAACTGCAGGCTGTGTGTGGGCGCATTGAATTGGGTGGGGCCGTCAAACAGCACGCGGTAACTGTCGGCATGAGGTGGCGGGGCAAAGCGCAGCGTGGTCTGCAGCAAGGGGATGCGCGAATCCGTCAGCCAGCAGGCCACGCCCAAAGCGTTGCGCAGTACCGAGACCACGGCAAATTCCTGCAAAGCGCCCAGCCTGCGTTGCTCGGTCAATTGCAGGCTGGCCACGCCCTGCGACGGACTGACTTGCAGGTGGATGTCGTCGGTCAGCAAGCCGTGGTGGCGGCACCAGCGGGCCAGTGCCACGCCCAGGTTGGGGGCAGTCAGTGAGGCGCGCACCAGCATGCCGTAGCTGCCCCAAGGCAGGCGGCGGCTGAACCAGCCCAGGGCTTCGTCGTCCAGCGCCCGCATGGCGGTGGATGAGAGCCACTCCATTTGCAATGCAGTGATGCGGGCTTCAGGTTCCTGCAGGGCCTCTGGCGCAATTTGTCCCTCGACAAGGGCGGGCAACGGGTCCAGGCCGCGCTGGGAGTAGGCCTGCACAATGGCTTGGACGAAAGCCATGGGTGTCTCGGCGCGGCCGGTGTGGGTCGGTCGAGGTGGGGCAGGCAGGTGCGTATTCATGGGGCTTGAAATTGTGGCACGATTTGCAACCCAATTGACACCCTCTAATCGGGGGCAGGTCGTAAGCTGGCAAGCATTGCCCCTCATGCGCGGTGTTTGCCGTGCACCCGGGGCCACAGCCAAGGAAGATACATGACTGTTTTGCAATCTCAACTGAACCCCCGCTCGGCCGACTTTCAAGCCAATGCTGCCGCCATGCGCAGCTTGGTGGACGACCTGCGCGCTCACCTTGAGCGCGTGGCTTTGGGCGGTGGTGAGGCGCCCCGCGCCAAGCACACCGCCCGTGGCAAGCTGCTGCCGCGTGACCGCGTGCAAATGCTGCTCGACCCCGGCACGCCTTTCCTCGAAGTCGCGCCCTTGGCGGCGCTCAACATGTACAACAACGACGCACCCAGCTCGGGTGTGATCGTGGGCATTGGCCGCGTGAGCGGCGTGGACTGCATGATCGTGTGCAACGACGCCACGGTGAAGGGCGGCACCTATTACCCCCTCACGGTGAAAAAGCATTTGCGCGCGCAAGAGATCGCACAGCAAAACCACCTGCCTTGTATCTATCTGGTGGACTCGGGCGGTGCCAACCTGCCCAACCAGGACGAGGTATTCCCCGACCGCGACCACTTCGGCCGCATCTTTTTCAACCAGGCCAATATGAGCGCGCAAGGCATCGCGCAGATCGCGGTGGTCATGGGCAGCTGCACGGCAGGTGGCGCCTATGTGCCCGCCATGAGTGACGAAACCATCATCGTCAAAAACCAGGGCACCATCTTTCTGGGCGGCCCGCCGCTGGTCAAAGCCGCAACGGGCGAAGTCGTGAGTGCCGAAGATTTGGGCGGTGGTGATGTGCACACGCGCCTGTCGGGTGTGGCCGACCACTTGGCGCAAAACGATGTGCACGCGCTGGCGCTGGCGCGTCAGGCTGTGAAAAACCTGAACGCACAAAAGGCCCCCAACATCGCCACCCACACGCCTGTGTCGCCGCTGTTCGACGCACAAGAGTTGTATGGTGTGATCCCCACGGACACGCGCAAACCCTTTGATGTGCGCGAGATCATCGCCCGCATCGTCGATGGCTCCGAGTTCGACGAATTCAAATCGCGCTTTGGCACCACCTTGATCTGCGGCTTCACCCGCATCGAAGGCATGCCGGTGGGCATCATCGCCAACAACGGCATTTTGTTTTCCGAGTCGGCGCTCAAAGGCGCGCACTTCATCGAACTGTGCTGCCAGCGCAAGATCCCGCTGGTCTTCTTGCAAAACATCACCGGCTTCATGGTGGGCCGCAAATACGAGAATGAAGGCATCGCCCGCAATGGCGCGAAGATGGTCACGGCCGTGGCTACTGCCGCTGTGCCCAAGTTCACCATCATCATTGGCGGCAGCTTTGGCGCGGGCAACTACGGCATGTGCGGCCGCGCTTACAGCCCCCGCTTTTTGTGGATGTGGCCCAACGCCCGCATCTCCGTCATGGGCGGCGAGCAGGCGGCCAGCGTGCTGGCCACCGTCAAGCGCGACGGCATCGAGGGCAAGGGCGGCCAGTGGAGCGCCGACGAAGAGGCCGCGTTCAAGGCCCCCATCAAAGAGCAATACGAGGTGCAGGGTCACCCTTACTACGCCACCGCCCGCCTGTGGGACGACGGCATCATCGACCCGGCCGATACCCGCCGCGTGCTGGCGCTGGGCCTGAGCGCATCGCTCAATGCACCCATTCCCGAGACGAAATTTGGACTTTTTCGCATGTGATGTGTATGATTTTGTGAATTCATACACATTAAGGGGCTGAGCGCATGCGAACCAACATTGAAATTGACGACGACTTGATGGCCGCTGCCATGGCGGCAGGCGGCTTCAAGACCAAAAAGGAAGCGGTCGAAGAGGGCTTGCGTTTACTCAAGCGCAAGAAGGCTTATGCAGCGTTGTTGGCTGCGCGTGGCACTTTGTTTTGGGACGACTCCGACGAAGCCTGGGCCAAGGCGCGCGAAGAGCGGCAACTTGCAGAGACCGCGCAAGAACCTGCTGCTACATATGAGGTCAAGCCCGCTGTTAAAGCTCGAAAATCCCAAGCAGGCGCTCAAACCAAGCTGCGTGGGAAAGGCAAGTCAGCATGATTTTGGTGGACTCCAGCGTGCTGATCGATCACTTTCGAGGCACGATCAACCCACAGACCCAGCAGCTCAAGCACTGGCTTTCCGGGCAAGAAGGGCCGCCTGACATTGGAGTGGCTGATTTGGTTATTTTTGAGGTGGTTCGAGGCTTCTCCACGGCCAGTGCCCAGGCCCGAGTGCGGGACCTGCTGTTGGACTTGGAGGTGGTGGAAATTGGTGGCCTCAACAACGCCTTGCAGGCGGCCACTCTCTATCAACGGTTGCGCCAATCTGGCCGCACCGTGCACAGCCCCATCGACGTGCTTTTAGCCAGCTACTGCATGACCCATGGCCACACGCTGCTGCACCGCGACGCGGATTTTGAATCGCTCAAAACTTTAGGAGGACTGGACACATGGCCACAATGAACACATCGACTTGGCACAGCCACTTCAACATGCAAGCGCGTTACCAGGTCTGGGTCACGCACCGCCTGCTCGAAGCGGTCTCGCGCGTGTCCGATGCAGACTATCGGCGCGACGTGGGCCTGTTCTTCAAAAGTATCCACGGCACGCTGAACCACATGCTGGTGGCCGAGCACTTGCTCTGGTATCCGCGTTTTGCCAAAGGCGCATCACCGGTGCTGGCGCTGGATACCGAGGTTGAGCCCCACCGCGAACGCCTGGCGCAGGCGCTCAAGGGCGGATCGGCCAACTGGACGCCACTGATCGCCAGCTGGAGTGCCGAGCGCTTTGATGGTCACCTGGATTACCGGACCAGCAAGGGTGACCCCCTGTCCTTGCCGTTTGCGGCCACCTTGGCGCATGTCTTCAACCACGCCACCCACCACCGTGGTCAGATCACGGCAGCACTGACCGCGCTTGGCCAGCCTTGCCCGGAGCTGGACATGGTGTATTTCCTTCTCGCAGAACAGGCACCCAAAGCATGAGCAACGCATTGAAAATTTCCACCCAAGGCGGCGTGCACACCATCACGCTGTCGCGCCCCGATGTGCGCAACGCCTTCAACGACGAAGTCATAGCCGAGCTGAAAAACGCTTTTCTGGCAGTGGCCCAAGACGCAGCCGTGCGCTGCGTGGTGCTGGCCGCCGAGGGTCCCGCTTTTTGCGCCGGTGCTGACCTCAACTGGATGCGCCGCATGGCCGACTACACCCAGGGCGAAAATCTGGCCGACGCGGGCGAGCTGGCCGCCATGCTGCGCGCCATTTACGAATGCCCCCAACCCACCATTGCCCGCGTGCAGGGCGACGTGTACGCCGGGGGCATGGGCCTGGTGGCGGCGTGTGACATGGCGGTGAGCGTGGACACGGCGTATTACTGCCTGAGCGAGGTCAAGCTGGGCCTGATCCCGGCGACCATCAGCCCCTATGTGATTCGTGCCATGGGCGCGCGTGCAGCGCACCGTTACTTTTTGACGGCTGAGCGTTTTAGCGCTGCCGAGGCGCACCGAATTGGCCTGGTGCATGAGGTGGTGAGCGCCGACGCGCTGGACGCCAAAGTGGCCGAGCTGACGCACGCCCTCGTCAGCGCCAGTCCCCATGCCGTGCGTGCTTGCAAAAAGCTGGTGCAGGACGTGGCCGAACGCGAGATCAACGACGCGCTGGTGGCGCAGACGGTGGCGGGCATCGCCGACATCCGTGCCAGCAGTGAAGGCAAGGAGGGCGTGCAGTCCTTCTTGCAAAAACGCAAACCCAACTGGCTGCTGTCTTGAGCGCATGGGTATGAAACTGCTTCGTGGTCTGCTGGGGTTCGGTGCTTGCTGGTGGGCGATGTGTGCGCATGCGCAAGCCCCTGCAGAGTTGCCGGTTGCCAAAGACCTGCATGAAGTCGTTCACCGTATTCCGGTTTCGGTGCAGGACCTTTACGGTCGGCGTGAACAGCGCCAAATCCCCGTGACGGTGTTCAAACCCGCAGGGGATGGGCCGTTTCCGATGGTGGTGCTCAACCATGGCCGCGCCACCAGCCGCGAGAAAATGGCCCAACCGACACGCTTTCGGTTTGAGCAACAGGCCCGCTATTTTGTGGGCAAGGGTTTTGTGGTGATGGTGCCCACGCGTGTGGGCTATGGCGAAACCCACGATGGTTTTGACCCGGAAACCAATGGCGGCTGCAGCCAACCTCGCATCGAACCCATGAGCCTTGCCGCATCAGACCAAGTGATCGCGGTGGCCGAATTCGCGCGCAGCTTGCCCTTCGTTGACGCCTCGCGGTGGTGGGTCATGGGCCAATCGGTCGGCGGCTTGACCACGGTAGCGACGGCCTGGCGCAACCCAGCAGGCTTGCAAGGGGCCATCAATTTTGCAGGCGGCACCGGGGGTGATCCGGTGGGCCGTCCAGGCCAATCGTGCGCTGCTACGCAGATTGCACGTCTCTGGAAAGCCCGAGCAGCTCAAGCCCGAGTGCCCATGCTGTGGCTGTATTGGGAAAACGATTTGTTCTGGGGTGTGCAAGCGCCGCGCGACTGGCACCGGGCTTGGCTGGACGGTGGAGGGCAAGCCGAGTTTCGGCAACTCGCTCCCGTGGGCCAGGATGGTCATTCGGGGTTCAGCATCGACATGGACCGTTGGGTGCCTTGGGTGGATGCTTTTCTGGCCAAGGCCGGTTACACCCAGCCCGCATTGCCGCCAGTGCCCACACCGACTGGTTTTGCCCAAGTGGACGAGATCGACAAAGTGCCAGTGGGTGCCGAGACCCGGCAAAACCTGTACACCCGGTTTTTGGCCAGCCCCTCCCCGCGTGCTTTTGCCATCGGCCCAGGTGGCGCGGGCTTTGCCACGGGCGATTGGGCCGTGGGTCGCGCATTGGGTTTTTGCCAGGCACGCCGTGGCATCACCTGTAAGTTGTATGCCGTAGATGACCAAGTGGTTTGGAGAAATTGAAATGTTCAAAAAAATACTGATCGCCAACCGTGGCGAAATCGCCTGCCGAGTGGCCGCTACTGCGCGCCGAATGGGTATCCAGACTGTGGCCGTTTATTCGGACGCTGATGCCGGAGCCAAGCATGTGCAGGCCTGCGACGAAGCGGTGCACATTGGCGGCAGCGCACCCAAAGACAGCTACCTGCGCTGGGAGCGCATCTTGCAAGCCGCGCAAGATACGGGTGCCCAGGCCGTGCACCCGGGCTATGGTTTTTTGAGCGAGAACGAAGACTTCGCCAAGGCCTGCGCCGCAGCGGGCCTGGTGTTCATCGGCCCGCCCGCCTCGGCCATTTTGGCCATGGGCCTCAAGGCCGAATCCAAGCGATTGATGGAATCAGCCGGTGTGCCGCTGGTGCCCGGCTACCACGGCGCTGACCAAGATCCGGCCTTGCTGAAGCGCGAAGCCGACCGCATCGGTTACCCCGCCCTCATCAAGGCCAGCGCTGGCGGCGGCGGCAAAGGCATGCGCGTGGTCGAAAAGTCCGAAGACTTTGCGGCAGCGCTGGCCTCCTGCAAGCGCGAAGCCATCAACAGCTTTGGCAGCGACGCGGTGCTGATTGAAAAGTATGTGCAGCGCCCGCGCCACATCGAGATTCAAGTGTTTGGCGACACGCAGGGTAATTGCGTGTACTTGTTTGAGCGCGACTGCTCGGTGCAGCGTCGTCACCAAAAAGTGCTCGAAGAAGCTCCTGCTCCTGGCATGACCGAAACGCTGCGTGCCCAAATGGGCGCAGCTGCCGTGGCCGCTGCCAAAGCGGTGAATTACGTGGGCGCTGGGACGGTGGAATTCATCGTCGAGCAAACGGCTTATGACCAGCCCGAATCCATGAAATTTTTCTTCATGGAGATGAACACCCGCTTGCAGGTCGAGCACCCCGTGACCGAGGCCATCACGGGTCTTGATCTGGTCGAGTGGCAACTGCGTGTGGCCAGTGGCGAGCCGCTGCCTTTGCGCCAAGACCAATTGCGCATACAAGGCCATGCCATCGAGGCCCGTATCTGTGCCGAGAACCCCGACAACAACTTCTTGCCAGCCACCGGCACTTTGCAGGTTTACCGCAAGCCACAAGCGACCAGCTTTGAAAGAAGTACGGTTCGTATCGACGATGGTGTGCGCGAGGGCGACACCATCAGCCCGTTTTACGACTCCATGGTGGCCAAGGTGATCGTGCATGGTGACACGCGCGAGCAAGCGCTGGCCCGTCTGGACACCGCTTTGGCGCAAACCCATATCGTGGGCCTGAACACCAACGTACAGTTCTTGCGCCATGTGGTGCGCAGCGAGGCCTTTGCCACGGCCAAGCTCGACACCGCGCTCATCCAGCGAGAAGCCGCCGTCTTGTTCAAGCAAGAATCCGTGGGCCTGCCTGCCGCCGTGGCTGCGGTGGTGGCCCACGCCCTGCACGCCGAAAAAGCCCTGCAAGGCGCAGACCCCTTCAGTCGCCGCGATGGCTGGCAGTCGCACGGCTTGGCGCAGCGCCGCTTTGAATTTGTCTGGCAAGACCAGCCCCGCTCGGCTCGTCTGAACTACCTTCACGACGGCGCTCTGAGCCTGTCATTGGAAGGCGATGACGCTGCATCTGGCGTGCTGACATTTGCTGCCCATGGCGAAGGCCTGTGGGTGCAGTGGGGCAGCACCCCCCGCTGCTTCAGTCAGCTCGACTGGCAAGGCGAAACTGCGCACCTCTTCACGCCCCAAGGCGCGACCCGCATCACCGTGCTCGACCCACTGGCGCACGCTGGCGAAGCCGCGCAAGAAGGCGGTCGCCTCACGGCCCCCATGCCGGGCAAGGTGGTGTCCTTTGCCGTCAAGGCGGGCGACAAGGTCAAAGCCGGCCAGCCTTTGGCGGTGATGGAAGCCATGAAGATGGAGCACACCATCAGTGCGCCCCAAGACGGCACCGTGGCCGAGTTGCTGTACGCACCCGGTGACCAAGTCGCTGACGGGGCAGAGCTGCTCAAGCTGGCCGCGTGAGTTCTTGTGGGTCGGAGCTTCAGCTCCGACGATCTGCGATTGGCAACAGCCGCATGTCGGGGCTGAAGCCGTCGACCTACAAAACGGTAAGCCGGCCGTCGTTGTTAGCCGCTGCGACAACGCGGTCATCGGCTTGCTGACAAAATCGCTGCATGAAAATCACCATCTGCTTTGCCACCCTGCCCCCCGAGCCTTGGGTGCAAGCTGTTCAACAAGCTTTCCCTGCCGCCGAGGTGTTCGCCTGGGCCCCGGGCGCGCCCCAAGCTGACCATGCCATCGTTTGGGCCCCGCCCCAGCAGTTCATCGACGAGCAGTCGACCCTGCAGGCCCTGTTCAACATTGGCGCAGGCGTGGACGCCCTGCTGCAGTTGAAGCTGCCACCCAGCTTGAAGGTCGTGCGCCTGGACGATGCGGGCATGTCGGTGCAGATGGCCGAGTTCGTGTGCCATGCGGTGATCCGGCATTTCCGTGAGCTCGACGCATACGAGGCCGATGTGAAAACCGGACGCTGGTCTTACCGCAAACCACAAAGTAGGGCCGACTTTGCCGTGGGTGTGATGGGCTTGGGCGTTCTGGGCGAGCGGGTGGCCAAGGCCTTGCAGGTGTTTGAATTCCCGGTCAACGGCTTCAGTCGCAGCCCCAAAGACCTGCCTGGCATTCGCTGCTTCCATGGGCCGCAAGGCCTGCCCGAATTTTTGGCCGCCACGCGTGTGCTGGTCAACCTGATGCCGCTCACGACTGAGACCGAAAACATCCTGAACCAGAGCACTTTGTCGCAACTGCAACAAGGCGGCTACCTGATCAACGTGGCCAGGGGCAAACATTTGGTCGACGAGGACCTGCTCGCCCTCATCGACAGCGGCCACCTGTCGGGGGCCACATTGGATGTGTTCCGCACCGAGCCACTGCCCGCAGGCCATGTGTTTTGGCAACACCCGAAAATCACCGTCACGCCCCATACCTCGGCCCGCACCCTGCGCGAAGAAAGCATCGCGCAAATCGTGGGCAAAATCCAGGCATTGCAGCGTGGCGAGCCGATCAACGGCGTGGTCGAGCACCATCGCGGCTATTGAACATCCAAAGAACCCCATGAATATTCCCTCACGCGTTCAACTCATCGACGTCGGCCCCCGCGACGGCTTACAAAATGAAAAGCAACCCGTAGCTGCGGCGGTCAAGATCGAACTGGTCCACCGCTTGCAGGCCGCAGGCCTGACCGAGATCGAGGTCACCAGCTTCGTCAGCCCCAAGTGGGTGCCCCAGATGGCTGACAACGCCGAAGTGATGGCCGGCATCCAGCGCCAGGCGGGGGTGCTTTACTCGGTGCTCACGCCCAACATGGTGGGTTTCCAGGCGGCGGTAGCTTCGCGCCCGGATGAGATCGTGGTGTTTGGTGCTGCCAGCCAAGCGTTCAGCCAAAAGAACATCAACTGCTCGATCGAAGAAAGCATGGAACGCTTTGCGCCTGTGGTGCAAGCGGCGTTGGCGGCGGGCATGGCGGTGCGGGGTGCGATGAGTTGTTCAGTAGGTTGCCCTTATGAGGGCGATGTGCCTGCGGCCAGCGTGGCCCATCTGGCCAGTTTGATGAAGCAGATCGGCGTGCAGCGCGTGGACATGGCCGACACCATTGGCACGGGGACGCCGCTCAAGGTGCAAAAGGCCATCGAGGCCACCATGCAACATTTCGATATCGACCACATCTGCGGCCATTTTCACGACACTTACGGTCAGGCACTGGCCAACACGCTGGCGGCGCTGCAAATGGGCGTGTGGAATTTCCAGTCCTCTGTGGCGGGCCTGGGCGGCTGCCCTTACGCCAAGGGGGCCACGGGCAATGTGGCCACCGAAGACGTGGTGTACATGCTGCATGGCATGGGCATTGCCACCGGCATTGACTTGGACAAATTGGTCGATGCGGGAGCCTTCATCAGTGACTTTTTGGGCCGCAAACCCAACTCGAATGTGGCCAAAGCCATCCTCAACAAGCGGGCGGGCTGAGCCATGTGCGGTGCAGAACTTCATGCGCTGCCCGAAGGCGTGCAACGCGTCGCCAGGGCTTTGCAAGATGCCCATCACCCCCATGCACCGGTCATGCTCGATGGGGCGGCCCGAACTGCACAAGAGGCCGCCGATGGCCTGGGTGTGCAGTTGGGCCAGATCGCCAAGAGCGTGATCTTCAAGCGCAAGGAAGACGGTGTGGCTGTGCTGGTGGTCACCTCGGGCGACCGGCGCGTGGACGAGAAAAAAGTCGCCGCCCTGGTCGGTAAGATCGGTCGTGCCGATGCCGATTTCGTCAAGGCCCACACGGGCTTCACGATTGGCGGCGTGTCCCCCGTGGCGCACCTGAGCCCACCTGTGACCTTGCTCGACCAGGACCTGTGGCGCTTCGAAGAAGTCTGGGCCGCTGCCGGACATCCTCACGGCGTGTTTCGCTTGCGACCCCAGGACTTGCCCGATTTGACCCAGGCCAGTCCTGCCGATGTGGTCCAGGGCAGCAGAGATGACAGGGCTCAGGAGAGCCCTGTGCACCTGAGCATGACGAAGGTGGCCCTATGAATGCGCACATCAAGCTGCTGGTTCAGCGCGCTGAGCAGGTGCTGACCCAGCCCCAGCCCAATGTGCCTTCGCCTTGTTTGTCTGTTTGCGTCATGGACCCGCAGACTGAGGTGTGCGCAGGGTGTTGGCGTAGCCTAGAAGAAATCGGTGTTTGGAGCCGCATTTCAGATGAGGCCAAGCGCCAGGTCTGGCAGCGCATACTGCAGCGCCTGACGGGCGTGAGCGGGACGACCTGAACGCGAGCAAAACCGGAAAAGGCGTTCATTCGCCCAACAAATGGGCGCTTGGGCCGTCCTCAGGGTGCCTCTGCCTGGCTTCGGTCCACCACAATCAAGACATTGCAGGGTGATTCTTCCACCAGCGATTTGGCGGTGGAGCCGCTCCACCAGCGGCGCAGCAGGTTGGGTTCATGCTTGTGACCGACCACGATCAGGTCGGCCCCCACACGCTCGGCAAAGCCCGACAACTCGCGGATCACCTCACCCTTGAGCACCTCGCCCTGAACCGTGTAACCCATGGCTTTCAGGGTGTGCACGCCTTGGGCCAGTTGCGCAGCCAGGGTTTCTTCCAGTGGCCCTTGGTTGGCCGAGGCGTAATAGCCCATCTCCATCGAACCCACATCCAGCGGGTTGGGCGCCACCGCCACCAGGGTCAGGCGGGGCTGGCCCCAGTGCGCCAGCTCCTCGAGTTCGAGCAAGGCCTTTTGCCCAGTGATGGAACCGTCATAAGCCAGGATGATGTGTTTGTACATGGGGTCTCCTTGAGGTGCTGCGGGTGACTCTGGCCCAGTGTGGGGGTTTTGGTCACCTGTTCATGCCAATTCATTCTAAGGACAAGATGGCCCGCGCAAGTTGGTGTTGACCCTATAGACTTGGGCCAAAAACAAGGCGTTGAGAGAGACACCCCACACCGGCAGGCCCTTATGAAAACCATCCACTTCTATCTTGACTTCATCTCGCCCTATGCATGGCTTGGGTTTGACGCCCTGCCGCGGGCATTGGAAGGCATCAGCCACCGGGTGGTGCACAAGCCGGTGTTGTTTGCCGCCATGCTCAAGCACCACGGGCAGCTGGGACCGGCGGAAATTGCTGCCAAGCGCGACTGGACGTATCGACAGGTGCTGTGGCAGGCAAGGCAGCAGGGCACGCCTTTGCAGTTGCCGACCCTGCACCCCTTCAACCCGCTGGGCTTGTTGCGACTGGCCACCGCGTGCGATGCCGATGGTCAGCCCAATCGCTACGTGTGCGAGCAGGTGTTTCGCCATGTCTGGTGTGCGGGCGAGGACGCTGCCGACACGCAGCGCCTGGCGCAGTTAGCAGCCCACCTCAGGCCCGCCAGGGACGCAGCCAGCGCCGAGGTCAAGCAGGCCTTGCAGGCACACACCGACGAAGCGCTGGCGCTGGGCGTGTTTGGCGTGCCCAGCTTCCGGGTCGACGACAAATTGTTTTGGGGGCAAGACGCCTTGCCCATGCTGCGCGCTTACTTGCAGGGCGATGCCTGGTTTGACGGCCCAGATTGGCAGGCCCCGGCGCAGTGCGGGGTGGGTGTCAGGCGCGCATGACCTGACCCACTTCGCCAATGAAAAAAACCCGATCGCATGACGCGATCGGGTTTTTAGTTGGAAGGGTTCAGGTTGGCAAGACAGGTCTTGCCAACATAGACCTGTCAGTGCATCGCAGTCCCTTGAGAGGTCGAGCCGTCAAAGCTTGGGAAGCGAACATTCTCGACCATGTCCTGAACTTCTTGGTCGGGTGCTTTGGTCAGCAGCGACACAACGATGATCACTGCAAAGCCCAGGGGCACGCCGAAGATACCGGCCGAGATGGGGGCAATGTCCCACCAGGTGTTGGCCTTCAGGATTTCTGGGGTCAGCGAACCATTGTGGAACAAGCCGTACATCCAGGGATGGGTCTTGGCCATGTAGTAGAACGAGATGCCCAAGCCGGCCACCATGCCCAGCGAAGCGCCCCACTTGTTGGCACGCTTCCAGAAAATGCCCAGGGTCAACGCAGGGAAGAAGGCTGCCGCAGCGAACGAGAAGGCCGCAGACACCAAGAACAAAATGTCCGCCATGCGCAGCGATGCGACATAGGCGGCCGCCAAGGCCACGAACACCAAAATGGCTTTGGACAGCGCCACGCGACGGCTGGCTGAGGCGTTGGGGTCAATCACTTTGTAGTACACGTCGTGCGACAAGGCGTTGGCGATGGTCAGCAGCAGACCATCGGCCGTGGACAAGGCCGCAGCCAAACCACCGGCCGCCACCAAACCAGAAATCACGAACGGCAAGCCGCCGATTTCAGGTGTGGCCAACACGATGATGTCACCACCCAATCGGATTTCCGCCAACTGCAAGATGCCATCTTTGTTGATGTCAGACACCGCCATCAGCGTGGGGTCGACCACGTTCCAGCGTGCAATCCATCCGGGCAACTGGTCAAACGGTGTGCCGACCAAGAGGGTGTAGATGTCGAACTTGACCAACACCGCCAAAGCAGGCGCTGTGAAGTACAACAAAGAGATGAAGAACAGCGACCAGGCCACCGACTCACGCGCTTCACGCACCGAAGGCACGGTGTAAAAGCGCATCAGGATGTGCGGCAGCGCAGCCGTACCGATCATCAAGCAGAAGACCAGAGCCAAGAAGTTCTTACGGGCCACATCTCGAGCGGCATCGTCCTTGCCTGGGAAAGGCTCGGCATGACGCAGGGGTGGGTTGGCACGTGGTGCATTGGCAGCACGCGCAGCTGTATAGGCCGCTTTGGCAGCTGCTTCGTCTTTTGGCAGAGCCGCCAAAGCCGTTTCAGCGGCCTTGATGTCTGCTGCGGGCGCGTTGGCGGTCTTCAGCTCCTCCAGCTTTTTGGTGGCGGCTTCTTTGTCCGCGGCAAGGGCTGCTGGCACATCTTTCAGCTTTTCAGCGGCTGCATCGGCACGTGCTTTGAAGATACCGCGAACTTCGAGTTCTTTGGGGTCTTTCAGCAGTTGCTCTTCTTTGGCACTCACTTTTTCAAGCAGATAGCCATAAGAGATCTGGGGCACTGGGTTGCTGGTGTGTTTCACCGACAGCCAGACCACGGGGATCATGTAAGCCACGATCAAGATCAGGTATTGCGCCACCTGGGTCCAGGTCACTGCGCGCATACCGCCCAAGAACGAGCAGACCAAAATACCGGCCAAACCGACATACACGCCCACATCGAAGGACAGACCGGTTAGGCGGGCTGTGATCAAGCCCACGCCGAAGATCTGCGCCACGACGTATACGAAGGACACCAAGATGGCCGCAAACACGCCAATCAGGCGAGCCATGTTGCCGCCGTAGCGTGCGCCCAAAAAGTCAGGGATGGTGAACTGGCCAAACTTGCGCAGGTAAGGCGCCAGGAACAAAGCCACCAAACAGTAACCGCCTGTCCAGCCCAAGATGAAGGCCAAACCGCCGTAACCGGTCAGGTAGAGCGTTCCGGCCATACCGATGAAGGAAGCCGCCGACATCCAGTCAGAGCCGGTGGCCATGCCGTTATAGATGGCAGGCACACGTCGGCCGGCCACGTAGTACTCGGCTGCGTCGTTGGTCCGGCTGATCACACCAATGCCGCCGTACAAGAGCACGGTGGCTGCCAGGAAGGCGTAGCCGATGTACTCTTTGGGCATGCCCATTTGCTCGAGGATGCCGAGCACGATGACGAAGGCCGCAAAGCCACCGCCGTAGAAAAGGAAGACTTTGTTCAGAGACTTCTGAAACTGGCTTTGGGTTTGCCCCGTTCCGTCAAATACGCTCATGACTCTTCTCCTTCTGCAACGCCATATTCCCTGTCAAGGTTATTCATGTAGCGTGCGTAGTACCAAATGATCAGGCAATAAACGATCAGTGCGCCTTGGGCTGCGACCCAAAACGAAAATGGCCAGCCAAAAAAGCTGAACGTCAAGTCACGCGCAAAGTACAAAAGTACAAACGTGACCAAGAACCACAAGGCCAGCAAAAGCCCCGTGATTCTCAAGTTTTTGCCCCAGTATTCCTGGTGCCTTGCAGTGAGCTGCATCTTCATCTCCTTCTTGTTGAAAAACCAAACTACCGACTGTCACTTCTTTAATGGATGTCCCCCGCTTGTGGGGTGTGCTGAAGTCAAACGGGTCTGTCCAGGTTCAAGCCTGTTTCTCTCACCAGCTGGGCGGCCACCTTGGGCTCGAACCCATTCAAGTGACGAATGACTTCCAGCGCTTTTTCGGGCGCCTGCATTTCCATGTGCACACGGGCCATTTGGTACCAAGCGTAGGGGCTCATGGATTGCAATTCGGTGTTGCGCTTGAAAGCCACCAAAGACTCTTCGAACCGTCGCTGACGCACCAACACCAAGCCCAGGCCATACCAGGCACGGTCCATTTTTTCGTCAATCTGAATGGCCGCTCTGAATGCGTGTTCAGCTTCTTGGCTTCGCCCCAATTCTTCACACACGAACCCCACATTGAAGTGGGCGTTGGCGAGGGTCGGTGTGAGCACCAAGGCGCGTTCAAAAAACCCCAAAGCCTGAACCAAGTGCCGATCGTTCAATTCGTTAAAACCCAAGCTGTTGAGGGCCAACACATCTTGGGGATGGATTTCAAGGATGTCTTGAAACACCGCGTGGGCTTTGCTGCGCATGCCCAAGACCAAAAAAGCTTTGGCTTGAAGACGCAACCAAAAACACCGGCTTCGGCTGGAGGTGTCCGATGGGGCTGATGGAAGATGTGTTTTCACTGACATGCCGCAATGCCCATCTCAAGACAAAGTTCGATCTTCAATTGCACCACCACCACCCAAGCGATCAAAAGCCAGCTGCTGGTGGCCAAGGGGATGTGTCGGTCCAGGATGAGTTTGGGGCTGATTTTGCGAGTGAACCAAAGCGCTGGTTTGGAAGCCACGTCGAGCAATTGGTAAAAAACATTGGTGTCACGGTTGGCGCCCGCCAGCAATCCCAGCAAAAAACGCCCGATGATGAACATGAGCGAAAGTTCGATCAAACTTTTGGCGATGACAATGGCAAGCAACATAGAACTTTATTGACGTGGATCAAAACAAACTTTTGGGATTCTATAAATTGGCTTGTTGTCCACCTAATCAGACTTAAAACCCTTTAAAAAGTGTGTAAATAAAATTTTCCCGCGATGATTTTGGCGCTTCATTCGGAGAAGTTGTTGTACCTGACGGCTACCTTACATTTTTTGCTTGGATTGCAGATGTCGATGTTCCCTAAACACAAGGGAAAACACCGATTAAACAGGGGTCGATTTTTGGGGGTTGACAAACGATCAACCCGGCCCTACAGCGGAAAAGTAGCGCGTTCAGGCTTTGGGGACGGGCCTGCCTGCAGCGGCCTCTTGCGCTTCCCAGTGGTTCATGAGCCATGCGTAAATGACAACGATGCAGATGAACAGCAGGATGGAGCCTTGCGCTGCCATCCAAAAATACAAAGGCCAACCCCCAACCATCACAGTCAGATCACGCGCAAAAAAACTGGGGCCAAAGCTCACCAACAGCCAGACCAGCAAGAGGACCGCAGTCAAAATGCGTTTCTTGTGAATGAACGTCATGACATCAAGACGGCTAATTGTTCACGAAATCTTCACCAATCCACTGCGCCGCTTTCTCGGCAATCATGAGTATTGGGCTGTTGGTGTTGCCACTGGTGATGGTGGGCATCACGCCTGCATCCACCACACGCAAACCCGCAATGCCGCGCACTTGCAGGCGCCCATTGACCACGGCCATCGGGTCGTCATCGCGCCCCATGCGGGTGGTGCCCACCGGGTGGAAGATGGTGCTGGCAATGTCACCGGCCAGTTTGGCCAGTTCTTCATCGGTTTGGTACTGCACGCCGGGCTTGAACTCTTCAGGCGCAAAAGGCTTCATCGCGTCTTGCGCCATGATGCGGCGCGTTACGCGCAGGCTGTCTGCGGCCACCTTGCGGTCTTCGGCAGTGGCCAGATAATTGGGCGCAATAGCCGGTGCGTCCTCAAAATGCGGACTCTTGATGTGCACCGTGCCCCGACTGGTCGGGTTCAGGTTGCACACACTGGCCGTGATGGCCGGAAAACTGTGTAGCGGCTCGCCAAACGCCTCCAGACTCAAGGGCTGCACGTGGTATTGCAAATTGGCGTGCGGCTGCAACGGATCGCTCTTGGTGAAAGCACCTAACTGGCTGGGTGCCATGCTCATGGGGCCGGTGCGTTTGAAGGCGTATTCCAGGCCGATCATCGCCTTGCCCCACAGGCTGTTGGCCAGGGTGTTCAAGGTTTTGGCGTTGTTGACCTTGTAGACCGAGCGGATCTGCAAATGGTCTTGCAGGTTGGCGCCTACACCGGGAAGCTCATGTTGAACTTCAACGCCCACACCTTGCAGTAAAGCCGCAGGTCCGATACCCGATAGCTGCAAAATTTGCGCAGACCCGATGCTGCCCGCACTCAAAATCACCTCTTGCATGGCCTTGACCTCGACCATCTCCAACCCCGTCCAGACCCGAGCGCCCGTGCAGCGCTTTTTGCCGTTGGGCTGAGTTTCGATCAGCAGTTGGCTCACCTGGGCTTTGTTCCACAATTCAAAGTTGGGGCGTGAATAGCAGGTGGGGCGCAAAAAGGCCTTGGCCGTGTTCCAGCGCCAGCCGCTGCGTTGGTTTACATCAAAGTAAGCCACGCCTTCGTTGTCGCCTCGGTTGAAGTCGTCGGTGGCGGGAATGCCCGCTTGCTGTGCGGCTTGCGAAAACGCGTCCAACACGTCCCAGCGCAGACGTTGCTTTTCAATGCGCCATTCGCCACCCGTGTTTCGTCCACGCAAGGTGTGCAAATAACCGCCTTTGGGCAAATCGGTGGGGGCGAGCAGTTCAGACTTGGCCCCTTTGGCCCCGTGAAATTCGTTGGCGCCGTTGTAGTGGTCTTCGTGCAGCTTGAAGTAGGGCAGTGCCTGATCCCAGCGCCACGCGTCGTTGCCGGTGATCTGCGCCCACTGGTCGTAGTCGCGTGATTGGCCCCGCATGTAAATCATGCCGTTGATGCTGGAGCAACCGCCCAATACCTTGCCGCGTGGGTAACGCAGGCTGCGTCCGTTCAGGCCCTCGGTGGCTTCGGTTTGGTACAGCCAATCCGTGCGCGGGTTGCCAATGCAGTACAGGTAGCCCACCGGGATATGGATCCAGTGGTAATCGTCTTTTTTGCCGGCTTCGATCAACAGCACGCGCTTGCTGGCATCGGCACTCAGGCGATTGGCCAGCAGGCATCCTGCGGTTCCGCCGCCAACGATGATGTAGTCAAAGGTGTTGTCGTTCATGATTTTGTTCGTGGGGTCTGCGGATATCTTGAGCGAGGTTCGCTGTGCGTCTGACTGTAATGGATGAGGTGAAGGGTTAGAGCCAGGGGTGACGATCCGAATGAACGGTTCAATTTTGAGGCCGCAACAGGGATTGGCGTCCAAATTGGGTGTCGACGCTCAAGTTGTCGCAGCAAACAGCATTAAGTAATTACCCTTGGAAAGGGCTTTTTCCTGCAATGTGGAAAAAATACCAAGGGTAAACACCCGGTATGTAAGCCCATGTTGGTTGCCCGTCAGACAGGGGCAAGTGCCGGCATTAAGAATCGGCGCACGTTCTCGTGTTGAGGACTCTTTTTTGGAGACAGCTTCATGGCTACAACAGCAGCTCGCCCGATGACAGCGGAAGAGAAGAAGGTGATTTTTGCCTCTTCTCTGGGCACCGTTTTTGAATGGTATGACTTTTACTTGTACGGCTCATTGGCAGCGATCATTGCCAAGCAATTCTTCAGTGGCTTGGACGAAGGCTCTGCTTTCATCTTCGCGCTGTTGGCGTTTGCTGCCGGTTTCATCGTGCGTCCTTTCGGTGCGATCTTCTTCGGCCGTTTGGGCGACATGATTGGCCGCAAGTACACCTTCTTGGTCACGATCCTGATCATGGGTGCATCGACCTTCATCGTGGGCATCTTGCCCAACTACGCCAGCATTGGCGTGGCCGCTCCTGTCATCCTGATCTGCCTGCGCTTGCTGCAAGGCTTGGCTTTGGGTGGTGAGTACGGTGGTGCCGCCACTTATGTGGCCGAGCATGCTCCTCAAGACAAGCGCGGTGCTTACACCGCGTGGATCCAGACCACGGCAACTTTGGGCTTGTTCCTGTCGTTGATGGTGATTTTGGGCACACGAACCATCATCGGCGAAGAAGCTTTTGCTGACTGGGGCTGGCGCGTTCCTTTCCTGGTCTCGATCATCATGTTGATCATCTCGGTCTACATTCGTTTGAGCATGAACGAATCGCCTGCTTTCGTGAAAATGAAAGCCGAAGGCAAGACCTCCAAAGCGCCTCTGTCCGAAGCCTTCGGCCAGTGGAAAAACCTGAAGATCGTGATCTTGGCCCTGATCGGGTTGACCGCGGGTCAAGCGGTGGTTTGGTACTCCGGTCAGTTCTACGCGTTGTTCTTTTTGACACAAGCGTTGAAAGTGGACGGCGCCACCGCCAACATCATGGTCGCGATCTCCTTGATCATCGGCACACCTTTCTTCATCGTGTTCGGTGCCCTGTCTGACAAGATTGGCCGCAAGCCCATCATCTTGGCTGGTTGCTTGTTGGCCGCCTTGACTTACTTCCCTGTGTTCAAGGCATTGACCAAGGCTGCTAACCCAGACTTGTACGCTGCCCAAGCCGCATCGCAAGTGGTGGTGATTGCTGATCCAGCCGAGTGCTCGTTCCAGTTCAACCCCACAGGCACTGTGAAGTTCACATCGTCTTGCGACATTGCCAAGCAACGCCTGGCTGGCGCTTCGGTGAGCTATGTCAATGAAGTGGCACCTGCCGGTACACCCGCCATCATCAAAGTGGGTGAGACCGTGGTGAACGTCAAGTACTCTGCTGCAGACATCGCTGCTGCCAAGGCCAAGGCTGAGGAAAAGCTGGTTGCCCTGAACGCTGCTGAACCCAAAGATGCCAAGGCCATCGAAGCAGCCACCAAGTCCGTCAAAGACCTGGGCACCGAGAAGACTGCCGGTGCCACCTTGCTGGCCTCCAACTTGGGTGCCGCATTGAAGGCTGCCAACTACCCAGTCAAAGCTGACATGGCCAAGTTCGACAAAGTGACCGTCATCGCCATCCTCTCCTACTTGGTGTTGTTGGTGACCATGGTGTACGGTCCTATCGCTGCCATGCTGGTCGAGATGTTCCCCACCCGCATTCGTTACACATCGATGTCCTTGCCCTACCACATTGGTAATGGCTGGTTCGGTGGTCTGTTGCCCACCACCGCTTTCGCGATCGTGGCCCAGACCGGTAACATGTACAACGGCTTGTGGTACCCCATCATCATCGCTGGTGCAACCGTCGTGATCGGTGGTTTGTTCATCAAAGAAACCAAAGACGTCGACATCTACGCTGACGACTGATCTTTCTTGTCAGCATCCCGGGGTGACTCGGGTGCTCAATTTTGGGCCTTCCCTCTGTGGAGGGCCTTCTTAGTTTTGGAGATGAATGATGTGGAAAATTGTTGTGGGTTTCGTGATTTTTGCTGGTTTGGCTTTGTATGTGATCAGCAAAGGCGGCGACAGCCTGGACATGAGCGGTGAAAAGCACGGCGCAGACGCCGTGCATGTGGAGCCCGCCAAAGCAGACGCGTCTGCACCTGCGGCACCTGCTGCTGCACCGGCCTCTGACGCCAGCGCTGCCAAGTAATTGGCCGCTGAGTGCTTGACCCCGGTCAAGTGCCTCAAACCAAAGCCACGCCTGTGCGTGGCTTTTCTTTTGTCCGCGCGTGTTGTCATGTTCTGAGCCCTAGAATGTTTGGCCTCCACCCCAAAAAGCCCGTCCATGTCCCAAGGTCTCATCCGCATCCGTGGTGCCCGTCAGCACAACCTCAAAAACATCGACTTGGACATCCGTACGGGTGAGTTGACCGTGGTCACCGGCCCCAGCGGCTCGGGCAAATCGAGTTTGGTGTTTGACACGCTGTACGCCGAAGGCCAGCGCCGCTATGTAGAGACCTTCAGCGCCTATGCCCGCCAGTTTCTGGACCGCATGGACAAACCGGCGGTGGACAAGGTTGAAGGCGTGCCTCCGGCGATTGCGATCGACCAGACCAACCCGGTGCGCAGTTCGCGCTCCACCGTGGGCACCATGACCGAGCTGAACGACCACCTGAAGTTGTTGTTCGCCCGATTGGGCCAGTTGTTTGACAAAGACACCGCGCAAAGCGTGCGCACCGACAACCCCGACACGGTGTATGCCGAACTGGCGCAGCGTGCCGCACAAGCGGGCGACCCGCGCCTGTACCTGACCTTTCCGGTCGAGCTACCCGCCAACACCAGCGCCGAGCAGGTTGAGCAGTGGCTCTCGGCCAGCGGATTCACCAAAGTGCAGGCCGAACGCGAAGTGGCAACCCCCACCGGCCCGCGCAAAGTGCTGGACGTGATCGCCGACCGCTTTCGCATCGGCACCGCCGAAAAAGCCCGTGTGGTCGAAGCCATCGAAGTGGCCCTCAAACGCGGCGGTCGCCTGAATGTGTATGTGGAGAAATTGGGGTCAGATCCCAATTTCTCCGCTGCTTCCTCCTCTGAGACCGCCTTTGACATCTGGCGCTTTTCGACAGGCTTGCATTGCCCCGACAGCGACCAGCGCTACACCGATCCGATCCCGTCGATGTTCTCGTTCAACTCGGCGGTGGGGGCGTGCGAGACCTGTAGGGGTTTTGGCCGCGTGATCGGCGTGGACTATGGCCTGGTCATTCCCAACCCCAAGCTCACATTGCGGGCCGGGGCCATCAAGACGCTGCAAACGCCCGCCTGGCAAGAAAACCAGGACGACCTGATGCGCCACGCTGAGGCCGCAGGCATTCCGCGCGACACGGCGTGGGACAAGTTGACGAAAGCCCAGCAAGACTGGGTGATCAACGGTTCGCCCGAGTGGAAGGGCCGCTGGAACCACCAGTGGTATGGCGTGAAGCGCTTTTTTGAGTACCTGGAGAGCAAGGCCTACAAGATGCACATTCGGGTGCTCTTGTCCAAGTACCGCAGTTACACCGAGTGCCCCAGTTGCCAAGGGGCGCGTTTGAAGACCGAGAGTTTGCTCTGGCGCATTGGCAGCCACTCCGATGCCGATGGGGTTTTGCCGGTGGCACAGCGTTTCATGCCTGCCGGTGTGAAGTGGACGCGGGCGCAGTTGGAGGCGCTGCCGGGCTTGAGTCTGCACGACATGATGATCATGCCGCTCGATCGTTTGCGTTTGTTTTTTGACCGGGTGTCTGCTTCTGGGCATGCGTCTTTAGGAGCTGGGGAGGCTCCGGCCGGGGATGGGCTGGGCTCCTCATACGGCGGGGGTACACCAAAATCGTCGCCCAGCCCATCCCCGGCCGAAGCCGTGGGGGCCAGCGCAAAAGCGCAAGAGCAGATAGCGACAGCGACAGAGAGGGCACTCAACGCTCGATCAACCACAAGGTCTGCGTCAGAGCGGGGGGCGGGAGACGATTTTGGCGTACCCCCGCCGTATGAGGAGCCCGCCCCCCGCTCTGATGCAGACCGAACCTCAGCAGAAACCACCGAAGCAAAACGCTCTAACGCAGACCGAACCGCCGAAGAAACAACGAAGGCAAACAACCAAGGCCCGAGTGCCGAACAAAAAGCCCTGCAACTCTTGCTGGAAGAAATCACCACCCGCCTCAAATACCTGTGCGACGTGGGCATTGGCTACCTCACCCTCGACCGCCAAAGTCGCACGCTCAGCGGCGGTGAAGTGCAAAGGATCAACCTCACAACCGCCTTGGGCACCAGCCTGGTCAACACCCTGTTTGTGCTCGACGAGCCCAGCATTGGCTTGCACCCACGCGACATGCATCGCATCACCTTGGCCATGCACCGCCTGCGTGACGCGGGCAACACCCTGGTCGTGGTGGAGCACGACCCGGCCGTGATGATGGCGGCCGACCGCATGATCGACATGGGCCCCGGCCCCGGTGAGCGCGGCGGGCAAATCGTGTTCGACGGCACCACGGCCGATCTGCGCAACGCCGACACGCTGACGGGCGCTTATTTGGGAGGCCGCAAACAAGTGGGCCTGGGCTTCAAGCGCATGGTGAGCGACAGCACGCCGCGCTTGATTCTGGAAGGTGCTCGCGAGCACAACCTGCAAAACATCAGCGTGGACTTTCCGCTGCAACGACTGGTCACCGTCACCGGCGTCAGCGGCTCAGGCAAATCGAGTTTGATTCAAGACGTGCTGGCCCCAGCACTCATGCGGCACTTTGGCAAAGCCACTGAAACGCCTGGCGTACACGATCGATTGTTGGGCGCTGACCACCTGAGCGATGTGGTGTTTGTGGACCAGTCGCCGATTGGCAAGACGGCCCGTTCTAACCCGGTGAGCTATGTGGGCGCGTGGGATGCGATCCGGGAGATTTTTGCCACTGCGCCACTGTCGCGCCAGCGCGGTTACACCGCCAGCAAGTTCAGCTTCAACGGTGGCGATGGGCGTTGCCCCACCTGTGGCGGCTCGGGCTTTGAGCACGTTGAGATGCAGTTCTTGAGCGACGTGTATTTGCGTTGCCCTGATTGCGACGGCAAACGTTATCGGCCTGAGATTTTGGAGGTCACCGTTGAGCGGCAAGCCATCGGCGGTGTGGTGCGCCACCTCAATGTGGCCGACATTCTGCAGCTCACCGTGAGCGAAGCCGCCGCCTTGTTCGCGCAAGACCGCGACGTGATCCGTGCCCTGCAACCCATCGTGGATGTGGGTCTGGAATACGTGCGCTTGGGCCAGCCTGTGCCCACCTTGTCGGGCGGCGAAGCCCAGCGCCTCAAGCTGGCGGGCTTTCTGGCCGAGGCCGCCAAGAGTGCCTCCAAGAGCCGCCAGAGTTTGGCGCGCAAGGGCACGCTTTTCATGTTTGACGAGCCGACCACCGGTCTGCACTTTGACGACATCGCCAAGCTCATGCGGGCTTTGCGCAAGCTGCTCGAAGCTGGGCATTCGCTCATCATCATCGAGCACAACCTGGATGTGATCCGCGCCAGCGATTGGCTGATCGATCTGGGGCCGGAGGGTGGTTATGCGGGGGGCCTGATCGTGGCCGAGGGCACGCCCGAAGACGTGCGTCAACACGCGACATCACACACGGGGCTGGCGCTGCGCGACTATGCCGAGTCGATGGGTGAGGTGCATGGTGTGGCTGAGCGTTTGAATGTCTATGGGGGCGAGGCTGCGGTGGCAGAGGGTTCCTCATACGGCGGGGGTACGCCCAAATCGTCACCCTCTGACACCGCAGCCTCGCTCACCAGCGTTCGGGGTGGGGTTGGTGCAAGTTCAATGGCCCCAGTCGCTCGGCGTGCGCCTGTGTTCAACAACAACATCCAGATCGTCAATGCCAAAGAGCACAACCTCAAAAACCTGAGCGTCAACATCCCACGCGGCAAGTTCAACGTGGTCACGGGCGTGAGTGGCTCCGGCAAATCCACGTTGGCGTTTGACATCCTGTTCAACGAAGGCCAACGCCGCTACCTGGAAAGCCTGAACGCCTATGCCCGAAGCATCGTGCAGCCTGCAGGCCGCCCCGAGGTGGATGCGGTGTACGGCATCCCGCCCACCGTGGCGATTGAGCAGCGCTTGTCGCGCGGCGGTCGCAAATCTACCGTGGGCACCACCACTGAGGTCTGGCATTTCTTGCGTTTGCTTTACGTCAAGCTGGGCATCCAGCATTGCGTGCACGACAACACACCGGTGCAGCCACAAACGCCCGACAGCATCGTCGCCCAGCTGATGACGCAGTTCAAGGGTCAGCACATCGGCCTGCTGGCACCGCTGGTCGTCAACCGCAAGGGCGTGTACACCGAGTTGGCCGACTGGGCCCGTCCACGTGGGTACACCCATTTGCGCGTCGATGGCGACTTTTTGCCCACACAAGGCTTTCCGCGCATTGACCGGTTCAAAGAACACAATATCGAGCTGCCCGTGGCCAGCCTAGATGTGTCACCTGCTCATGAATCCGCCTTGCGCCAAGCTTTGACCAAAACACTGGAACACGGCAAAGGCGTGGTGCACGTGCTGAGCGATTTGGACGGCCTGCGCGAAGCCATGTTCAGCGGCGAGTCCACCGCCCGTATTGGGCAGCACCGTGTGTTCTCCACACTGCGGGCTTGCCCGGCGTGCGACACCTCGTATGCCGAGCTGGACCCACGTTTGTTTTCGTACAACAGCAAACACGGATGGTGTCCTGATTGCGTGGGCACGGGGGTCAAGCTGAGCAAAGATGAGCGCCAAGTGTTCGACGACTCGGTGCAAGATGACAAGAACAAGGGCCGCGAGCAAACCTTTGCCGAGCCTGAGATCGAAGACCTGGCCAATGTGGCGTGCACCCGTTGCGAAGGCACCCGCCTGAACGCCACGGCTCGCGCCGTGCGGCTGGGCGCAGCACCGGGCCAAGGTTGGCGAATCACCGACATCGCCAGCTTATCGGTCACCGATGTGCGGCACTGGGTTGACAAGCTGCAGCTCACCGGCCGTGACGCCGACATCGCCCGCGACCTGGTGCCCGAAATTAAAAGCCGTTTGGAGTTTTTGGAAGAGGTGGGCTTGGGTTATCTCACGCTGGATCGGGGTGCGCCCACGTTGTCGGGTGGCGAGGCGCAGCGCATACGCTTGGCCGCGCAGCTGGGCAGTAACTTGCAAGGCGTTTGCTACGTGCTGGACGAGCCCACCATTGGCCTGCACGCGCGCGACAACCGGATTTTGCTCAACGCTTTGCAAAGCTTGAGCGACAAGGGCAACACTTTGGTGGTGGTGGAACACGACGAAGACACCATCCGCCGCGCTGACCACATCATTGACATCGGCCCAAGCGCCGGTAAACGCGGTGGCCGTTTGGTAGCACAAGGCTCGGTGGCCGACATCACGGCATCTGCCGATTCGCAAACGGGTCGCTATTTGTTGCATGCGATGAAGCATCCGATGCAAGTTCGCAGGTCGGTGTCGGTCTCGACACGGGGCAATGGGCCGGACTCCTCATATGGCGGGGGTACGCCAAAATCGTCGCCCAGCCCATCACCCCATGTCGAGACATTGGCGTCGCTGCTGAATCAATTGGGGTCAGATCCCAATTCTTTTCAAACCGCCAACGTCGCAGCCGGCGATACCGCGACCGCATCCACCAAAGTCAAGGGCAAAAAGAAGGCCACCCTGCCAGCGGTGCCGGACGCCACAGAAGTGACCACGACCCAGTGGCTCACCTTGACTGGCGCCAACTTGCACAACCTGCGCCAAGTCGATGTGCAGGTCCCGCTCAAACGGTTGGTCGCCGTCACGGGTGTCAGCGGTTCGGGCAAGTCCACGTTGGCCCGCGATGTGTTGCTGGCCAATGTGCAAGCACTGGTTGGGCAACGCTCCACCTTTGCAGGCCGCACTGCACAAGACGCCGGCCATCGGGTGGCGTTGTCGGCCTGCACGGATGTACAAGGTTTTGAGACGATCGACCGCGTGCTGGAAGTGGACCAAACTCCGATTGGTAAAACACCGCGCTCTTGCCCCGCCACTTACATCGGCTTTTGGGACACAGTTCGCAAACTGTTTGCCGAAACTTTGGAGGCCAAAGCGCGGGGTTATGCCGCCGGGCGTTTCAGCTTCAACACCGGCGAAGGCCGTTGCCCCGGCTGCGAAGGCCAGGGCATGCGCACCATCGAGATGAGCTTTTTGCCCGATGTGAAAGTGCCTTGCGAAACCTGCCGAGGCGCGCGCTTCAACCCAGAAACCTTGGCCGTGACCTGGCGCGGCAAAAGCATCGGCGATGTGCTAAAGATGGAAGTGGACGAAGCGGTGGACTTTTTCGCCAGCATGCCCAGCATCGCGCACCCGCTGCAACTGCTCAAGGATGTGGGTTTGGGCTATCTGACCTTGGGCCAGCCTTCACCTACGCTCAGTGGCGGTGAAGCCCAGCGCATCAAGCTGGTGACCGAGCTGACCAAGGTGCGCGACGAGGTGGGTAAGCGCGGCAACAAAGCGCCGCATACGCTGTATGTGCTGGACGAGCCCACCGTGGGCTTGCACATGGCCGACGTGGACAAACTCATCAGCGTGCTGCACCGCTTGGTCAACGCCGGTCACAGCGTGATCGTGATCGAACACGACCTGGATGTTATCGCTGAAGCCGACTGGGTGATTGACCTGGGACCCGAAGGCGGCAACGCTGGGGGCCGAATTGTGGCGGCCATGACGCCCGAGGCTTTGGTGCTGTTGGGCACGCACACCGGCGTGGCGCTGGGGCCGGTGCTGGCGAGGGTTTGAAGTCGGAGGCGCGGGCTGCAAAGATGGACCCCGGGCTCGCACGGGATCCATGACTGACAGCGCTTACAGAACGCCCAATCGCCAAAGCGATGTGACCTCTGCTGCCCGCGCCGTATGCAGCGGGTCGCTAGGGTCCTGAGCTTTGCCATGAACCGGTTTCACGTCCGTGCGGCCCAGCACCTGCAGACCCGCATCGGCGATCCAGCTCAGCAGTTCTTCGCGTGTGCGCAAACCCAAGTGTTCGGCCAGGTCCGATAAGATCAGCCAGCCTTCGCCGCCTTCAATCAGGTGCGCCTCTAGGCCACCCAGAAAGCCTTTGAGCATCTGACTGCCTTCGTCATATACAGCCTGCTCCAGCAGCGAAGTCGGGCGAGCTGGCAGCCACGGCGGGTTGCAAACCACCAACGCGGCCTGGCCAGGCGGAAACAAATCGGTGTGTAAGAGCTGAACCTGGTTTTGCAGGCCCAGGCGCTGCAGGTTGTCGCGGGCGCATGCCAATGCACGTTCCGACAGGTCGGTGGCGATCACTTGCGCTGCACCTCTGCGAGCCAGCAGGGCCGACAAGACGCCGGTGCCCACCCCAATGTCAAAAGCCACCGAGTGGGTCTTCAAAGCAGCAGGCCATGGGGCTTGGGCCACGAGTTGGACATACTCACCCCGCACTGGCGAAAACACGCCGTAGTGCGGGTGGATGCTCAAGTTTTCTCCCAAAGCGGGCACCTCGACGCCATTTTTGCGCCACTCGAACGCGCCAATGACACCTTGCAAACTGCGCAATGACACCACGCGGTTCTGTCCATCGGCAGGCCCAAAGGCTTGTTGCAAAGCGGTTTGGGCAGCGGGCGCTCGGCGCAGCGCGATGCTGTAATCGGGCTGCAATTCGATCAGGATTTGGCCGAGAACGCGGACGCGTTGAGATTGCGCCTGGCGGTGGGCGTTGAAGGCCGAAGGGGCCGGGTGTGCGCTGTCGCGGTGTTTGGTGGAGGATTTTTTGGGGCGTGCAGGGCGCTCCAGGCGGCGTTTGAGCGCCTGCAGCAACTGGCGGGCATTTTGAAAGTCGCCGCGCCACAGCAAACCCGTGCCTTCACAGGCCAGGCGGTAGGCGGTGTCGGCGTTCAAGGTGTCATCCACCACCATCAGCTTGGCTGGAGGGCGAGCCCCATGGTCAGTCACCCAAAGCGCGCTGCGCGGATGGCCATCTTCTTGCCAAGTGAGGGGAGCCGGTGGGGTCATGAGAAATCTCGGCCCAGTGACCGGTGTGCTGTAGAGGTTGCATCATAGCGGCCGCTGGGCGGGTGGCCGCGAAGACCTGCCTACCCTTCGACATCATGGGTACAGGCAAAATAGCGCTTGTGGATACACCCAACCCGATCAACCCGCCCATGCCATCCCCAAGCCAGCCCTTTCTGTCTTTCTCGGAGATGACGGCTGTGTTGGTGCCCACTTACAATCCTGGCACCTTGTGGGTTGATTTTCTGTCAGGTTTGCAGGCGCAAACGCCGGCACCCGCGCTTTGCTGGGTGCTGGATTCAGAGTCCACCGACGGCAGTTTGGCAAAAACCACGCAGGCCGGCCTGGTGGTCCATACGGTTCAGCGCAAGCAATTCAACCACGGCGGCACCCGCCAATGGGGCGTTGAGCGCTTGCCCGCCGGGGTCGAGTTTGTGGTGTTCCTCACCCAAGATGCGGTTTTGGCCGGCCCTGAGGCGCTCGGGCATTTGTTGTCTGGGTTTGCAGACCCCGAGGTGGCCGCTGTGTATGGACGCCAGACGCCGCATCCGCAGGCCAGCGCGATCGCCGCGCACGCCCGACATTTCAACTACCCGGCGCAATGCCAGACCCGGCGCTGGTCGGACAAGGACCGTCTGGGTCTTAAGGCCTGTTTTTTGTCCAATGCTTTTGCGGCTTACCGCTTGTCGGCACTGCGCGCCGTGGGGGGCTTTTCGCCGCGTGTGATTTTGGGCGAGGACACGCACTTGGCCGCTCGCCTGTTGCAGCAGGGACATGCCATTCGCTATGAGGCGCAGGCGCTCGTTTATCATTCACATAATTACTCTTTGACGAGTGAATTTGCACGCTACTTTGATACGGGCGTGTTCCACCACGATGAAAACTGGATGATCCAGAATTACGGCAAAGCGGGCCGAGAGGGCCTCCGGTTTTTGAAATCGGAAATCCGATTCCTTTTGCACCACGCGCCCTGGCGTTTGCCGGAGGCCTTGGTGCGCACGGCCCTCAAGGTGCTGGCTTACCGATTGGGTCGTTCACACATGCGCTTGCCCGTGGGCTTGAAAAAACAACTGTCCATGCACAAAGGGTTTTGGGTGTGAAGCGGGTGACCCCAAAACAGGGCCAGACTGCCGAGCCTGTGGCGTACCTGAGCCTGTTCAAGATTCGGTTGTCCAAATTGGCCATCATGTTGGGCGATGCCGTGGCCATGGTGGTGGCATTTGTCATATCGTTGCCACTGACCGCCGCGCTGGTGTCGCCGGAGGGCGTGTCGATCAAGTCCTGGTGGGCAGGGCAGGACACGCAGCGCTTCATCGCCTGGGGCCTGATGGGCGTGCTGGGCCTGGTGTTGCTGCTGAGCCGTTACCAGCATTACAGCGACCGCAGGCCTTTGTGGGACGAATTGGGTGATTTTTTCCGCTTGGTGGGCGTGTTGGCCTTGATGGACATGGCGTTGGTGGCTGTAGCCCGTTGGAATGCTTCGCGGTTGTGGTGGCTTGTGTCCTGGGTGCTGGTCTTGCTCATGCTGGTCTTGATGCGCTATGTGACCCGGCAAATCCTCAAAAAGTTTTCGCTTTGGTACCGGCCCACGGTCATCATTGGCATCGGTGCCAACGCAGAAGAAGCGGCGTTGGCCTTGAACAGCCAGCCCGAGCTGGGCTTTTCGGTGCAGGGCTTTGTGGATGCGGGCGGAGGTGGGGGCCGGGCCTCGGACACAACCTACCCGCGATTGCCCGAGTTGGAGATGGCGCAATACGCCAAGCAACCGGGTATTCAGTGGGTCATTGCGCTGGAGCATGCCCAGTCCGATCAACGCGAACAATGGTTGCGCCAGTTGGCCCAATGGGGCGCACCCGACATCAGCGTCATTCCTGCCATGCGTGGCGTGCCTCTGCATGGGACGGACATATCGCATTTTTTTTCGCATGAAGTAGCCTTGCTGCGCATGCGCAACAACTTGCGCCGCTGGCCTGCGCGTTTGACCAAAAGGCTGTTTGACACGGTCGCTGCTTTGGCCTTGTTGCTGGTCCTCAGTCCAGCCTTGTTGCTGATGGCTTGGGCCGTTCGCCGTGATGGGGGGCCGGCTTTGTTTGCCCACCCACGCATTGGCAAAAAAGGCAAGATTTTCAACTGTTACAAGTTCCGCACCATGGTGGTCGATGCCGAAAAACAGCTGGAGCACCTGTTACAGCAGCAACCCGAACTGCGCAAGCAATGGCAGACTGAGCACAAACTCCGTTCAGACCCGCGTGTCAGCCAGGTCGGGCGATTTTTAAGGCGCACCAGTCTGGACGAGTTGCCGCAACTGATCAACGTGATCCGGGGCGAAATGAGTTTGGTGGGGCCGCGCCCAGTGGTGCGCAGTGAGTTGCCCCGTTACGGTGACCAAGTGGGCTATTACCTGATGGTGCGCCCTGGCATGACTGGCCTGTGGCAAGTCAGCGGGCGCAACGACGTGGATTACGACACGCGGGTCTACCTCGACAGCTGGTACGTCAAAAACTGGTCTCTATGGCACGACTTGGTCATTCTGTTCAAAACCATCTCGGTGGTGTTGACCCGTCAGGGCGCTTACTGAAACCCAGACTTAGCTTGACGGAGTTGACTGCAAAATTCGTTGTGCCAACTCGGTGAACCCGGCCCCTCTGGGCGCTTGGGTCACAAACCGTGGCTTGAACTGCAACTGCGACTCAAAGCGCGCGATGTTGGCCACGCCCACACTGTAGGGGAAGTGTTCGAACATCACCTGGTCGTTGGTCGAGTCGCCCACATACACCCATTGCGGCAATTCTTGGTCCAGTGAACGCCCCAGCAGGGCTTGCAAAATCCAGCGTGCACCACTGAGTTTGTGGTGTTCACCGAACCAACCGTTGATGTGGATGCTGCTGACTGTGGCCACCATGGATTCGCTGCGCATGATGCGAACCACCTGGTCGATGGCTTGCGGGGGCAATTGGGTGAATTCGCTGTGGTCAATCGCGACGTCGGTTTCGCGGCCTGCGTTGTCGCGCGCCAAAACAGCTCCGGGCACCTCGCGCAAAATTCGCGCAGCCACGGATTGCATGCGCGCAAAATTCGCAGTGCGTACAGCCTCGTTTTGCTGGTAAATCGCCTGGGGTTTGCCGTGGAGTTGAGGAATCCAGGCGGCGGCCCCGTTTTCGGCCACTACCGCATCCACGGGCCAGCTACGGGCCATGTCGCGGCTCCAGCCCATGGAGCGACCGGTGATGGGAATGACCGTGAGGCCAGCTTGCTTCAGGTCGCGCAGTGCCTGCAATGCGTCGTTGGTGATGGCCCCGTCGGTGGTCAAGGTGTCATCGATGTCGGTGAACACCCCCAGCCAGGGCCGAGGGGGGCGTGGCCAATGCGTCAGGTCCAGCATGGCGCAGCGCGTCAGTGGGCCAGTGCCTTCAGGCGCTGGAGCACCGCCAGCGTGGCCGCACTCTGGTTCATGGTGTAGAAGTGGATGGCGGGCACGCCACCGTTGATGAGTTGCTCGCAAAGGTCACTCACCACATCCAGGCCGAAGGCCTTGATCGAGTCGGTGTCGTCGCCGTAGGCTTGCAAGCGCAGCCGGATCCAGCGCGGGATTTCGGCCCCGCAGGCGTCAGAGAAGCGCAGCAATTGCGTTGAGCTGGTGATGGGCATGATGCCCGGCACCACGGGCACATCGACACCCAGTTTGTAGGCGTCGTCCACAAAGCGGAAATACGCATCGCTGTTGTAGAAGTATTGCGTGATGGCCGAGTTGGCCCCAGCTTTCACCTTGGTGGCAAAGGCTTGTAAATCAGCTTCAGGCGATTTGGCTTGCGGGTGAATTTCGGGGTAGGCGGCCACCTCAATGTGGAATTCGTCGTTGGTTTCGGCGCGAATGAAGGCGACCAGATCGCTGGCGTAATGGAACTCGCCACCTGCGCCATAGCCGCTGGGCAAATCACCGCGCAAGGCCACCAGGCGTTTGACGCCCATGGCCTTGAGCGTGGCCAATTCGTTGCGCACCGAAGCTTTGGTCGCACCAATGCACGAAAAGTGCGAAGCCGCAGCTACCCCTTCGCTCAAGATGGCACCCACTGTGGCAAATGTGCCTTCTTGTGTAGAGCCCCCAGCGCCGTAGGTCACTGAGCAAAACTCGGGCTGCAGGCTGTACAACTGTTCGCGCACGCTGCGCAGTTTGTCTGCGCCTTCGGGTGTTTTGGGCGGGAAAAACTCTAGGCTGATGGGCAGTTTCAAACCAGACATCACTTCAACTTTCAATTCAGTAGTCGTTGGCCTTGGCATACGCCAAGGCGGCCAGATCGGCCTCGTGGGCTTCGCGCGCTTTTTCGCGCGCGGGTGCCACTGCCGCTGGGTCAGGCCAGCAGGCCTGCACAAAAAATTCGTGGTTGCCGTCGCCGCCTTCAATGGGGCTGTCCAGCCACGCGGTGACTTGCATGCCCAGCTCGGACAAAGCCGTGCGCACGCGGTTTTCGATGAACGGAAAATGGGTGTCGTCTTTGACGATGCCGCCCTTGCCCACTTGGCCAGGTTGCAGCTCAAACTGGGGTTTCACCAGCATCAGCAACTGCCCTGTGGGTTTGAGCAAATGAACCACACCGGGCAACACCAAAGTCAGCGAGATGAAGGACACATCGCCCACCACCAGGTCAAAGCCTTCGAGCGCCTCAGGAATGCGCTCGTCGCCCGGCACCAGCTCGCGGGCGTTCACGCCTTCGATGCAGACCACCCGCTCATCTTGACTGATGCGCGAATGCACCTGGGCGTGGCCCACGTCAATGCCTACCACTTCGGCCGCGCCGTGCTGCAGCAAGCAATCGGTGAAACCACCGGTGCTTTGCCCCACATCCAGGCAGCGCAAGCCTTCTACCAGAACACCCGTGGCCTTCAAGGCCCCTTCGAGCTTGAGGCCGCCACGCGACACATAGCGTGACTCGGCGTCGTCCAGCAACTCCAGTGCAGCGCCATCCGGAACCTCGTCGCGGTTTTTAACGATGGCACGCCAACTTCCGTCGGGCTGCTGCCACTTCACGCCTCCAGCAATCAGTCGTTGAGCTTGAGAACGGGAAGCGGCCAAGCCGCGCTCCACGAGAAGTTGGTCAATGCGCATGCGTTGGGTTTCAATAACGGTAAGTGTCGGCTTTGTAAGGACCGTTCTTGGACACGCCGATGTAAGCGGCTTGTTCTTCGCTGAGTTCGGACAGCATGG
Organism: Limnohabitans sp. 2KL-51; assembly: GCF_003063645.1. Lineage (GTDB taxonomy): Bacteria > Pseudomonadota > Gammaproteobacteria > Burkholderiales > Burkholderiaceae_C > Limnohabitans_A. The sequence goes on from NZ_NESJ01000017.1 coordinate 89,742, forward strand.
CGCCGACTTTCTTCAGGTGCAAACGGGCCACTTTTTCATCGAGGTGCTTGGGCAGCACGTAAACCTTGCCGTTTTCGTACTGGTCTTGTTTGGTGAACAGTTCGATCTGGGCGATGGTCTGGTTGGCGAAAGACGATGACATCACGAAGCTGGGGTGGCCGGTGGCGCAACCCAAGTTCACCAAACGGCCCTTGGCCAACAGGGTGATCTTTTTGCCGTCGGGGAAGATGACGTGGTCGACTTGCGGCTTGATCTCGTCCCACTGGCATTTTTCCAGCGAAACAACGTCAATTTCGTTGTCAAAGTGACCGATGTTGCAAACGATGGCTTCGTCTTTCATGGCGGCCATGTGCTCGTAGCGGATCACGTTCTTGTTGCCGGTGGCCGACACAAAAATGTCGCACTTGTCGGCAGCGTATTCCATGGTCACGACCTTGAAGCCTTCCATCGCGGCTTGCAGGGCGTTGATCGGGTCGATCTCGGTCACCCACACTTGGGCGCTCAGGGCACGCAGGGCTTGGGCCGAGCCCTTGCCTACGTCACCGTAACCGGCGACCACGGCCACTTTGCCGGCGATCATGACGTCGGTAGCGCGCTTGATGGAGTCCACCAAGGATTCGCGGCAGCCATACAGGTTGTCGAACTTGCTTTTGGTCACCGAGTCGTTCACGTTGATGGCGCGGAACATCAGGCTGCCTTTGGCGGCCATTTCGTTCAGGCGCAACACGCCGGTGGTGGTCTCTTCGGTCACGCCGATGATCTGCGCACCCTTGCGGCTGTACCAGGTCGGGTCCACGGCCAGCTTGGCCTTGATGGCGTTGAACAGGCAGGTCTCTTCTTCGCTGGTGGGGTTGGCGATCAAGGACGCATCTGTTTCAGCGCGCTTGCCCAGGTGCATGAGCAGCGTGGCGTCGCCGCCGTCGTCCAGAATCATGTTGGGGCCTTCGCCTTCGGTGCCTGCGGCGCCAAAGTCAAAGATGCGGTGGGTGTAGTCCCAGTAGTCGGCCAGGGTTTCGCCCTTGATGGCGAACACGGGCGTGCCCTTGGCGGCAATCGCCGCAGCGGCGTGGTCTTGCGTCGAGAAGATGTTGCAAGAAGCCCAACGCACGTCAGCGCCCAAAGCTTGCAAGGTCTCGATCAGCACAGCCGTCTGAATGGTCATGTGCAGCGAGCCGGTGATGCGCGCGCCCTTCAGGGGCTGTGCCTTGTTGAACTCTTGACGGATGGCCATCAGACCTGGCATTTCGGTCTCGGCGATTCTGATTTCTTTGCGGCCCCAATCGGCCAGGCCGATGTCGGCGATCACGCAGTCGGCGTTAATTGTGGAAGGCATACGTGCATTCATGAGAAAAGCTCCAAGTCATGTGAATGAACCACACGCATGGGAAAAGCACTGATAGGGAAAAACAGGCTCACCGCACGTCGTGTGGATGAGCGTCGTTGCTGTTGAAGTGTTCCGAGCCTCACGCCCCGCTGCCGGCTTTTTTCAAAGCCAGGGGGCGCTGCAACGCTCCTCGGAAGTGCGCATTCTAGCGCAGTTGGCCTGGCCCAGGTCGTTAAAAGGGCATCGCGCAGGCGAATGTCAAACGCACAAGGCCAAAACCGCCAAGGGGGCTGTTTCGGCGCGCAGCACGCGCGGCCCCAGCGACACCGGGGTGAAACCAGCGGCCAATGCGGTGCTTTCTTCGCCAGGGCTCAGGCCGCCTTCGGGGCCGCTCAACACGGTCACCGGCGCTTGGCTGACTTGGCAGGGTACGGGTTGTGTGTCCCCGGACAAGGACAAGACCCAGCGCTCGCCAGGCGAGGACTTTTTCAGCCATTCGGTCAGTGTCACGGCCGGGTGGATGGGGGGCACGCGATTGCGCCCGCACTGCTCGGCCGCGGCCACCGCCACGCCTTGCCAATGCGCCAGTTTCTTCTCGGCCCGCTCGCCTTTGAGCTTGAGCACGCTGCGCTCGGCCACCAGCGGAGTGATGCTGGCCACACCCAGTTCGGTGGCTTTTTCCACCAGCCAGTCCATGCGCTCGTTGGCCGTGATGCCCGCCAGCAAGTGCACCGCTCGGTTGGCTTCGCGCTCGATGGTGTGGTGCGCACCCACATCGACCTCGACATCGCTGCGGCCCATGCGGGTCACGGTGGCGTCAAACTCGCCGCCTTCGCCGTTGAACAAGGTGATGGCATCGCCCGGCTGCAGGCGCAGCACTTGCACATGGCGTGCAGCGCCCGGTGGCAGACTCAGGGCCAAGCCGGTGGCCAAGGGGGAGGGGCAATAAAAGCGGGGCATGCTCACATGCGCCCGTAAGCAAAACCCACTTGTAGGGTGGTGCCCTCGATTTCGTCGATCAGCTTGAGCAGTGGGCCCAGTTCGCGGTAGCGGTCGCAGGTGGTTCGAATGTAATGCAGGAAACGCGGCGCGTCGGCCAGGTATTTGGGCTTGCCGTCGCGCAGGGTCAGGCGGGCAAAGATGCCGGCCACTTTCAGGTGACGCTGAAGTCCCATCCACTCGACGGCGCGGTAAAAAGCGCCAAAGTCGCTGTGCCAGTCTTCATAGTCCATTAGCCCGGCTTTGCGGGCTTTTTCCCAGTAGCGGATGGTGATGTCCAGCACAAAGTCCTCGTCCCAGGTGAGGAACGCGTCCCGCATCAGGCTGGCGATGTCGTAGGTGATGGGGCCGTAGACCGCGTCCTGGAAATCCAGCACACCAAGCTGATCGTTTTGAAACGGCATCATCAGGTTGCGCGGCATGAAGTCGCGGTGGACATACACGTTGGGCGCGGCCAGGTTGCGCGGAACGATGAGGCCGAAGGCACTGTCCAACACGTCGCGGTTTTTGCCTTCAAGTTGAACCCCCCTGTGCTGGGCCAAATACCAGTCCGGAAACAGGCTCAGCTCCCTGTTGAGGAGCGCGGCGTCATACGGCGGCAGTACGCCAGGGCGCGAGGTTAGTTGCCACTGCACCAGCACGTCCACTGCATGCATGTACAGGCTGTGGTTGGCCTGTGGGCGCTCGGTATCGATGGCCGACATCATGGTGGCGTCACCCAAATCAGTCAGCAGCATGAAGCCGTGGGCCTGGTCCCAGTTCAGCACCTCGGGTGCATGCAGCCCAGCGGCTTTCATCAAGGAGGCGATGCGCACGAAGGGCTCGGAATTTTCTTTGTCGGGCGGGGCGTCCATGATGATGCGGCTGCCGCCGTCTACGCTGTTCACCCGCAGGTAGCGGCGAAAGCTGGCGTCGGCCGAGGCCACGCGCAAACTGTCGGGCAAAAGGTTGTGGGAGGCGGCCAAGCCAGACAACCAGCGGTCAAAAACCATTTGCCGGGCCGGATCGGTCCAGCTGACGCTGACGGCTTGGCTTGGGTTGGGGGCTGAATTGGGGGGTTGGGTGAGGTGGCTCATGGATAATCTCATTTTACAAAGCCCGCAACAAGCGCTTTGCCTGTACCTCTCGTGTGTCCAAACTCTGCCCCATCCTTGTGCCCCTTTCCCCTGTCCCTTGTTCGCAGCCCCCATTGGCCCATGTCCTTTTGCGGGAGGTGGTGAGGGCGGTTCTGTTTGTGGTGCACGGTGTCACGCTGGGGGGCGCGATGGGTGTGGCGCAAGCCCAAACCCTCACGTACCCGCAGGCCGCACCCGCAGCCCCTTTGTCGGGTCTGGTCTTGCGCAGCAGTCCCCTGCTGGAAGAAGCCGTCTCGCAGCGCCAAGAGCAAGGGGGAGCGATTTACCTGCAAGGCCAGCGCCTGCGCGTGAGGCCTGACTTGGATATTTTGATCGAGGGTGAGGCCAGCATCCGCAAGCCGGGCGTGAGCATTCAGGCTGGGCAACTGTCCTATGACCAAAGCCAAGACGTGGTCGAGGCCACTGGCCAAGTGCGCTTGAGTCGACCGAGCAGTTTGTTGACCGGCCCCAAGCTCACACTGAAGGTCGACAGTTTCCAAGGCACGCTGACGCAGCCCACTTTTGAACTTTACAAAAGCGGCGCCTACGGTCAGGCGGCGCAGATCGAGTTTGTCGATGAGCAACGCGCCACCGTGCGCGAAGCCAACTACACCACCTGCAGGCGCACACCCGGGCCCGACTGGTTGCCTGCATGGGTGCTCAAGGCCACCCGATTGAACCTGGACGAAGAAGAGTCCACCGTGCAGGCTGAGGGGGTGCAGTTGCGCTTTCAGGACTTTCCGGTGCTGGCCATACCCGCCGTCACCTTCCCGATGACCAGCGAGCGCAAGTCGGGCCTGTTGCCTCCTGTGATGGGCATCACCAGCACCAACGGGGTAGAGCTGGCCCAGCCCTACTACTTTGACATCGCGCCCAACCGCGACGCCAGCGTCACCACCCACCTGATGAGCAAGCGTGGCGTGGCGGTGGACACTGAATTTCGTTACCTGGAGCGCGACTACAGTGGCCAGGCCCGGTTGAACCTGATGCCCAAGGACAGCCTGCGCGATCAGGCCCGCTGGGGCTGGTCCAGCCAGCACAACGGCAGTCTGGATACAGGTCTGGACAGCGTGGGGCGCATCGGTTTGGGCTTGAACCTGAACCGGGTCAGTGACGACAACTATTGGCGAGATTTTCCTCGCTCCGGCCTGGTCTTGACCCAGCGCCTTCTGCCATCTACAGGGGTCTTGAACTGGGGTCGTGGCAACCTGAGCATGAGCGCGCAAGTTCAGCGCTGGCAAACCCTACAAGACTTCAACGCCCCCATCACCCCGCCTTATGACCGTGCGCCCCAAATCGGGCTGCGCTATGGACAGTGGCAGGCCGATGGCCTGGACTGGTCTGTGCAGGCCGACACCACCCGCTTTGAGGCCAGCTACGACCGCATCCCCTTGGCCAGCAGTGCGGTGCGACCCGTGTCCCGCAATGGCGAGCGCAGCTTTGTGCTGGCGCAAGTCAGCCGCCCCTGGATCCGCCCTTGGGGCTTTGTCACGCCCAAACTGCAACTGCATGCCACCCGTTACCAACTTGACCAAGCACTCGATTCGGGGGCGCGTTCTGCCAACCGGGTTTTGCCCACCCTCTCATTGGATTCGGGCTTGGTGTATGAGCGCGAGACTCAGTGGTTTGGTCGGGGCGTCACGCAAACGCTGGAGCCGCGCGCTTTTTATGCGCGCACGCCGTTTCGGGACCAAAGCCTTTTGCCGGTTTACGACACGGGCGCAACCGATTTCAATTTGTCTACCATTTACAGCGAAAACGCCTACGTGGGCCATGACCGCTTGGTGGACAACGACGCCTTGACCCTGGGCGTCACCAGCCGTTTTTTTGACGCCGACAACGGTGCTGAAATGTTGCGTGTGGGCATGGCCCAGCGCATCCGTTTTTCTGACCAGAAAGTGGTGCTGCCCGGCCAGTCCGCTGCAGCTGCGGGTCTGAGTGATTTATTGCTGGGCGCTGGCGTGCGCTGGGATGACCGCTGGGCGCTCGATGCCACGGTGCAGGTCAACAGCCAGACTGACCGCGTCAGCCGCAGTACCTTGCAAGCCCGCTACAGCCCCAGCCCTTACCGGGTGCTGAATGCGGCTTACCGTCTGAACCAGGGTGTCAGTGAGCAGATCGACATGGGTTGGCAATGGCCACTGAGCGACTTGCTGGGACGGCGCGATGCGGCTGTGGAAAGTGCCTGGAGCCGTTCACCCGGTCAGGGTCTGGGCCCGGACCGGTGGTACAGCGTCGGCCGCCTGAACTTCAGTCTGACCGAAGGCCGCATGGTCGACAGCCTTTTGGGTCTGGAATACGATGGCGGCTGTTGGATCGGGCGCATCGCTTTCGAGCGCATCCAGAGCACGGTGAGCACAGCGACCAGCCGTTTGCTGTTTCAGCTTGAATTCATTGGGCTGGCCCGTGTTGGGGCCAGCCCACTTAATGCCCTGCGCAACAACATCCCCCGTTACCAAAACTTGCGAGATTCCACCGTTGAACCAAGCCGTTTCCAGCACTATGAATAAACACCTGTTTCCTGTTCGCGCCTTGTGGCTCGCCAGCGCCTCGGTCTGTCTGGCCTCAACGTGGCTGACCCTGAATGTGTCTGCCCAAACCCCGGCCTCCGCTGCGTCGCGTCCTGCGGCTATACGCTCGGCCGACTTCATTGTCGCTGTGGTCAACTCCGAACCCATCACCAATCAGGAGGTGCAGACCCTGGGGCAGCGCCTTCAGCGCGAAGCGCAGGCCCAAGGCCGGTCTGTCGATGGCCCTGAGGCCAAGCAATTGGCGTTGGAGCAACTCATCAACGACAAAGCCCAGCTCCAGCAAGCCCGAGACGCGGGCATTGTGGTCGACGAAGACGCTTTGGACCAAGCCGAGGCTGGCGTGGCCAGCAACAACCAGCTCACGCGCGAAGCCCTGCGCCAGCGTTTGCAACAAGATGGCGTGACCCTGACCACTTTTCGCGAACAGCTGCGCAACCAGCTGCTGCTGAGCCGCGTGCGCGAGCGCGAAGTAGAAGCGCGTATCCGAATCAGCGACATCGAGGTTGAGAAGTTTTTGCAAGAACAGATCAAGGCCCAGGCCGCACGCGCCCCAGCTGAGCTGAATTTGGCCATGATCCTGATCGTTGTGCCGGAAAACAGCGCAGAAGAACAAATCAAGCCGTTGGAGGCCCAAGCGCGTGATGTGGCCCGGCGCGCACGCAGTGGCGAGAACTTTGCCGAGTTGGCCCAGACCTTCTCGCAAACGGCCGACCGCGGGGCCAATGGCGGGGCATTGGGCTTGCGCCCGGCCGACCGTTATCCTGAGCTGTTTATGCAGGCCGTTGCGGCATTGCCTGTGGGCGGTGTGTCCGAGGTGTTGCGCTCGGGGGCAGGTTTCCATGTGCTCAAAGTGCTGGAGCGCCAGCAGTCCCCCGCCACCTTGATGGCGACGCAAACCCGTGCGCGGCACATTTTGTTGCGCTTGACGCCACAGCTGACCCAGGCCCAAGCGCTGGCGCAGCTGAGCGCCTTGCGCCAGGACATTGTCTCGGGCAAGGCCGATTTCGCGGAATCGGCCAAACGCCTGTCGCAAGACGGCAGCGCGGCCCAGGGGGGTGATTTGGGCTGGGCCAGCCCCGGTATGTTTGTGCCCGAGTTTGAGCAGACCATGAACCGCCTGCGCCCCGGCCAGGTGGCTGAGCCGCTGGCCTCGCGCTTTGGGGTGCACCTGATCGAGGTGACCGATCGGCGCGATGCGCCCATGAGCGAAGCCGAGCAAGGCGCGCTGGCGCGCAATGTCTTGCGTGACAAGAAACTCGACGAAGCCTATGTCGCTTGGGCCGAGGATGTGCGTGGCCGCGCCTACGTCGAATTGCGCGAGCCTGTCCAATGAGGCACATCGCCCGCAAACGCTTTGGCCAGCATTTTCTGACGGACGGCGGCATCATCGATGCCATTGTGGACGCGATTGCCCCGGTGGCCGGTCAGCCCATGGTCGAAATCGGCCCCGGTCTGGCTGCGCTGACGCAGCCTCTGGTCGAGCGCTTGGGCCATCTGACGGTGATTGAGCTCGACCGTGACTTGGCCGTGCGTCTGCGCGAACACCCGCAACTGTCGGTGGTGGAGTCTGATGTGCTGAAGGTCGACTTTCGGACCTTGGCGGCGCAAATGCTGGCCAAGGCCACGGCGGCCCCTTTGAGCAAAATACGGGTGGTTGGCAATTTGCCCTACAACATTTCCACGCCCATCTTGTTCCATTTGCTGGCGCAGATCGACGTGATCGAAGACCAGCACTTCATGCTGCAAAAAGAAGTGATTGACCGCATGGTGGCCCAGCCTTCTACTTCGGACTACAGCCGCTTGTCGGTCATGCTGCAGTGGCGTTATGACATGGCCAATGTGCTGTTTGTGCCACCCGAGAGTTTTGATCCACCCCCACGCGTGGACAGCGCCGTGGTGCGCATGGTGCCCCTGGCCCAGCCGCCCGATGTCCATGTCAAAACGCTGGAAACCCTGGTGCAGGTGGCCTTCAGCCAGCGCCGCAAGATTTTGCGCAACACCCTGGGCAAGTGGTTGGATGAAAAGGGTTTTGCCGGGCAGTTTGATTTGCAGCGCCGCGCCGAAGAAGTACCCGTGGCCGAGTTCGTGGCCTTGGCCCAGAAGGTCTGAACACTGAAAAAGATCTGTCACCCCGCACTGGATGCGGAGCCCATGTTTGTTTTGTCTGCCGAGCTGAAAATCTTGGATTCCAACTCGGGGGCCGGGGTGACAGAGGACGATGCACTGCCATGAAAAAGCCCCGCACTGCGGGGCTTTTGTCATTGTGCGCCCAGCATGGGCGCACACCTGCGGGTGCAAGTCCCGCTGCGAGCTGGTCACAGTGAGCAAAGTGAAACGCAACTGCGTGAGGGTGACCGAACGTGGGAAGGAAGCGTGGATCGTAAATC
>NZ_NESJ01000018.1 GCF_003063645.1 Limnohabitans sp. 2KL-51
GCACCGGCGCATGGACCTGGACAGACGCCTCGCGCAACCCCGGCACCTACATCCTCAAGGCAACCATCGTCAGCGCCACCGGCACCACGGCCATCAACACGGCCGCGCCGGTCAACGGCACCAACGGTGGTTACGACATCCAGCCGGTGGTCATCGACACCTCGGTGGGCACACCCGCCGAGATCAACTTGGGCCTGAGCATCACCACCGATGCGAACAACAACACCTTTGTCAACAAGAGCGAGCTGGCCGCCGCGACCACCTTCACCAGCCGCGCCACGTTTGACACCGCCTTGGCCAAGGTGGGCATGGTCATCACACTGAGCGACGGCACCACCAACACCCCCATCACCTTGACGCAGGCGATGGTGACAGCCGGCTTTGTGGAGGCCACCTTTGCCAAGCCGGCCGAAGGCGCCACACAAACCGTGACCGCCAAGCTGACCGACATTGCAGGCAACGTGGGCACCACCACGGTGAGCGACAGCGCCACGCTGGACACCACGGCCATCACGGTGGCCGTCACCCGCGCAGGCTCGGGCACCGTCACCACCAGCGAGGTGATCACCTTCACGCTCAGCGAGGCCAGCCCCGACTTTGCCGCGGCCAACGTGGACGTGACCGGTGGCGCCCTGAGCAACTGGACCAAGGTCAACGCCACGACCTACACCGCCACCTTCATCCCCACTGCAGGCAGCAACGGCACCGCCACCGTGGGCGTGACGTTTGACAAGTTCAGCGACACCGCAGGCAACCAGAACAAAGACACCTACGTGGCCAGCCCCGCCACGGGCTATGTGAATGACGGCAACAACATCCAGAGCTTTGCGTTTGACACCCGTGTCAGCGCCAGCCTGGCCCTGAGCAACGACACCGCCACCGCCGTGGAGGCGGGCGGCACCGCCAACGGCACAGCAGGCACCAACCCCGCCATCGCCGGCACAAGCGGCGTGCTGAGCAATGACTCTGGAACCACACCCACCGTCACCGGCATCCAAAAAATCAGCGACACCAGCGCCACAGCGGTCACAGCCGGCAGCACCGGCGGCACGGGCGGCACCTCCATCGTTGGCCAATACGGCACCTTAGCCATGGGTGCGGATGGCAGCTATATCTACACCGTCAACAACAGCAACGCCACCGTGCAAGCCCTGCGCACCACGGCCAACACCCTGACCGACGTGTTCACCTACACCGCTGCAGACGCATCGGGCACCAAGACGGCCAACCTGGTCGTCACCGTGCAGGGCGCCAACGACGCGCCCACCGTTGTCGTTCAAGAGGCTGACAAAACCGTCACCGCTGGCAACGCGCTCACGCCCTTCAGCATCCTGGGCAACTTTGCCGACGTGGACAGCGCAGGCAACGGCGAGACCGCCACCTACACCACCTCAGCCCTGCCAGCAGGCGTGAGCTTTGACGCCACCACTGGCACCTTCAGCGGCACGCCCACCACCACCGGCACCACCAGCGTCACGGTCACCCGCACCGACGCGGGCGGCCTGACCGTGACCGACACCTTTTTGATCATCGTCAACCCCGTGGTCGACGCCACGCCCCCCAAGATCGCCATCAGCTCCAACCAATCGAGCCTGAGCATCGGCCAGACCGCCATCATCACCTTCACGGTGAGTGAAGCCACCAACAACTTTGCCTGGAACGGCAGCTCGGGCGACATCGTGGTCACCGGCGGCAGCCTGAGCGCACTCACTTCTGTGGGCTTGAACGCCGCGGGCGAAGACATCTACACCGCTGTCTTCACCCCACTGGCCAACAGCACCACCCCGGCCACCATCGCGGTGGCCGCGGGCAAGTTCACAGACGCTTCCCTCAACCAAAACCTGGACACCTACAACGCCAGCGCAGACACCGTGGCGAACCATGTGGTGGAGACCAACAACATCGTCACCCTGAGCGTCAACACCACCGTGGTGACGGCCCTGAACCTGACGAACGACACCGCCACCGCGCTTGAAGCGTCGGGCATCGTCAACGCCACGGCAGGCACCAACCCCACAGGTAGCGTGCTGGGCAACGACACCGGCACCAGCCCCACCGTGACCGGCATTCAAGTGCTCAGCGCCAGCACGGCTACGGCCGTGAACGCTGGCACCAACAGCACCAGCGGCACCTCCATCACGGGGCAGTACGGCACCCTCAAAATGGGCGCAGACGGCAGCTACGTCTACACGGTGGACAACGCCAATGCCAATGTGCAGGCCTTGCGCACCAGCGGCCAGACCCTGACCGAAGTCTTCACCTACACCGCCACCGACAGCACGGGCAGCAAAACGGCCAGCTTGGCCGTGACGGTGCAAGGCGCCAACGACGCGCCCACCGTGGTGGTGCAAGAAGCGGACAAAGCGGCCATCGTGGGCAATGCGCTGACCCCGTTCAGCATTGCCAGCAACTTTGCCGATGTGGACAGCACCGCCAACGGCGAAACTGCCACCTACACCGCGACGGTGGGCGGCGCAGCGCTGCCCAGCTGGCTCAGCTTCAATGCCGCCACCGGCACCTTCAGCGGCACGCCCACTGCCGCGGGCACAACCACCGTCACCGTCACGCGCACCGATGCGGGTGGCCTGTTGGTCACCGACGACTTTAACATCGTCACCACCTTGCCCGTGGTCACCACCACCGTCAGCTTCAGCAGCATGACCAAGGACAGTGGCACGGCTTTGAACGCCAATTGGACGACCAACGACGCGTCAGCAGGCCGCTTGCTCTCAGGCCACATCAGCGCCCCTCTGGCCACGGGCGAAGTCGTTAAGGTGTACGTGGGCACCACCGAAGTGGGCACCGCCGTTGTCAACGGCACCAAGTGGGCAATTACCGACCTGAGCGGCTACACCGCCCCTTGGACCTACACAGCCCGCGTGGTGGGTGCGGGTGGAAGCCAGGGAACCTCTGCTACCCAAGCGGTGACATTAGCTGCTACCGACGATGCAGCGGTCACAGTCCCAGGTACCAGCAGCGGAGAAACGGTCGCTTACACCACAGGTGTATTGGACGCATTGGAAGGTGACGACACCATCACAGTGGCGAGCACCAGCCTGCAAACCACACTCTCCACAAACGGCGGCGTGATCAGTGGCGGCGCGGGCGTGGATACCCTCACGTTGGCCGCTGGCACAACCCTCAACCTGAACACCTTGACCACCAACCAGACCGTGCGAAGCATCGAGCAGGTTGAAGTCATAAAGATGCAGGGCACCTCTGTGTTGTCCATGACGGCCAACAATGTGCTGTCGCTGGGTGGCACCAACACCGGCACCACCGTTGGCACCAGCACCGCCACCAGCACCATGGCGCCTTACAGCTTTGGAAGCACGAACCAAACCGCCACCAGCACGGAGACCAGCGCTACGGCTGCAACCGGCTCCACCAGCAGCTTGAACAAAGTGCAGATGGTGATTGAGGGCGTCACTGGCGACACCCTCAACCTGGCCACCTTGGCCACCGACGGTGTGACCACCGCCGGTGCCCTGGGCAACACCGGTCTGGCCGGTACCTGGGCCTACAAAGGCAAAGTCACCCTCAACAGCATCACCTACCAAGTCTATGACCACAGCACCACGCAAGCGCAGGTGCTGGTCAATGTGGCCGTGACCGTCAACCGAGAGTTGCCCGTTGCCGTCGCCTTGGCCTTGAGCAACGACACCGCCAACGCCGTCGAGGCTGGGGGCGCGGTCAACGCCATCGCAGGCACCAACCCAACGGGCAGCGTGCTGACCAACGACCAAGGCGCATCGCCTGTGGTCACGGCCATTCAGTTGGTCTCAGACGCCTCTGCTACGGCTGTTGCAGCAGGCACCACCAGCACCACAGGCACGAGCATCGCGGGCCAATACGGCACCTTGGTGTTGGGCGCGAACGGCACCTACAGCTACGCGGTGAACAACGCCAACGCCTCGGTGCAAGCCTTGCGCTCGGCCAGCAACTCCTTGTCAGAGGTGTTCACCTACACCGTCAACGACGGCACAGACGCCAAAACCGCCAACTTGGTGGTCACCATCAAAGGCGCCAACGACGCGCCCACTTTGGTGGTGGCAGAGCCCGACAAGACTGGCTCAGTCGGCACCGCCATCAGCAGCTTCAGCATTGCGGGCAACTTTGCCGACGTGGACAGTACCGCCAACGGTGAGACGGCCACGTACAGCGCATCGCCTTTGCCAGCGGGCATCACCTTCAATGCCGCCACCGGCACCTTCAGCGGCACGCCCACCACGGCGGGCACCACCACGGTCACCGTCACCCGCACCGACGCGGGCGGCCTGACCGTGACCGACACCTTTGACATCGTGATCGCTGACGTCATCACCAAGACAGTGGCCTTCAGTTCCATGACTAAGGACAGCGGCACGCTGGTGGGCGACAACGACAACTGGCTGACCGCAGACGCCAGCGCAGGTCGACTGGTCTCGGGCACGATCAGCGCAGCCTTGGGCGCCAACGAGGTCGTAGAGGTGTCCGCTAACGGCACCAAGATCGGCAACGCCCGTGTGGTGGGCCAGGCCTGGGACATCACCGACCTGAACGGCTACAACGACAACTGGACTTACACCGCCAAAGTAGCCAACCCGACCACCAGCAGCAGCGGCACGACGACCACGCAAGTGGTCAACACCGACTTTGTGGAAGCGGCACCGGTCATCACCGGCGTGTTCGATGTGGCCACCCCTGGCGCAGCCACCATTGCCAACAACGGCAGCACCGTCATGCCCATCCTGTCGGTGTCGGGCACGGCCTCGGCCAATGCGCTGATTTACCTGTACGACAACACCTCCACCAACCTGGTGGGCACAGCAATTGCTGATGCCTCGGGCAACTGGACGGTGTCGGGCTTCGGCGTCTTGCCTACTGCCAACACCTTTGCGGCCAAACAAGTGGACGTGCATGGCAACGAAAGTGTCTTGTCCAACCTGTGGACCGTGACCACCACCAGCAGTGGTGGCTTCAATGGCAACTTTGACTCAGGCAGCGAAACCGGTTTTGCCAGCGACATGACTTTGCTGACGGCCGCCACCAGCTTCAACTACGTGCGCCAACGCTTCGGCTTTGCCGTGCTGGAAAAGCCGCTTGCCTATGGCCCAAGCGGCTACCCTCAATCGGAACTGGCCACACTGACACAGTCGGCTGCCACCACCTGGAACGGCACCGACACCTGGTCTGAAAAGATCTATGTGCCAGCTTCTGGCGTGGCCTTGGAAGAAACCGAAAAAGGCTACAACACCTTCCTGAATCTGGCCAGCGGCAAGATCTTCTACGGCAGTTTTGACAACTTCGGTGGTGTGGGCGTGCTGGGCACCATCTGGGGCTCTCAGGTCGAAGTGGTCAAGGGACAAACTTACCAATTCAAGTTTGACTACTGGAACACGGCCATTGGCCAGTTCTCCCCCAGCGGCTTCATCCATGCCCTGATCAATGGCCAAGAGGCCATGGTCACGCGCAACAGCAGTACCGGCACGGTGACCATCAACTACACGGCCACCACCACCGGGTCGATTAACCTCAAGCTGGGTGCGGAAGGCTGGGGCAGCAGCGGCGACTTTGCCCTGGACAACATCTCGTTTGCACAGGTGGCGCCCAGCAATGGTTCTTTGGTCGCAGGCACCAACCCTGGCTTCTCGGACAGCGCCAACGGCACCAGCAGCACACCCGTGAGCTACAGCGGCGGTGCAGTCAACGCCATGGGCGGCAGCGATGTGATCGCTGTGGCAGCCGGTGTCAACTTGCAAACCGCCTTGGCCACAGGCGGCAGCTACATCAATGGCGGATCGGGCGCAGACACCTTGGTGTTGAACGCAGGCACCACGCTCAACCTGCCGGCCCTGAGCAGCACCCAGACCGTGCAGCCCATTCAGCAGGTGGAAATTTTCAAACTGCAGGGCACCTCCACACTGACCTTGTCGGCCAACGACGTCCTCAGCCTGGGCGGCAGCCATGCCACCACCATGAGCGGTTACAGCTTCGCAGGCAGCACGGGCAAGGTGCAAATGGTGGTAGAAGCCACCAGCACCGACGCCGTGGTGCTCACGCCCTTGAGCTTGGACAGCGTCACCACCAACGGTGTGGTGGGCAACACCGGCTTGGCCGGCACCTGGTCCGCTGCAGGCACTGCCACCATTGGCGGCAACACTTACAGCGTGTACAACCACAGCACCACCGACGCCCAGGTGTTGGTGTCCGGCGCAACGGTCAACCCCGCAGGCACCACCGCAGCCTCGCAAGCGGTGGTCATCACCAAGGTCGAGAACTCAGGCGCTGCTGCCAGCTATGTGGAAGAGTTCAACAGTGGCACCACCACCGTTTCGGCCAACTTGGTGAACGCTTCGTCGCCACCGACTTACACGACCACCACCGCCATCAACACGGCAGGCACCAAGATCAACACCGGTGCCTGGGAAGTCAGTGTGAAGGACATCTGGTACTCCTGGCAGGCCAACAACAGCTACGTCCCCGTCAATGAGCTGTACCTCAAGACGGGTGCCACCACGCCCAACAATGCGACTGCCACAGCAACCAACACCATGCTGGGAACCGATGGCAAGCTGCAATTGGGTTTGGACAGCAATGAAGCACCGAATGGTGCCAATGACGCTCGCTTGTACACCTTCACATCTCAGGCCGGTCCGTTCACATCCATGTCGTTCAAATCGTTTGGTTTGAGCAACATGGTCGAAAATGGCCAGAACCCCCCAACCTGGAGCTACCCGCAAGTGTCGTTCCGCGATGAAGAAGGCAACGTGGTTTACCGCACGGACTTCAAAACTCTGAGCAGCAACACAAAGCTCGACATTTTTGACGTCACACTGCCTGCAGGCGTCACGGCGTCGTCCTTCGAGTTCAGAACCATCAACGCTGACCGCTGGTTCATCGATGAAATCAGCATGACCGGTGCTGCCAACGACATCGTGCCGCACCTGGGCACCACGGCAGACACCACACACAAGATCTCGGGCACCTACGCCAACACGCTCAACCCGGGCGAAGTGATCAAGGTCTACGACGGCAGCACCTTGCTGGGCACCGCCACGGTGGACGCGGCCAGCAAGACCTGGACCCTGCAGCTGACTGCGGCGCAAGCTGCAGGCGCCCACACCTACTCGGCCAAGGTCGAGGCGGGTGCCACCACCGTGGCCACATCCAACAACTACACCCTCAATGTGTTGTCCAATGCGGTGGCCCCCGTGGTGCTCGACCTGAACGGTGATGGCCAGATCGGCTACAGCCAGATCAAGATGGACCTCAACCGCGACGGCATCCTGGACACCACCGCCTGGGTCGCGTCGCAAGACGGTTTGCTGGTGCACGACATCTACGGCGACGGCTCGGTGCGCGAGAACAGCCAGTTCGCCTTTGCCCGCCACGGCGGCGAGACCGACTTGCAAGGCCTGGCCGCGCAGTTCGACAGCAACCGAGACGGCGTGCTGGACGCCAAAGACGCACAGTTCGGCGAGTTCGCAGTCTGGCAAGACGCCGACCAAGACGGCGTGGCCGACGCAGGCGAGGTCAAGACCCTGGCCGACCTGGGCATCACCGCCCTGCAGCTCAACAGCGACGGTGTGGTGCGCGCACCTGCCGAGGGCGTGACCGAAGCGGGCCACAGCTCGGCGCAGTTGGCCGATGGTTCCAGCATGCTGGTGACCGATGCAGCGTTTGCCTACACGCTGGGCATGGCTGAGGCGTCTGTCATGCCAGCCGATGCTTCTGTCATCCCGGCCTCCGAGCCGGGATCCACCAACCCCGTCATCGCTTTCAAACTGAACGTAGCCGACGTGTTGGCGATGCCTGCAGACGCAAACGGCCAGCATGTGGTCCAGGTCAAGGGTGACGGCAACGACACCCTGAACCTGAGCAACTTGCTCGGCGCAGAGGCCCCCGGCCAATGGCTGGCTGCAGGCACGGTACAACAAGACGGCGTGACGTTCAACACCTACAACTACAGCGCTGACACCAGCCTGCAAGTGATGGTGGACCAACACCTGCAAAACGTGACCTTGTCGTAAAAATGTAGGAGCCCACCCCGTGGGCGATGGGCGTGGCACACGCTCTAAAAACCATCGCGCACAGGGTGCGCTCCTACAAACAGAAGGTCATCCCGGACCCTCTGACATGTCATCCCAGGCTCGACCCGGGATCCATACTTTCTTTCGGGCCGGTTCGCAGTTGTTGCCAGCTGTGGACGGGCCAATCAGATCTGGCTTGGTGTTGATCGCCGCCGTAAATCACGCAACCGCTTTGCAGCATGCCTAGATGATGGGATGTGTAGCGTTTGAGGCCTTTGAAATAGTCGGTGTTGACGGTGGCGCCGGCTTTGATTTCGATGGCGTGAAATTGCCGGCCTACGGGTAGCATCAAGTCGACCTCATTGCCTTCAGAGTCGCGGTAGAAATACAGTTCGGCGGATTCGCCGGCGTTGAGTCTGTCTTTGAGCGCCTCGATGATCACCATGTTTTCAAACAATGCGCCCCACAAGGGGTCGCGGTGCACTTGCTCTTCGTGCCGCAAGCCCAGCAGCCAGGCGGCCAAGCCGGTGTCGTAAAAGTAAAGCTTGGGGGATTTGACCAGCCGCTTGCCGCTGTTGGTGTGCCACGGCGGGAGCAGGTAAACGATGAAACTGGTCTGCAACAAGTCCATCCAGGCGCGTGCGGTGGGTTGGGAAATACCGGCGTCGTTGGCCAAGTTGTTGAGGTTCAGCAATTGGCCCACGCGGCCTGCACACAGCCTGACAAATCGTTCGAATTGTTGAAGATTTTGGACGAAGGCAAGCTGCCTCAGATCGCGTTCGATGTAGGTTGAAAAGTAGTCCCCAAGCGCCTGCGCAGGCGCAAGGTGTTTGTCGTGAATGCGAGGGTAAAAGCCTGTCAGGAGAGTTGCCGCCAGGGAATGATTCTTTTCAGGGTTGATGCGCTGCACTTCTGACAAGGTGAAGGGCAACAGGCGCAACAAGGCCGTGCGACCCGCCAGAGACTGGCTCACCTGCGTCATCAACTCAAATTGCTGACTGCCCGTCAAAATGAATTGGCCGTGCTGGTCATTGTGATCCACCTGGGTTTGCAGGTAGGAAGGCAGTTCGGGTGATCTTTGAATTTCGTCGAGTATCGCGCCTTGGGGATAAGCCGATAAAAAACCACGCGGATCGTCAAGCGCAAAACGCCTCGCATCAGGGTCCTCTAGCGAGACATAAGGCTTGTTTGGAAACATGCTTTTGGCCAAAGTGGTTTTCCCACTTTGTCTGGGTCCCACCAATGTGACGATGGGATAGCTGCCTGCCAAGCTGTGAAGCAACGGTTCTATGTTGCGATGGATCATGCGTCCATGATAACCAAAAACCTGTAATTTCAAAATATGAATTTTGAATTGCAGGTTTAATTGGAGTGCGCTGTGCAAGGGCTAAAGCCGCACGAAGGTTGAGTTGCCCCTGCGTATGTTCTTTGTAAGAGATCACCCCGTGGGCGATGGGCGTGGCACACGCCCTGAAAAAACCAGCGCCCACAGGGGTGGGCTCCTACAAAAAAGCGATCCCTCGCATGTTGTTCAAGATGACCGCGTTCAGCGCTGCGGCATGTCCTTGACCGAGTAGCCCAGGCTGACGGTGGCGTCTTCGGGGATGGCGGGCACGGTGGCGTCCCAGGCTTCCCACGCTGCGCGCATGGTTTGCAGGCGCTCAGGCTGGCGTCCGCCCAGATTGGCGCGTTCGCGTTCGTCGGCGGGAATGTTGAACAGGTAGTCGTGGCCGTCCACCCGCAGGTACTTGTAGTCGCCGATCCGCAGGGCGCGTTGGCCGCGGTGGTTCATGCGCCAGTACAGGGCACGCTCAAACTGGTGATTGGCATCACGCAGCACGGGCAGCATGGACACGCCGTCAAGCGGCAAGTCGTCATGAGCCTGTGCACCCGCCAACTCCACCATGGTGGCCGACCAGTCCATGGTCATGCAGTGCTGGGTAGAGGTGCCGCCGGGCGCAATCACAGTAGGCCAGTGTGCGATCCACGGCACGCGGATGCCGCCTTCGGTCAGGTCCATCTTGCCGCCGACCAGTGGCCAGTTGTCACTGAAACGCTCGCCGCCGTTGTCGCTGGTGAAGACGATCAGGGTGTTGTCGAGTTGCCCGATTTTTTTGAGCGCGTCGACCACCCAACCAATGCCTTCGTCCATGTGGTGGATCATGCGGTGGTAGGTGTGGATGTTGCCGCCATGCAGGTGAAAGATGTTGTCTTTTACTTCAGCCGCCAGTGCATGGTCTTCGCGCGTTTCCCAAGGCCAGTGCGGCGCGGTGTAGTGCAGGCTCAAGAAGAAGGGGGTTCCTTGCGCAGCGCCCGGGGCCATGCGCTCCACATAGTCCACCGCCCGCTTGGAGATCATGTCGGTGAGGTAACCATCTTCGGGTGTTTCGTCTTCGCCGTTGAAGAGGTCGTGCGCGCCATTGGAGGCGCAGTGGGTGAAGTAGTCCACCCCGCCCGACATGGGGCCAAAGAATTCCTCGTAGCCCGACTTGAGCGGGCTGAAGTGCGGTGGGTAACCCAAGTGCCATTTGCCTATCAAGGCGGTGCGGTAACCGCTGGCCTGAAGCAAGGACGGCAGCGTGGGGTGTTCGGGCGGCAAGCCCAGCACGGCGCTGCCCCGGCTGCGGCTGTTGATGGGCTCGTCGGCACCGCCGCGCAGGCGGTATTGGTAGCGCGCCGTCATGAGCGCAAAGCGCGTGGGCGAGCACACGGGCGAGTTGGCATAGCCCTGCGTGAACTTGAGGCCGCCCGCAGCCAACTGGTCGAGCACGGGCGAGACCTTGCCGAACTTTGCGTCGCGACCGCCATAGCAGCCGAGGTCGGCAAAGCCGAGGTCGTCGGCGACGATGAAGACGATGTTGGGGCGTTGTGAGGTGATGTGTGCCATGCGTTCAGTCCAGTTGCACGCCCGTGGCTTTGATGGGCTTTTCCCAGCGGTTGAGGTCGGCTTTCTGCGCGGCGGCCAGATCGACAGAGTTCGAGCCAATCGGTTCAAGGCCCAGTTTGATCATTTTGTCTTTCATGGTGGGGTCGCGGGCGATCTTCATCATGGCTTTTTCGAGGCGCGTGAGGGCATCGCCTTTGAGGCCAGCGGGGCCGTACATGGCGAACCAGGCCGTCGCCTCCATGTTGATGCCCGACTCTTTGAGGGTGGGCACTTCGGGCACTTGCGAATCACGCTGGCCGCCGGTGACGGCAATGATGCGCACTTTGCCAGCACGGTGCATTTCAGCGGTTTCGGACACCACGTCAAACTTGTAGCCAATGTGGCCGCCCAGCAGCGCCGTGTTGGCCGGTGCACCGCCCTGGAAGGGGATGTGGTTCAGGCTGATGCCAGCAGACTGCTCCAGCAACACCCCCATGAAGTGCGGCAAGGTGCCTGCACCAGGTGTGCCGTAACTGGCAGAAGCCGGGTCGGTTTTGGCTTTGGCCACCATGTCGGCCACGGTTTTTGCGTTGCTGGCGGGGCCAGAGACCACGCCAAACTGGAAGCGGGCGATTTGCGAGACGGGTGTGAAGTCTTTCACCGCGTCGTAGTCGAGCTTTTTGTAGACGTGGGGAAACAGCACCATGGGGCCGCTGGGCAACACGATCACGGTTTGGCCATCGGGCTTGGCGGCTTTGACCAGGTTCAGGGCAATGCGTCCGCCGGCGCCGGGTTTGTTGTCCACCACGATGGTGCCAAAGTCATCACGCAAGGCATCGGCCACCATGCGGGCCAACACGTCGGCCGAGCCGCCAGGTGGAAAGCCGACCAGGATTTTCAGCGGTGGTTTTTCTTGCGCCTGCAGGCTGGGCGAGAGCGCCGCCAAACACAGGGCCAGCAGTCCCAAACTGCGGCGGCTGAAGGTGCCAATGTTCTGGCGAAGAAGGGGCGTAATGGGTTTCATGAATGTTCCGTGGGTGTTGGGCGTCAAGTGCGCTTGGGTTTAAAGCGCTGTGCAAATAGGAGTGTAGTGGCTTGACCGACAATGGCTGACATCCACCCTCCACCCGGAAAACCCAAATGTTGTCGTCTGCCTCTCAACCACTGGCTTTGATTGAAGACCAGTTGATGCACCGTTGGGGCCGTTGGTTGCGCGTGCTGGGGCCTAGCATGAGGGCTTGTCTTGTTGGGGCACTGTTGCAGTGTTGGCTGGGGGGCGCTTTCGCTGCAACTGACAAGGCCATGAGTCAGTCGCAAGCCAGGGCCGAGGTCTGGTCTGGATGGGTGAGCTGGGTGATGGACGGTGACACGGTTTTGTTGATGCGCGAGGGGCAGCGTGAACCCGTCAAGCTGCGCATTGAAGGCATCGACGCGCCCGAGAGTTGTCAGCCGGGCGGGAGCGAGGCGCGTGAGGCCATGATGGTCCTGGCCCTGCGCAAGTCGGTTCAAGTGACCGATCGTGGTCAGGATTCGTATGGTCGGCAGATTGGGCGTTTGTCGGTCGACGGTGTGGATTTGGGCGCCGAGATGGTGCGCTCAGGTCAGGCATGGGCCTACAATTTTCGCACCGGCAAAGGCCCTTATGCCGCGTTGCAGCGCCAGGCAGAGAAACAAAAAAAAGGCATTTTTGCGACCCAGGAAGCCGCCATGTCACCCGCCTTGTTCAGAAAATTTCACGGCACCTGCCATGGCAGTTGAGCGCATTCAATGGTGCGCCGCACACACAGGGCATGCTGCGTTGCGCTGCATGCGGATGTCGGTCCACGACAGCTCGCGGCCGTCGAGCATGAGCAAACGCCCGGCCATGTGGCTGCCCATGCCGCTCAAAATCTTGAGCGCTTCGGCCGCTTGCACCGTGCCGATGATGCCCACCAGCGGTGCAAATACGCCCATGGTGGCGCAGCGGGTTTCTTCGGGCAGTTGGGCGGGCGGGAAGATGCAGGCGTAGCAGGGTGCATCGGGCTGTGTGCTGTCAAACACCGAGACCTGCCCGTCCATGCGGATGGCCGCACCCGAAACCAGGGGTTTGCGGTGCACCACACAGGCCAAGTTGACGGCCTGGCGGGTTTCAAAGTTGTCGCTGCAGTCGAGCACCACATCGGCTTGGGCCACCAGGGTGTTAAGCAAAGCCGCATCGGCGCGTTGGGTGATGGCGGTCACCTGCACATCGGGGTTGATTTGCGCAATCGCCGTGCGCACCGAATCGGCTTTGAATTGCCCCACCCGGTCCAGGGTGTGGGCAATTTGGCGCTGCAAGTTGGTGGCGTCGACGTGGTCGTGGTCGACCACGGTGATGTGACCCACGCCTGCACTGCCCAAGTACAGGCTGACCGGTGAGCCCAGTCCGCCTGCGCCGATGATGAGGGCGTGCGAAGTCAGCAGTTTTTCCTGCCCGTCGATGCCCAGTTCGTTGAGCAGGATGTGCCGCGAATAGCGCAGCAGTTGCGTGTCATCCATGGGCGGCGTCCGTCTATCGCTGGCGATCAGTCTTTCTTCTCGACTTTGCGTTCGGCCAGTGTGGTGCTGGCTTTGACAGGCTGACCTTTGAGTTGTTTCAAGGCCTGGGCCAGTTGGAAGTCTTTGTCCGAGCCGAATTCAGGCAGGCGACGTTCGGCGAGCGGTTTTTTGGCGTCTTCTTCCATCTTTTTCATGGCCTCTTCACGGGCTTTTTCGCGGGCGGGGTCTTTGGCTTCTTCGGCTTCTTTGCCGTTCAACAGGTGTTTGCCCAAGTCGGCTTCGCGGGTGCGCAGGGCGGCAAAAACGTTGCCTTCGGCGGTCTCGTCGAGCATCACGTCGGGCACGATGCCCTTGGCCTGGATGGCGCGGCCGTTGGGCGTGTAGTAGCGTGCGGTGGTGATTTTGAGGGCGGTGTCAGGGCCAAGTTGGCGCACGGTTTGAACCGAGCCTTTGCCAAAGGTCTGGCTGCCCATGAGGGTGGCGCGTTTGTAGTCTTGCAGGGCACCGGCCACGATTTCGCTGGCCGAGGCCGAGCCTTCGTTGACCAGCACCACCAAGGGCACTTTTTTCAGGGCACCGCCAGTGGCCAGTGTCATGCGGGTGATGGGGTCGTTGCTGTTGTTGCGACGCCAAAATTGGGGTGAAGCCTTGTAGGTGAATTTGCTTTCCGCCAGCTGGCCGTTGGTGGTGACCACCGTGACGTTGTCGGGCAGGAAGGCTGCCGACAGGGCCACGGCTGCATCCAGCAGGCCGCCCGGGTCGTTGCGCAGGTCGAGCACCAAGCCCTTGAGCTGGGGGTCTTGCTTGTACATCTCTTCGATCTTGCGGGCAAAGTCTTCGACAGTGCGTTCTTGGAATTGTGAGACGCGGATCCACCCGTAGCCGGGCTCGATCAGCTTGGACTTGACCGATTGGGTCTTGATTTCTTCGCGGATGATCGTGACCGGGAAGGTGCGGTTTTCGTCTTTGCGGAAAACGGTGAGCACCACCTTGGTTTTAGGCTCGCCGCGCATGCGCTTGACGGCTTCGCTGAGCGACAGGCCTTTGAGGGGGGTGTCGTCGACTTTGGTGATCAGGTCGTTGGGTTTGAGGCCTGCCCGGTCCGCCGGGGAGCCTTCAATGGGCGAGACGATCTTGACGACACCGTCTTCTTGGCTGATCTCGATGCCCACGCCGACAAAGCGACCCGAAGTTCCTTCAGAAAACTCCTTGAAACTTTTCTTGTCGAAGTACTGCGAATGCGGGTCCAGGCTGGCCACCATGCCGGAGATGGCTTCGGTGATGAGTTTCTTCTCGTCCACCGGCTCGACGTAGTCGCTTTTGACCATGCCAAATACGGCCGCCAGCTGCTGCAGTTCTTCGAGGGGCAGGGGGGCCATGTTGCCGCGCGCCACGGTTTGCAGCGACACGGTGGTGAGGGCACCGGCCAAAGCACCAATGCTGAGCCAGCCGATGATCTTGAGTTTTTGTCCCATTTTGCGAGTACGTGTGCAGTGAAGTTCGAGCCAATATACACCTGCAAGCCCCGCGGCGTGGGGCTTGGCGTGTAATTTCCTGTAAAGGGCCTTGTGCGGTCAGGCTTTGCCCTGGCTGGCCACGGCAGCCGCGGCTTGGGCGGCGGCTTCAGCGTCGCCCAGGTAGTAGTGGCGAATGGGCTTGAGCTGGGCGTCCAGTTCGTACACCAAGGGGATGCCGTTGGGGATGTTCAGGTGCACGATGTCGGTCTCGGAGATGCCATCCAGGTATTTGATCAGGGCGCGAATCGAGTTGCCGTGCGCGGTGATCAAGACACGCTTGCCCGCACGTATGCTGGGGGCAATGCTGTCGTTCCACGCGGGCAGCACGCGAGCCACGGTGTCTTTCAGGCATTCGGTCAGGGGCACCAGGGCTGGATCGGGGTAGCGGCGGTCGCTGCGTTCGCAGCGAGGGTCGGTCGCTTCCATCGCGGGTGGGGGCGTGTCGTAGCTGCGACGCCAGACCAGCACTTGCTCGTCACCGAATTGCTTGGCCATGTCGGATTTGTTCAGGCCCTGCAGCGCGCCATAGTGGCGCTCGTTCAGGCGGTAGTCCTTGACCACCGGCAGCCAGGTGCGGTCCATCTCGTCCAAGGTGAACCAGAGGGTGAGGATGGCGCGCTTGAGCACCGAGGTGTAGCACAGGTCAAAGTCCAAGCCTTCGGCCTTGAGCAATTTGCCCGCCGTCATGGCCTGGCTCACGCCGGTGGGGGTCAGGTCCACATCGGTCCAGCCGGTGAAGCGGTTTTCCAGGTTCCAGGTGGATTCGCCATGGCGAATGAGGACAAGTTTGTACATAAAAAAGAGGCCTTGGAGGCGTTTTAAAACAGGGGTAAGCCCGGCATTTTAGAATTGCGAGTTGTGTGCCCGCTGAAAAGGCGGCTTTTTTTGATGAATAAAGGTCTGTCCCGTGAATTTTTTGATTGATAACTGGATGTTGCTGGCCCTGGCTTTGGGGTCGGGCTTTGCCTTGTTGTTGCCGGTTTTGACCAAAGGCAGCGGTCTGGATCCGCAGACCATGGTGCAGCTGATGAACCGCGAGAAAGCCGTGGTGATTGACGTGTGCGAGCCCGACGAGTTTGCTCGGGGGCATGTCATCGGTGCCAAAAACTTGCCTTTGGGCCAGCTCGAAGAAAAGCTGGGCCAAGTGGTCAAGAACAAGTCGGCCCAGGTGATCATGGTTTGCCAGGTGGGTGCGCGTTCGTCGCGTGCCGCTGCTGCTGCACGCAAGCTGGGCTATGACAACGCGCAGTCGCTCTCGGGCGGTTTGCGCGCTTGGACAGCGGCCAGTATGCCGACCGAAAAAGCCTGATTTCATACTTGTCACCAAGGAATTCTTATGCAAGCCGTCAAGATGTACACCACCGCTGTTTGCCCTTATTGCGTTCGGGCCAAGCAACTGCTCAAGTCCAAAGGGGTCGAGCAAATTGAAGAAATCCGCATCGACACCGATCCCGTTCAGCGCGACCACATGATGCAAATCACGGGTCGCCGCACCGTGCCGCAGATTTACGTGGGCGACACCCATGTGGGCGGCTGCGATGACCTGATGGCCCTGGACGCCAAAGGCGGCCTGGTGCCTTTGCTGCAGGCGGCCTGAACTGCACCGCGGGTTGTTCAGGGTTTTCATGGCCCTGATTGCATGCCAGGGTGTCATTGATGGCCGATAATGCGGCAGTTTCCTTCCTCCATCTGTCCGGTTTTTCCGGCACTTTCATTTCATACACAAGAGTTTTCCATGACCGATACCGCTGTCACCCCCGCCACCGAAATCCAAACCCCCGTGTTCCAGATTCAGCGTGTTTACCTGAAAGAGGCTTCGCTGGAGCAACCCAATTCGCCGGGCATCTTGCTGGACCAGCAGCAGCCCAACGTGGACATCCAGTTGGGCGTGGAGGCCACACCCGTGGCCGAGGGTGTTTTTGAGGTCTGCGTGACCGCTACCGTGCACACCAAAATCGGCGACAAGACCGTGTTCTTGGTCGAGTGCAAGCAGGGCGGTATTTTTGAAATCCGCAATCTGCCCGACGACCAGATGGGTCCCGTCATGGGCATCGCTTGCCCACAAATTGTGTACCCCTATCTGCGCGGCAACGTGGCCGACCTGATCACGCGTGCCGGCTTTCCGCCGGTGCACTTGGCCGAGATCAACTTCCAGGCCATGTACGAGCAGCAACAAGTCCAGCAAGCCGAGCAGGCCGCTGCGATCACGCAGTAAGCCAGACCGAGGTTCAGCCGGACCATGCACATCACCCTCATTGGTGCCGGCGCTTGGGGCACTGCCATGGCTTTGGCGGCAGCCCGTCACCCGAGTGGACATGCGGTCACTTTGCACGCCCGCGATGCCGCCCAAGCCGAGGCTTTGCGCTCGCAAAGGCAAAACGCCCGTTACCTGCCGGGCATCGACTTGCCCGGTTCCCTTGAGATTTCATCGGCCCCTTTGGCGTCTTTGCTGACGTCCTCCACTGACTGCGGCTTGTGGGTCATTGCCACGCCCATGGCGGGTTTGCGCACTGTGCTGACAGCCATGTCGGAGGTGAGCGCGCCTGTGGCATGGCTGTGCAAGGGGCTGGAGTCGGGTACCGGGTTGATGCCCCATGAGGTGCAGGCCCAGGTGGCCCCGCACCTGATGGCGGGTGCGTTGAGCGGCCCCAGTTTTGCCTTGGAGGTGGCGTGCCAGCAACCCACGGCTTTGGTGGCTGCCAGTGCCCACGCCAGTGCGCGCAATGCCTTGGTACAGGCTTTCCATGGCCCAGCCTTGCGTGTGTATGCCAACAGCGACATCGTGGGGGTGGAAGTGGGCGGGGCCGTGAAGAACGTGCTGGCCATCGCCGCGGGCTTGTGCGATGGCCTGGATCTGGGCCTGAATGCGCGGGCTGCCTTGATCACCCGGGGTTTGGCCGAGATGACGCGCTTGGGCCTGGCGCTGGGGGCCCAGAGCGACACCTTCATGGGTTTGTCTGGCCTGGGGGACCTGGTTTTGACTGCCACGGGGGATCTGAGCCGCAACCGCAAAGTGGGTTTGCTGCTGGCCCAAGGCCAGTCGCTCGATCAGGCGGTGACTTCTCTGGGCCATGTGGCCGAGGGTGTTTACAGCGCCCGCACCGTCTTGCAACGTGCCCGTGCCTTGGGGGTGGACATGCCGATCACCGAGGCCGTGGTGGCTTTGCTGGACGCTCGCCTGAGCGCCCGTGAGGCTGTGCAGGCCCTGATGGGGCGCGACCCCAAGGGCGAATTCGCCTGATTTTCCATGAACAAGATTGCACGCCAGGCCCCGTTGACATCGGCCTCTGTTTTTCAAAAACACACCGTGTTTCAGCGGATGATGCGCTTGATCGAAGGTTTTGACGGGCCTTTGGCTTTCGCTGTTTTTTTTCTGGCCTGTCTGGGCATGTTGGTCATGTATTCATCCGGTTATGACCACGGCACGCGCTTTCTTGACCACGGCCGCAACATGTTGATTGCGGGCGCCATCATGTTTGTGGTGGCGCAGATCCCGCCTTCCAAACTCATGGCTTGGGCGATTCCGGTGTACACCGTGGGTGTGATTTTGCTGGTGGCGGTGGCCCTTTTTGGTATTACCAAAAAAGGGTCCACGCGCTGGCTCAATTTGGGGGTGGTGATTCAGCCCAGCGAGATCCTCAAGATTGCCTTGCCTCTGATGTTGGCCGCTTGGTTCCAAAAACGCGAGGGGCAGCTGCGGCCCTTCGATTTTGTGGTGGCGCTGCTGATTTTGGGCATTCCTGTGGGCTTGATCATGAAGCAGCCCGACCTGGGCACCTCTTTGCTGGTGCTGGCGGCGGGCTTGGCTGTGATTTTCTTTGCCGGGATCAAGTGGCGGTGGATTTTGCCGCCCGTTGGTTTGGGGTTGGTGGGCATCGTGGCGCTGGTGATCATGGAGCCCAGCCTGTGCCAGCCTGATGTGGATTGGCATGTGCTGCGCGAGTACCAACGCCAAAGGGTGTGCACCTTGCTGGACCCTGGCCGTGACCCGCTGGGCAAGGGTTTTCACATCATCCAGGGCATGATCGCCATTGGATCGGGCGGTTTTTGGGGCAAGGGATTCATGCAGGGCACACAAACCCACTTGGAGTTCATTCCAGAGCGCACCACCGACTTTATTTTTGCGGCCTTGGGTGAAGAGTTCGGCCTGCTCGGGGGCTTGCTTTTGCTGGCCAGTTTGTTCTTCCTGATTTACCGGGCCTTGGTCATTGCCATGCAGGCGCCCACCTTGTTCAGCCGTTTGTTGGCGGGCAGCATGGCCATGATTTTTTTCACCTATGCCTTTGTCAATGTTGGTATGGTCAGCGGTATCTTGCCGGTGGTAGGTGTGCCCTTGCCGTTCATCAGTTACGGCGGCACGGCCATGGTGACCTTGGGGCTGGCTTTAGGAATTTTGATGTCGATTGCGAAATCCAAACAACTGGTGCAAACATGACAAATCTCACGCAGGTCGCTGTGGTAGGCGCGGGCAACATGGGCGGTGGCATGCTGGCCCGTTTGCTGGGTCTGGGCTGGTCGGTGGCGGTGCGTGACATCGACCCACGGGTTCAGTCGCAGGCGGTGGCCTTGGGGGCGGTCGCTTGTGGGTCTGCCATGGAGGCCGCCCGCATGCTGGCGCCCGATGGCGTTTTGATGGTGGTTGTGGTGGATGCTGCGCAAACTGAGGCGGTGCTTTGGGGCGAGGGGGGCGCTGGCCCGGTGCTGAAACCGGGTCAGTCGGTGATGCTGTGTCCAACCTTGGGACCTGCCACGGTGCAAAGCCAGGCTGAGCGTTTGGCACCCATGGGCATTGACTTCATCGATGCCCCCATGTCCGGGGGGCCTGTGCGGGCCCAAGAGGGCACCATGAGTTTGATGGTGGCTTGTTCCGATGCGGTGTGGCAGCGCAGCCAGAAGCTGTTGACCGCCTTGAGCCAGCAAGTTTTTCGCGTGGGAACCCGCGCAGGAGACGGCGCCCGCACCAAGCTGGTCAACAATTTGCTGGCCGCGGTGAATCTGGCGGGCGCTGCCGAAGCCATGGCCCTGGCCGAGCGTCTGGGGCTGGACCCTGCCGCCACGCTGTCGGTCATTGAAGCGTCCAGTGGTCAAAGCTGGATTGGCTCGGACCGGATGCGACGGGCTTTGGCAGGGGATTTCGAGCCCCGTGCCCACGTCACTTTGTTGGCCAAAGACACGGGCTTGGCGGTGCAGGCCGCTGACGATGTGGCCTTTGATCCCCCTTTGGGTCGTTTGGCGCGGGACTTGTTTGCACAAGCCCTGGGGCGGGGTTGGGCCGATCTGGACGATGCGGCCTTGCTCAAACTCATGCGCCAGCGCTGAAGCAGCGGCTTGCCGGGGACATCGGGTGCTGTCCGGCGTGGGCAAGGGTCTTGATCCGTGCCTACAATGGCTTCCATGATTTCACGCGAACCCACCATTGAACGCTTGGCCACGGCCAAGTCCCTGTTGCTTGACCCGTTTGGTCTCGACGAATCCCATCTGACTCAAGCCCTGAACGCCATCAAGGCGCATGCGGTGGACGACGCTGATCTGTACTTTCAGTACACGCGATCTGAAGGCTGGAGCCTGGAAGAGGGCATCGTCAAGACCGGCAGCTTCAGCATCGACCAAGGTGTGGGCGTGCGGGCTGTCTCGGGCGAGAAAACCGCTTTCGCGTACTCGGACGACATTTCCGAAGCCTCCTTGATGGACGCGGCCATGACGGTGCGCTCCATTGCGTCTGCCGCGCAAAACAAGCGCATCAAGGTGCCAGCACGCAAGATTTCAGCCAGCCGTTCGCTCTACCCCGCGCTGGACCCGATGTCCACGCTGGACAGTACGGCCAAAGTGAACTTGTTGGGCCATGTGGAAAAAATCGCCCGTGCCAAAGACCCCCGTGTGGTGCAGGTCATGGCAGGGCTGGCCACCGAATACGACGTGGTCATGGTGGCCCGCGCCGATGGCACGCTGGCGGCCGATGTGCGGCCTTTGATTCGTTTGTCCGTGACGGTGATCGCCGAGCAAAATGGCCGCCGGGAAGTGGGCAGTGCCGGCGGCGGTGGCCGCTTTGGCCTGGCCTATTTTGACGACAACATGGTTGAAAGCTATGTACAAGAAGCCGTGTCGGCGGCGCTCATCAACCTCGAAGCCCGCCCCGCGCCCGCAGGCGAGATGACCGTGGTGTTGGGCAATGGCTGGCCCGGCGTGTTGCTGCACGAAGCCGTGGGCCACGGGCTGGAGGGCGACTTCAACCGCAAGGGCTCGAGCGCTTTCAGCGGCCGCATTGGTGAGCGCGTAGCGGCCAAGGGCGTCACCGTGCTGGATGACGGCACCATGGCCGACCGCCGTGGCTCGCTGAATGTGGACGACGAAGGCCACGCCAGCCAAAAGAACGTGCTGATTGAAGACGGCATTTTGCGTGGCTACATCCAGGACTCGATGAACGCGCGCCTGATGGGCGTCAAGCCCACGGGCAATGGCCGCCGCGAAAGCTACGCCCATGTGCCCATGCCGCGCATGACCAACACTTACATGCTGAGCGGCGACAAGAGCGCCGAAGAAATCGTGGCCAGCATCAAAAAAGGCCTGTACGCCACCAACTTTGCGGGTGGCCAAGTGGACATCACCAGCGGCAAGTTTGTGTTCTCGGCCAGCCAAGCTTATTGGGTGGAAAACGGCAAGATCCAATATCCGGTCAAAGGTGCGACCTTGATTGGTAGCGGGCCTGAGTCGCTCAAAAAGATCAGCATGATCGGCAACGACATGAAGCTCGACTCGGGCGTGGGCACCTGCGGCAAAGAAGGCCAGAGCGTGCCGGTGGGTGTGGGTCAGCCGACTTTGCGCATTGAAGGCCTGACCGTCGGAGGCACGGCCTGAAGTCCTGTCCGGGTTTGCCCTCGGGCGGGGCTGTCATGAAGCGTCATAAACCTGTGATACATTGAACCCATGTCTTCGCGCACCGCCTTTTACTTTTTTTATTTTGGATTCTCAGTCCCCGGCGGACGAGAGGCGAGCGCATAAGCACCCGAATATCTCGATACATACCGCCGGAGCCCCAAAGCCCGGCGGTTTTTTTTCACCTTTTTTCAATTTGAGGAGTCCACGATGAACGCCAAAACCACTGCCCCTGAGAGCTGGTATCCGAATGCCGCCGACCGTACAGGCCAGACCGACGACGAACGCATCAAGGACATCACCGTGCTCCCACCGCCAGAACATTTGATCCGATTCTTTCCGATTGCCGGCACGGCAACGGAAACCCTGATCTCCCAAACCCGCAAAGCCATTCAAAAAATCGTGCACGGCAATGACGACCGACTGCTCGTCATCATCGGCCCTTGTTCGATCCACGACCCGGCCGCGGCGCTGGATTACGCCCGCCGCTTGAAGCCTTTGCGAGAAAAATACGCTGACACACTGGAAATCGTGATGCGTGTGTACTTCGAAAAGCCCCGCACCACCGTGGGCTGGAAGGGCCTGATCAACGATCCTTACCTGGACGAGAGCTACCGCATCGACGAAGGTCTGCGCATCGCACGCCAGCTGCTGATCGAGATCAACCGCCAGGGCGTGCCCGCCGGCAGCGAGTTCCTGGACGTGATCTCGCCCCAATACATTGGCGACCTCATCAGCTGGGGCGCCATCGGTGCGCGAACGACCGAAAGTCAAGTGCACCGCGAGCTGGCCTCTGGCTTGTCGGCACCCATCGGCTTCAAAAACGGCACCGACGGCAACATCAAGATCGCGACCGATGCGATTCAGGCTGCGGCCCGTGGCCACCACTTTTTGTCGGTGCACAAGAACGGCCAGGTCGCCATCGTGCAAACCCAGGGCAACCAGGACTGCCACGTGATTTTACGAGGTGGCAAAGCGCCCAACTACGACGCCGAAAGCGTGACCTCCGCCTGCAAGGAACTCGAAGCCGCCAAGCTGCCCGCCACCTTGATGGTGGATTGCAGCCACGCCAACAGCAGCAAAAAGCACGAGCGCCAGATCGATGTGGCCAAAGACATTGCCACGCAAATCAGCGGTGGCTCACGCCAGGTGTTTGGCGTCATGGTCGAGAGCCACATCGTGGACGGTGCCCAAAAGTTCACGCCCGGCCAGCACGATGTGGCCAAGCTGACCTACGGCCAGAGCATCACCGACGCCTGCATTGGCTGGGACGACAGTGTGGGCGTGTTGCAGGTGCTGTCGAATGCGGTGAAGGTACGTCGCGCCCGCTAAAGCATGCGAAGACCCCCTGTTTTGTCTTCCCGGGCAAAGACTCGGGATCCATGGTTCAGAGCTGCCCTTTGCAAAAGCCAGCTGCCCACTCTGAATCCCGGATCAAGCCCTGTCTGAAATCATTCGGCCAAGGCTTCCAGCAGCTTGGCGTGGATGCCGCCAAACCCACCGTTGCTCATGCACAGCAGGTGGTCGCCGGGCCTCACTTGCGCCAGCACTTGGGCGATGACCTCGTGAATGTTGGTACCTACTAGCGCTTTGAGGCCCATGGGTGCAAGCGCGGCGGCAGCGTCCCAACCCAGACCCCCTGAATGGCAAAACGCCAGATCGGCCTCTTCGAGGCTCCAAGGCAGTTGCGCTTTCATGCTGCCCAGCTTCATGGTGTTGCTGCGCGGCTCAAAAATCGCGAGGATGCGGGCATCGCCCACTTGACGGCGCAGGCCGTTGACGGTGGTGCGGATGGCGGTGGGGTGGTGGGCAAAGTCGTCATAGACGGTAACGCTCCTGACTTGGCCGCGCACTTCCATGCGGCGCTTGACGTTTTCAAAGCTGGCCAGCGCCTGTGCGGCAACGGCAGGGTTCACCCCCACATGCTCTGCGGCTGCAATGGTCGCCAGCGCATTGAGTTGGTTGTGCACGCCGCCAATGACCCATTTCACTTCGGCTACGGGCTTTTCGGCCTGCAAGACCTTGAAATGCGAGGGCTCGCCTTCGGCCACAAAATCACACACCGTCGAGCCAAAGGTGCGCACTTCGCTCCAGCAGCCCTGGCCCAACACGCGGGTCAGGCTTTCTTCCAGGCCATTGACGACCACCCGACCAGACCCGGGCACGGTACGAACCAGGTGGTGGAACTGGCGCTCGATGGCGGCCAGGTCGTCAAAGATGTCGGCGTGGTCAAACTCCAGGTTGTTCAGGATGGCGGTGCGCGGGCGGTAGTGCACGAATTTGCTGCGCTTGTCGAAGAAGGCGGTGTCGTACTCGTCGGCTTCGATCACAAAATACTTTCCAGCACCCAAGCGCGCCGAGACGCCAAAGTTGAGCGGTACGCCGCCGACCAAAAAGCCCGGTTGCAAGCCGGCTTGCTCCAGCACCCAGGCCAGCATGGAGGTGGTGGTGGTTTTGCCGTGGGTGCCCGCCACGGCCAGCACATGCTGGCCTTGCAAGACGTGATCCGACAGCCATTGCGGGCCACTGGTGTAGGGCGCACCTGCTTCCAAAATGGCTTCCATCAACGGAAATTTGGGGCTGCCGTCGGGCAGTCGTGCGCGGCTGACCACATTCCCGATCACGTACACATCGGGTTTCAAGGCCATTTGTTCGGCGTCAAAGCCTTCGATCAGCTCGATGCCCAAAGCGCGCAATTGGTCGCTCATCGGCGGGTAAACGCCCGCGTCGCAACCGGTGACACGATGGCCAGCTTCGCGGGCCAGTGCGGCCAAGCCGCCCATGAAGGTGCCGCAGATGCCCAGAATATGTATATGCATGCCCGGATTTTAGGGGGGCATCGGCGCGGTCTCGCCTGGGTCGGGTCACAATCGGTGCCCATGAACGACCTTGCCCTTGAAATTGCCGCCACCGCCGCCCGTTTGGTGGTGGAAGAAGGCCTGGCTTTTGGTCCGGCCAAGCACCGAGCCCTCAAAGAGCTGGGCCTGCCCAGCCGTACGGCCTTGCCCACCAACGACGTGGTCGAGACCGAGGTGCGCGACTACATCGCCTTGTTTTGCGCCGACACCCAGCCCGGCGAGTTGCTGGCTTTGCGCGAATTGGCAAAGGTATGGATGCAACGCCTGGTCGAATTTCGCCCGCACCTGGGCGGTGCGGTCTGGCAAGGTTGGGCCACCCGCCTGTGCGATGTGGATCTGGCTTTGTTTTGCGACGACCCCAAATCGGCTGAGATCGCCTTGATCAACCAAAACCAACGCTACGAAGTGCAAACTGCGCGGGGGCTTCATGGGGACGATGTGGATGTGCTGAGTGTGCACAGTTTTTGTGACGCGTTGAGCGAAGATGTGGGGGTGCACCTGCGCATTTACGATCTGGACGATCTGCGCGGAGCTTTGCTGCCCGACACGCAAGGCCGCTCGCCTCGGGGGGATTTGGCGGCCTTGGAGCGCCTGCTGGCGGCATGAAAGACAATGCCATCATGAATCAACCAATTGAAAACGGGTCCAGACGCCATCTGATTTGGGGTGCCGGTGCGGCGGCCCTTGTGGCCGGAGTCGGCGTGGCTTTGCGGCGTTTTGAGCCTCAAGAGGTGGTGGATGCGGTGAAGCACCCATTTTGGAGTCAGCAGTTCGAGGCGCCCGGGGGCGAAGCCTTGAGCATGGCTAGTTTTCAGGGTAAACCCTTGCTCCTGAACTTTTGGGCCACTTGGTGCCCACCATGCATCGAAGAGTTGCCTCTGATTGACGCCTTCTGGCGCAAAAACACCGCGATTGGGCATCAAGTGGTGGCTCTGGCCATTGACCAGCCCAGTGCGGTGCGCAAGTTCCTCTCCAAGCAGCCATTGGGTTTCCCGGTGGGACTGGCCGGACTGGAAGGCACCCAATTGGCCAAGTCCTTGGGCAATGCGGTGGGTGGCTTGCCTTTTACCGTGTTTTTCAAGGCAGATGGCAGCATTTGGCGACAAAAGATGGGTCAACTCACGTCTGACGATCTGATGCAGTGGCGCGGCGCTGTCTCCTGAAACAACCCACATTCCATGCCGAGGGAGGGTGCGCCCTCATGCCGCAGAGTCGTCTGGGTGGCACGTTCATGTTCGGACGAGAAAAGATAAATTCAAGGTTTTTGCTGAAATTTGGTGTAAATTCACCCCATTACAAGTGCTCAAGCAATGGAGGATCTATGGATTTGCGCAAACTCAAAACACTGATTGATTTGGTTTCTGACTCGAACGTGTCAGAGCTGGAAATCACCGAAGCTGAAGGTAAAGTTCGCATTGTCAAGAGCATGGGCGTTGCCCAATCGGTGGTGATGCAACAAGCCGCACACGTGGCCGCAGCCCCTGTGGCGGCTGCACCCGTGGCCGCGGTTGAGGCCGCCCCTGTGGTTGCTGCGCCGACGGGTCACGCCGTGAAGTCGCCCATGGTGGGCACGTTCTACCGCTCGTCCAGCCCCGGCTCGGCCCCTTTTATCCAGATCGGCTCAGTGGTCAAGGAAGGGGACACCCTGTGCATCATCGAAGCGATGAAGATCCTCAACGAGATCGAATCCGACAAGTCCGGCACCATCACGCAGATCTTGTGTGAAAACGGCCAGGCCGTGGAATACGGTCAGCCACTGTTCATCGTCGAATAAAGCCACGGGGATTTCATGTTCAAGAAAATCCTGGTCGCCAACCGAGGCGAAATCGCCTTGCGCATCCAGCGCGCTTGTCGCGAATTGGGCATCAAGGCGGTGATGGTCTATTCGGAAGCGGACAAAGAGGCCAAGTACGTCAAATTGGCTGAAGAGGCGGTTTGCATTGGGCCCGCTTCGTCAGCTTTGAGCTACCTCAACATGCCGGCCATCATTTCGGCGGCCGAGGTGACCGATGCCGAAGCCATTCACCCCGGTTATGGCTTTTTGAGCGAGAACGCCGACTTTGCCGAACGGGTTGAAAAAAGTGGTTTCCAGTTCATTGGACCCACGCCAGAGTCGATCCGCATCATGGGCGACAAGGTCTCGGCCAAGCAAACCATGATTCGCGCCGGCGTGCCTTGTGTACCGGGCTCGGAAGGTGAATTGCCCGATGACCCGGTGCAAATTCGCCGCATCGCCAAAGCCGTGGGTTACCCGGTCATCATCAAGGCTGCAGGCGGCGGCGGCGGTCGCGGCATGCGCGTGGTGCACACCGAGGCGGCGCTCATCAACGCCGTGCAAATGACCAAGGCCGAAGCGGGTGCCGCATTTGGCAATCCGGCGGTGTACTTGGAAAAGTTTCTGCAGAACCCACGCCATGTTGAAATCCAGATCATGGCCGACAAGCACCGCAACGCGGTCTATTTGGGCGAGCGCGACTGCTCCATGCAGCGGCGTCACCAAAAAGTGATCGAAGAAGCCCCGGCGCCAGGCATCCCGCGCAAACTGATCGAGAAGATCGGCGAGCGTTGCGTGGCCGCTTGCAAGAAGATCAATTACCGGGGTGCGGGCACCTTCGAGTTCTTGTATGAAAACGGCGAGTTCTATTTCATTGAGATGAACACCCGCGTGCAGGTCGAGCACCCGGTGACGGAGTGGGTCACGGGCGTGGACATCGTCAAAACGCAGATCATGGTGGCAGCCGGTGAGCGCCTACCCTTCACCCAAAAGCAGATCCAGATCCGGGGTCATGCCATCGAATGCCGCATCAACGCCGAAGACCCTTTCAAGTTCACGCCTTCGCCCGGCCGTGTCACATCCTGGCACATGCCTGGTGGGCCAGGCGTGCGGGTGGATTCGCACGTCTACAACAACTACTTTGTGCCCCCCAACTACGACTCGATGATCGGCAAACTGATTGTCCACGGTGATACCCGCGAGCAGGCCCTGGCCCGCATGCAGACCGCCTTGAATGAGACGGTGATCGAAGGCATCAACACCAACATACCGCTGCACCGCGAGTTGATGGTGGACGCCAAGTTCATGCAAGGCGGCACCAACATCCATTACCTGGAACACTGGCTGAGCCAGCACAAGCGCTGACCCCTTATGTATGAACTGAGCCTGCTGTGCCCCGAGGACCGGGTGGACGTGCTGAGCGATGCACTGGATGCGCTGGACGCGTTGAGCGTGTCGGTGGAAGACGCAGACGCTCAGACGCCCGCCGAACAAGCCCTTTTTGGCGAACCGGGCATGCCGCCACCCAAAGATGGTTGGCAGCGTTCGCGCATGGTGGCGCTGTTCGCCCAAGAAGCGGCAGCCCGGGAGGCTGCGGATTTGTTGGGCGCGCAAGATTTTTTTGAGAACTGCCAGTTGCTCGGCATCCAGACCCTGGAAGACCAAGACTGGGTGCGCCTGACCCAGTCTCAATTTACGCCGGTGGAGGTGACGCCCGATTTCTGGATCGTGCCCACTTGGCACGAGCCGCCCGCACAAGCCCGGCAGATCATCCGACTTGACCCGGGTCTGGCTTTCGGCACCGGCACCCATCCCACCACCCGCATGTGTTTGCGCTGGATTGCCCAGCACGACGTGCATGGGCAGCGTGTGCTCGATTACGGTTGTGGCTCGGGCATCCTGGCCATTGGCGCAGCCAAATATGGCGCCACCGAGATCGATGCAGTGGACATCGACGAAGCGGCTGTGACGTCCACCGAGTTGAATGCTCAGGCCAACGGCGTGCATTTGAAAGCCGGTTTGCCTGACAAAGCGCAGGGCCAGTACCATACTGTGCTGGCCAATATTTTGGCCACACCGTTGAAGGTATTGGCGCCCCTGTTGTGTTCTTATGTTGCCCCTGGCGGCCATTTGGTGTTGGCCGGTATCCTTGAGCGGCAGGCCGAGGAACTCAAGGCCGCGTACGCCCCATGGGTTGCTCTCGAAGTGACCGATACACAAGAAGGCTGGATTTTGATGACGGCCAAGGTGGTGTCTCGGCCTGCTTGAGCCTGTCTACAATCGGGCCATGAACAGGATCACTCGCTGCCCTTCGTGCGCCATGGTTTATCAGCTGCCGGAGCTGCATTTGAATGCCGCCAAAGGTTGGTTGCGTTGCGGTGCCTGTGGCCATGCTTTTGACAGCACAGGGCTTGTGCTGCGTTGGGACCCTGCGTCCTCCGGGCCTCTTGTTTCTTCCAAAGTGCCTGTTCCTGGCACCGGAGACATTCCCCCATACCCTTCGGCCGAGGCGGTGCAGCCTGTCGACTTGGTGGCTGACCCTGCAGACCGCATCTCGCTCGACAATTCATTGACAAAAGAAGACCTCAGCTCGCCTGCCAAGATCCGGCCAGCACAATCCGAGTTGGCCGCTTTTGAAGATGCATTGTCCAGTTTTAAACCTGAGCCTGTGGCGTCTGAGGCCTTGCCAAGCCCACCAAAGGACTCCAAAGCGCTGTCATCTGGGGCATGGCTTGCCCCTAGTGGGGTGCTGGCTTTGGCTTTGCTGCTCGCGATGCAATTGGCCTATGTGCAAAGAGATGCCATTGCGGCGTCATGGCCTGACAGTGAACCCATGATTCGCCATGTGTGCGAGACTTTCGGTTGCCAAGTCAGTCCGCTGCGCGATCCAGAGGGCATGGTCATCGACAGCTCCAGTCTGGTGAAACGCAGCGAGGACCATGTCCTGTCTTGGTCTGTTCGCAACACCACGCACCTTGTCCTTGGCATGACGGCCTTGGAGCTGAGTTTGATGGATCAAGAAGGCAAGCTTGTGCTGCGCACCGTGGCATTGCCTGCGCAGGCTGGAGCGCCGCAAACACTGTCACCAGGGCAGTCCTGGTCGGGCAGCCTGAAAGTTCTGGTTTCCCCGGATGTGG
Organism: Limnohabitans sp. 2KL-51; assembly: GCF_003063645.1. GTDB lineage: Bacteria > Pseudomonadota > Gammaproteobacteria > Burkholderiales > Burkholderiaceae_C > Limnohabitans_A. The sequence goes on from NZ_NESJ01000018.1 coordinate 29,555, forward strand.
TCTTCAGCGATTACCGTGTGCTGAGTTTCTACCCTTGATGCGGGTCGATCCAGTGTCAATTCGGTACGAAAAAAAGCCCGGCACTGTTGCCAGTGACGGGCTTTGTGGCTAGCGCCTGAACTGAGAATCAGGGCTTTGCGGCCGAAGGAAACGGCCACGCAGCTTGAGGATTCAGAGTCGTTTGAGCAGCCGGGGCAGCGGGTGCTTTGGATGCCTTCTTTGCTGCTGGTTTTTTGGCCGCTTTTTTCACAACCGCTTTTTTGGCAGCAGGCTTTTTGGCTGCAGTTTTCTTGGCTGCGGCTTTTTTGGCTGGTGCTGCTTTTTTGGCTGCGGCTTTTTTGGCCGGTGCGGCTTTTTTCGCTGCTACTGCTTTTTTAGCGGGAGCGGCTTTTTTAGCCGGCGCTGCTTTTTTCGCTGCTGGCTTTTTGGCTGCTACTGCTTTTTTGGCAGGAGCGGCTTTCTTAGCGGGAGCAGCTTTTTTGGCGGCGGGTTTCTTGGCTGCGGCTACTTTTTTAGCTGGAGCCGCTTTTTTGGCCGGTGCGGCCTTTTTCGCTGGAGCAGCTTTTTTTGCCGCTACTTTTTTTGCAGTTGCCATGATTTTCTCCTTGATCAAGTTGAGAACTCAACGGAAAGGGAACGCTTGGTGCTTGTTGGTTTGCACAAAGCGATCCATGGCGCTGGGGAAATCCCCAACGCCATGAACGCGGAAAAGCCACCCCGCCCAAAGTCGGGAGACTTTGCAGCGTGTGGCTTGAAGAGGTAGAGCATGAGATAGGGGTTCAGAAAATCAATCCCAGGACAAAGCCCCGCCAGTTTGGTATTCGATCACCCGGGTTTCAAAGAAGTTGCGTTCTTTCTTCAGGTCGATCATCTCGCTCATCCAGGGGAATGGGTTCTCTTCGTTGGGGAAAAGAGCCTCCAGGCCGATCTGAGTGGCGCGGCGGTTGGCAATGTAGCGCAGATAACCTTTGAACATGGATGCGTTCATGCCCAAGACGCCGCGGGGCATGGTGTCTTCCGCGTATTGGTATTCCAATTCAACCGCTTTGAGGAACAGGTCCTTGATTTCGGTTTTGAATTCGTTGGTCCACAGCTGTGGGTTTTCGAATTTGATGGTGTTGATCATGTCAATGCCGAAGTTGCAGTGCATGGACTCGTCACGCAGTATGTACTGGTACTGCTCAGCAGCACCGGTCATCTTGTTTTGGCGACCCAGAGCCAGGATCTGCGTGAAGCCTACATAGAAGAACAGGCCCTCCATCAGGCAAGCGAACACGATCAGCGACTTGAGCAAGGTCTGGTCTGTTTCCAGGGTACCTGTCTTGAAGTGGGGGTCCATGATCACGTTGATGAACGGGATCAGGAACTCGTCTTTGTCGCGAATCGATTTGACTTCGTTGTAAGCGTTGAAAATCTCACTCTCGTCCAATCCCAATGACTCAGTGATGTATTGGTAAGCGTGGGTGTGGATGGCTTCTTCAAAAGCTTGGCGCAACAAGAACTGACGGCATTCAGGGGCCGTGATGTGGCGGTAGGTGCCCAAGGTGATGTTGTTGGCTGCAAGCGAGTCTGCCGTTACGAAGAAGCCGAGATTGCGCTTGACCATGCGGCGCTCGTCTTCGGTCAGACCGTTAGGGTCTTTCCACAAAGCGATGTCGCGGTTCATGTTCACTTCTTGCGGCATCCAGTGGTTGGCGCAAGTGGCCAGGTATTTTTCCCAAGCCCATTTGTATTTGAATGGCACCAACTGGTTGACATCGGTTTGGCCGTTGATGATGCGCTTGTCGGCGGCATTCATGCGACGTGGTGCGGCAGGAGCGGCTGTGGATGAAGACGGCGTGGCCTTGACGGCAGTGTTGTCTGCGCCACTGAAGGATGGCATTGAAGGTTGCAATGCGGGTTTGACTTGATCGTCCCAGGACAGCATAAAAAATTCCAGTTCTTAAATTATGAAAGCATGACCACAAATTGCAAAGCCGTTCGTCCATTTAGGACACAAGCAATGCATGAAGTGTTGTTCCATTACATCGAACAGCGCACTCGAGTGCGCTGATGTGTGCAAGGTCCATCACTGGCAAGCTTCGCAACCTGGATCGTCGATGGCGCAGAACTTGATGTCGGTGGCAGGAGTAGTGGCCATTTGTGCTTGTGCAGCAGCAGCGGCGGCCTCGATGGCACTCATGCCACCACTGGGCGCACCCGATGCCGACACGGCATTGTGAGAGCCTGAACTGACCGTGGATTTCTCCACTTGTGTGGCGCTGGATGTGCGCAGGTAGTAGGTGGTTTTGAGGCCGCGCAGCCAAGCGAGTTTGTACGTATCGTCGAGTTTCTTGCCAGAGGCGCCGGCCATGTAGATGTTGAGCGATTGCGCTTGGTCAATCCACTTTTGACGACGAGCAGCAGCTTCAACCAACCAGGTCGTTTCAACTTCAAAAGCGGTGGCGTACAAAGCCTTGATGTCTTGCGGCACACGGTCGATCGGCCGCAGTGAACCATCAAAGTGTTTGAGGTCCATGACCATCACGTCGTCCCACAGGCCGAGGCGTTTCAAGTCACGCACCAAGTAGCCATTGATGACGGTGAATTCACCAGACAGGTTGGATTTGACCGACAGGTTGCCAAAGCAGGGCTCAATGGAGGCATCCACGCCAATGATGTTGGAGATCGTAGCGGTGGGCGCAATGGCTACGCAATTGGAGTTGCGCATGCCGTCAGCCTGGATCTTCTGGCGCAGGGCATCCCAGTCCATGGTGGCCGAGCGGTCGACTTCCACATAACCACCGCGCTCGCGGGCCAGCAAATCGATGGTGTCCAAAGGCAAGATACCTTGGTCCCACAAAGAGCCCTTGTAGCTGGAGTACTGGCCACGTTCTTTGGACAGCTCGGTCGAAGCCCAGTAAGCGTAATAGCAAATTGCTTCCATCGACTGGTCGGCAAACTCCACAGCCTCTTGAGAAGCGTATGCAATGCGCATTTCGTACAGTGAATCTTGGAAAGCCATCAGGCCCAAGCCCACCGGGCGGTGGCGAATGTTGGAGTCACGGGCTTTTTTGACCGCGTAGTAGTTGATGTCGATCACGTTGTCCAGCATGCGCATGGCCGTGGAAATGGTTTTCTTGAGTTTGTCGTGGTCCAGCACTTTGCCGTTGGCACTGTCTTTGAGGTGGCGCGACAGGTTGACCGAGCCCAGGTTGCAGACGGCGGTTTCGGTGTCGCTGGTGTTGAGCGTGATCTCGGTGCACAGATTGGAGGAGTGCACCACGCCAGCGTGTTGCTGGGGTGAACGCACGTTGCAGGCGTCTTTGAATGTGATCCAAGGGTGACCCGTTTCAAACAGCATCGACAGCATCTTGCGCCACAGGTCATTGGCGGGCAGTTTTTTGCTGGGCTTGATTTCACCGCGCTCTGCTTTGGCTTCGTAGGCGGTATAGGCCTTCTCAAAGTCTGAACCAAACTTATCGTGCAAATCGGGGCAGTCTGAGGGCGAGAACAAAGTCCAGTCGCCTTTTTCCATGACGCGGCGCATGAACAGGTCTGGAATCCAGTTGGCGGTGTTCATGTCATGGGTGCGGCGGCGGTCGTCTCCGGTGTTTTTGCGCAGCTCCAGGAATTCTTCGATGTCCAGGTGCCAGGTTTCCAAGTAAGTGCAAACCGCGCCTTTGCGCTTGCCGCCTTGGTTCACGGCCACAGCCGTGTCATTGACGACCTTCAGGAAGGGGACCACGCCTTGCGACTCACCATTGGTGCCCTTGATGTGCGAGCCCATGGCGCGCACGCGTGTCCAGTCGTTGCCCAGGCCGCCCGCAAACTTGGACAGCAAGGCGTTTTCCTTGATGGATTCGTAAATGCCGTCCAGGTCGTCGGGCACGGTGGTCAGGTAGCAGCTGGACAACTGGGGACGCAAAGTGCCGCTGTTGAACAAGGTGGGGGTGGACGACATGAAGTCAAACGACGACAGGATTTCGTAGAACTCGATGGCGCGTGCTTCGCGGTTGATTTCGTTGAGTGACAAGCCCATGGCCACGCGCATGAAGAAAGCCTGAGGCATTTCGATGCGTTGCTTGCGTACGTGCAGGAAATAGCGGTCGTACAAGGTTTGCAGCCCCAGGTAGTCGAACTGCAGGTCCCGCTCAGGCTTGAGGGCGTCGGCCAGTTTTTTCAGGTCAAACTGTGCCAGCTTGGCGTCGAGCAGGTCGTTGTCGATGCCTTTTTTGATGAACTGGGGGAAGTAGTTGATGTATTCCTCGGCCATTTGGTCTTGAGCCACTTCCTTGCCCAAGATTTCCTTGGCAATGGTGTGCATCAGCAGGCGCGCGGTGACGTAGGTGTAGTCCGGGTCTTTTTCGATCAGCGTGCGCGAAGCCAGAATTGAAGCTTTGTAAACTTCTTCCATGGGCACACCGTCGTACAGGTTGCGCATGGTCTCGGCGAGGATCGGTTCGGGGCTCACGTCTTTGCCCAGACCGGCGCAGGCGTTGACCATCAGGGATTTGAGGTAGTTCAGGTCCAGCGCGACGCGCTTGCCACCGTCCAAGACATGCAATGCAGGCTCCTGAACGACCGGAGCGGCTTGCTGGTTTTGCTGTGAGCGCTCTTGCGTGCGGCGCTCGCGGTAAAGCACATAGGCCCTGGCCACTTCATGGTTGCTGCTGCGCATCAGGCCCAATTCGACCTGGTCTTGCACGTCTTCGATGTGAAAAGTGCCGCCACCGGGGCGGGAGCGCATCAGGGCGCGCACAACGTTTTGGGTCAATTCTTCAACGATTTCACGCACACTGGCGGATGCTGCGCCTTGGGTGCCGTGCACCGCTAAAAAGGCTTTCATCATGGCCACGGCGATCTTGTTGGGCTCAAAAGGGACCACGGCACCGTTGCGGCGGATGATCTGGTAGTGGTTGAGGGGGTGCACAGTGGCAGCGCCAGCCCGGTCTGCAGACAGGTTCATCAGGCCGGAAGAGGTGGAGGGGATGGTCAGGTCAATTTGCATGGTCATTTTTTAATTTATGGTCTGGGTTGCATCGGTCAAAAAGGCTTCAATTGCCGCTCTGGCATGTTTGTGAGAATTTGTAACGGACACTATATCTGGTGTCTGGGGTCATGACAAGCCACTACAGGTAGTGTACGAGCTCTGAACAGAGCCCTGCGGCGAATGCGCTGGGTGTTGGCTTGGCTCAAGGGCCATTCATGGGTTTTCAGAGGCTGAAAAAAGTCGCTGAAAATCAACCAATCAGGGGGTTTTGGAGATCGATGCCAGTCGCAATGCGACTTCCGGAGACTTTTCTTGCTCAATCGCCCGATTTCACTTCCTTGCCAGATGGCTGGGCTTCGGTCCTAAATTGACAAAACGTTTTTAAAGCTCTTTTAAAACGTAAAAAAAGCTAAAAATTATTTTTTGTTTCGCATCAAAAACACACAGGAAAACAGTGATCGGGCAGTTGGAGGGTCGCTTTCAGGCGTTGCCAGTCAAAGCCTGTTCCCGGATCGCCTTTGCGGCCTGGCGCAATGTGCTCATGGCCCGCCACATGTGCAATGGGGTAGTGTCGATGCAAGTCAAGGCACAGACGACGCAGTTGCTCATACTGGGCGTCCTCGAACACATCGCCCTCCAGGCCTTCGAGTTCGATGCCAATCGAGTCGTCATTGCATTGGGGGCGGCCTCGGTACTCGGACTGACCGGCGTGCCAGGCACGATCGTCGGCGCTGACAAACTGCCACAGGCTGCCGTCACGCCGAATATAGAAGTGCGAGGACACATGCAGGTCCCGGATTTGTGAGAAATACGGGTGGGCCTCCCAGTCGAGCTGGTTGGTGAACAGCGCTTGCACCTCCTGGCCGCCGTATTGGCCGGGCGGCAGGCTGATGGAATGGATGACGAGCAAATCGATGCAGGCGCCTGGGGGCCTGGGGCCAAAGTTGGGTGAATCCAGCCTTTGTGCGGGCGCGTACCAGCCCTGGACCCAAAGATTGGCGAGTTCAGCGGCGTGTTCAGACATGGCTGGACGAGGTCGGTGGCGGTGGCTGGGCGCGTCAGGCAGGCGCCGGGTTTTCACACTGGGTTGCGGTCTTGTGCAGCTGCGCGGTGCTCGGAGCTGCAGTACAGGCCTTTTTCACCCGTGACGACTTCGTCGTGCGGCAAGTGGATGCCGCAATGCAGACAGACCGCCATGTTGGTGGGCGTGGGCGGGGCCGGGGGCTGCTCTTTGGGAGTGTCTGATTTGACGCGGCGGCTGCGCTTGAAAGCCCAGATCGCCAGCAAAATGACCAAAATCCAAATCAGGTATTTCATCCCACGCGTCCAATCAAGACTTCCAATACAAAGCGCGAACCCGCGTAAGACAGCAGCAGCAAGCCCGCACCGATGTAAAGCACCCGCACGGCGCGACGGCCCCGCCAGCCCCATTGGCTGCGGCCCACCAGCAAGGTGGCAAAGGTGATCCAAGACAGAACGGCAAAGACGCGTTTGTGGTCCCAGCGCCATGGGTTGTGGCCTTGGCCATACAGGGCCTCGCCAAAAAGGGCGCCTGCCACCAAAGTGGCCGTCAACAGCACAAAGCCGGCTGTCACAAAGCGAAAGGTCAGGCGCTCCAGTGTCAAGAGCGGCAGACCGCTCGAGCCTTCTTGAGCCTGGCGGATGTCATGTTCTGTACGGGTCATCAACCAGGCGTGCACCACCGCAGCGGCAAACATGCCATAGGCCGACAAACCCAGTGCAAAGTGAAGGGGTAACCAGGCCGATGCCTGGGTGGTGAGCAAGGCTCCTGGAAACACCCAGGCCAGCACCACGGTGACCGCCCCCAGGCCACCTACGGACCAGCGAACCCTGAGTTTGGGGAAAAACTGGGTCTCAATCATGTAAGCCAACACCACCAACCAGGCGGTGACCGACAAAGCCGGGGCAAAACCGAAGCGCACCGGCCCCATCAGCAGCACCAGCAAGCTGATGGCATGCAAAACCCAAGCGAGCCAAAGCAAGCGGCGAGCGTTCACATCACTCAGGTGGCGGGGCACCAGAGCGGGCAAGGCATAGGCCAGGACTGCCAATGCCGAGAAGGGCAACGTCCACAAAGGTGCACTCGCTAAAATCATGGCACCGAGTTTAGCCTTTCAGGCGCTGCCGCTGGGGCTTCGCCATCCCGCTTGACCGGTTTTTCCTGGATTCCCCCATGGCCTCCGCCCTGACCGACAAACTCTCACGCCTCGTCAAGACCCTCAGCGGACAGGCCCGCATCACCGAAACCAACGTGGCCGACATGCTGCGTGAGGTGCGCATGGCCTTGCTCGAAGCCGACGTGGCTTTGCCCGTTGTGCGCGATTTCATTGCGCGGGTGAAAGAGAAAGCCCTGGGCCAAGAGGTCATGGGTTCGTTGAAGCCGGGCCAGGCTTTGGTGGGCGTGGTCAACCGCGAGTTGGCCGCCACCATGGGCGAGGGCGTGTCGGACATCAACTTGGCCGCGCAGCCACCTGCTGTGATCCTGATGGCTGGTTTGCAAGGGGCCGGTAAAACCACCACCACCGCCAAGCTGGCCAAGCACCTGATTGAAAAGCGCAAAAAGAAAGTGCTCACCGTCTCGGGTGACGTGTACCGTCCAGCGGCCATTGAGCAGCTCAAAACCGTCACCGCGCAAGCTGGAGCCGAATGGTTCCCCAGCACACCCGACCAAAAGCCGATCGACATTGCGCGCGCCGCCATCGATTACGCCCGCAAACACTTCTTTGACGTGCTTTTGGTCGACACCGCGGGTCGCTTAGCGATTGACGAAGCCTTGATGGCCGAGATCAAAGCCTTGCATGCCGAATTGAAGCCTGTTGAAACCCTTTTCGTAGTGGATGCCATGCAGGGCCAGGACGCGGCCAACACCGCCAAGGCTTTCAGCGATGCCTTGCCATTGACGGGCATTGTGCTGACCAAACTCGATGGCGATTCACGCGGTGGTGCGGCCCTTTCGGTGCGCCAGATCACGGGTGTGCCGATCAAGTTTGCCGGTACCAGCGAAAAGATTGACGGCCTTGAAGTCTTCGACGCCCAGCGCCACGCAGGCCGGGTGCTGGGCATGGGCGACATCTTGGCCCTGGTCGAGCAGGTCACTGCAGGCGTAGACATGGAGGCCGCGCAAAAGTTGGCCGCCAAGGTCAAGAGCGGTGGTGGCTTTGATCTGAACGACTTTTTGGCGCAAATCCAGCAGATGAAGCAAATGGGCGGGCTGTCGAGCCTGATGGACAAGCTGCCCAGCCAGATGACCGCCAAGGCCGCGTCTATGGACATGGACAAGGTCGAAAAAGACATTGGCCGCAAGCAGGGCATCATTCACAGCATGACGCCCAAAGAGCGCAGCAAGCCCGAGTTGATCAAGGCCACGCGCAAACGCCGCATTGCAGCGGGAGCAGGCGTTCAAGTGCAAGACGTCAACCGCATGCTCAAGGAGTTTGAGCAAATGCAGGACATGATGAAAAAAATGTCCGGCGGCGGCATGATGAAAATGATGAAGCGCATGGGCGCCATGAAAGGCATGATGGGCGGCGGCGGATTTCCCGGCATGCCACGCTGACCTTCTCTTGTAGGTCGGGCCTTCAGGTCCGACATTGTGGGCTTGGTGCAGGTCTCAAGTCGGGGCTAAAGCCGCCGACCTACACACTGTCAGTATTGGCTTGCGGGCAGCGTGACCTGAAGGCCATCCAGTTCTGCGGTCAACGTGATCTGGCACGACAGGCGGCTGCCCGGCGCACGCGTTTGGGCGGTGAAGGCCAGCATGCCGTCTTCATCGCTGCCCATCGGCGGTAGCTGCTTCTCCCAGTCTTCATGCACCACCACATGGCAGGTGGCGCAGGTCAGTAGCCCACCGCAATCGGCCTGTATGCCTGGCAAATTCGCATCGACTGCGGCTTGCATCAGGCTTTGGTCGGGCTGGGCTTGCAGGGTATGTGCCGCTTGTCTGGGGTCGTGGGGTTGCAGGTGGATCGTGATCATGTTCAAGGCTTCGCCGTCTGGCGTTGTGATTCAAAAGCTTGTCAAATGCGCCCGAAGTATTCGCGGCGGTGGAATTCCTGGGCGTCATCGGCCTGCGCCATGCGCAGGTGTTCGGCTTGCTTGATGGTGCTGTAGTAATCGACAAAGGGCTGACCCAAGGCTTGGCACAAACCCGCATCTTGCTGCAGCGCTTGCACCGCATTGGCCAAAGAAGTCGGTATGGTGGCAGCCCCTGAGGCATAAGGTGTTTCGCTGGCGGGCGGCGCTTGCAGTGGCGTATCCACGCCATCGAGACCCGCATGGATTTGCGAGGCCATGTACAGGTAAGGGTTGGCCGCTGGTTCACCCAGGCGGTTTTCAATGCGGGTGGCACTGTCACCCGGCGCACCGATGACACGCAGCATCGCGCCTCGGTTGTCACGCCCCCACAAAATGGACTGCGGTGCCATGGCGTTGGGTCTGAAGCGCCCATAACCATTGCTGGTGGCTGTGCACAAAGCGGTGAGTGCTGGACCATGGGCCAGCAGACCCGCCAGCCAGGACGCGCCCGCATCGCTCAGCACCTGCTGCGCATCACGCGCACCGCAGCCCGATGCTGCGGCATCGCGCATGAACACGTTGCGCCCCGTGGCCAATTCGCAGACCGACTGGTGCAGGTGCCAGCCGCTGGACATGATGTGTTCAAACGGCGGGCGGCACATGAAGGTGGCGTGGTAACCAGCGCGGCGCAGGGCCTGGCGCGTGGCGTTGCGAAACAGCACCATGTGGTCGGCGGCCGTCAGCACATCGCTCACGTCAAACACCGCTTCGACCTGGCTGGGGCCGAGTTCAATTTCGAGCGAGATCAACGGCAGGCCCAGTGCTTGCGCGGTGCGCTGCACGATGCGCAGCGGCTCTTCTGACCGGTCCATCCAGCCCTCGGTCAGCAGGTTGAAGCCCGGGTGGATCAGGCTGACCTCGGGCGCAGGGCCGGGCCAGGCGGCGTGGTCCGGGTCCAGGTCTGCACCGTGCAGCGGGTCTTTGAGGCGATAGATGTGGAATTCGACTTCCAGCCCGCAGCGCATCTGCCAGCCGCGCTCGGCCAAGCGCTGCACGGCCTGCTGCAACACATGGCGCGAATCCAGCGGCACGATGCGCCCATCTGCGAAATAGGGCTGGCACTGCAGCCAGCCGGTTTTCTCGGTCCAGGGCAGCACATGCCAGCTGGCCGGGTCGGGCATGAGCGTGAAATTGCTGGCCCCGGCAAAGCCGGGCAGGGTCTCTTGAATGCCCGGCTCGAACACCTTGAAGGCGGTGCGGTCCGAACTGTCTTTGAGCAGCAAGGTGCTGACCATACCGATGCCGTTGGCCAGCGCACTGCGCAGTTGCGAAGCCACGATGGTCTTGCCGCGCACCACGCCGTGCAGGTCGCACCAGCCCAGGCGGATCAGCTCGATGCCCGAGGCCTCGACCTGTTGCAGCAATTGCGCGCAAGCCGCTTGCCGCTCCGGGCTGTGCAGGCCGCAACGTTCGGCGAAGCTCATGCCGCGCTCGTGTCGGCTGGGGTTGGCACATCCGCCGTCAAGGCGGCGTCCCAAGGCGCGCCACTGCGTTTGGCCGCGCAGGCTTCGCGCCACCACTGCGGCCACTGCCCGCTGGGCGCGATGCCGTCCACTGTGTCGGGGCCCACACGCTGGCTGGCCACAGCCGCTTGCGCAAAACCTGGCGGTAACCCCCCGGCCTGCACCGTCTCGATGGATTTGAGCAGCATGCGCCGGTTGGCCATGATCACTTTGTCGCTGGTTCCCAGGTGCTCGCGGGTGCGGTCCTGAATGGCACCCATGCTCTCGCAGGCCCACTGGTCGTGCACGTTGATGTCGTCCTCGCCCATGCCGAGGTAAGTGCGCGCCACTTGCTCTTCGGGGTTAAAGCCCCAGTTGTTGTGTTTGCCCGCTTTGGGGATGTAGTCGGGCAGCGTGACCGAAGGCAGGCGTTGGTTGCGCATGGCTTCTTTGTCCACCGGGCCGTCAAAGCTGGTGAACACCGAATACCAATAGGTGTGTGTGTCGTCCACCGGCACATGCATCTGCGTGATGGTCATGGTCTCGGACAGCGGAATCACAAAGGTGTGCGGAAACAGCGAATTCGTCACCCTCACATGGGTCAGTGCCTCGTTGATCGGGCGAAGGGCCGTCAGGCGCAGGCCCGCATCGGTGGGCTCAAACGAAATCTCGGGCTGGTCCAGCTCGCGCATCACCCGCGTCATGGGCCAACGCTCGCCTTGCACATCGCCCGCACTCGCGCCGCGGAACTGGCGGCCATAACTGCCTTCGAGCGATTCGTCTTCAAAAAAGCGGTGCAGGTACGAGGCGTGTGCCGGGTCAATGCCCACTTCAAACGCCTGCAGCCAGTTGCAGTGCCACAGGCCCTTGAAGGCAAAAGTGTGGGTGGCCGGGGCGCTGAAAGCATCAATACCAGGGAGCGGCGGTGGCGTCTGTCCTTCGGGGCCGAACCAGCCAAAGAGGATGCCGCTGCGCTCGATCAACGGGTAGCTGCGCTGGCGCACCCGCGTGCACAGCGTGCTGCCGGTGGGTTCGGCAGGGGTTTCGATGCACTGACCCGTCACGTCGAACTTCCAACCATGAAAAGGGCAACGCAGGCCATCGCCTTCGTTGCGGCCAAAGGCCAGGTCCGCACTCCGGTGCGGGCAGTCACGGTCTAGCAAACCGTAGTCGCCCTGCGCGTTGCGAAACAGGACCAGGTCCTGCCCCAAAATGCGCACCGCTTTGACGGGGCGAATCGCCATGCGCGGATCGAGCGCGGGGTTGAACTCGTCCACCAGGGCCACGGGCTGCCAATAGTGGCGCATCACCGCGCCGCACGGCGTGCCCGGGCCGATGCGGGTGATCAATTCGTTTTGTTCAGCTTTCATGGGGGCCTCTGGCTTGCGCCTTGTGTCTGCCGGTGGCGTGTGCCCGTCCGGGGGCGGGCTACGCTTGTCTCTTGCCAATCAGTTTAAACGCCTGCATAAGACGCAGCCAAGAGCTGACAAGCAAGGCATGGCATGGCGTGCGTCAAGTCGGCGTCAAGGCGGAGGCTTGAATTGGCGCAAAATCAGGCGGATGAAACATGCTATTTTTATCTACGGCACCCTGTTGCCAGGCCTGCGGCTGGAGGCCGAAATGCACGGTGCCCGCTTGCTGGGGCCAGCCCATATAGCGGGTCGATTGATCGATGTGGGCCTGTACCCCGGACTGCTTCAGGGCGACGGGCAAGTCACCGGTGAGGTCTACGAAGTGGATGACGCGCACCTGACCCGTCTGGATGTGGTGGAAGGCGTTGTGCCCGGTGACCGCGCCGAATCACACTACTGGCGGGAGGTGGTGACGGTGCTCAGCGGCCCGCTGCAAGGCCAGCAGGTGCAGACCTATGTGTACAACCTTCCGGTGGATGGCTGCACGTCCATCCCGCACGGTGACTACCGCCGTTACATCCGCGAAGTCGGCCGAGAGTCCTGATCTTTCGTAGGTCGGCGGCTTTAGCCCCGACTTAGTGCGCCAAACAGCATGTCGGGGCTGAAGCCACTGACCTACAAAACGCAGGTTGTTTCATCAGTCCCGGCATGTCGCCTGGTTTCAATCGCGAATGACCAACTCACCTCGTAGCGAATGCGACAGGCCTTGGGTGATACGCACATCCGCCATCTGACCGATCAGGCGGTCCATGTTGGGGCCGCCGGGGAAGTTGACCACCCGGTTGCATTCAGTGCGACCCGCCAGCTCGGTCGCGTCCTTGCGTGAAGGGCGCTCCACCAAAATGCGCTGCACCGTGCCCACGCGGCTCTCGCCGATGCGCTGCACGTTCTCTTCGATGGTCGCTTGCAGGTGGTGCAGGCGGCGCAATTTTTCGGTGTGCGGCGTGTCGTCGTGCAAGTTGGCCGCAGGCGTGCCGGGGCGGGGGCTGAAGATGAAGCTGAAACTCGTGTCAAAACCCACGTCGGTGATCAGCTTCATCATCTTGCTGAAGTCGTCCTCGGTCTCGCCGGGAAAGCCCACGATGAAATCGCTGCTGAGCGACATGTCGGGGCGGATCGCCCGCAGCTTGCGGATCGTGCTCTTGTATTCCATGGCGGTGTAGCCGCGCTTCATGGCCATCAAAATGCGGTCTGAGCCGTGCTGCACCGGCAGGTGCAAGTGGCTCACCAGTTTGGGAATTTTTTCGTACGCGTCAATCAAGCGCTGTGTGAACTCGTTCGGGTGGCTGGTCACATAGCGGATGCGCTCGATGCCCGGCATGTCGGCCACGTATTCCAGCAACAAGGCAAAGTCGGCGATGTCAGCGGTATCGCCCATCTTGCCCCGGTAAGCGTTCACGTTCTGGCCCAGCAGCGTGATCTCTTTCACGCCCTGCGCAGCCAAACCCGCCACCTCGACCAGCACATCGTCAAAGGGGCGCGAAACCTCTTCGCCCCGGGTGTAGGGCACCACACAGTAACTGCAATATTTGCTGCAGCCTTCCATGATCGAGACAAAGGCCGTGGCACCGTCCACCTTGGCAGGCGGCAGGTGGTCAAACTTTTCAATCTCGGGGAAGCTGATGTCCACCTGCGGGCGCTGCTTGCGCTCGCGCTCGTTCAGCAACTCGGGCAGGCGGTGCAGGGTTTGCGGGCCAAATACCACGTCCACATAAGGTGCACGCTTGATGATCTCGGCACCCTCTTGGCTGGCCACGCAGCCGCCCACGCCAATCAGCACGCCCTTGGCTTTGAGGTGCTGCACCCGGCCCAAGTCGCTGAAGACTTTTTCTTGCGCCTTCTCGCGCACCGAGCAGGTGTTGAACAAAATCAGATCGGCCTCGTCCACGTTTTGCGTGGGCTCATAACCCTGGGCCGCGCCGAGCACATCGGCCATCTTGTCCGAGTCGTACTCGTTCATCTGGCAGCCAAATGTTTTGATGAAGACCTTCTTGCTCATGCGGCCTCCACGGAAGTGACGGAGGTGATGAAGTCAAAGCAAAGCAAAGCACGCCCGCGAAGGACCAAAGTGCAGCGGTTCATGGTGTAGATCCAGAGGCTGTGAAAAAGAAAAGCGCTGACGCGCTTATGAAGTGATTGATTATCGCAGGCAAGCTCCGGCTCAGTTCTCCATGCCCACAACCGTTTTAGGTTTGAAAAACATCGGATAAGCCCTTTGCACCGTCGGGCTGTCAAAGGCCCAGCTGTGGCATTGGCCCAGGAAATAGGGCGCTTGGGTCATTTCGGGGTGGGGCTGGCCTGCCAGTTCGCGGCGCTGCCATTGGCCTGAGGGCAGGGTTTGGTAAGCGGCCGTGGCCATGTTGAACAGCATCTCGCGCAGGTGGGTGCAGCCGTCAGTGCCGCCCACATGTTGGTTGATGACCTTGCGCCAACCCGGGCCCATGGTGCAGCCGATGAGTTTGTGCATGTTGTGTGGCGCGCCGGTGCATTCGGCGTGCGGGATGTCGTCCATGGAGGTGGCGATGTCCTGGATGACCATTTGGTTGTTGAGCGTGACGCGGATTTTCAGGCCGTGAATTGGCTCATGGCCAGGGAAAAGCCGTTCGTTGGGCACCTGAAAACTGAAGGTCTTGACGTCGGTCAGTTCGGCTTCGATGTCCCACAGACCGTCTTCGCGGTCAAAGCCTTGGTACACCACGGTTCGCGTATGTGACAGTTTTCGGGGGGAGGGTGGTGGAAGTGCCAATGGAATTCTCGTGGGTCTGATGTTGAATCTCTGGATCATATCGATGCAGGAGCCAGACCCATGTCGCCCGTTACCCAGACCGCCATCCACCCCGCCGTTCGCCGCCAAACGATTGCCGATGCCTTGCGACGCACGGCGATTCGCTTGCCCACCAAAACCGGCATCGTTTGTGGCGCGACCACCTGGACCTATGCCGAGTTCGATGCGCTGGTGACGCGCCTGTGCGCAGGCCTGGCCAGCATCGGTGTGGCCGAGGGCGACAAGGTGGCGGTGCTGGCCCGCAACTCGCACGGTTTTGCCGCGTTGCGCTTTGCGCTGGCCCGCCGGGGTGCGGTCATGGTGCCCATCAACTTCATGCTCAAGGCCGAAGAGGTGGCTTACATCCTGCGGCACGCCGGCGCCCAAACGTTGGCCACCGACAGCGGCCTGGCCGAGCTGGCACAGGCCGCCAGCAAACTGGACACAAAAGTCGAGCAGTTCATCTGGCTGCCTTCTGAAGATCCGAGCCAGAACGTGCCGGGCATGCACAGCTTTGACACGCTGGCCAACTGCCAGGATGCGCTGCCCGATGTGCAACTGGGCAGTTATGACGTGGCGCAGATCGTCTACACCAGCGGCACCGAATCGTCGCCCAAAGGCGCACAGCTCACGCACGATGCGGTGCTGTGGCAATACGTCAGCTGCGTGATCGACGCCGAAATTGCCGAGCAGGATGTAGCCCTGCACGCGCTGCCGCTGTACCACTGCGCCCAGCTCGATGTGTTCTTTGGCCCGGCCATTTACATGGGCAGCACCAACGTGATCACGTCCAAACCCACCCCCGACAACCTGCTGCCCATGCTCGAAAAGTTTGGCATCACCAGCTTCTTTGCACCGCCCACGGTGTGGATTGCGCTGCTGCGCTCGCCGCTGATGGATGTGGACAAGCTCTCCCAATTGGCCAAGGGCTACTACGGCGCATCCATCATGCCGGTGGAGGTGCTCAAAGAGTTGGCTTCGCGACTGCCCAAGGTGCGTTTATGGAATCTGTACGGCCAGACTGAAATCGCCCCGTTGGCCACCCTGCTCGGCCCAGAGGATCAGCTGCGCAAACTGGGTTCATGCGGCAAGGCGGTGCGCAACGTCGAAACCCGCGTGGTGAACGACGACATGCAGGATGTGGCCGTGGGCGAGGTCGGCGAGATCGTGCACCGCTCGCCACATTTGATGCTGGGCTATTACCACGACGACGAGCGCACCCAGGCGGCGTTTGAGGGCGACTGGTTCCACAGCGGAGATCTGGGCACCCTCGACGAGGAGGGCTATATCTCTGTGGTGGACCGCAAGAAGGACATGATCAAGTCCGGCGGCGAAAACGTGGCCAGCCGCGAGGTCGAAGAAATGATTTACCGCCTGCCGCAGGTGAGCGAAGTGGCGGTGATTGGCTTGCCTGACCCCAAGTGGGTGGAGGCGGTGACAGCGGTGGTGGTGGTCAAGGCCGGGCAGAACTTGGACGAGGCCGCGGTGATCGCCCACTGCGCCCAGCACATGGCCGGTTTCAAGTGCCCTAAACGCGTGGTCTTCACCGACACACTGCCTAAGAACCCGAGCGGCAAACTGCTCAAGCGGGATTTGCGCTTGCGCTACGCGTGAAACAGACTGCCGCGTCGCTGCGCTCCTCGCAGTGACGTGAAGAGTGTGCTGGAGCGCTAAGGTGAGGCAGACTGCCGCATTGCTGCGCTCCTCGCAGTGACGTGAAGAATTTGCGATCGCGCGATTTCCAGCGTGCACTGTCCGTAACCAAGGGAAATCCCTGATGAAATGTTCTATGCATAAGACCTGAATGTCCCATTGACAGGACAATAGGACTGTTTCACCATAACGGTCATGGATGCCCATCTGCCTTTGCCCAAGTACCACCAGATTTATCTGGTGCTGCGCGAGCAATTGCGCGAGGGTCGTTTCGACCAGGGTTTGCCGGGCGAGTTGGCCTTGATGGGGCAGTTTGGTGTGGCGCGTGTCACCGTGCGTCGGGCCTTGTCGCAATTGGCTGAAGAGGGCTTGATCCACCGCGAACCCGGACGTGGCACTCGACCCGTTGCGGCGCGGGCGTTAGAGGTGCAGATGCAGGCCTCCACCATGGCCTCGGGTCAGCAAGCGCGTTTGACGGGTTTGCTCGAGAACCTGGTCACCATGGGCATGCGCACCAAGGTCAAGGTGCTGAGTGTCGAGCACATGCGTGCGCCGGTGGATGTGGCGGCAGCATTGAAGTTGCCTGCCAAGACCATGGTTCAAAAAGCCGAGCGCGTGCGCAGCACGCCCGAGGGTCCCCTGTCGCACATCACCACCTGGGTGCCCGATGCCATTTCTTCGGGGTTTGGCAAGCGCGAATTGGCGCAAAAGCCCATTTTGGTTTTGCTCGAAGAGTCGGGTGTCAAAGTGGGCCGGGCCGAGCAGACCATCTCGGCACGCTTGGCCGATGTGGGCATGGCCCAACACCTGGATGTTTCTGTCGGATCGGCCTTGTTGGCGGTGCGGCGTTTGATTTATGACGAGGACGACCGTCCCGTCCAATGGCTGCATGGTTTGTACCGACCGGACCGGTACGAATACCAAATGCAGTTATCCCGCGTTGGCAGCATCGATGCCAAGGTGTGGGTAAGCGAAGAGTTGTCCGCTAACTTTCATTAACTTTTTCAAGGATGTTCTCATGACCTCACGTCGCACTTTCATGGGCCAGTCCGCTGCTGCGGCCTCGGCTCTCGCTTTTCCTTTGGTCGGCGGGGCGCAGCCCAAGCCCATCAAAGTGGGTGTTTTGCACCCCGTCACCGGTGCCTTGGCTTACTCGGGGCAGCAGTGCCGCATGGGCGCATTGATGGCGATTGAGGACATCAACAAGGCTGGCGGCATCAAGTCGCTGGGCGGCGCCAAGATCGAAGCCATGCTGGGCGACGCGCAGTCCAACCCGCAAGCGGGCACGGCCGAAATCGAGAAGATGAACGAAGCCGGTGTGAGCGCTGTGGTGGGGGCCTTTGCCTCGGCCATTTGCCTGGCCACCACCCAAGCGGCTGCCAAATACAACTTGCCCCATGTGGTGGACGTCGGTGTGGCCGATCAGATCGTCGAGCGCGGCCTGAAAAACACCTTCCGCTTTGGCCCCGGCTACAAAAAGTGCGCCGAAGTGGCCGTGTCCAGCCTGCACGTTTTGAACACCGCTGCAGGCAAGCCCGCCCGCACCGTGATGATCGTGCATGAAGAGTCTTTGTTCGGCACAGGCACCGCCAACTTGCTGGCCAAAGAACTGCCCGGCTACGGCTACGAGGTGAAAGAAGTCATCAAGCACGCCAACCCCACGCGTGACTTCAACAACATCGCGCTGCGCATCAAGCAGGTCAACCCCGACATCCTGATCCCGGCCAACTACTACAACGAATACGCACTCTTGGTGCGCACTTTGCAGCAGCAAAAAATCACGCCCAAGGCCATCTATTCAGTGTTGGGCGGCGCAGCTTCAAGCTACAAGTTCGTCAAGGAGTTTCCAGAAGCGGCCAACGGCATCATCGACTGCAACCATTGGTTCAACCCCAAGGACAAGCGCTCGGCCGAGTTGCGCAAGCGCGTGGAAGCACAGGGCCAGTTCTTCAGCTACGAAGTGTTCATGACCTACACCGCCATGATGCTGCTGGCCGATGCCATTGAGCGCGCCAAGTCCACTGACCGCGCGGCCATCATCGATGCGTTGGCTTCGAGCAAGTTCTCGAACCACATCATGCCCTACGGCCCCACGCAGTTTGTCAATGGTCAGAACATGGGCGCGCAGCCCCTGATGACCCAGGTCTACAAAGGCGACATCAAGGTGATCGTGCCGCGCGATTACCGTGAAATTGAACCGATCTTCCCGCTCAAGGGCTGATCCGGTTTGTTGAACTGAAAGATCCCGATGCTGGACTTCAACATCCTGTTTCCTTCGGTGCTGAACGGCATCACCACCGGTGCCGTCTATGCGCTGATCGCGCTGGGCCTCACGCTCATTTATGGCGTTTTGCACATCATCAATTTCGCGCATGGCGCGTCTTTGATGGTGGCGCTGTATGGCGTGTACATGTTGAAGCAACACTTCGGGGTCGATCCCTACATGGCCCTGCCCATCATGGTGCCTGCCATGTTTGTGCTGGGCTACGCGCTGCAGCGCGGCGTCATCAACCGGGCCAGCCATGGCAAGGATGAAAACATCTTGCTCGTCACGTTGGGCATTTCTATCGTGCTGGAAAACCTGGCGCTGCTGTTTTTCAAATCTGACACGCGCACCATTGAAACGGCCTACACCTTGACCACCGTCGAAATTGGCCCAGCCTTCATCGCCTTGCCCAAACTGGTGTCTTTTGCTGGTGCTTTGGTGGTGTCGGCCGTGATGCTGCTCATCGTGCAAAAAACCGATCTGGGCCGGGCCATTCGTGCCGTGTCCAAAGAGAAGCAAGGTGCACGTTTGATGGGCATCGATGTGGACCATGTGTACGCGATGTGCTTTGGCTTGGGGCTGGCCAGTCTGGGCGCTGCGGCCTGTTTTTTGATGCCGGCCTATTACGTCAACCCGCAGGTGGGCAATGGTTTTGTGCTGGTGGCCTTCACCATCGTGGTGCTGGGCGGTATGGGCAGTTTTGCCGGAGCCTTGCTGGGCGGTTTGCTGATTGGTGTGGTCGAGTCGCTGGGCGGTTTGCTGCTGGGTGAATCGCTGGGTCAAGTGGGCATTTTTGTGATTTTCATTGTGGTGCTCTTGCTGCGGCCGCAAGGATTTTTTGGAGCGAAGGCATGAAAGACTTTCGCAACATCGTTCTGTTTGTTTTGATCGTAGGCGCGGTGCCATTTTTTACACAATCTGGCGTGATGCTCAACTTTGTGATGACCGCTTTGTACGCGTGCTTGCTGTCGCAAGCTTGGAATGTGCTGGGTGGTTTTGGGGGACAGTTTTCGTTTGGCCATGCTTTGTTTTTCGGCACCGGCGCTTATGTGCAGGCCATTGCGCAAATGCAGTGGGGCCTGAGCCCCTGGGTGGCTTTGCCTCTGGCCATGGTGTTTGCGGCGGCCGTGGGGGCCTTTGTGGGCGCGGCCTCGTTCCGCTATGGACTCAAGGGCTCTTACTTTGCTCTGGTGACTCTGGCCTTTGCCGAGGTGTTCCGAATTTTGGCCACTTCGGTGCCCTTTACCGGTGCGGGTGTGGGCCTGATGTTGCCGCTCAAAGAGTCGGCGGCCAACATGCAGTTTGGCAACCGCGCCGGTTTCATCTGGCTGATGCTGGGCCTGGTCACGTTGGCGCTGTGCATCACGGCATGGCTGCGCCATTCGCGCTTTGGCGCTTACCTGCAGGCTGTGCGTGACAACGAAGACGCGGCCCGCGCCATTGGAGTCAACCCCTTCAGCGTCAAGTTGATTGCTACCGTTTTGTCGGGTGGCTTGATGGGCGCAGCCGGGGCGTTTTATGTGCAGGTGTTCCAGTACATCGACCCGGGCATTGCCTTTGGGGCGCACACCTCGGTCGAGGCCCTGGTGGGCGCGATCGTGGGCGGCATGGGCACGCTGTGGGGACCGCTCTTGGGGGCGGTGAGTCTGCACATACTGGCCGATGTCACGCGCAATTTGTTCGGTCAACTGCCGGGCATCAACATGGTGATTTATGGCGTGGTGTTGATCGTGATTGTGATGTTCTTGCCGCGTGGCATTGCGGGGCTGGGCACCATCACGCCGCTGCAGTGGCTGCGCGGCCAGAAGTCTGACGGAGACAAACCATGAGCACGCTGCTGCAGATCGACGGCGTGGGCAAATCCTTTGGCGGCCTGAAGGCCGTGCAAAACGTGAGCCTGTCGGTGACCGAAGGGTGCTTGAGCGCCTTGATTGGCCCCAACGGCGCGGGCAAGACCACCTTGTTCGCGCTCATGTCTGGATTCCTGATCCCCGACACAGGCAAGGTCGTATTCGACGGTCAAGACATCACCGGCCAGCCGCCGCACCTGAACGCCCGCATGGGCTTGACGCGCACGTTCCAGATCGTGCAGCCATTTGCCGCGCAGACCGTGCGTGAAAACATCGCGGTGGGGGCGCACCTGCATTTGCCAAGCCGCGCCGGGGCGCTTGAATTTGCAGAGTCGGTGGCGCAACAGGTGGGTTTGACGCCCCAGCTGGACAAGCTGGCCAGCGACCTGACGGTAGCGGGGCGCAAACGGTTGGAATTGGCGCGTGCACTGGCCACGCGTCCGCGCTTGCTGCTGCTCGACGAAGTCTTGGCCGGATTGAACCCACAAGAAATTGCCGAGATGATCCCGGTGGTGCAGGGCATTGCCCAAAGCGGCGTGACGGTGCTGATGATCGAACACGTCATGCAAGCGGTGATGAGCCTGGCGCAAGAGGTGTGGGTGTTGGCGCAGGGGCAGCTGATTGCCCATGGCACACCCGCCGAGGTGACGAACAACAAGGCCGTGGTGGAGGCCTATCTGGGCCACGGTACGGCCGAGCGGCTGCAAAAGAATGCGGCCCAAGCCAAGACAGCGCAGGAGGTTCAGGCATGAGCGCTCTGTTGAATGTGCAGGGCCTCAAATCCGGCTACGGCGTGGTCGAGGTCTTGCGCGGTGTGGACCTGCAGGTCATGCCCGGCGAGCTGGTGGCGCTGTTGGGCAGCAATGGCGCAGGCAAGACCACGCTCAACCTCACGCTCAGCGGCCTGGTGGCTGCGCGTGCGGGGCAAGTGGGTTTTGACGGTCAAGACATCACGGGTTGGCACTCTCGCCAGGTGGTCAAGCACGGTTTGATTCAGGTGCCGGAAGGCCGCAAGGTCTTCCCCAACCTGAGCGTGCACGAGAACCTGGAGCTGGGGGCCTTCACCCGGGGACGTGAGCGAAAGCTACAAAACCTGGACAAGGTTTACGAAACCTTTCCGCGACTGAAAGAGCGTGTGGCGCAGTTGGCCGGCACTTTGAGTGGTGGCGAGCAGCAGATGCTGGCGATTGGCCGGGGCCTGATGGCTGAGCCGCGCCTGTTGATTCTGGACGAGCCCTCACTGGGTTTGTCGCCCTTGTTGGTGGAAGAGTTGTTTGGCCTGATCTCGCAGCTGCGCAGCAGCGGCCTGGCGATTTTGCTGGTGGAGCAAAACGTGGGCCAGTCGCTCGACATCGCCGACCGTGCGTATGTGATGGAAAACGGCCAGATCCGTTTTACCGGGACACCGGCTGAATTATTGGCCAGCGACACGCTTCGCCAAGCCTATTTGGGCATGTGAGTCGCATGGTGGGCCATCGTGATTCAGGTGCATTGACGCCAACATCGTTTTCTAAATGACAGACCCTATGACTTCACGGCGCCAATTGTTTTTGTCGTTGATTTTTCTGAGCTTGGGCGGGCTGGTGTTGCCGGCATGGGCTCAACCGCAGCCGCCCATCAAGATTCTGGTGGGTGCGCCTGCAGGCGGCACCACCGACACCATGGCCCGCACATTGGCCATGGTGTTGGGCACGCAACTGGGCCGCACGGTGGTGGTCGAGAACAAGCCTGGCGCGGGCGGCAACCTGGCCGCTGACGCGGTCGCCAAGGCCGCGCCCGATGGCAACACGCTGCTCATGAGTTTTACCAGCCACGCCATCAACGCATCGCTTTACCCCAGTTT
This sequence comes from Limnohabitans sp. 2KL-51, assembly GCF_003063645.1. Lineage (GTDB taxonomy): Bacteria > Pseudomonadota > Gammaproteobacteria > Burkholderiales > Burkholderiaceae_C > Limnohabitans_A. The sequence goes on from NZ_NESJ01000018.1 coordinate 51,852, forward strand.
GCCGTTTGACCCGGTCAAGGATTTCACGCCGCTGACCATGGTGTCTACCTCGCCGTCCATTTTGGTTGCACACCCCAGGTTGCCGGCGAACAACGTGAAAGAGTTGATGGCGCTGGCCAAAACCAAGCCTGGTCAGCTGAACTTTGCCATTGGTGCCTTGGGCTCGTCGCTGCACATGGCGGGTGACGCGTTCAAGATGCAGGCGGGCGTGTTCATCGTCAACATCCCATACCGGGGCACGGCCCCTGCGGTGCAGGATGTGCTGGCCGGTCAGGTGGACCTGATGTTCGCGGCGGTTGGCAATGTGCAGTCGCACATCAAGGCGGGAAAGCTCAAGGCGCTGGGCGTGACCAGCGCCAAGCGGCTGGCGGCTTTCCCGGATGTGCCCGCCATTGGCGAGAGCTTGCCTGGCTACGAGTCCAGTGCCTGGTTTGGCCTGTTTGCGCCGGGGCGCATGAATCCCGAGGTGGCCAAAAAGCTGGCCGATGCCGCCCGCGCTGCGGTCCAGTCGCCTGAGGTCAAGCGCCGCATCGAAAACGAAGGCGCCACGCCTGTGGGCAATAGCCCTGAAGAATTTTCCCGGTTTGTCGACAGCGAGATCGTGCGCTGGCGCAAGGTGGTGCAGTACGCAGGAGCCAAACCAGAATGAGCGCCATCCTTTCTCAAACCTTGGCGCAAAAACTCATCGCTCGCGCCTCTGGCCGCGCCCATGTGGCCGTGGGCGAGGTGGTCACCTGCAACGTGGACCTGGCCATGTTCCATGACTCATCGGGCCCGCGCCGCTTGAAACCCATGCTGGATGAGCTGGGCGCTGAGATCTGGGACAAAAACAAAGTGGTGCTGGTGCTGGACCACTATGTGCCCGCACAAGACGCCGATGCGCAGCAGATTGTGCAGATCGCACGCGACACCGCCAAGCTTTGGAAGTTGCCGCATGTGATTGACAGCGAAGGGATTTGCCATGTGGTGCTGCCCGAGCGGGGCCATCTCAAGCCCGGTATGTTTTGCGTGGGGGGCGACTCGCATTCGCCCACGGGCGGTGCCTTTGGCTGCTATATGTTCGGCATCGGTGCGACCGAGATGCTGGGCGTGTGCGTCACCGGTCAAATCTGGGTGCAGGTGCCGCGAACCTTGCGCATGCAATGGTCGGGTCGCCTTCAAACTGGTGTGTCGGCCAAGGACATGATGCTGCACATGGTGGGGCGCTTTGGCATGAACGGTGGGCAATACCAGGCGGTGGAGTTCGCGGGGGCTGCCGTGCAGGCGCTGTCAATGGCCGAACGCATGACGCTGTCCAACATGAGCGCCGAGATGGGTGCGCAGGCCGGGTTGATCGCGGCTGACGAGACCACTTTGAAATACCTGCGCGGTGTGGGTGTGGACCCGGCGCATTTAACCGGGTCTGAGCAGTGGCACACCGACGAAGATGCCGAGTTTGAACAGCACAGCTTTGATGCTTGTACCCTCAGTCCGCAAGTGGCCGCGCCGCACAGCCCGGCGAACACGCGGGATGTGGGTGAATTTGCCGATGTCCAACCCAACATCGCATACATCGGTGCTTGCACCGGTGCCAAGCTCGAAGACCTGCGTGCCGCTGCATCGGTGCTCAAAGGCCAGCGTGTGGCTGCGGGTGTGCAGCTGATGGTGGCCCCAGCCAGCGCCCGCGAGCAAGCCCAAGCCACGCAAGAAGGTGTGATGCAAATCCTGCAAGACGCGGGCGCCACCGTGTTGCCCAACAGTTGCGGCGCGTGTGCGGGCTACGGCGCAACCTTTCCCGAAGGCTCCACCGTGATTTCGACCACCGCCCGCAATTTCAAGGGCCGCATGGGCCCGGCCAGCGTGAATGTGTATTTGGCCTCGCCCTACACGGTGGCCGCCTCGGCCTTGCGCGGGCGCATCAGCGATGCACGCGAGGTGTTGGCATGAACAAGCGCAGTTTCGAGAACGCACGCGTGTGGCGTGTGGGCGCCGATGTGGACACCGATGCGCTGGCCCCCGGCGCTTACATGAAGCACGGTCTGGAAGTGATCGGCTGGCATTGCCTGGAGGCGGTGCGCGGCGACTTTGCCTCGGGTGTGCGCGAAGGCGACGTGATCGTGGCGGGCGCCAATTTCGGCATTGGTTCTTCTCGCGAGCAGGCCGCAGGCGTGTTGCGGCACTTGGGTCTGGCGGCGGTGATCGCGCCTGCCTACAGCGGCTTGTATTTCCGCAATGCCTTCAACCTCGGTTTGCTGTTGCTGACCTGCCCTGAGGCCAGCCAGATCGAAGAAGGCGAGCGTTTGTCTTTGCACTTCGAAGGTGACACACCACAGGTGATTCGCGCCAATGGTCAGACGATGGTGTGTGCCCCGATCCCGGGTTTTTTGATGGACATGGTCGACGCAGGCGGCTTGCTGCCCTTGCTCAAGAATAGAAAACAAGGATGAACCCGATGGTTTCAGCTTCACCAATGCCAAATGCAATGGACCCGGTCACTTTGGCCGTGCTGCGCGGCCGACTCGAACAGATTGCCGACGAGATGGACGCCACGCTCTACCGCAGCGCCTTCAACCCCATCATTGCCGAGGCGCATGACGCTTGCCACGGCCTGTACGATGCCATCACCGGCGACACCCTGATCCAGGGCAAGTCGGGCTTGCCGGTGTTTGTGGGTGCCATGGCTTTTGCCGTGCGCGCCGCCATGCGCGTGGCCGCTGAGCGCGGCGGCATGCAGCCGGGCGACGTGTGGTTGTTCAACGACCCGTATGAGGGCGGCACCCACGCCAACGACTTCAAGCTGGTCAAGCCCTGCTTTCGCAACGGTCAGCTGTATTGCTTTTTGGCTTCGGCCGCACACTGGCACGACGTGGGCGGTGCGGTGCCCGGCAACTACAACCCGGCGGCCACCGAGTGCTGGCAAGAAGCGGTGCAGATTCCGCCGGTGCGCATCTTGCGCGGCGGTGTGCTGGAAGACGATGTGCTGGCCATTTTGCGCGCGAACACCCGCCTGCCCGACAGCCTGTGGGGTGACCTGAACGGCCAGTTGGCAGCGCTCGAATTGGGTGGACGCCGCCTGGACGGACTGCTGGATGAATACGGCGATGCCAAAGTGGCGCAGGCCCTGGTGGAACTGCGCACACGAGCCGTGCGTTTGATGCGCTCGCACATTGGCAGCTTGCCCGATGGCCGCTACAGCTTTGAAGACGTGCTGGACAACGACGGCGTGAAAGACGAGTTGCTGACGATTGCGCTCGACATGACGGTGGCTGGTGACCGGCTGACGCTGGACTTTTCGCGCACCTCGGCGCAGTGCGCCGGGCCGGTGAACATCTCGCGTGCCACGGCAGTCGCCGCTTGTTATGTGGCTTTGAAGCATGTGTTCCCCGATGTGCCCGCCAACGCGGGCGTGCTCGATGCGGTCGACTTTGTGATACCCGACGGCCTGGTGATCAGCGCTTCGCGTCCGCGCCCGGTGGGTGGCTACACCGAAACGATTTTGCGCATGATCGACGTGATCTTCAGCGCCACGGCTTTGGCTGACCCCAAGCGGGCGGTGGCCCACGCTTACGGCACCATCAACGCCTTGTCGATCGCCGGTCACCGCACCGACGACAAGCGCAAGGGTCAGCGCTGGGTGATGTTCAGCTTCTTTGGCGGTGGGCACGGCGGCCATTCCGATGGCGACGGCCTGTCACACGGCAACGCGCCGATTTCCACCGCCACCATACCCCCCATGGAAATTCTGGAAGCGGCTTACCCGGTGCGCTTCACGCAGTGGGCCTTGCGCCCCGGCTCGGGCGGTGATGGCCAGCACCGGGGTGGTTTGGGCGCGATTTACGAAATTGAATTGCTCGAAGACAGCGCCGAGGCCTTCATTTTTGGCGAGCGCGGCAAGTCGGCCCCCAAGGGCATCCATGGCGGCCAGCCTGCACTGCCCAATGTGTTCGAGTACTGCCAGAACGGCGAATGGAAAACACCGCCCATGGTCTCCAAGATGCTTGGCATTCAATTGAAGAAGGGCGACCGGGTTCGCCTGCAAACGCCCGGTGGTGGCGGCTGGGGCAACCCGGCAGACCGGTCAGAACAAGACCGCGCCAAGGACAGCGCACTCGGTTACACCAAGGAACAAGCATGAGCGAGGCAGCAGTGAATCAGCCGCATTGGGTGGTGGGTGTTGACGTGGGCGGTACGTTTACCGACCTGTTTGTGCTGGACGAAAAAACCGGCCAGGCCCGCATTGTGAAAGTGCCTTCGACCCGGGGTGAAGAAGCTCGGGGCTTCATGAACGGCATTGCCAAAGTGACCGGCACCACCGGCGAAAACGGTGAACAGGGGGCCAAAGACATCGCCACCATCGTGCATGGCACCACCGTGGGCACCAACGCCTTGCTGGAACGCAAGATCGCCCGCACCGGCATCATCACCACACGCGGCTTTCGCGATGTGCTAGAGATGCGCCGCCGCGACCGCCCGCAAACTTGGGGCCTGCGCGGCAGCTACACGCCCGTGGTGCCAAGGGCTTGGCGCTTGGAAGTGGACGAGCGCGTGCTGGCCGATGGCCAGTTGCACACCCCCGTGAATCTGGATCAGGTGCGCGAGCAAGCCCGCGCCCTGCTGGCCGAAGGCTGCGAGGCGGTGTGTGTGTTCTTTGTTCACGCCTATGCCAACCCCGGCAACGAACAAGCCGCTGTGGCCGCTGTGCGCGAGATCTGGCCCAACAGTTATGTGACCGCCGCCAGCGAAGTGCTGCCCGAGATTCGTGAGTTTGAGCGCTGCTCCACCGCGACCCTGAATGCTGCATTGCAGCCCGTGGTGGGGGGGTATTTGCAGCGGCTCGATGGCGATTTGCGCGCCCAGGGTTTTGGTGGCGAATTGCTGATCGTGCAAAGCAATGGCGGCGTGATGTCGCGCCAGACCGCCTGCGATGTACCGGTGCGCACCGCTTTGTCCGGGCCTGCTGCGGGCGTGATGGCTTGCGCCGAAATTGCCCGCGCTTCTGGTTTTGAGAACGTCATCACGGGCGACATTGGTGGCACCTCGTTCGATGTGTCCTTGGTGGCCGGGGGCGAGGCGGCGCTGGCTGCGCAAACGTCTATCGAATTTGGTCTGGTGGTGCGCTCGCCCATGATCCAGATCGAGACCATCGGTGCCGGTGGCGGCTCGATCGCCTCGGTCGATGCGGGTGGCATGCTGCAGGTCGGCCCCGAGTCGGCTGGCAGCATTCCTGGTCCTGCTTGTTACGGGCGCGGCAACACCCGCCCTACGGTGACCGATGCCAATGTGCTGTTGGGCCGCATCGCGGCCGACCGGCCTTTGGGCGGCGGCTTGCTGAATAAACTCGACTCGGGTTTGTCGGATCAAGCCATTGCCCTGCATGTGGCCGAGCCTTTGGGCTTGACGGCGATGGCCGCGGCTGAGGCGATCTTGACGGTGGCCAATGCCCGCATGGCGGGCGCGATCCGTGTGGTGTCGATCGAGCGTGGCCACGACCCCCGCCAGTTTGCCTACATGCCGTTTGGCGGCGGCGGCGGTCTGCATGTGTGCGCCATGATGCGCGAGGTGGGTGTGACCACCGGCATCGTGCCCCGTTACCCGGGCGTGACGTCGGCGCTGGGTTGTGTGATGGCCGACATGCGCCACGACGCGGTGCAGACCCTGAACGTGGCTTTGGTCGATGTGGCTTGGCCCGAGTTGCTGCAACGCTTGGACGCATTGGCCGAGGCTTGTCAAGTGCGATTGGATTCGGCCGGTGTGAACTTTGTGCGGGTTGATGAAGTCATCAGCTTTGACATGCTCTACATGGGCCAGACCCACACGCTGCAAGTGCCCGTGAAGCGTGAAGCTTTGAATGCCGCCGGTTTGTTGGCCGCGTTTGAAGCGGCTTACCAGCACGCCTTTGGCCGGGTGCTGCAAGGCCCGGTGATCCGCGTGATGAACCTGCGTTATGCCCGCATCGGGCGGCGTCCCAAGTTTGACTTGGCGGTACTGGCCCCGCAAGGCAAGGGCAGCACCAACCCGGTGGGCGAGCAGCAGGTGTATCACCAGGGCCAGTGGTGGACGGCCCAGCGCTACGAGCGCCTGAGCCTGCCCGTGGGCACCGTGGTGCAAGGCCCCGCGATTTTGGAACAGCCCGACACCACGGTGTGGTTGGAGCCGGGCTTTGAAGGACGGGTCGACACATTGGGCAACTTATTGGTGGAGCGCACAGCATGAACTTGAAGAACGCGAAATTGGGCAAGAACATGGGCATGGTGATCGTCGACCTGCAAAACGATTTTCTGGCCCCTGACGGGGCTTATGCACGAGGCAACACCCTGAGTGCCGAAGCGGTGAAGTTGCCTGAGCGCATGGCGCCGGTGGCGCGTGCCATCAAAGGCCGAGGTGGCCTGGTCACGGCCAGCCTGTTCACGCTTTGGCCTGATGCACAGGGCGAGCCGATGATCTCAGCCCACCTGAAAGAGCGCCGCCCGTTTTTGCGCAAGGGAGATTTCGCCCCGGGCAGCCGGGGCCAGGCCAATGTGGACCTGCTCGCGCCGCTGGTCGATGTGTCGGTGTTCAAGGTGGCGTATTCGGCCTTCTTCAACACGCAACTCGACTGGGTGCTGAAAAAATCGGGCATCGACACGCTGGTGGTGTGTGGCATCGTCACCAACGGTGGCGTGGCCAGCACGGTGCGCGATGCGCATGTGCGGGACTACCACGTTGTTGTTTTGTCCGATGGTTGCGCCGCCTTCAGCGAAGCCGCGCACCAGGCCGCGCTGGCCGACATGGGCTCGGTGGGTGATGTCATGGACAGCGCCACTTTTTTGAAGCAACTGGGCTGAGGTCATGAACGCGCCGCTGCCGCAAGTTCGCCTGGCTGCTGATTTGCAAGCCGAGGATCACACGCCGGTGGTCATCGTGGGCGCTGGCGCTTGTGGTCTCACGGCCGCTTTGGCCTTGCACCGCTTGGATGTGGATTGCGTGGTGTTGGAGCGCGATGCATTTGCGGCGGGCTCTACAGCTTTGTCTTCGGGGTTTGTGCCTGCACCTTGCACACAAGCGCAAGAAGCGCAAGGCATCACCGACAGCGTGGAGGCGTTTGCCGCGGATATCCAGGCCAAGGCCCACGGCCAAGCCGCACCGCATCTGGTGCAGGCCTACGCGCAGCACATCGGCCCAGCGATGGATGCCTTGGCGGTTCACCACGGCCTGCCCTGGCAAGTACTGGACAACTTTTTGTACCCCGGCCACAGCGCCCACCGCATGCACGCCGTGCCCGAAAAAACGGGTGCGGGTTTGATGAGCCGCTTGCAAGCCGCAGCCGACGCTGCGGGCGTGGTGGTGCTCACGCAAGCGCAAGTGACCGAGCTGTGGGCCGATGACGCGCAACACATCCACGGTGTGGGTTTTGTGCGGCCCGACGGCCAGACCGAGCGCATCCGTTGCGATGCGGTGATCTTGGCCTGCAATGGTTTTGGCGGGGCCACGGCCATGGTGAAAGAGATGCTGCCCGAGATGGCCGAAGCCACTTATGCGGGCCATGTGGGCAACGACGGCAGCGCCATCGCTTGGGGTCGGCAGTTGGGCGCACGCCTGGCCGACTTGGGGGCCTACCAAGGACACGGCTCTTGGGCCGTGCCGCAAGGGGCTTTGATCTCGTGGGCGGTGATGATGGAAGGCGGCGTGCAGATCAACGCCCAAGGCCAGCGTTTTCATGACGAAACCCAGGGCTATTCCGAAGCGGCGGTGCATGTGCTGGCGCAGCCGGATGGTGTGGCTTGGAATGTGTTCGACGATGCGCTGCTCGCGTTTGCGCAAGACTTTCCGGACTTTGTGGCGGCGCAAGGCGCAGGCGCAGTGCAACACGCATCAGATGCGAATGGACTGGCGCAACTGATCGGCTGCCCGTCTGAGGCCTTGCAAGCCACTTTGAACACGGTGCAGCCTGGCACCGATTTGGGCACAGGCCGAACATTCCAGCGCGCACTGCAAGCCCCTTTTCATGCCATCAAGGTCACCGGTGCCTTGTTCCACACCCAAGGCGGTCTCGACATCGACGCGCAAGCCCGCGTGCTGCGCCAAGACGGCACGCCTTTGCCCAACCTGCTGGCCGCTGGAGGCGCGGCGCGGGGTGTGTCGGGCCAAGAAGTCTGGGGCTATTTGTCGGGCAATGGTTTGCTCAGCGCCATCGCGGGCGGGCACATGGCGGCGCACACCGTACAACAACTTTTGAAGGTCACGCCATGAGCCAGCACACCACTTTGGCCCAATCCCTTTTGGCCCAGCGCCTGCAACAACCGCAGGCCCTGTTGGCGCCCGGCGTGTACGACGCACTCACCGCACTGGTGGCGCAGCAGGCGGGTTTTGAAGCGCTGTATTTGTCAGGCGCATCGATTGCCTACACGCGCCTGGGCCGCTCGGACATTGGCCTGACCACCGCCACCGAAGTGGCGCAGACCTTGGCCCACATCACCGACCGGGTGAACATTCCCGTCATCGTGGACGCCGACACCGGCTTTGGCAATGCGCTCAATACGCAGCGCACCGTGCGCGACTTTGAGCGCGCCGGGGCTGCGATGGTCCAGATCGAAGACCAGACATTCCCCAAACGCTGCGGCCACTTGGACGGCAAAGGCGTGGTGCCGGTGGCCGAGATGCAAGGCAAGCTGCGCGCCGCCTTGGATGCAAGGCACGACAAGAACACCTTGATCCTGGCGCGCACCGATGCAGTCGCCGTAGAAGGCCTGGACGCCGCCTTGGAGCGGGCCGAACGCTATCTGGAATGCGGCGTCGATGCGCTGTTCATCGAAGCTTTGCGCTCGGATGAGCAGATGAACCGCGCCTGCGCGCAGTTCGCCAAGCGTGTGCCGCTCTTGGCCAACATGGTCGAAGGCGGCAAGACGCCGGTGCAAAGTGCGGCAGAGTTGGGCGAGCGCGGTTTCAAGATCGTGATCTTCCCGGGCGGAACAGCGCGGGCCGTACTGCACACGCTGCAAGGCTATTACGCCAGCTTGCACATGCACCAGACCACACTCCCATGGCAAGAAAAGATGCTCGACTTTGATGGCCTGAACGCGGTCATTGAAACACCGCAATTGCTGGCGCTGGGGCAGCGCTATGAGAGCGGTGACACGACATGACGCCCAACATTGTTTTGCGCGGCCTGCAAGTGGGCGACATCGGCTGGGTGGCGCACCGCCAGGGCATTTTGTACGCGCAGGAATACGGCTGGGACGGCACCTTCGAGGCCTTGGTGGCCGAGATTGCAGCGCAGTTTGTGAAAAACTTTGACCCGGTAAAAGAAAACGCCTGGATCGCCGAGTGCGACGGCCGGGTTGTCGGCTCGGCGTTTGTGGTCAAGGTTTCCGACACCGAGGCCAAGCTGCGCTTGCTGTACGTGGAGCCCGAGATGCGCGGCACCGGCCTGGGACGGCGCTTGACCCAAGAGTGCATCGCTTTTGCCAAAGCCCGGGACTATTCCAAATTGACTTTGTGGACCAACGACATCCTGCATGCGGCCAGGCACATCTACCAAACCGCGGGTTTTGTGTTGTTGTCCGAAGAGTCCCACCATTCGTTTGGACACGATCTGGTGGGTCAGTACTGGGCGCTGGATTTGGGAAATTAAGACGGCCCAGTCCAGCCCATTTCGAGCCAATGCGCATACCTCGGTTTGAATGGCCACGCAGTGTGCTGCACGGGCGTGCCCTTTGGCAAGACGCCTTCGGTCAAGTGGTCCAGCCAAGGACTGATGGCCCCCATTTGGAGCAGCCATGCCTGTCCTTCTGTGGTTTCCATAGCCAATCCGGCCTCACTGTGGCGGGCCATCGGAAAGAGGGTGCCAGGGGTGTGGCGTCCTGACATTCGGTCATGGACGCTGCCCCATGCAACGGTCTCGAGTTGGCGCTGAAAATTTTTCAAGCGCTGCTCCACGGCATCCGGCGATGGGTCTGTGAAACGCAATTGCCCCAGGACGTTGTCAAACCAGAAGAAGGCAGTCGGAAGGATGCGTGTCCATTCATCGAGTTGCGCCAAGCCATCGCCTGTGTGCAGGTTCAGGCGCGTGCCTTCACGCTTCAAAGCCTGACCATGACGCCACCGAAACAAAGGGGCCGCCAAGGGGTCGATGTCCCAGGCATGCACTTCCTCAAATTGAGTCAGCCATTCGGTGGGCAGCATCCAGCCTGCACTGCCGCCGATCAACACCAGTTGACGGCGTGGCATGGCTTGCGCTAGCAGCCAATCTGAAATTTGTGCCACAGCGGGCGCCCAACGTTTTTGCGAACGCCAGGCTCGCCAATGCCACTGCCACCCACCCGTCAGGCTCACGGCGGGCCTCAGGCTTTGTTCAGCCGTTCGTTTTGCGGGAACATGAATTTCTTGGCATCCGCGTCCATTTCGGTCTTGAAGGTGTATTTCGTTTTGAAGGCTTCGGCGCGCTGGGCCGCCGGGCGGGCGTTGACCAAATCCAGCAGGCGCTTGATGTGGGGGTACTGCGTCCAGGTGGCTTCCCCCGTGCCCAGCACATAAGGCAGCATGCGGGCCCAGCCCCACAGGGCCATGTCGACGATGCTGTAGTGCTCGCCTAGCATGTAAGTGTTTTGCGCCAGGTGCTTTTCCAGCACGCTCCAGTGGCGGTGGGCTTCAAAGTCGTAGCGGTTCAGGGCGTATTCTTTGGGCTCGGGTGCGGCATGGCGAAAGTGAACCGACTGGCCTGAAAACGGCCCGATGCCGCTCGCAATGAAAAGCAACCAGGACAGGGCTGCGCCGCGCTCTTTGGCCTGCGCCATGGCGGGGACAAATTTTTGTTCGCGGTCGGCCAAGTAAAGCAAGATGGCGTTGCTGTCGAACACGGTCACGTCACCATCGGTGATGGCGGGCACCTTGGCGTTGGGGTTGACGGCCAGGAAGGCAGGCGCAAATTGCTCGCCCTTGCGCGTGTCCACGGGCACGGCCTCAAAAGGCAGGCCCAGCTCTTCGAGCAGCAGGGTGATCTTCATGGGGTTGGGCGCAGCGTTGAAGAAAAATTTCAGCATGGGAGGGTTCCGTCCACAGGGGTTAAAGGTCAAGCGTGACAGGCCAAGTGTTCAAGGCCAAAGGGTCCACGCAGGGTCTAGCAGCTGTAAGTGTGGCCCAGACCCAGGCCAATGGTGGGGCTTTCCCAGTCATGTCGGTGACTCTGGGGTCTGTGCTTTGTTGTTACGTTCGCGCGTCGCTCAGAGCATCTGGCTTGTTCAATGCTGCTGAACAGGCGCTGGTGTTCTAGCGCTGGTGTAGCCCCTAATTTTTTTGCAGGAACGCTTCATGACCGAACGATTCGCCCAGATCCGTTACGACGAATTGCCCCCCGAGGTGCGGCCGTTGGCCGATGACATCCTCAAGGTGTCGAGCGCGGCGCTCGGCGGCCCCTACAACGCGCTGCTGCGCAGCCCTGACATGGCTCGCCGTGCCTTTGATTTTCTGGACTACCTTCGCTTCAAAACCTCGGTCAACAAGCGCCTGAACGAGTTGGCCATCCTGATCCAGGCGCGCATCTCCAACGCGCAGTTCGAGTGGTGGGCGCACGAACCCATCGCGCGCAAGGCGGGCTTGTCAGACGCGGTGATGCGCGACTTGCAGCAATGCCAACGGCCCAACAGCATGCAAGAGGATGAACGCCTGGTGTATGACTTTTGCATTCAGCTCTCTCTAAACCACCGCGTGCCCGATGCCTTGTGGCAAGAAGCTGTGGCACGCATGGGAGAGCAGGCGGTGGTGGACCTGACGGTCTTGTCGGGCACCTATGTCATGGTGTCCATGCTGCTGAACGCCACGCAAGTGGGCATTCCCGGTGGCTGCGCTGAACCCCTTCAGGTGTTGAGCCCTCTGGAAATTCGACAACGCTTGTTGGCCTGATCGGTCACACTGCGGCTTACATAATAAAGGGAGACTTCCATGTCCATTCGTTTTATCCGCACGGGCCTGGCCATGCTGTTGGCCCTCAGCACTTTTCAGATTTCGGCGCAAGACTTTCCCAGCCGCGCCATCACCATGGTCATGCCTTATGCCGCAGGCGGCCCGGGTGACACCATCACGCGCTTGTTTGCCGGGGCCATGCAAAAGCACCTGGGTCAGCAGATCGTGGTGGACAACACCGCAGGCGCCTCGGGCTCGATTGGCACGGCCAAAGTGGCCCGCGCCAAAGCCGATGGCTACACCTTGCTGATGATCCACGTCAGCCACGCCACCAACGTGGCCATGTACAAAAGTCTGCCCTACCACCCGGTGGATGATTTTGAGCCGATTGGCCGGGCCACCAGCGGCCCCATGGTGATCGTGGCGCGCAACGAGTTCCCGGCCAAAAACCTGAACGAGTTTGTGGCCTACGTGAAAGCCAATGGCAGCAAAGTCAGCCTCGCGCATGCGGGTGTGGGGTCGGCCTCGCACCTGTGTGGTTTGATGATGATGAACGCACTGAACGTCAAGCTCAATGAAATTCCCTACAAGGGCACAGGCCCGGCCTTGACCGACCTGATGGGTGGCCAGGTGGACATTTTGTGTGACCAGACCTCGGGCACGGTGCCCTCGGTCAAGGGCGGCAAGATCAAGGCTTATGCCTCGGCTGGAAAAGCCCGTTTGCCCCAATTGCCTGAAGTGCCTGCCATCAGCGACGCCGGTGTGGAAGGCTTTGACATCAACATCTCCTTTGGCCTGTATGCCCCCAAAGGCACGCCCAAACCGGTGCTCGATCAGTTGACCGCTGCCTTGCAAAAGTCGGTGGCCGACCCAGAGGTGCGCCAACGCCTGGAAGCCATGGGCATTTCGGCCGTGGGTGTGGAGCTGGCGCGGCCAGAGGCTTTGCGGGCCCACTTGAAAAACGAGATCGACACCTTGGGCAGCTTGTTGGTCAAGGCGGGCGTCAAAGCCAACTGATGCAGGGTGTGATTGCTGCGGCCCCCTGGTGGCCTTCTCGCCTGTACGGGAGATGAAACGATGAGCAACTGGTGGCCCTTGCTGCTGACTCTGGTGATTCAGGCCATGGTCGCCATGGCCTTGCTGAGCTTGCCTGTGGTCGCCCCTGTGGTGGCGCAGACTTTACAAGTCTCGCCCGCCTTGGTGGGCCTGTACGTGTCGGTGACTTACGCCGGGGCCATGGTCGCGACCTTGATGGGCGGCGCCACGGTGGCCCGAATGGGGGCCATTCGGGTGAGCCAGTGGGGTCTGGTCTTGTCTGCCTTGGGCTTGCTCTTGTGCGCCGTGCCCTGGCTGCCGTCCATGGTGCTGGGCGCGGTGCTGATTGGGCTGGGTTATGGCCCGATCACACCGGCCAGCTCGCACCTGCTGGCCCGCACCACGCCCGCGCACCAGATGTCGCTGGTGTTTTCCATCAAGCAAACCGGCGTGCCCTTGGGCAGCATGCTGGCAGGAGCGGTGGTGCCGCCTTTGGCGCTGCTGGGCAATTGGCAACTCAGCTTGGTGGCGGTGGCTGTGGTGTGCCTGTTGTGCGCTGGGGTGTCGCAAAGCCTGCGGGCCGAACTTGACAGCGACCGCCAACCGGACACCCGCATTCGCTGGGGCAGTTTGATCGAGCCCATCCGACTGGTGCTGGCGCATCGGGCACTGCTCACCATGGCGTCTTGCTCGTTCATGTTTTCCATGGTGCAGCTGTCGCTCACCACGTATCTGGTGACCTTTTTGCACGACGATTTGTCTTACGGTCTGGTGGCGGCGGGGCTGGCTTTGTCAGTCACTCAGTTGGGCGGCATTGGCGGGCGCGTGGTCTGGGGCTATGTGGCCGACCGTTGGTTGGGCGCAAGGCGCATGTTGCTGCTGCTGGCCAGCATGATGGCTTTGGGCGCTTTGGCCTCGGCCTTTTTGACCACCGATACGCCGCAGGCTGTGGTGATCGCCATTCTGGTGGGCTTTGGGGCCTCGGCCATCGGCTGGAACGGCGTGTATTTGGCCGAAGTGGCCCGCCGCGCGCCCCTCGGCATGGCCAGCATGGCCACAGGGGGCACATTGGCCTTCACGTTTTTGGGCGTGGTGGTGGGGCCGCCCATGTTCGGCGCCTTGTCGGGCCTGTTTGGCACCTACCGCGCCGGTTTTGTGGGCCTGATGGTCATGGCCAGCATCAGCGGCATGGTGCTGTACTGGACTCAGCGAGCGCGCTGATCAGCGGGTTTCAGCCGGCCAGCAAAATCTGGTCGATCCAGGTTTGAATCGCAGGCCCGTCCATGCCATGCGCCAGGCCCAGCAGCATGACGATGCGCACCTTGTGCGGTGGCAGTGGGCCTGCGGTCAGGATGCCGTGCTGGGCATCGGCGTAGACGCTGGCCCGCGTCACGCTGCCGGTAATGAAGCGGGCGCAGCGGGCCACCAAAACACCTTGTGCAGGCAATGACTGAATGAAAGCGCGGTAGGCCGTGGGCGTGTTGGCGTTGCCAAACCCAGCGTGCACGATGCCCTGCGCCCCGGCCGCCACGAAGGCGCGCAGGGCGGTGTCGTCCACCCCGGCATAAGCCACGACCATGTCCACCCTGGGCCATGTTGTGGGCGTTTGCCAAGCTACAGTCGGAGCACGCCCGACGGCGCGAAACCACTGCACCGCTTGATCGGCCACCTCGCCCACGGCACCGGCCAGTGGGCTGTCAAAAGCTTCTACGCTGCTCACATGGCGTTTGCCCACCCACAGGCCTGAATGGATTCGGCCGTTCATGACCACCAAGGTGCCGCGCCCCCGTGCACCGGTGCAGGCGGCCACGCTGCAGGCGTCCAGCAAATTGGCCGGGCCATCGGCCGAATAGGCCGTGGCGGGGCGCATGGCCCCCACCACCACGATGGGTTTGTCGCTGTCCACGCTCAGGTGCAAAAAGGTGGCGGTTTCTTCCAAAGTGTCGGTGCCGTGTGTAATTACGATGCCCACCACATCGGGATTGTTGACCGCTTGCATCACGGCGGCATGCAGATCGAGCCAATGCTCGGGCCGCACGTCGTAGCTGGCCAGCTGCATGGGTTGCGAGACCTCGATGATGTAACGTGCACGCAGCTCGGGCACAGTGTCGACCACGGCGGCCAGGCTCAGGCTGGCGGGTTTGTAATCGGTGCTGACGGAGGCAGCGCTGGCCGCGCCTGCGATGGTGCCGCCGGTGCCGATCAGGGCCAAAAGGGGTTTTGTCATGGCTCAAGTCTCCGAAAAAATCAGGTTCACACGGCCCAGTGGGCCGAAGTCGGCGCTGGCGCTGTCACCGGGCTGCAACTCCAGTGGCACCATGCAAGTGCCGGTGGTCACCACATGGCCCTTTTGGAGCGTGATGCCCAGGCTAGACAGCTGGTTGGCCAGCCAGGTCAGGGCGATGCGCGGGTCGCCCAGCACGTTGCCGCCCGTGCCGTCTCGGGTGTACTTCAGATGGCTGCCGTGTTGGACCCGGGCGTGCACCGGGTAGGTGCTCAAATCCAGGTCGCGCCAGAGATCGGGTGCGGCCGCACCCAGAACAAAGTGGCGAGCGCAGGCGTTGTCGGCCAGCAGTTGTGCTTCTCCCGCTGCGGTAAAGGGTTCCAGCCGCGAGTCGGGCACCTCAAGGGCCGGATGCAAGCTGGCCACGGCGGCCATGACTTGCTGTTGGGTATAGGACGCGGATTGCGGTGTCAGATCTTGCGCCAAGGCAAAGGCAAATTCCGGCTCGGCCACACGCATGCGGTTGCCTGCCGATGGGATGGCGTCGCCACTTTCAAACACCTGACCCGACAACAGCCGCCCGGCCAGCGGACCCCCCACGTTGATGTGCAATTGTCCGTTGGCGCTGGTGGCCGCGATCTTCCAGCCAACCACCTGGCGGCCAGACACGGCGGGCAATTGCGCTTGTGCAGCGTAGCCTTGTGCTGCCGTCAAGGGTCGGCAGGCCTCGGGCAGGGCGCTCAGCACTTGGCCTGATTGCCAATGCTCCCAAATCACTTGGGCTGTTTGTTGACAGATTTCCTGTTCGGTGGGTTCTGGTCTTGGCTGTTTCATGCGCCAATTGTTACGCCAACTTGCCCGACTACCCGGAAATCTTGTGTATAATTTTTGGCTTGGTGGCTTGTGCCAACAAATTCAGGTGATATAGCTCAGTTGGTTAGAGCGCAGCATTCATAATGCTGATGTCGGTGGTTCAAATCCACCTATCACCACCAAAATCATTAAAAAAGGCCATTCAATGAATGGCCTTTTTTTGGGCCTGCTCAGGCTCGCGTGACTTTTCCAGTCAGGTTTTCATTGCAATTCGAACCCTGATTCCTTGATGACTGGACCCCAGTGCAACGTGGCGGAAGACACCCATTCTTGCAATTGAGCTGGGTTGGCGTAGGTGGCCACATTGCCCAGTTTGGAGAGCTTTTCAACGACTTCTGGGTCCGCCAGGGCAGCGGACACCGAACGGCTGAAGCGGTCCACAAATTCGGAGGGCAAACCTTTGGGTCCAAAAAATGCCAGCCAGGGGTTCTTGTCGACCCCTTTGATGCCCAACTCCTGGAAGGTGGGAATGTCGGGTGCTGATTTGGCACGGCTGGTGCCCGAGACGGCCATGACATGCATTTTTCCATTGCGGTGGTGCTCGATAGACTCGGTCAGCGACAAAAACCCAGCGGGCACTTGCCCACCCAGCAGATCCTGAACCAAGGGTGCGCCACCCCGGTAAGGAATGGCCACCATTGGAGTGCCCAGTGACTTGCCGACCAGCAGGCCCGCAAATTGAGGCACGCTGCCGACGGCAGGGATGCCGTAATTGGCCTTGCCCGGATTGGCTTTGAGCCAGGTGCCAAACTCCGAGGGAGTTTTGGCGGCAATCGTGCTGGACAGGGCCATGACGTTGTAATAACTGGCGACACCTGCCAAGGCTGTGAAGTCCTTGAGAGGTTCGTATCCTGGTGCCTTGAAGGTCAGGGGAATGATCACATGGGAATGGTCGATGGTCAGCATCACCATGGCACCGTCGGGCGCTGCAGCCTTGAGTTGTTGCGTGGCAATCATGCCGCCGGCACCGGGTTTGTTTTCCACAATGACCGGCTGGTTCATGATCACGCGCAATTTTTCACCCATGATGCGCGCGACAACATCGGTCGCTCCCCCGGGTGGGAATCCCACCACAATGCGGATCGTGCCGTTGTAATCGGCTGAGTGTGCTGACCATGGCAGTGCCATGAGCAGCAGAAAAAATGAATACGTCAGACGTTGGATCAGTTTCATGAAGAACTCCTGGGGAGTGGGTTGAAGGACAGGGGTGAAAGATCTGGGGGGGCAGTCGCATGGTTGACCGCATCCTTTGCGCAGAGCGCCGGGTCTCGTTTTTCGGGTGGACCAAAGCCGCCGCCGCCGGGCAGTTCAATGCAAAGACGACCACCGTTCGGGATGTGAATGGTGCTTTTGCCCTCATGTGGGGTTTGCACACCGCTGGCCGATTGGACGTCGACCCGTCCGGGGGTGCCCGACATGCCGCCATTGCGGCCACGGGCCGGGTAGGCGCGGCGGTCAAAGGTGGCGGCCGAGCAGTCAAAGCCCACTGCGTCACGAGTGCCGATCACGATGCGCTGGCTGAGCCCCCCGCGCCACTGCCCGGCACCGGCCGAGTGGGGCAAATACACTTTTTCCCAGAAGACCAATGGTGATTGCGCTTCCGTGATTTCAACCGGAATGCCACCGACGCCACTGGGAAAAGCGGTGGTCGACAAACCATCCTTGGTGGGGCGTGCGCCCGTGCCGCCTAAACCGACACTCATGACATTGAAGGCCTTGCCTTGCGCGGGATGTCTGCTCATGGCCAGCACCCAGATGCTGCCGGCCGATTCGGCCGGTACTTGGCCGTTCAGGGCTTGCTCCAAGCAGCCAAACATCAAGTCGGGGAGCATCTGTCCGATCACATGGCGAGCGGTGACCGGACTGGGCCGTTGGGGATGAACGATGCTGCCTTCAGGGGCGATCACTTCGAAAGGGGCCAGGGAGCCGGCGTTGTTCGGGACCTCGGGCGCGATCAGGCATTTGAGGCCGAAGACCGAATAAGCGTCGCTGTAGCATTTGGGCGAATTGATGCCCATGCGTGATGCGGCGCTGGTGCCTGCGTAATCCACGCGGATCAGTTCGCCCTGCTTGTGCAGGGTGGCGACCAGGCTCACGGGATGTTCATAGCCGTCGATGGTCATTTCGGCGCGCCATTGCCCATCGGGCAGTCGCGCGATGGCTTCGCGGGTGGCACGACCCGATTGCTCGAGAATGTGCTCGGCCAGCGTGTCCAGACTCGCCAGTTTGAACTCGGTCATCATCTCGACCAAGCGGCGACTACCCACTTCGTTGCTGCTGACCAAGGACAGGATGTCCCCTCTGGCCTCGATGGGGTTGCGAGAGTTGGCCTGGATGATGGCCATCACATCTTCATTCAGCGCTCCGGCCCGCACCAGTTTGAGGTGGGGAATGCAGGTGCCCTCTTCAAACACCGAGGCGGCATCGGCTGTGAAGCCGCGCCCACCCACATCGATGGTGTGGCAGGTGGATGCAAACACCGCCACCGGGCGTTGTCCGACAAAGACCGGGGTCACGACCACAAAATCAAACAAATGCCCGGTGCCCATCCAGGGGTCGTTGGTCACCAGCACATCCCCCACGACCAGGCTTTCCAGTGGGAACCGTTCCAGGAAATGACCCACAGCGACAGCCATCGTGTTGACGTGCCCAGGCGTGCCAGTGACGGCCTGAGCCA
The DNA here is from genome assembly GCF_003063645.1 of Limnohabitans sp. 2KL-51. GTDB lineage: Bacteria > Pseudomonadota > Gammaproteobacteria > Burkholderiales > Burkholderiaceae_C > Limnohabitans_A. The sequence goes on from NZ_NESJ01000018.1 coordinate 70,517, forward strand.
GCATACGACCCTTCGCGTCGTAGACCCCGGCCGAGAGGTCACCCGCTTCCCGCGCCACCGAACCAAATGCGGTGCGCAGCAAGGCTTGCGCTTGCTCTTCGACCACTGAAATCAGCCGGTTCCACATGACCTGTGTGCGAATGGCGTGCAGCATTTGCGTGCTCATGATTGAGCCTCCATCATCAAATGGCCTTGCTCATCCAGCCGCGCCATCCAGCCTGCGGGAACGACGATGGTGGTTTCGTCTTCGGCCACCAAAGCGGGGCCTGCGATGTTCTCGCCCGTGTGAAGGTCAAAACGCCAGTGCAGGCCAAAGTCCCGTTGCTCGCCCAGTGCGGGCTCCCAAACCAGCCGTGTCGACAAGGTTTCTCGTTGGCGAGTGGTTTCAGGCAATGCGATCGGTTGCACGGCTTGCGGCAGGGTGGAGACGGTGACCGACCAGGTGACCGCCTCGACTTCGCCATCGGGTATGCGCAGCCCGTAAATTTGTTCGTAGGATTTTTCAAAAGCTTCCACAAGCGCCGCCAGTGCTGAAAGATCGATGGGGCCGTCTGATGCGGGAGGCAGATGCACTCGAAGTTCATGTCCTTGACCGGCATAACGCAATTCGGCCACTCTGAGCACATGCAAGGGAGCCCCTGCGCTGGCGGTTTCCACCACCGACAGTGCTTCGGCCTGCATGGCCTCTAGCCGTGCCTCGACCGCTTGGGGGTCCATCGTCAACAAGACGGACAAATCGCTGCGCACCACCTCAAAGGCCACTGGCGCTCGTAAAAAACCGATGGCCGAGCCGACCCCGGCGCCGGCAGGGACCATCACTCGGGTGATGCCCAGTTTTTGTGCCAGTCGGCCAGCATGCAAGGGCGCCGCACCGCCAAACGCCACCATGGTGAAGCTTCCCAGGTCTTGACCGCGCTCAATGGCGTGCACACGGGCCGCATTGGCCATGTTTTCCTCGACCATTTCGCTGATGCCTGCGGCGGCCCAGAAAGCGTCCATGCCCAAAGCTTTGCCGACATGGCGCGTGAGGGCTTGCTGGGCCAGTGCCGCATCCAGTGGCATGCGGCCTGAGGCAAAGCGTTCGGGGTCGATGCGGCCGAGCACCACGTTGGCGTCTGTGACCGCCGGCAGTTCGCCGCCGCGCCCATAGCAGGCGGGGCCCGGTTCGGAACCGCACGAATCCGGTCCGACGGTGATGCGCTGCAGGGCATCGACCCGGCCGATGGAGCCGCCGCCAGCACCAATTTCCACCAGTTCGATCACCGGAATGCGGATGGGCAAGCCGCTGCCTTTGAGGTTTTTCCAGACCCGGCCAATTTCGAAGCGGCGTGACCGTTCAGGCTGACCGTTGTTGATCAGGCAAATCTTGGCGGTGGTTCCGCCCATGTCAAAGGCCAGCACCTTGTCCAGGCCGCATTCCCGTGCCAAGTGGGCCGCCAAAATGGCACCGCCGGCTGGTCCAGATTCGACCAGACGGATTGGAAAGCGAGCGGCCAACTCCAGCGTGGTCAGCCCGCCGCCCGACATCATCAGCAACATGGGGCAGTGCAGACCTTTTTGCCGGATGCTGTCCTGCAGTCGAAAGAGATAGCTGCCCATCAAAGGGCGCACGTACGCGTTGGCCACGGTGGTGGAAAAACGCTCGTATTCGCGGATCTCGGGGCACACTTCCGAGGACAGGCAAATGCTCACATCGGGCCCGAGGATGGGTGCAAGGATGTCGCGGGCCCGTTGTTCGTGCGAGGGATGGCCCCATGCGTGCATGAAACCGATGGCCACTGCTTCGATGTGCGCATCTCGCATGCTGGCGCCGACCCTCCTGACGTCGTCTTCATTCAGGTCGAGCAGAACCGTGCCATCGGCCGCGATGCGTTCACGAACCGTCAGGCGCCAAGGCCTGGGCACCAACTCGGTTGGTCCCTCCAGGTTCGTGTCGTAAGCATCAAAGCGTTTTTCAAAGCCCATGGCCAAAACATCCCGAAAGCCTTCGGTGGTGACAAAGGCTGTGCGCGCGCCCTTGCGCTCGATCAGGGCGTTGGTGGCCAATGTGGTGCCGTGGACGAACAGCTCAATGCGTGAACCGTCCAGACCCGAAGCGTTGAGCAGGCGATCGAGTCCCTCCATCACGGCCAGTTCTGGCTGGCGTGGCGTGGTCAACACTTTGCAGCTGTGTCGGCGTGAGGGCGTTTCAAGGACCACATCGGTAAAAGTGCCGCCGATGTCAGCGGCCAGGCGTATCGGGGCGTTCGATTTGGCAGTCGGTATGGCGGTGACGATCATGGGGGTCCGGTGGGATGGCAAGGGGAAAAAAAGGTTCAGACCATGGGGCGTTCAAAGCGGGTGTCCTGCCAGCTGCCGCTGATCAGCAATTGCCGCAAGACCTGCACCGCTGACCACAGTTGTTGATGGTTCGTGGTCAATGGGTGAACACCCCAGCGCAAAGCGTCGGGTTTGCGCGAAGAAACGATGACGCCTTGCTCGACCAAGGCTTGCGCCAATGCGGCAGCCCCATCGAACTGCAGGGCCACATGGCCGCCACGTTGGGCGTGACTTCGTGGGCTGGACAAGTGCAACGGCCAAGCGGCGCACTGTTCATCGAAGAGTTGAATCAAGGTGTCGGTCAATGACCTGTGGCGCTGGTCCAAGGCCAGCGGGTCGACCTCGCGCCAAAGCTCTGCTGCTGCCGAAAAAGCAGCATTGGCCAGGACGGCGGGGGTACCCACCAAAAAACGGTCGGCCCCTGCGCCTGGCCTGTAGTTGGGCTCAAAGGCAAATGTGTCGGCATGCCCCATCCATCCCGAGATGGCAGGCCAAGCGGCATCGGCCCAGCGAGGGTGGATGTACAAAAATGCCGGTGCACCCGGTCCACCGCACAGGTACTTGTAGCCGCATCCCACCGCCAGGTCCGCTTCGCTTTGGACCAGCGCGATGGCCACGGCACCTGCAGAATGCGACAGGTCCCACAGGCTCATGGCACCCGCCTCGCGAATGCAGCGGTTCAAAGCAGCCATGTCCAGTCGCGTGCTGCTGCGGTAGTCCACATGGGACAAGGCCACCACGGCCACGTCTTGCGGGGCCAGAGCCGCACGCAAATCGGACGCATCGTCGATGAAACGCAGCTCGGCCAGATGCTCCCGGGCGATGGCTTCGGCCACATAGCGGTTGGAGGGAAACACGTGGCGTTCCAGCACGATCACACGGCGAGGGGCTGCAACGCTGAGCGCATAGCGCAACAACTTGTATTGGTTGATGCTGGTGGTGTCCGTGACCCGGACATCGTTGCTGCCCGCCCCGATCAGATGGGCCATTGAGGCACCGAGCGTGCGGGGCTGTTCCAGCCAGTCCAGCTCGTTCCAGCTGCGTCGCCGTGCTTTGGCCCAACCGTCTTGCAGCACGGTCTGCATTTTCAAGGGTGCCATGCGCGGCATGGGTCCGATCGAGTTGGCATCGAAATACAGCGTTCCTGGTGTGCCAGGGTCAAAGCGATCCCCCACCTGGGCCAAACGGATGTGACTGGGGTCGTGGGCATCCAGGTGCATGCAATCGGCAAGGGTCAGTGGCAAACAAGACTCCGAATCGTGGAACAGACAAGGTCATCGTAGTCAGGCTCTGGTATTCCAACAAGACTTGAAAAGGTAATAATCATGTCTTTTTGTTATGGATGATTCGATGCCTGAATCCGCAAACTCTGCAGCTTTGCCCATCACATCGGTTCATGACGGGCGGCCCCGCAAGTCGACCCCTGCCAGCATCCCTGATCCGGCTGCGCTGGTGTTGCTGGCTGAAATTGCGGACGCGGGCAGTGTGACGGCTGCAGCTCGCAAACTGGGCAGTTCGCAACCGGCCGTGAGCAAACAACTGCGCCGTCTTGAAGAGTCCCTCGGGGTCACCTTGTTCGAGCGCGGCTTGCGTGGGGTACAGGCTACGGAATATGGCTTGGCCTTGCTGCCGCGCGCCCGAGCGATTCGCAGCCAAGCCCGTCAAGCCGGTGAAGATGTGCAGCAAAGACGGGGCCACAAAGAAGGACGTCTGGTGGTGGCGCTGTCCCACTTCGCCACCATGGCCTTGTTGCCCCAGGTGATTCCGGCATTTCGGATTCGTTGGCCGGGATTGCAATTGAACATCGTGCCGCCAAGCTTTCAGTTGGGCGGTTTGCGCGAAGGCGCGCCTGACTTTGCCGTGATGTCTTTGCCAGCTGAACAATTAGGGTCTGAGTTCGTCACCCGCGCGCTCTACGCCACCACAGTATCCGTGGTGGTGCGTCCCGGACATCCTCTGCAAAACGCCCAAAATTTGTCGCAGTTGTTGGGAGCTCAATGGGTATTGCCCAGCCTAGAGAGTTCGGTTGCCCGGGGTTTGGACCGAGCTTTTCAGCAGGCCGGTTTGGCCTCGCCTCAATGCTCAGTGACCTGTCAGACCTTGACGGGCCTGGAAACGCTGGCCCGGCACAGCGACCTGGTGGCGGCCATGCCGATGGAGGTTCATGAGTCGCGCATGCAAGCCAGCGGCTTGTGCAGGGTGCCCATCCAGGAAACGATCGATGGTGCTCGGGTGGCCATCGTGCGCTGGTCGGATGCCCAGCCAACCCCCGCGGGGGAAGACCTGGAGGAATCCTTCGTTCAGGCCGCGTATGAGTTGGCGCGTGAGCAAGCCAGAGTCCGGGGCCGAGCGGCTTAAATCCAGCCTATCTGGGAGCCGATGGGGTGCTCGCATCGGACATGCTTGAGGTGCCTGCCAAGCCCCCAGCCCTGCCAGACCTTCGCCCCTCAGTTATGGTCAGGAGATGAGCAAGCAATCTTGGATACATGGTTTGAAGCTGGGTGCGCGTCAGTTGTGGCGTGACTTGCGGGCGGGCGAGTTGCGCCTGTTGATGGTGTCGGTGGCCTTGGCGGTGGCGGCCTTGACGGCGGTGGGCTTTCTGGCCGATCGCATGCAGTCGGGTCTGTGGCGCGATGCGCGTCAACTGCTGGGCGGCGATGCGGTGGTGGTGAGCGACCAACGCACCCCCCAAGCCTTTGTCCAAAAGGCCCAAGTGGCTGGTTTGCAAAGCAACACCAATGTGAGTTTCCCGACCATGGCGCGGGCCATGAACTCGCCGGATGCTGCGACATCACCTGCTGCATCAACCGCTACGCCATCCGCTGCCCCACCCGCTACCCGCCTTGTGGCCCTAAAAGCCGTGGAGCCCGGTTACCCCCTGCGCGGCCGCCTCGAGATCGCAGGCCAAAGCGCCGCCAGCATTCCGCCTGAGGGCGAGGTTTGGGTCGATGCGGCCTTGCTCGAAGCCTTGAATGTGCAAGTCGGCCAGATGCTGGGCTTGGGCGAGCGGAGTTTGCGCATTGGTGCCACCATCACCCGCGAGCCCGATCGGGGTGCGGGCTTCATGGGTTTTGCACCGCGCGTGATGATGAACATGGCCGACTTGGCCTCCACGGGCCTGGTGCAGCCGGCCAGCCGCGTGAGCTGGCGCATGGCTGTGGCGGGCAGCGATGCGGCCGTAAGCCAATTTTTGCCTTGGGCGCAGGCCGAGGCCGACAAGCCGGCGGTGCGTGGCGTGAAAGTCGAGTCGTTGGGCAGCGGCCGTCCCGAGATGCGCCAGACCCTGGACCGGGCCTCGCAGTTTTTGAACCTGGTGGCTTTGCTGGCGGCTTTGCTGTGCGCCGTGGCGGTGGCCTTGGCGGCGCGCAGCTTTGCCGAGCGTCAACTGGACGCCTGTGCACTGCTACGGGTCTTGGGGCAAAGTCAGCGCACACTCACCTTGAGTTATGGTCTGGAGTTTTTGGGCGCTGGCCTGGTGGCCAGCGTGCTGGGGGTGCTGGCTGGTTATGGCGTGCACTTGGGATTTGTGCAGTTGCTGGTGGGGTTGGTGGATGCCAACTTACCCGGCGCCACGCTGCAGCCGGCGCTGATGGGTCTGGCCATGGGGTTGACTCTGCTGGTGGCCTTTGGCCTGCCGCCGGTTTTGCAGCTGGCGCAGGTGCCGCCGCTGCGCGTGATTCGCCGCGACCTGGGCAGCGTGCAGGTGCGCTCGGGGCTGGTGCTGGTGATGGGCTTGCTCGGCTTTGCCTTCACTTTGCTCATGGTCAGCCGCAACCTGACACTGGGCCTGATCACCGTGGGTGGTTTTGGCGTGGCGCTCTTGGTGTTTGCCGCTCTGGCGGCGGCGGCGTTGTTTTTGCTGCGCCGTGCGGTGCCTGATGAGTCGGCTCCGCGCTGGTTGCGTCTGGCCACGCGGCAGGTGGCGGCGCGGCCGGTGTTTGCGGTGGTGCAGGTCAGTGCCTTGTCGGTGGGTTTGCTGGCGCTGGCTTTGCTGGTCTTGCTGCGCACCGACCTGATCGCCAGTTGGCGCCAGGCCACGCCGGTGAATGCGCCCGACCGCTTTGTCATCAATGTGCAGCCCGAGCAGGCCAAGGACTTTTTGGCGCATCTGAACAAAGCGGGCGTGCAGTCGCCCGATTGGTTCCCGATGATCCGGGGCCGGCTGGTGGCCATCAACGGCCGTGTCATTGGCCCCGATGACCTGGAAGCTGACCGGGGCAAACGCTTTCTCGACCGTGAAGTCAACCTCTCGCACAGTGCGGTCTTGCCCGGACACAACCCCCTGGTGGCCGGACGCTGGCAGGCCGAAGAAGCCGATGGCGTGAGTGTGGAAGAGGGCATTGCCCAGGCGCTGGGCCTGAAGCTGGGTGACCGCCTGGGCTTTGACATTGCCGGTCAGCCGCACGAGGCCCGCGTCACCTCTTTGCGCAAGGTGGACTGGGCTTCGATGCGGGCCAACTTCTTCATGCTGTTCCCGGTCTCGAAAATGCCGGACTTGCCGATGACCTACATGGCCGCTTTCCGCTCACCCGAGGGGGTGCCGGGTTTTGAAAACGCCATGGTCAACGCCTTTCCCAACATCACCAGCGTGGACATGCGCAGCACGCTGGCGCAGGTGCAGCGGGTCATGGACCAGGTGATTCGGGCCGTGGAGTTTTTGTTTGCCTTCACTTTGGCGGCAGGCCTGATGGTGTTGCTTGCCGCGGTGGGCGCGAGTCGCCAAGCGCGTGAGCGCGAATACGCCATCATGCGGGCGCTGGGTGCAGGCCGCAGCCTGCTGGCGCAGGTGCAGCGCACCGAGCTGCTGGGCATTGGCTGGTTGGCGGGTTTCATGGCCAGCGCCATGGCGCTGTTGGTGGGCTGGGCGTTGGCCCGTTATGCCTTCGAGTTCGCCTGGCAGCCGCCTTTGTGGGCTCCTTTGGCCGGTGGCTTGGTTGGGTCCTTGCTGGCTTGGGGTGCGGGTAGCCTGAGTTTGGCTGGCGTCTTGCGCCAGCCGGTGGTGCAGACTTTGCGCCAGGCGGCGCAGTGACTGCCGTAGGCATGACCCTCCTTTTTACATCGCACAATCGAGCTCTATGAACACCGAAGAAAAGCCACCCTTGGACAGCCCGTTTGCTTGGATCGGCGGCGAAGCGGCTGTGCGCAGCTTGGTCGAGCGCTTTTATGACCTGATGGACCTCGAGCCAAGCTTCAAGGCGCTGCGCGATGCGCACGGCAGCACCTTGCAAGATGCCCGCAACAAACTGTTTTGGTTTTTGTGCGGCTGGCTAGGTGGGCCCGAGCACTACACCGAGCGCTTTGGCCATCCGCGTTTGCGCATGCGCCACATGCCGTTTTCGATTGGCGTGCTCGAGCGTGACCAGTGGCTGGCCTGCATGGACCAGGCCATGACCGAGACACAGGTTGACCCCGTGCTGCGCGAGCGGCTGAATGCCAGCTTTTTCAAGACCGGCGATTGGATGCGCAATCGGGGCGATTGAGGTGAACGCGATCTGCTTGTGCGCCATGCACACCCACTAACGTCCAGCCAGGATTTCCCGTGAAAATCAACGCCTTGCAAGACCTGAAAAAAGTCCGCCAGAAGCTGGCCGAAGCCCACGTGCAAGCCCAGGCGCTGGCTGCAGCCCAGGCCTTGGCTGCCCGCCAGCGCGAGGCCGAAATCAACTTGTTTGTGCGAGCCGTGGGCGTCGTGCAGCGTTTGCCTGCGCACGGCCAAGTCAAGCTGGAGGGTCCCAGCCCAGCTCCGATTGCGCACCAACTTCAAAAAGACAACGAGGCGGTGTTGCGCGATTGCCTGAGCGACGAATTCGATGCCAGCACCTTGCTCGATACCGATGACGCCCTGAGTTTTCGCCGTCCGGGCATTGGCCGTGACGTGATCCACAAGCTGCGCAAGGGCGATTGGTCGATTCAGCGTGAGATCGATCTGCACGGCCTGCGCACCGACGAAGCCCGCGTGGCACTGTCCGAGTTCATCCGACAGGCGCAACGCCAGGGCTTGCGCTGTTTGCGCGTGGTGCACGGCAAAGGATTGGGTTCACCCGGCAAAACGCCGGTGCTCAAGTCCAAAGTGCACAGCTGGCTGGTGCAAAAAAACCAGGTCATGGCTTTCGTTCAGGCCAAGCCGGCCGAGGGCGGGGCGGGGGCCTTGTTGGTCTTGCTCAAGCCGGGCGGCTGAGGCCTGCCATCAACCCGGCAGCTGCGCCTGCTCGCATGCCACTTGAATCCGTTGATGCTGCCCGTCTTCGCCAAGGCGCATGGCGCTCAGGCAGCCGCCCCAGACGCAACCCGTGTCCAAAGCCCAGATGTCGCTGCGGTCTTGTCGGCCCAGCGTGGACCAGTGGCCAAAGGCCACCCTGATGTCGGCCGTGCGCCGCCCTGGAACATCGAACCAGGGCATGAAGCCTGCAGGCGCCTGCGCGGCGCTGTCTTTGGTGGCAAATTCCATCGTGCCATCGGCAGCGCACAAACGCAGGCGCGTCAAGGCGTTGACCACGACGCGCCATCGATCCAGACCTTCCAAATCGTCGCGCCAAGCTTTGGGCTCGTTGCCATACATGTGGGCCAAAAAATACGGCAAATCTGGCCCGCGCAAAACGGCTTGCACCTCGCTCGCCAAGGACAAGGTTTTGTCCAGGGTCCAATCGGGCAAAACCCCCGCATGCACCGACAAAACCTTGTGAGACCAAAGCGCCAAGTGCTGCTGGCGCAGCCAATCGATCAGTGTGGAGCGATCGGTCGCTTGCAGCAGGCCATCCAGCGTGTCCATCCGTTTGGGTCGGCTGTGGCCAAAAGCCACAGCCAAAGCATGCAAATCGTGGTTGCCCAGCACACACTGCACACTGCCTTGCAAGGCCATCAAGCGGCGCAACACGCCGGCGGAATCCGGGCCGCGATTGACCAGATCACCCAGTACGATCAAATGGTCACGGCTGGGTGAAAACGCCACACTTTCCAGCAAGCGGCCAAGCGGGGCATCACAGCCTTGAATATCACCAATCCAGTAAACAGCCATTTTTTCCTTTGATATAAATCAAAAAATCTATTAATAAGGTAGAACGGTTGGGATTGTCAGCCCGATCCGCGAAACTGCCAACCGTTATCATTGTCAAAATTGGAATAAATGGGTGGGATCGGGTTTCAATTTCTTTAATTCCACCTCTTGCGTCTGTCGAAATAATCTATCGACTGAGCTTGTTGTATAATAGATTTTCATATTTTTAATTGGAGTGCTTACCATGTCACAAACTTATAAAGAATTATTGCAGCAGCGTGAAGCTTTGGAATCGGCCATTGCTCAAGCCCGCCAAAATGAAATTTCAAGCGCAGTCTCAAAAGTGCGTGAATTGGCGGCTGAGTATGGTTTGACAGTCCAGGATATTTTCCCGGGCCGAGGCGGCAAAACTGGCGCAGTCAAGTCCACCAGCAAGGTGGCTGCCAAGTACCGCGACCCAGCGACAGGTCAGACCTGGACCGGTCGCGGCAAAGCCCCTAAGTGGATCGAAGGCAAAGACCGCACGCCATTTGTCATTGCCTGAAATGGACGGCCATTTGAACGGCTCATGAAAATGTCACCTTGACAGATGTTGTCATTCCAAAAGAATGCCCATGAAACCCCGCCTTGGCGGGGTTTTTACTTGTGCGCCCAGCATGGGCGCACACCTGCGGGTGCAAGTCCCGCTGCGAGCTGGTCACAGTGAGCAAAGTGAAACGCAACTGCGTGAGGGTGACCGAACGTGGGAAGGAAGCGTGGATCGTAAATCG
>NZ_NESJ01000019.1 GCF_003063645.1 Limnohabitans sp. 2KL-51
CACGTAGATATCGTTAAACTGTTTCATGACCTGCCTCCTGAGTTATGGCACTGGGTTGATAAAGGTTTCGCACCCATCAACTTAACCCACGTTTGTCAGGTGGGCAGGTCATCCATCATGTCTACAAAAAGCCATCTTTTGAAGGCTTTTCAAGACAAGACTTCAAGGGAACGAATCAATAAGGGCCCCCGCTTTGCCGGGGCGTTTTTTTTAGAGTCGCCTGTAAGTTATACATTGGACAAGCCGTGGCACAATGTGAGCTGTACTCAGGCCCTTCCCATGCCACAGTCGCATCCGCCAACCGGTTCAGCCGTGTCGCGGAAGGTAAAAATCACCCAACTTATGTTTCCCAGAGGGAAACGGAGGTCAGCGAAATATGAGCGAGACTAATTCCGTCTACGCTGCCTATCAAGGCAATACGTACTTGTTCGGCGGCAACGCCCCGTATGTCGAAGAGATGTACGAAAACTACCTGACCAACCCTGGCAGCGTTCCTGACTCCTGGCGCGAATATTTCGACGCTCTTCAGCACGTTCCCGCAGTCGACGGCTCCAACGCCAAAGATGTGCCGCACCTGCCCGTCATCAATGCCTTTGCCGAGCGCGCCAAGTCCGGCGGTACCAAAGTCGTCATGGCCAGCGCCGATGTCGAAATGGGCCGCAAGCGCACCGCCGCACAGCAGCTGATCGCCGCCTACCGTAACGTGGGCCAGCGCTGGGCTGACCTCGACCCGCTCAAGCGCACCGAACGCCCCAATATTCCTGACCTCGACCCCGCTTTCTTTGGCTTTACTGACGCCGACCAAGAAACCGTGTTTGACACCAGCAACACTTTCTTCGGCAAAAACCGCATGTCCTTGCGCGAGTTGCTGAATGCGCTGCGTGAGACCTATTGCGGCACGATCGGGGCCGAGTACATGTACACCACCGATCAGGCCGAAAAGCGCTGGTGGCAGCAAAAGCTCGAAAGCATCCGCAGCAAGCCCAACTTCACTTCCGATAAGAAAAAGCAAATCCTCGACCGCCTGACGGCGGCTGAAGGCCTGGAGCGCTACCTGCACACCAAGTACGTAGGCCAAAAGCGCTTTTCGCTTGAAGGTGGCGAGAGCTTCATCGCCGCCATGGACGAGCTGATCCAATCGGCCGGCGTTCAAGGCGTGCAGGAAGTCGTGATCGGCATGGCCCACCGTGGCCGCTTGAACGTTTTGGTCAATACCATGGGCAAGTTGCCGGCCGACATGTTTGCCGAGTTCGATCACACTGCCCCAGAAGAGTTGCCTGCCGGCGACGTGAAGTACCACCAGGGTTTCAGCTCCGACGTGAGCACGGCCGGTGGCCCGGTCCACTTGACTCTGGCCTTCAACCCCTCACACCTGGAAATCGTGAACCCCGTGGTCGAGGGCTCGGTGCGCGCCCGCATGGACCGCCGGGGTGACCCGCAAGGCAAACAGGTGCTTCCCGTGCTGGTGCACGGCGATGCCGCCTTTGGTGGCCAAGGTGTCAATCAGGAAACCTTTGCTCTGGCGCAAACCCGTGGTTATTCCACGGGCGGCACGGTGCACATCATCATCAACAACCAGATCGGCTTTACGACGTCCGACCCGCGGGACATGCGCTCTAGCGTGTTTTGTACCGACATCGTGAAGATGGTTGAAGCCCCGGTGCTGCACGTCAACGGCGATGATCCCGAAGCCGTGGTCATGGCTGCGCAGTTGGCCCTCGAATACCGCATGACCTTCCGCAAGGATGTGGTGCTGGACGTGGTGTGCTTTCGCAAACTCGGCCACAACGAGCAGGACACACCCGCGTTGACCCAGCCGCTGATGTACAAAAAAATCTCCGCCCATCCCGGCACGCGCAAACTGTTTGCCGACAAACTGGCTGCGCAAGGCCTGGGCGACAACCTCGGCGATGAGATGGCCAAGGCCTATCGCGCCGCACTCGACGCGGGCAAGAACACCACCGACCCCGTTTTGACCAACTTCAAGACCAAGTTCACCGTGGACTGGTCGCCCTTCCTTGGCAAGAAGTGGACCGACGCTGGTGACACAGCCATCCCGTTGGCCGAGTGGAGGCGCGTGGCTGAAAAAATCTCGACCATCCCTGAGTCGGTGACGCCGCACCAGCTGGTCAAAAAGGTGTACGACGACCGCGCGGCCATGGGCCGTGGCGATATCCCGGTGGACTGGGGCATGGGCGAGCACATGGCTTTTGCAACCTTGGTGGCCAGTGGCTACCCGGTGCGCCTGTCGGGCGAGGACTGCGGTCGTGGCACCTTCACTCACCGCCATGCTGTGATTCACGACCAAAAGCGTGAAAAATGGGATACAGGCACTTATGTCGCACTGCAAAACGTTGCCGACAACCAAGCCCCCTTCACCGTGATCGACTCCATCCTCTCCGAAGAAGCGGTGCTGGCGTTTGAATATGGCTACGCATCCAACGATCCCAACACCCTGGTGATCTGGGAGGCGCAGTTTGGCGACTTCGCCAACGGCGCACAGGTGGTGATCGACCAGTTCATCGCTTCGGGCGAAGTCAAGTGGGGCCGTGTCAACGGCATCACCTTGATGTTGCCTCATGGCTACGAAGGTCAGGGCCCCGAGCACAGCTCGGCCCGTGTCGAGCGCTTCATGCAGCTGGCGGCCGATACCAACATGCAACTGGTGCAGCCCACCACGGCCAGCCAGATTTTCCATGTGCTGCGTCGCCAAATGGTGCGCAACCTGCGCAAGCCCTTGGTCATCTTTACCCCGAAGTCGCTGTTGCGCAACAAGGACGCGACATCGCCCGTGTCTGAGTTCACGCATGGCAGCTTCCAGACGGTGATCCCTGAGAACAAAACGCTCAAGGCCGACAAGGTCAAGCGCGTGCTGGCTTGCTCGGGCAAGGTGTACTACGACCTGGTGAAGCACCGCGAGGCCAAGGGTGCCGATGACGTGGCCATCATCCGTGTGGAGCAGCTCTACCCGTTCCCGCACAAAGCGTTTGCGGCCGAGCTGAAAAAGTACCCCAACGCCACCGACCTCGTGTGGTGCCAGGACGAACCGCAAAACCAGGGGGCCTGGTTCTTCATCCAGCACAACATCCACGAGAACATGCAGGTTGGTCAAAAGCTCGGTTACGCCGGTCGTGCCGCATCGGCTTCGCCAGCGGTGGGTTATTCGCACCTGCACCAGGACCAGCAAAAGGCGCTGATTGAGGCGGCCTTTGCCAAACTCAAGGGCTTCGTGCTGACCAAGTGATACGGCCTCTGGCGCTGAGTGTTCAGCGCCAGGCCCTTCACTTCTATCCTCAAGTACACATTACTAACGTAAAACGAATAACGGAAAAATCATGGCAATCGTAGAAGTCAAAGTTCCCCAACTGTCCGAGTCCGTGGCCGAGGCCACCATGCTGCAGTGGAAAAAGAAAGTCGGCGACACCGTGGCCGCCGACGAAATCTTGATCGAGATCGAAACCGACAAGGTCGTGCTCGAAGTGCCCGCACCCGCCGCTGGTGTGTTGTCTGAAATACTCCAGGCTGACGGTGCCACGGTGGCCGCAGAGCAGCTGATCGCCCGCATTGACACCGATGGCAAAGTGGCCTCTGCCGCGCCCGCAGCAGCGCCTGCCGCTGCAGCTCCAGCTGCCGCCGCTGCACCCGCAGTGGCCAGCACCAGCATGGCCGGTGTGCCCATGCCCGCTGCCGCCAAGCTGATGGCTGACAACAGCCTGGCCGCTGGTTCGGTGCCTGGCACTGGCAAAGACGGCCGCGTGACCAAGGGCGATGTGCTGGCCGCTGTGGCCGGTGGTGTCAAAACGACTGCCGCCGTGATCCCGACCGGTGTGCCCACCAAGGCCTTGCCGCAGGTTTCCGGCCCGGCGGTTGATTTGGGCGAGCGCCCAGAGCAACGCGTGCCCATGACGCGTCTGCGTGCCCGCGTGGCCGAGCGTCTGCTGCAATCGCAGTCCACCAACGCCATCTTGACCACCTTCAACGAAATCAACATGGCCCCAGTCATGGACATGCGCAAGCGCATGCAAGACCGATTTGAGAAGGAACATGGCTGCAAGCTGGGCTTCATGAGCTTCTTCGTCAAGGCCGCTGTGCACGCCTTGAAGAAATTCCCGGTCTTGAACGCTTCGGTCGACGGTAATGACATCGTTTACCACGGTTACTTTGACATCGGCATCGCGGTGGGTTCGCCCCGTGGTTTGGTGGTGCCAATTTTGCGCAACGCCGACCAGATGAGCTTTGCCGACATCGAAAAGAAGATCGCTGAATTCGGCCAAAAAGCCAAAGACGGCAAGCTGGGCATGGAAGAAATGACCGGCGGCACCTTCTCGATCTCCAACGGCGGCACCTTCGGCTCGATGATGTCCACCCCCATCATCAACCCGCCCCAGTCGGCCATTTTGGGTGTGCATGCGACCAAAGACCGCGCCATGGTGGAAAACGGCCAAGTCGTGGTTCGCCCGATGAACTACTTCGCTATGTCGTATGACCACCGCATCATCGACGGCCGCGAAGCTGTCTTGGGCTTGGTCGCCATGAAAGAAGCGCTGGAAGATCCAGCCCGCTTGCTGTTCGACATCTAAATCCCCTTGTTATGAATGCCCCCTGCCCAGGGGGCGTTTTCCATCCAGAAGACCTATCCCATGAGCAAACAATTCGACGTCGTTGTCATCGGCGGTGGCCCCGGTGGCTACATTGCGGCCATTCGCGCAGCACAACTTGGTTTCCAGGTCGCCTGTATCGACGAATGGAAAAACGCAGCCGGTGGCCCAGCCCCCGGCGGCACCTGCACCAACGTGGGTTGCATTCCGTCCAAAGCTTTGCTGCAGTCCAGCGAACACTTTGACCACGCCAACCACCACTTCGCAGACCACGGCATCACGGCTAAGGACGTGAAGATGGACGTGGCCAAGATGCTGGCCCGCAAAGACACTGTCGTGAAGCAAAACAACGATGGCATCTTGTACTTGCTGAAAAAGAACAAGGTCACGTTCTTCCACGGTCGCGGCAGCTTTGCAAGCAAGGCGGAAGGCAGCTACGAGATCAAGGTTGCTGGCAAGACAGAAGAATCGATCACCGGCAAAAACATCATCATCGCCACCGGCTCCAACGCCCGTGCCTTGCCTGGTACGCCGTTTGACGAAGTCAATGTGTTGTCCAACGACGGCGCTTTGCGCGTGGGCGCAGTGCCCAAGAAGCTGGCCCTGATCGGTTCCGGCGTGATCGGTCTGGAAATGGGTTCGGTCTGGCGTCGTCTGGGTGCAGAAGTCACCATCCTTGAAGGCCTGCCCACCTTCCTGGGCGCCGTGGACGAGCAAATCGCCAAGGAAGCCAAGAAGGCTTTCGACAAACAAGGCCTGAAGATCGAGTTGGGCGTGAAAGTCGGCGAGATCGTCAACGGCAAGAAGGGCGTCACGGTCAACTACACCAACGCCAAGGGCGAAGCCGTGGTGCTGGACGCCGATAAGCTGATCATCTCGATCGGCCGCGTGCCCAACACCATCGGTCTGAACACCGAAGCCGTGGGCTTGCAACTCGACGAGCGCGGTGCGATCGTGGTCGACGCCGACTGCAAAACCAACCTACCCGGTGTCTGGGCGGTGGGCGACGTGGTGCGTGGCCCGATGCTGGCGCACAAAGCCGAAGAAGAGGGTGTTGCCGTGGCCGAGCGCATCGCAGGCCAACACGGTCACGTCAACTTCAACACCATCCCTTGGGTCATCTACACCAGCCCCGAAATCGCTTGGGTGGGCCGTACTGAGCAGCAGCTCAAAGCCGATGGCGTGGCCTACAAGGCGGGTACGTTCCCTTTCTTGGCCAATGGCCGTGCCCGTGCTTTGGGCGACACGACCGGCATGGTGAAAATGCTGGCCGATGCGACCACCGACGAAATCCTGGGCGTGCACATCGTGGGTCCTCAGGCCAGCGAGTTGATCGCCGAGGCCGTGGTGGCCATGGAATTCCGTGCCAGCGCCGAAGACATCGCCCGCATTTGTCACGCACACCCTTCCTTGAGTGAGTCGACCAAAGAGGCCGCTTTGGCGGTGGACAAGCGCACGTTGAACTTCTGAGTCTTTGACGCCCCCGGAACTGCGGTTCCGGGTGAGTTGGGTTAAAGTTCTGCATCCCTAAAACCCGGGCCTGGTCCCGGGTTTTGTTTTTGAATTGAAGAGCAAGCCAGCCATGTCCGTTCGTGAAGTTTACGAAGAAGAGCTCCAAAAACGTGCTTACCAAAGCGATCCGGCACAACTGCGGGCCATCGAGGCGCTGGAGCGGTGCGCCAATGAGTGGACCGCCTACCAATCCAAGCGTTCACGTCTGCTGGGCAAGTTCTTCAGCCGCCCTGAGATCCCCAAGGGGGTTTACATGTTTGGGGGCGTGGGGCGCGGTAAAAGCTTTTTGATGGACTGCTTTTTTGCCGCACTGCCCATTCAGCGCAAGACCCGGCTGCATTTTCACGAGTTCATGCGCGAGGTTCACCGCGAGCTCACCGCCATCCAAGGCACCGTGAACCCGCTGGACGAACTGGGAAAGCGCATGGCCAAGCGTTACCAGCTGATTTGCTTTGACGAATTCCATGTCGCCGACATCACCGACGCGATGATCTTGCATCGGCTACTGGTGGCCTTGTTTGACAATGGCGTGGGCTTTGTCACCACATCCAATTTTGAACCCGACGGCTTGTACCCCGGGGGCCTGCACCGTGACCGCATCTTGCCGGCGATTGCTTTGTTGAACCAGCGCATGCAGGTGCTTAATGTGGACAACGGGACCGATTACCGCCGCCGCACCTTGGAGCGGGTCAAGCTTTACCACTCGCCACTGGGTGAGCAGGCCGATGCCGAGATGAACGATGCCTTCAACCGCCTCGCCACGGGCCCCGATGAAGACCAGGTGCTGCACATTGAGGCGCGCGATATCACCGCCAAACGCCGCGCCGGGGATGTGGTCTGGTTTGACTTCCGCGCCATTTGCGGCGGTCCGCGTTCGCAAAATGACTACCTGGAAATCGCCACGCAGTACCACACGGTTTTGCTCAGCAACGTGCCCCATATGCCCGTGAGCATGGCGTCTGAAGCGCGGCGCTTCACCTGGCTGATCGATGTGCTCTACGACCGCCGGGTCAAGCTGATCATGTCGGCCGCCGTGCCTCCTGAGGGCCTGTACACCTCGGGTCCGATGTCGCACGAGTTTCCACGCACCGTCTCGCGCTTGCATGAGATGCAGTCCAGCGAGTTTCTGGCGTTGGAACACCGCACGGTGGACACGCAGCTCACATGACACGCGCACTTTTGAGCGGGTGTTGCGGTTTGGCGCTAAGCCTGTTGTCGGGCTGGGGCGTTCAGGCGCAAACCGTCCAGACAGAAACCTTGACGGCCCCGATGACGCATCCGGCCCCCCCCGTGCTGGACGCGCAGACACCATTGGCTTCGGACCCAATCCCGGATGAAGTGCCCGAGGCCATCAAGCGCCAACGACAGGCACTGGCCGCACAACGAAGTGCCATCGTGCAAGCCGAGCAGATGCAGCAAGCGGCGTGTTGGCAAAAGTTTGCCGTCAATGCCTGCTTGAGCGATGCGCGGCTCACCCGAAGACAGGCGTTGGCGCCCTTGCGCCAGCAGGAGTTGGCCTTGAATGCGCAAGAGCGGTCGTGGCGCAACGAGCAACGCGAACGGCGTTTGCAAGTCAAACAAACCGAGACTCGGGGGGCGCCATGAGCGAAGACAGCTCCAGCAATGTTTCCAAGACACCGTCAGTTGATTTGCGTTCACCCCAACGCCAGCTGATTGAGTGGCAAATCGAGCACGCCGACCTGGATGCGTTGATTGACCAAGCTGTGTCTGTGCCCGTTCATCTCGACGAACTGCGCTTGCGTCGCATGAAAAAACGCCGTTTGGCCCTGCGTGACCAGATTGTTCAGCTGCAATCTCAGTTGTCCCCCAAGGAACCCGCTTGAATTTGCTCGATCAGCGGGTGGCCGAAACCCTGTCCAGCCACGGGGTGTTGGCGCAAACCGTGCCGGGTTTTCAGCCTCGGCAGGGCCAGACCGATATGGCCATGGCGGTCAGCCGCACGGTGCAAGACGGCGGCCAGCTGGTGGTGGAGGCAGGCACGGGCACGGGCAAGACCTACGCCTATCTGGTGCCGGTATTGCTGAGTGGCCAGCGGGCGCTGGTGTCCACGGCCACCAAGGCGTTGCAAGACCAATTGTTTTCTCGCGACATTCCGCGTTTGGTGGAGGTGCTGGGTTTGCCCATTCGGGTGGCTTTGCTCAAAGGCCGAGGCAACTACCTGTGCCTGCACCGCATGGAGCAAGCCCGGCACAGCCCAGAATCGGCCCAACCCGGGGCACAAAAGGCCTTGGCCAAGATCGAGACCTGGGCACAATCCACCCGCAGCGGCGACATGGCCGAGCTGACAGGTTTGGACGAGCGCTCGTCCTTGTGGCCGTTGGTGACCTCCACCCGCGACAACTGCCTGGGCTCAACCTGCCCACGCTTTCGCGCTTGCCACGTCAACCTGGCGCGCAAAGAGGCCATGGCCGCGGACGTGGTGGTCATCAACCACCATCTTTTCTTTGCGGACATGGCAGTGCGCGAGTCGGGTGTGGCCGAGTTGCTGCCCACCGTGCGCGTGACCGTGTTTGATGAGGCCCACCAGCTCAACGAGATTGGGGTGAATTTTTTGGGCAAGCAACTGTCCACGGTGCAGTTGCACGAGCTGGTGCGCGACGTGCTGGCCACCGGTTTGCAGTTGGCGCGTGGCCTGGTCGATTGGCAAAGTTTGACGGCCCAATTGGAAAAAGCCACCCGCGATTGGCGCTTGGCTGCAGGCATACACAGGGGCTCTGTTCGACTGCGTTGGACGGGCCATCACCCCGAGGGGGTGGCTACAGATGAGTGGTCAGATGCGCTGCAAGCGGTGTCGATCGCCTTGCAGGATTTGCAAAACGGTTTGGACATGGTGAGCGAGCTGGCCCCCGATTTTCAGCGACTGGGCGAGCGCACCCGTGAGCTGATGCAGCGCGCCACCTTGTTCACCGAAACGCCTAACCCTGAGGGCGTGCGCTGGGCTGAGGTGAGTGCGCAACTGCGCCTGATCGAGTCGCCATTGGACATCGCGCAGGCCTTTTCTGCCCTGACCCGCCCTGTGTCAGTGACACCGCAACCCGAGGCCGATTTCGAGGCCGAATCGCCCGCTGACGCCGACTCATTAGAGGCCTTGATTGCTGGGGATCCGCGACTCGCTGTAAGCAACCCTGCTTCGGCAGGGCATGCGCCCAGTGTGGGTCAGCGGGCCTGGATTTTCACTTCGGCCACTTTGGGTGACGAGCCGAGTTTGCGCTGGTTCACCGATCCTTGCGGCCTCAGCTCAGCCGAAGTCATGCAGGTCAATAGCCCTTTTGACTATGCACAACAAGCGGCCCTGTACGTGCCGCCGCACTTGCCTCGTCCGGGTGACCCGGGCCACGCCAACCAGGTGGCCACTTTGGTGCTGGAGGCGCTGGCGATTTTGGGCGGCCGAACCCTGGTGTTGACCACCACCTTGAGCGCGATGCGCAGCATTGGCGAGCAACTGCAAGCGCAGAGCGACGGCGGCATCGAGGTGTTGGTGCAGGGCCAAAGCCCCAAACGACGATTGATGGAGCGTTTTCGCGAAGGGGGAGGGCACGGTGACGCGCAAGGCCGCACGGGTTGCGTGCTGGTGGCCTCGGCCTCATTTTGGGAAGGCTTCGATGTGCCCGGTGATGCGCTGCAACTGGTGGTCATCGACAAGCTCCCTTTCCCGCCCCCCGGTGACCCGCTGTTTGAGGCGCGCAGCCAGCGCATCACGCAGCAGGGCAAGAGCGCTTTTGCTGACCACGCTCTGCCCGAAGCGGCGGTCTCACTCAAACAAGGGGCAGGGCGCTTGATCCGCAGCGAAACCGATCGCGGCATTTTGGTGGTGTGCGACAACCGCCTGAGCACCATGTCCTACGGCCGGCGGTTGGTGCGGGGTTTACCCGCCATGCGCCGCCTGGAGGACCACGCGGCTTTTCTGGAAGCGCTGCGTCAGCTCACCACAGACGCCAGCCACTCGAGCGCTTGACCTCTGCGCCATCGGTGAGCAAAAAGGCCGACTTCGGGAAGCTGCTTTGCAGCACACGCTTGGCATCGTTGCTCAGCGTCGTCATGCCCATGGCCTTGTAAGAGCTGATCAAAATGGCCAGGGCTTCTTCGAGGGCAGGCACGCCCTGGTAGTCGGCAATGGCCTGCTGCGCGCGGTTGATGGCTGCCACATGCGCGCCCCGACTGGCATAGAAACGGGCCACATGCACCTCGTAAGCGGCCAGCGAGTTGACGATGTAAGTCATGCGCTGGCGTGCATCAGCGGTGTATTTGGAGTCCGGAAAGCGTGTGCTCAGATCGCGAAAGGCCTCGTAGGAGTCTTTCGCGGCCTTTTGGTCACGCTCGGAGAGGTCTTGACGCGTGATGAAAGCGAACAAACCCAGGTTGTCATTGAAGTTGACCAAGCCTTTGAGGTAAATCGCGTAGTCAAGGGCCGGGCTGGTGGGGTGCAGTCGGATGAAACGGTCCAGCGTGGCGATGGCCTGGATCTTGTCGCCAGTTTTGTACTGGGCGAAAGCCTTGTCGATCTGGGCTTGTTGGGCAAGGGCAGTGCCTGCAGCGCGGCCTTCGAGTTTTTCGTAATAGCCAATGGCCTTGTCCCAGGCGCCAGCACTCGCCTCGTCTCGGGCTTCGCTGTAGATCTTTTCAGGGGTCCAGCCTGCCGTCAGGTCCTTGGGGGTGTTGGCGCAGCCACTCAGAAGGAGTCCCATGGTCAAAACCAGGCCAGCTGGAACCATTGATAATCTGAAGCTTTGCATCTGTGACACCTTGATTGTTGAACCCTTTGATTATATCGACCGACCCCGAAATGCATGACTCCGGCGAGCTCGCCGAAGATGCTGAGCACGCGCTCGAAGCGTCGCAAGAAGAAGCGCAAGAAGAGGTGCGCACTGCAGCTGTTCCTGTGGCGCTGCATGGCCAGCGGTTGGACAGGGTATTGGCACAGTTGGTGCCCGAGTTCTCGCGCAGCTATTTGCAGCAATTGATCGAGCAAGGCGAGTTGCTGATCGATGGCCGTGTGACCACCAAGGTGTCGGCCAAGGTGCGGCTGGGGCACCTGCTGCAAATCACCTTGCGGGCCACGCCGCAGTCGCAAGCCTTTGTGCCCGAGGCCATGCCCATTGACGTGGTGTACGAAGATGCGCACCTGCGCGTGATCCACAAACCTGCTGGTCTGGTGGTGCACCCGGCTCCAGGTAACTGGCGCGGCACGCTGCTCAATGGCTTGCTAGCCCTGGACACGCAAGCCAGCGAAGTGCCCCGTGCGGGCATCGTGCACCGACTCGACAAGGACACCAGCGGCCTGATGGTCGTGGCCCGCACGCGCCAGGCCATGGACGCGCTGGTGGCTCAAATTGCAGCGCGGAAAGTGCACCGCCAGTACTTGGCCTTGGGCCATAAAAACTGGACCGGCCCCTCACCGCGCACGCTTGAAGCCGCCATTGGCCGTGACCCGGCTAACCGCCTGCGCATGGCCGTGGTGGACCTGGCCCACCAATCGGGTAAAACTGCGGCCACCACCTTCAACCTGCTGGACCAAGGCGAGCGCTGCTGCCTGGTGCAATGCACCTTGCACACCGGGCGCACGCACCAGATCCGGGTGCATATGGCGCACCTGGGGCACCCCTTGTTGGGCGACGCGGTCTACGGCGGCGTCCCCATGGGCGGTATGGCGCGCCAGGCTTTGCATGCTTGGCGGCTGGCCTTTGAGCACCCGATCACCGGCCAGAGCATCGACCTGACATCGGCTATGCCTGAGGACATGGCCCAGGCCATGCAAAATTCGGGCCTCAGTTACAATAAAAACCCCTTGATGAGTCGCTTTGGCCGTTGGCCCTGACCTCCTTGTAGGGTCTTTGGCAGTTCTGAACTGCCCTGTCCACACGCCGTGAGGCGTTTTGCTACTTCGCCGTGAGGCGTTTTTTTTTCCGAAAGACCGACACCATGAATACGGCGCAAGCCAAGCGTGTCCTGGAAACGGCCCTGCTCACAGCGGGCCAGCCTTTGTCGCTGCGCGATTTGCGCGTGCTGTTTGACGATGCGCTCGGGGCCGACACACTGCGGCTGATGCTGCAAGACCTGGAACTTGAATGGGTGGGCAAAGGCCTCGAGTTGACCCGCGTGGCCAGCGGTTGGCGTTTTCAGAGCCGCCCGGAGTTGCGTGTTTACTTGGACCGCCTGCACCCTGAAAAACCCCCCAAATACACCCGAGCTGTGTTGGAGACCCTGGCCATCATCGCCTATCGCCAACCGGTCACTCGTGGTGACATGGAAGACATCCGGGGCGTGACCATCGGCTCGCAAATCATCAAGCAGTTGGAGGACCGTGGCTGGGTCGAGGTGATTGGCCATCGCGAAACGGTGGGCCGCCCCAGCTTGTTTGCCACCACCCGCCAGTTTCTGGACGATCTGGGTCTGGCCTCCTTGGACCAATTGCCCTTGCTCTCCCAAGTCGATTCGCCCATGTCGGCCCTTGCCGGCATGCTGGACGAGTCCCCGGCGCAGGCCAGCCTTTCGCTCGAAGAGGCTCTGGCCGAGTCTGCCGAATCAACCTTGGCGGGTGAACCCAGCTCAGCCGCGCCCTCTACCGAAGCTCCCAACGACCCCCAAACTGAGCTTTCCAGCGATCCTTCCAGCCCTGCATTGATCGGCCCATTCAGCGATCACCACTCGGACGCCAATTTGCCCGACGTGGACCCCGCCAACCCCGGCCACGGCCAAGAAAACACCCCCACATGAACGATTCTTCCTCCAACGCGCAGGGCCAGCGCTCTGGCGTTTACGCTTCTCGCAAAACGGGTGCAGCCACAACGGCTCTGACGCCTTACAAAGCGATTGACCTGGCCGATGTGGTCTCTGGTCAGTTCGATGACGAGGACGCAGCCGAAGCGGTGGCGCAAGACCTGGGCAAGCGCGTGCTCGCGCCCCAAACCGACTCGCCCAAACTTCACAAGGTGCTGGCCCAAGCCGGCATGGGGTCGCGCCTCGAGATGGAAAAACTCATCACCGAAGGCCGCATTGCCGTGAACAACGAACTCGCCCATGTGGGCCAGCGTGTGCAATATGGCGACCAAATCAAGGTCGACGGCAAGCCGATCCGCATCCGCATCGACCCGCCGCCCGCACGTGTGATCGCCTACCACAAGCCTGCAGGTGAGATCGTCAGCCACGACGATCCGCAAAATCGCCCATCGGTGTTTCGCAAACTGCCGCGCCTGCAAAACGGCAAATGGCAATCCGTGGGCCGTCTGGACCTGAACACTGAAGGCTTGCTGCTGTTCACCAGCTCGGGTGAGCTGGCTAACCAACTCATGCACCCGAGGTTTGGCCTGGAGCGTGAATACGCCGTGCGTGTACTGGGTGCCCTGAGCAAAGACGAAAAGCAAAAGCTGTTGGACGGCGTGATGCTCGATGACGGTCCGGCCCAGTTCGGCTCGATAGAAGACGGTGGCGGCGAGGGCTCTAATTGCTGGTACCGGGTGACCATCTCTGAAGGCCGCAACCGCGAAGTGCGCCGCATGATGGAATCGGTCGGTCATGCGGTCAGCCGCTTGATCCGCATCCGTTATGGCGCGATGGTGCTGCCGCACGGTTTGCGCCGTGGCGCATGGCTTGAACTCGACGAGGCCGATATTCGGGCCTTGATGCGGGCGGCGGGCACGAGCGAGCGTCCCCGCCCCGTCACAGAGCAGCCGACCCGCACCAATCGCAATGACCGGCGCCCCCGCACCGGTGGACAAGGCCGCGCGGGCACGGCCGTGCCCCGCGCCAAACCGGCCGCCAAGCCCAACCAGGCCCCGGGGGGGTCCGGCTTACACGCCCAATCTGATGCCCCCAAAAGCGAGGCCAAGTACATTGGCGCCGAAAGCTTCAATCGCTTGAAAAAAGCGCCGGCCACCCCGGGCCGAGGTGGCCGAGGCGGTGGTGGACGCAGCCGCTGAACAAGGGCTTTGACCGTCGTGGCAGTCCAGAATGGTCAAATCCCGTTTTCCCTGCCGGTGCATCGGCTGGCGGGGCCATTTTGTCACCCACTCAGGTTAGAATCGTGAGCTTTGCCGCAGTGCAAAAATAGTTAGAAATCACCTCTTAACAGGAAAAAACCATGGCCATCGAACGCACCCTCTCCATTATCAAGCCCGACGCTGTCGCCAAGAACGTCATCGGCCAAATCTATGCCCGATTCGAAGCCGCTGGCCTCAAAGTGGTCGCTGCCAGAATGGCCCACCTCTCGCGCGGCGAGGCCGAGCAGTTTTACGGCGTGCACAAAGAGCGTCCTTTCTTCAAGGACCTGGTGGATTTCATGATCTCCGGCCCTGTCATGATCCAAGCCCTGGAAGGCGAGAACGCCATTGCCAAAAACCGTGACCTGATGGGCGCTACTGATCCCAAGAAAGCCGCTGCAGGCACCATCCGCGCTGACTTCGCTGACAGTATCGACGCCAACGCCGTGCATGGCTCAGACGCGCCTGAAACTGCAGCCGCTGAAGTTGCATTCTTTTTTGCCGGCTTGAACGTGTACGCACGCTGATCGCGTCGCGGACCGCACGCGCTCCTGCGCCCTGACCCCATGACGACCAACCTTCTCGAATTCGACCTGGAAGGTTTGGCCGTTTTTTGCGAGGGTCTGGGCGAAAAGCGCTTTCGGGCCACCCAGTTGTTCCGCTGGATCCACCAGCGTGGCGCTGCAGATTTTGAACACATGAGTGATTTGGCCAAGTCCTTGCGCCAAAAACTCTTGTCTCATGCGCATGTCGCGCCTCTCCCCCTCATCAGTCAACACATTTCAGCCGACGGCACCATCAAATGGTTGTTTGACGTCGGTGATGGCAACGCCATCGAGTCGGTGTTCATCCCCGAAGACGACCGGGGTACCTTGTGCATTTCGTCCCAAGCGGGTTGCGCCGTGGGCTGCCGTTTTTGTTCCACGGGTCACCAGGGTTTCAGCCGCAACCTCACCACTGGCGAGATCCTCGCCCAATTGTGGTTTGCCGAGCACTTTTTGCGCCAACACGTCAAGACCGATGAGCGTGTCATCTCCAACGTGGTGATGATGGGCATGGGTGAGCCTCTGCAAAACTATTCGGCCTTGGTTCCTGCGCTGCGCGCCATGCTCGATGACCACGGTTATGGCCTGTCGCGCCGACGCGTCACCGTGTCCACCTCGGGCGTGGTGCCGATGATCGAGCGCTTGTCAGGCGATTGCCCTGTCGCGCTGGCCGTCTCGTTGCACGCGCCTTTTGATGCGCTGCGTGACAATTTGGTGCCGCTCAACCGGAAATACCCGCTCGACGAACTTATGCAGGCCTGCATCGGTTACTTGGCCCATGCGCCGCGTGACTTCATTACCTTCGAATACTGCATGCTCGACGGCGTCAACGACCAGCCCGAGCACGCCAGCGCCTTGATTGACCTCGTTCAAAGACACGCCCGCCAGGGCTTGCGTTGCAAGTTCAACCTGATTCCTTTTAACCCCTTTCCGGCTTCCGGGTTGCTTCGCTCACCCCAGACCCGCGTACAGGCCTTTGCCAAGCAGTTGCAAGAGGCCGGTTTGGTTACCACGGTGCGCAAAACCCGTGGTGATGACATCGATGCTGCCTGTGGCCAGTTGGCTGGTGATGTGAAAGACCGCACCCAAGTGCAATCGCGTATGGCCGAGCAGCGTACCCTCAACTGGGTGCCCCTTTCTGCTGTGACTTTCTCGGAGCCTCGACATGACACCAAGCCTAAAAACTGAGTCCGGAACCCAGTCCGGTAGTTCTGAGCCTCCTGTTTTGGCCGTGACAGCCGGACAGTTGCTGCGAAAAGCGCGTTTGAAGGCTGGCATCCACCTGGCCGTTTTATCGATCACCTTGAAAGTGCCAGTGCGCCAACTGGAGGCTTTGGAGGCGGATGAGCTTGACCCTGGCAAAGGCCCCGTTTTTTACCGGGGCCTGGCTTCCAGCGTTTGCCGTCACTTGCATACCGACGCTGCACCGATTTTGGCCTTATTACCGCAAACGTCCTTCCAGTTGGAGCCTCTGCGAAGCTCCATCAAGCCTTTGGAGGACGAGGCTTCTATGGGCATCGCTGGTCTGCCTTGGGGCCGAATGGCTTCATCCAAAGTGGTCTGGAGTGCCACTTTTATGCTTTTCATGACAGGCGCGCTGCTCTGGCTGCCCGGTCCGTCCCACTGGGCTTGGTTGGAGGACGTCAAATCCTTGATGGCTGACCAGGTGGTTTCTCAAGAAGTCGGAGAACCTGTCTCGCTGCCTGTGATTGGCGCGACATCGCCAACCTTTGAAGCTTCTGATGCCAAAACCACGCAGTCGCCAGCGTCTTTTGTCTCGAATGTTCCTAATGCTGCAACGACCGCTGTGGTGACAGAGCCCGTGGCAACCAAGAGTTCGCAAGTGATTCCTGCCAATCCAGTGACAGCCACAGCATCATCTTCTGCAGGCCGTTCTGATGCATCCCCCGAATGGGTGTTTTCCGCTTCGGGCGACAGTTGGCTGGAAGTGCGCAACGCGCAAAAAGCGGTGATCTGGAGTGGCGTGGTCAAGGCCGGCGAAAGTACCCGGATCCAGAGCCCTTTGCCCGTGAGTGTTGTGGTCGGCCGTGCCCAGGCGGTCACAGCGACTCTTCGCGGCCAAGCTTTTGACCTCAAGCCCCACACCCTGGTGACGGTGGCTCGTTTTGAAGTGAAGGAGTGAACATGTCATCTGCAAACTTGCCACTGAGCCCTGAGCCCATTGCCATCGCCCGTCCAGCGGTTAGGCGCAGCCGCCAGTCCCAAGTGGTCTGGGGCTCGCGCGTGGTCACCGTGGGCGGCGGCGCCCCAGTGCGCGTGCAGTCCATGACCAACACCGACACGGTCGACGTGATCGGCACCGCCATTCAGGTCAAGGAGTTGGCCATTGCCGGCTCTGAGATGGTACGCATCACGGTCAACACACCTGAAGCCGCTGAGGCGGTACCGCATATCCGTGACCAGCTTGACAAGATGGGCATTGACGTGCCGCTGATTGGCGATTTTCATTACAACGGCCACCGCTTGCTGACCGACTACCCTGCGTGTGCCGAGGCGCTGTCGAAATACCGCATCAACCCCGGCAATGTGGGCAAGGGCGACAAGCGCGATGTGCAGTTCGGTCAGATGATCGAAGCGGCCATGCGTTTCAACAAGGCGATTCGCATCGGCGTGAACTGGGGCAGTCTCGACCAGGAGTTGCTGGCCGATCTGATGGACACCAACAGCCAGCGCGCCCAGCCTTGGGAAGCGCGCCAAGTCATGTACGAAGCGCTGATTTCATCGGCCATATCGTCTGCCGAGCGGGCTGAAGCCATGGGTTTGAATGGCGCGCAGATTGCGCTGTCCTGCAAGGTCTCAGGGGTGCAAGACTTGATCGCTGTTTACCGCGAGTTGGGCCGTCGCACCGACTACGCCTTGCACTTGGGCCTGACCGAAGCGGGCATGGGCACCAAGGGCACGGTGGCTTCGGCGACGGCTTTGTCGGTCTTGCTCCAAGAAGGCATTGGCGACACCATCCGCGTCTCGCTCACGCCTCAGCCGGGTGAAGCCCGCACGCAAGAGGTGGTGATCGCATCCGAGATTTTGCAGTCCTTGGGTTTGCGCATTTTTGTGCCCAGCGTCACCGCTTGCCCCGGCTGCGGGCGCACCACCAGCAGCACCTTCCAAGAGCTGGCCAAGCAGATTGACGATTTTTTGCGCGCCCAAATGCCCGTGTGGCGTGCCCATTACCCCGGGGTGGAAAACCTCAAGGTCGCCGTGATGGGCTGCATCGTGAATGGTCCCGGAGAGAGCAAGCATGCGGACATCGGCATCAGCCTGCCCGGCACCGGTGAGGCTCCTGCTGCCCCGGTCTTCATCGATGGAGAAAAGCGCCTGACGCTGCGCGGTGAAGGCATTGCACAGGAGTTTCAGGTGCTGGTTGAAAACTACATTGAGAACCGTTTTGGTTCGGGATCTGCAGAACCAACATGAGCGAACCGCTGAAAGAAAACATCCCTAAAGTTGAAAAGGCCATTAAGGCCCAAAAACTGGTCGGCGTGAAGGGCATGAACGACATCCTGCCACCCGACTCGGCGCGTTGGGAATGGCTGGAGCAGCAGGTGCGCGCCTTGATGGCGCGTTACGCCTACCGCAACGTGCGATTGCCCATCCTTGAACCCACGGCCTTGTTTGTGCGCGGCTTGGGTGAGGTAACCGACATCGTTGAAAAGGAGATGTACTCCTTTGAAGACCGCCTGAACGGCGAGCAACTCACGCTTCGCCCCGAAGGCACTGCGGGTCTGGTGCGCGCTGTGGTTGAGCACAACCTGCTATACGAAGGTGGCAAGCGCCTGTATTACATGGGCCCCATGTTCCGCCATGAGCGTCCCCAACGCGGTCGCTACCGCCAGTTTCACCAAGTCGGTGCCGAGGTGCTGGGTTTTGGTGGTGCCGAGGTGGACGCTGAACTGATCTTGTTGGCCAATGACCTGTGGAAGGTGTTGAGCCTGAAAGATGTGCGCCTGGAACTCAACAGCTTGGGACAACCCGCAGAGCGCCAAGCCCACCGCGCAGCCTTGATTGCTCACCTTGAAAAGCACAGCGATGTGCTGGACGAAGAAGCCATGCGCCGCCTGCACAGCAACCCTTTGCGCATCCTGGACACCAAGAACCCGGCCATGCAAAGCGTGGTTGAGGCCGCCCCCCGTTTGCTCGACTTTTTGGGTGCGGCCTCGCTGGCCCACTTCAATGCGGTCAAGGCCATCTTGGACGCCAATGGTGTGACCTACAGCATCAACCCGCGTTTGGTGCGCGGCATGGATTACTACAACCTCACGGTGTTCGAGTTCATCACCACCAGCTTGGGCTCGCAGGGCACGATTTGCGGCGGTGGTCGCTACGACTACCTGATTGAGCAAATTGGCGGCAAGCCAACACCTGCGGTGGGGTGGGCCTTGGGTGTGGAACGCGTACTCGAACTCATCAAGGAGCAGGGCGAGGCCTTGCCCAATCTGGCCCCTGATGTATATGCCATCATCCCCGAAACCGCCGCCTTGCCGGTGGCCATGCAGCTGCTGCAGAGCTTGCGCGCCTGTGGCGTGTCGGCCCAAATGCATGCGGGCAGCGGGGACAGCATGGGCAGCATGAAGTCCCAGTTCAAAAAAGCCGATGCCTCGGGTGCGCGTTTCGCCCTGGTCTTCGGTGCCGAAGAATTGGCCCAAGGCCTGGTCGCGGTCAAATCGCTGCGTGACGGCGAAGGAGCCCAGCGCACCGAGCCGCTGAATACTGTGGCCGCGTGGGCCCACAGCCTACAATCCGCGCTTTAAAGCGCTCAACTCATTACTCACACCATGGCCAAAGCCCTCGATCTTGAAGAACAAGAACAACTCGACCAGATCAAACACTTCTGGAAGAAATACGGCAACCTGATTTCCTGGGTGCTGATCGTCGTTTTGGGCAGCTATGCGGCTTGGAACGGCTACCAATACTGGCAACGCGACCAGGCGGCCAAGGCAGCTGTGCTGTTTGACGAGGTCGAGCGCGCCGTCACTGCCGGGGATGTGGTCCGTGTGGAGCGCAGTTTTGCCGACATGAAAGAGAAGTTCGGTGGTACGCAATACGCCCACCAAGCTGCCTTGCTGGCGGCCAAGGCTTTGCAGGCCAAAGACAAGGCTGAAGCCGCCCGCTCCGCTTTGAAGTGGGTCGCTGAGGTGGCACCCGATTCTGCGTATCGCGACATTGCGCGTTTGCGACTTTCTGCACTCTTGCTCGATGCCGGCTCCAACGACGAGGCTCTGGCCCAGTTGAGTGCGCCTTTTACCCCGTCCATGGCGGGTTTGGCCGCTGATTTGCGTGGCGATGTCATGCAGGTCAAAGGCCAAAAAGGCGAAGCTGTCAGTGCTTATCAAAGCGCTTGGCAACTGTTGAGTGACAGTCCTGATTACAGGCGCTTGGTGCAAGCCAAACTCAATGCTTTGGGCTTGGATCCAGAAACTGCCAGCCCGGCTACTGCGACAGGAAGCACCAAGTGAAACGTTTGCTCAACTCTCTATGCGGCCGCTGGTTGGGTGTGGTCAGCTTGTGCGTGTTGTCGGCTTGTTCCAGTGCCCCCGACAAGCCACAGCCTTCACCTTTGCCCAGTGTCAGTGGCTCTTGGACTGTGAAAAAGGCCTGGACCAACCAAATTGGCGAGGTCAGCACCCCCCTCATGGCCTCTGCCCATGGTCAGCAAGTGGCTGTGGCCTCTACAGCAGGTCAGTTGGCCCTGATCGATGCAGCCAATGGCCGCGATGTCTGGCGGCTGAACTTGGGCGCCCCCATCCAGGCGGGTGTTGGCGGTGATGGCCAGCGCTTTGCAGTGGTCACACGCAACAACGAACTGGTGACCGTTGAAGGCGGGCGGATCCTTTGGCGTCAGGCCTTATCGGCTTTGTCGTATACGCCTCCCTTGGTGGCCGGTGAACGTGTCTTTGTTTTGACGGGCGATCGGTCCGTGAGCGCTTTTGATGGGGCTACGGGCCAAAAACTCTGGACGCAACAGCGACCGGGTGACCCGCTGGTCTTGCGCCAAGCCGGTTTGCTGATGCCCGTGGGCGATCAGTTGCTGGTCGGCTGGGGTGGGCGTCTGGTCTCCTTGAACCCTTTGTCTGGCGCTGTGCGCTGGGAAACCCTGGTGGGCAGCACCCGTGGAACCAACGAAGTGGAGCGCCTGGTCGACTTGGTGGCGGGTCCCAGCCGTGTGGGCAATTCGGTTTGCGTGCGCGCGTTCCAGACATCTGTGTCCTGTGTCGAGGGCACCAATGGCCGCATGGCTTGGAGCCGCCCTGCCAATGGTCATCAAGGCCTGGACGGTGACGCCCAAACCCTGTGGGGTGTCGAGTCTGACGGCAAGCTGCTCGCCTGGCAACGCGCTTCGGGTGCGCCACTTTGGACTCAAGAGGCTTTGCGTTTTCGGGGCGTGAGCATGCCTTTGGTTTGGGGTCCTGCCTTGGTCGTGGGTGATCAGGAGGGCTGGGTGCATGCACTCTCCCCCCAAAACGGGCAGCCTCTGCAGCGCATCGGCACCGATGGCAGCGCGATTACCGGCCGCCCTGTGGCCGCGGGTCAGACTTTGGTGGTGGTGACACGCACCGGGGGCGTCTTCGGATTTCGCCCTGAATGATGGATCGGAAAATTTTTAAGTGAAACCTGTACTGGCCCTTGTCGGCCGCCCGAATGTGGGCAAATCCACGCTGTTCAACCGCCTCACCAAGAGCCGGGATGCCATCGTGGCCGATTTTGCGGGCCTGACCCGAGACCGTCATTACGGCAATGGCAAACAAGGTCGCCAAGAATTTATTGTGATCGACACGGGTGGTTTTGAGCCCGATGCCACCAGCGGCATCTACAAAGAGATGGCCAAGCAGACCCAGCAGGCCGTGGCCGAGGCTGACATGGTGATTTTTGTGGTGGACGCCCGTGGTGGGCTGTCAGCACAAGACCACGACATCGCCAAATACTTGCGCAAGATTGGCAAACCCTGTTTGTTGGTGGCCAACAAGGCCGAAGGCATGCTCGAAGGCATTCAGCTGACCGAGTTTTATGAGTTGGGTCTGGGCGAGGTGATCGCCATTTCGGCCGCGCACGGGCAGGGCACACGCGGTCTGGTCGAGCTGGCTTTCGAGTCGCTGAATTTGCCCGACGAACCCGAGGAGACCGAAGAAGACCCCTCGGTCATCAAGCTGGCCGTGGCCGGTCGCCCCAACGTGGGCAAGTCCACCCTGATCAACACCTGGTTGGGTGAAGAGCGCCTGGTGGCTTTTGACATGCCGGGCACCACGCGGGATGCGATCAGCGTGCCCTTTGAGCGCCAAGGCCAAAAGTTCGAGTTGATCGACACGGCTGGTTTGCGCCGAAAAGGCAAGGTGTTTGAAGCCATTGAAAAGTTTTCGGTGGTTAAAACCCTGCAAGCGATTGAATCGGCCAACGTGGTTTTGTTGTTGCTCGACGCAGAGCAGGGCGTGACCGACCAGGACGCCCACATTGCTGGTTATGCACTGGAAAGCGGCCGAGCCATGGTGCTGGCCATCAACAAGTGGGACGCCATCGACGAATACCAGCGCCAGTTGGTGCAGCGCTCGATTGAAAACCGCTTGCCGTTTTTGAGCTTTGCAAACATGCACTTCATCTCGGCCAAAAAACGTCAGGGTCTGGGCCCTGTCTGGGCCTCGATTGTGCAGGCGCACAAGTCGGCCATGTGCAAAATGAGCACGCCCATTTTGACGCGTTTGTTGCTAGAGGCCGTGCAGTTCCAAAGCCCCCAACGTGGCGGCATGTTCCGCCCCAAACTGCGTTATGCCCACCAAGGTGGCATGAACCCGCCCGTGATCGTGATCCACGGCAACTCGCTGGAGCACGTCACCGACACCTACAAGCGCTTTCTGGAAGGACGCTTTCGCAAAGCCTTCAGTTTGGCCGGCACGCCGATGCGAATTGAAATGAAAACATCTACAAATCCTTTTGCAGACAAACAATCCAGCTGAGAATTGAGGAATTCATATTTTCCTAAAATGGCACCCCTTTCCCTGTGGTAAGGTCAAGGCTTCAAAACTTCTGAACACGGAGAATATCGTGAGCAACAAAGGTCAACTTTTGCAAGACCCCTTTCTGAACGCACTGCGCAAAGAGCACGTGCCGGTGTCAATTTACCTCGTCAACGGCATCAAACTCCAAGGCCAGATTGAATCGTTCGACCAGTACGTTGTGCTTTTACGCAACACAGTGACCCAGATGGTCTACAAACACGCCATCTCAACCATCGTTCCAGGTCGCTCCGTTACTTTCAGCACCCCTGAAACGGGTGAAATCACCGCTTGATGCGGGTTTTGCTCGCCCGGCGGTGTGACACCGCCTTTGCAGGTTGCTGACATTGTCTGAAACATCTTCCCCACAAGCCGCGCCGACCTTACTGGTCGGCGTTGACTTTGGGCTCCCGCATTTTGACGGCGAACTGCAAGAACTTGGCCTTTTGGCCGAGTCTGGCGGCTTAAAGCCGGTAGCGCGCCTGACCTGCAAACGCAAGGCCCCGGACCCAGCGTTCTTTGTCGGCAGCGGCAAGGCCGACGAGATCAAGGCCTTGGCCCTGATGCACGGGGCGGTCGAGGTCTTGTTCGACCAGTCCCTGAGCCCGGCGCAGCAGCGCAATCTGGAGCGCCACATTGGTTTGCCGGTGAATGACCGAACCTTGTTGATCCTGGAAATTTTTGGCCAACGTGCGCGCAGCCACGAGGGCAAACTGCAAGTGGAGCTGGCACGCCAGCAGTACCTGAGCACCCGCCTGGTGCGACGCTGGTCGCACTTGGAGCGCCAAAGCGGTGGTATCGGCATGCGAGGTGGCCCGGGGGAAACCCAAATCGAGCTGGACCGCCGCATGATCAACGACTCGATCAAGCGCATCAAGGAGCGCCTGGTCAAGGTCAAAAAGCAGCGCAACACCCAGCGGCGTCAGCGCGATCGGCGCGACACCTTCAATATCTCTCTGGTGGGTTATACCAACGCTGGCAAATCCACGCTGTTTAATGCCCTGGTGAAGGCCCGCGCCTTCGCCGCCGACCAGTTGTTTGCCACCTTGGACACCACCACACGTCAGCTTTATTTGGGCGAAGCAGGGCGCTCGGTCTCCTTGTCCGATACCGTGGGTTTTATCCGTGATTTGCCGCATGGGTTGGTCGAGGCCTTCCAGGCCACATTGCAGGAAGCCACAGAGGCGGATTTGCTGCTGCATGTGGTCGATGCAGCCAACCCGGATTTTCCCGAGCAGATGGCCGAGGTGCAAAAGGTACTGACCGAGATTGGTGCTGATCAGGTGCCACAATTGCTTGTGTTCAACAAACTCGATGCCCTGACCACCGACCGCTACCCCTTGCAGATGCAAGACCAATACGAGCTGGATGGCGTGCCCGTGCCACGTGTTTTCCTGAGTGCGCAAAGCGGCGAGGGTCTCGCCCTATTGCGCACGGCGTTGTCTGACATCGTGAAGGCAGCACTGCCTGCAGCCCAGTCACCAGCGCCTGATCCCCGTGAGTTGTACCGGGAATATCCCGGTGACCCGCCTTGAGTGCCCCTTAAATTCGGCACAATGCTGTTTCGTCACCCAGACAAAGACAAAGAATCATGAATTTTCACCTGCCAGCCCTGCGATGGTCCTTGCTGCCCGCAAAGATACGAGGCATGTTCAACCTGAACGATCCACGCTGGGGTCGTGACGATGACAAATCTTCCGGTGACTCAGGCACTAAGCCATCGGGCGAGACGCCACCACCCGGCCCCAAGCCAGAAGCCTGGCAACAACCGCCCGGACGCGGTCCGCAGCAACAGCAAAGTGGCCCGCCTGATCTGGATGAGTTGTGGCGCGACTTCAACCGCAAGCTCGGTCAGATTTTTGGCGGCAAGGGGGGGCCTCAGCGTCCCCAAGGCCCCGGCGGCAGTGGCGGTGGATCGGGAGGGCCTGAAATCCCGGCCTTCATCAAGAACCTGGGCATTGGGGTCATTTTGGGCGGTGCCTTACTGGTTTGGTTGGCCACCGGCTTTTTCATCGTTCAAGAAGGTCAGCAGGCGGTGATCACCCAGTTTGGCAGATACCACTCGACCGTGACCGCTGGTTTCAATTGGCGCTTGCCTTACCCAGTGCAGCGCCACGAACTCGTTTTTGTGACGCAAATCCGTTCGGTGGACATTGGCCGCGACAACATCGTCAAAGCCACTGGCCTGCGTGAGTCGGCAATGTTGACCGAAGACGAGAACATCGTCGAGATCAAGTTTGCGGTTCAGTACCGATTGAACGATGCCCGTGCTTACCTGTTCGAAAGTCGCAATCCGACCGAAGCTGTGGTGCAGACGGCTGAGACCGCCGTGCGCGAGGTGGTGGGCAAAATGAAAATGGATTCAGCTCTGGCCGAAGAGCGCGACCAAATCGC
This sequence comes from Limnohabitans sp. 2KL-51, assembly GCF_003063645.1. GTDB lineage: Bacteria > Pseudomonadota > Gammaproteobacteria > Burkholderiales > Burkholderiaceae_C > Limnohabitans_A. The sequence goes on from NZ_NESJ01000019.1 coordinate 25,050, forward strand.
GCCTCGCGTGCGTGAAAAAATGCAAACCATCTTGGACCGTTATAAAGTCGGTATTGAGGTAGTGGGCATCAACTTGCAGCAAGGGGGCGTGCGTCCACCTGAGCAGGTTCAGGCTGCTTTTGACGATGTGCTTAAAGCCGGTCAGGAGCGCGAACGCGCCAAGAACGAAGCGCAAGCCTATGCCAACGACGTGATCCCCCGTGCCGTAGGTGCCGCCGCGCGTTTGAAGGAAGAGGCCGATGCTTACCGCGAACGCATCGTGGCGCAAGCCGAGGGTGATGCCCAGCGCTTCAAGACCATCTTGCCCGAGTACCAGAAGTCGCCCCAGGTCATGCGCGACCGAATGTACACCGACACCATGCAACAGATCTACAGCAACGTGACCAAGGTGCTGGTGGACAGCAAGTCAGGCTCCAACCTCCTGTACTTGCCGCTCGACAAAATCATGCAACAGGTCACGCAAGTGGCCCCGCCCGCCATGGATGTGCCCGCAGTCCCCGCCAATGCCGGCAGCAACGGTGCTGCGGACACCCGCTCACGAGACCTCGAGCGTTCGCGTAGCCGCGATCCACGATAAGGAATAAAACAATGAATCGCATCGGATTGTGGATATCGAGTTTGCTGGTGGTGTTCGCGCTGCTCAGCTCTACATTGTTCGTGGTGGACCAGCGCCAGTTTGGCGTGGTCTACGCTTTGGGTCAGATCAAGGAAGTGATCACCGAGCCGGGACTTCACTTCAAGTTGCCGCCGCCACTGCAAAACGTCAATTACATCGACAAGCGTTTGTTGACGCTGGACAGCCCCGACAACGAGCCCATGCTCACGGCCGAAAAGCAGCGTGTGGTGATTGACTGGTATGTGCGCTGGCGCATCACCGACCCGCAGGCCTACATCCGCAACGTGGGTCTGGATGAGAAGGCAGGGACCAACCAGCTCAACCGTGTGGTACGCAACGCTTTCCAAGAGGAGATCAACAAACGCACCGTCAACGAGTTGCTGTCTCTCAAGAGGGAAGAGCTGATGGACGACGTCAAAGCCGCCGTGCTGACCGTGGTCAAAGGAGCCAAGCCTTGGGGCGTGGACGTGGTGGATGTGCGAATCACCCGTGCCGATTACGTGGACACCATCACCGAATCGGTGTATCGCCGCATGGAAGCCGAGCGCAAGCGCGTGGCCAATGAGCTGCGCTCTACCGGTGGTGCAGAAGGTGAAAAAATTCGTGCCGACGCCGATCGCCAGCGCGAGGTGACGATCGCCAACGCTTACCGCGATGCCCAGAAAATCAAGGGCGAGGGCGATGCCCAAGCTGCTCGTATGTATGCAGAGTCCTTTGGCCGCGACCCTCAGTTTGCCCAGTTCTACCGCAGCCTCGAAGCCTACAAATCCAGCTTCAACAGCAAGGGTGACGTGATGGTGCTCGACCCCGGCAGCTCCGAGTTCTTCAAGGGCATGCGCGGCACACCGGGCGGTGCGCCTGCCCGGAAGTAAATTTTGCTCGACACCCTCCTGATGGCTTTGGGTCTGATGCTCATCTTGGAGGGGTTGCTGCCGATGCTTTCGCCTCGCCGATGGCGAGGCCTGTTTGAGCAAATGCTCAAGCTTCAGGAGGGGCAGATCCGGTTTTTCGGCATGCTCATGGTGTTATTCGGTCTGGTGGTGATTTGGCTGCTGGCCTGACACCCTCATGATGGTGCGGCTGATCAGATTGTGTCCATTCTTATCTTTGGTTCTGGATTTGGATAATTTGCCCATCTTTTTGCCGGAAATACGCCTGTCAACCCGGTAAAATCTCGTTTTTAACCGTCTCCCCCATCCCCTCATGTCTGCTTGGGTCCTCCCGGATCACGTTGCCGATGTCTTGCCTTCCGAGGCACGCCACATCGAAGAACTTCGCCGCGTACTACTTGACACCGCCCGTGGCTATGGCTACGAGCTGGTGATGCCGCCGCTGCTGGAGCATTTGGAATCCCTGCTGACCGGTACGGGTGAAGCCCTCGACTTGCAGACCTTCAAACTGGTGGACCAACTCTCGGGCCGCACCTTGGGTTTGCGTGCCGACACCACCCCCCAGGTGGCACGCATCGATGCCCACTTACTCGGTCGCACATCTCTGACCCGTCTTTGCTACTGCGGGCCGGTGCTGCACACCCGCCCCGCACGCCCACACGCCACCCGCGAACCGCTGCAACTGGGCGCTGAAATTTACGGACACGCTGGCCCCGAAGCCGATCTGGAAATCCTGCAGCTGGCCTTGGACTGCTTGTCTGCTGGGCGCGCCACTGGGCTGCAGGTTGACCTGGCCGATGCCCGCATCGTGAACTGCTTGTTGCAGGCCCAGCCTTTGAGCGAAGCGCAGCGCCACGCTATCCATGCCGCCTTGGCGAGCAAAGACGCCTCGGCCTTGACCCGTTTGAGTGCCGGTTTGATGCCCGCCGTCAAAGAGGGACTGTTGGCCCTGGTCGATTTGTATGGCGACATCAGCGTCCTGGACCGTGCGGCATCGCGCTTGCCCGAGTACCCTGAAATCACCCAGGCCTTGGCTCAGCTGCGTTGGTTGGCCGAGCAGATCCCAGGCGTGTCCGTCAGTTTTGACCTGGGAGACTCCCGTGGTTACGCTTATTACAGCGGCACCCGCTTTGCCATTTACGCCAAAGGCGCATCTGACGCCCTGGCCCGTGGCGGGCGCTACGACGGTGTGGGCGCTGTCTTTGGGCACCGCATCGACCGCGACCGTCCAGCCGTGGGATTCAGCCTGGATTTGAAAGAATTGGTGGCCGCAGTTCAGCCACTTGTTTTGCGTGCAGCCATTCGCGCACCATGGGGCCAATCGGATGCCTTGCGTTTGGCCATCGCAGCGCTGCGCAGCCGGGGTGAAACCGTGTTGTGCGTTCTGCCTGGCCACGAAAGCGAAGTGGACGAATTCCATTGCGACCGCGAGTTGATCGAAGCGGCAGGGCAGTGGTTGGTACAGGCTCTTTGAGAAAGAACATTTCAAGCATGAACATAAAACAAGGCCGTAACGTTGTCGTTGTCGGGACCCAGTGGGGCGACGAGGGCAAAGGCAAACTGGTCGACTGGTTGACCGAAAGCGCCCACGGCGTGGTGCGTTTTCAGGGCGGTCACAATGCGGGCCATACCTTGGTAATCAACGGCGTTAAAACCGCTTTGCACCTGATCCCCAGCGGCATCATGCGCGCAGGCGTCAAGTGCTACATCGGCAACGGTGTGGTGCTGTCCGTGCCCAAGCTTCTCGAAGAAATCGCAGGTCTTGAAAAAGCCGGTGTTGAGGTGCGTTCGCGCCTGCGCGTGAGCGAAGCCTGCCCGCTGATCTTGCCCTACCACGTCGCATTGGATGTGGGCCGCGAAGCCGCCAAGGAAAAAGCCGGGACCGCCAAAATCGGCACCACCGGCCGCGGCATTGGCCCCGCTTACGAAGACAAAGTAGCTCGCCGTGCCCTGCGCGTGCAAGACCTGAAATACCCCGAGCGTTTTGCCACCAAGCTGCGCGAAAACCTGGCGCTGCACAACGAAATTCTGGTCAACATCCTGGGTACTGCCCCCGTTGACTTTGACGCGACTTACAACGAAGCCATGGCTTATGCCAAAGAGCTGCTGCCCATGGTGGCCGACGTGTCCCGCGAGTTGAACGAAGCCCACAAAGCGGGAGCCAATTTGCTGTTCGAAGGCGCGCAAGGCACCTTGCTCGACGTGGACCACGGCACCTACCCGTTTGTGACGTCCAGCAACTGCGTGGCGGGCAATGCCGCTGCCGGTGCGGGCGTGGGCCCGGGCATGCTGCACTACATTTTGGGCATCACCAAGGCTTATTGCACCCGCGTGGGGGGCGGCCCGTTTCCCACCGAGCTGGATTGGGAAACCCCCGGCACGCCCGGTTACCACATGTCCACCGTGGGCGCTGAAAAAGGCGTCACCACCGGCCGTTCACGCCGCTGCGGCTGGTTCGATGCGGCCTTGCTCAAGCGCAGCGCGCAGGTCAACGGTTTGAGTGGTTTGTGCATCACCAAGCTCGACGTGCTCGACGGCTTGAAAGAGTTGTGGTTGTGCACCGGCTACGAGCTGGACGGCGAAACGATTGACATCCTGCCCATGGGTGCAGACGAGATCGCCCGGTGCAAACCCATTTATGAAGTGATTCCCGGCTGGACAGAAACCACCGTGGGCGTGACCGAGATGGATAAACTGCCCTCCACGGCCCGTTATTACCTCGACCGCATTGCTGAAGTGACGGGCGTGCCTGTGCATGTGGTGTCCACCAGCCCTGACCGTGACCACACGATCTTGCTGCACAACCCTTTTGCGGTCTGAGCCCCGGATTCAGCAAAACACATCGATCCCAAACCCTGATTTTTTGGAGTGACCCCATGTTGACCGAAGACGGCAAGCACCTGTATGTGAGCTACGACGAGTACCACAATTTGATCGAAAAACTCGCGATCAAAATTCACCAGTCCGGCTGGGAATTCGACACCATCCTGTGTCTGGCCCGCGGTGGTATGCGCCCCGGCGACATTCTCTCGCGCGTGTTCGACAAGCCGCTGGCCATCATGTCCACCAGCTCTTACCGCGCTGACTCTGGTACGGTGCAGGGCCACTTGGACATCGCCCGCTTCATCACCACACCCAAAGGCGAGATCGCTGGCAAAGTGCTGTTGGTGGACGACCTGGCCGACACCGGCCACACCCTTCGTGCGGTGGTGGACCAGCTGAAAAACAACTACAAGCCGATCACCGAGCTGCGCACCGCCGTGATCTGGACCAAGGGCGTGTCCAGCTTCAAGCCCGATTACTCGATCGAGGACCTGCCCACCAACCCCTGGATTCACCAGCCTTTTGAGCCGTACGACAACATGCGCCCCGAGAAGTTGATGGAAAAGTGGCGCGTTTGATCCAACTCGGACTTTCCCTCAGTTGACCTCCAACAGCCTCCTTTGGGAGGCTGTTTGTATTAGGATGTCCGGATGCAAAAAGACCATCCAAAGCTTCCCGCCGTGCCCAGCGTCACCGGCCTGATTCACCACCCCTACACACCGCCGGGTGGTTTTGACGCGCCCCAGCCGGGCGTGTTCAAGGCCTCAACGGTTTACTTTCCCACAGTGGCCGACATGCGCCAGCGCGAGTGGAAAGACAAATCGGCCTACACCTACGGTCTGCACGGCACGCCCACCACCTACTTGCTTGAGGAGCGTTTGTGCGCGCTGGAGGGGGGATTGCAATGCATGCTGGTGCCCAGTGGGCTGGCGGCTTTGGCCTTGGTGGCCTTGGCCGTCCTGAAAACCGGCGATGAAGTCCTGATTCCGGACAACGCTTACGGCCCTAACAAGGCATTGGCCGATGGCGAGTTGCGCCACTTTGGCATCACGCACCGGTTTTACGACCCGATGGACCCGCAGGATCTGTCTCGCCAGATCACGGACCAAACCCGCCTGGTGTGGCTTGAAGCGCCCGGCTCGGTGAGCATGGAGTTTCCCGATTTGCCCGAAATGGTGCGCCGTTGCCGCAAGCGCGGTGTCTTGTGTGCCCTGGACAACACCTGGGGCTCGGGCCTGGCGTTCAAGCCTTTTGATTTGTTGGCCGATGGTGCAGATGGGGTAGGTAGCCTGGCCGTGGACATCAGCGCCCATGCGCTTACCAAATACCCCAGCGGCGGCGGCGACGTGCTGATGGGCAGCGTCATCACCCGCGACGCAACTTTGCACCTGCAAATCAAACTTTGCCACATGCGCCTGGGTCTGGGTGTGGCGGCCAACGACGCTGAAACCGTGCTGCGCTCTTTGCCCAGCATCGCGCTGCGTTATGCGGCACACGACCAGACCGCCCGCGCTTTGGCCGCTTGGTGGCAAACCCAGCCGCAATGCGCGCAACTGATGCACCCGGCCTTTGAAGGCGCGCCCGGCCACGCCCATTGGCAAGCCCTGTGCGATCGCGTTCCCGGCACAGGCTTGGCCGCAGGCTTGTTCAGCGTCATGATCGACGCGCGTTTCAGCCAAGACCAGGTGGACGCGTTTTGCGATGGGTTAAAACTCTTCAAGATCGGCTACAGCTGGGGAGGCCCTGTGAGCCTGGTGGTGCCCTACAACATTGCCTCGATGCGACAGGCCTGGCCTGGTCATTTGAAGCCTGGCACGCTGGTGCGTTTTTCAACCGGTCTGGAGTCGGCGCAGGACTTGATTCTTGACTTGCATCAAGCCGTGCAGGCGCATTTGCCCATGGCCTGATCACGCGGGTGACAGTGTGGTCACTTTTGTGGCCCAGGACTCGCGCAGTTGGTGGTTTCCAGACTGTGCAAAGCGTTACGGAGGGGGTAATCTGAAAACCTTTGTATTTTCAGACGGACTTTTCACATGAACGCCGACGCCAAGTCCCTTGAAGCTGCCCGCGAGTCAGTCCTGCCCACCATGACCACGCCGTATGTGCCACCGCCGCCCATGGGGCCGCGCTCGCACATGCGGCCCTTGGGCTTTGCTGATCCTTTTCGCTGGCTGGCTCGGGGTTTGAGGGACATGCGCCAACACCCGGGCATTGCCTTGTTTTATGGCCTCTGTTTCTGGGGCATGGCTCAGGTCTTGGCCTTGGTGTTCAAGCACAAGCCAGAGTACGCCTTGTCCTTGGTCTCAGGCTGCTTGCTGGTCGGCCCGTTTTTGGCCATGGGCTTGTACGAAGTCAGCCGCAAACGCGAGCAGGGCATATTGCCTGACATGGCCAGTTCCTTGATGTGCTGGGACCAGCACATCCGAAGCATGGCCATGTTGGTGCTGGTGCTGATGGTGCTGGAGCTGCTGTGGGGCAGGGCGTCGCTGGTGGTGTTTGCGGTGTTCTTCAACACCGGTATGCCCTCGACCACTGGCGTGATCGAGGCGGTGTTCAACCCACAAAACATCGAATTTTTGATGGTCTATTTGGCCGTGGGCGGCGTGTTTGCAGCCCTGGTTTATGGCCTGTCAGTGGTGTCTATTCCCATGATTTTGGACCGCGACACCGATGCCATTTCGGCCGTGATCACCAGCATGCGGGTGGTTTTTTTGCACCCGGGTGTGATGCTGCTGTGGGGCTTGCTGCTGAGCGTGTTGGTTATAGCGGCCCTGTGGCCTTGGGCCTTGGGCATCATCGTGGTGGGGCCGTGGCTGGGTCACGCCAGCTGGCATGCCTACCGGGGCAGCGTCGAGTGGGAAGAAAAGCCTGAAGAAGCTGTTACATTGGGCAGCTCAAATTAAAGGAGCCATCTTGGCCACACCCAACTACGGATTCGAAAAACGCCAGAAAGAACTGGCGAAGAAACGCAAAAAAGAAGACAAGCTCAAAGCCAAGTCCGACCGCAAATCGGGCCTGTTTGCTGAAGACGGCTCCGAAATCGAGGGCGAAGAGGGCGACGCCAACAATGCAGCGCCCGGTGCTGCTGACTCGTCCACGCCCGGTGCGGTCGACTCTTCCACGCCTGCTGCTTGAATCATCGGCCGCAGATCACCTTTGCACCAATCCATGCGCCAAAACCAGCATGTCTGGCATGCTGTGGCTCGCAGGTGTCACTCGCGGGGCTTGGGCGTAATGCACAAAGTTGTTGCCGGTGGAGGTCTCGTAACCAGGGTCGTAATGGCCTGAAAGCAACTCGGTCACCACCTCACGCATTTCATCCCGCTCTATTCTTTCTTGCCATCCTTGCACCACAGCCTTGCCGCGCAGGGCCGTCAGCCGCTCCAACCGGTCGGCAAAAAGGGCGCGGTCTTGCGTGAAAAACGCATAATCCTCCATCAGCAGATTCACCCGATTCTCCAGCGACAGGTCCACCCGCAGGCAGGGGCTTGCCCGCATGGCCACCATCAGCTCGTCCGGCACTGCCAGATTGCCCACCTTTTTGCTTTCGGCTTCCACAAACACCGGACGGTCTGCGCTGAAGACGCGCAAAGCATCCCAGACCTGCGTGTCAAAGGCTTTTTGCGTCGGCTGCGGCGTGCCCGGAATCAAGCCCAGCACCGAACTGCGGTGGCATGCAATGGCTTCCAAGTCCAGAACCTGAGCACCTTCTTGCGCCAAAGCCTGCAGCAAGCGCGTTTTGCCCGAGCCGGTGGGCCCGCACAACACCTTGAACTGCAGGCGCTGGGCTTGGCGAGGCGTGTCTTCCATGACCTCTTTGCGAAAGGCCTTGTAACCGCCCTCAATCAGGTGAACCTTGAAGCCGATTTGCCCCAAGATCAGCGCCAGCGAGTTGCTGCGCTTGCCCCCACGCCAGCAATAAATCAGAGGTTGCCAATTGCGCGGCTTGTCCATCACCTGAGTTTCGATGTGGCGGGCGATGTTTTTGGCCACCAGTGCTGCGCCCACTTTTTGGGCCTCAAACGGGTTGACCTGTTTGTACAGCGTGCCCACCTTGATGCGCTCTTCGTTGTTGAGCGATGGCCAGCTCAAAGCGCCGGGCAGGTGGTCCTCGGCGTGTTCGCCTTCGGATCGCGCATCCAGAATGGCGTCAAACTGACTCAGTTGGGCCATGGCATCAGCGGCCGAGATCAGGTGAAGGCTCATTTCAGTTGTTTCTTGAGGGTGGGCCAAACATTGGCCAGCATGCGCGGCTGCGCGGCTTCGTTGGGGTGGATGCTGTCGCTCTGAAACCATTTGAGCGGTTCGGGGTCGTCGCCCACGCCTTTTAAAAAGAATGGCACCAGCGCCGCCTTTTGGCTTTTGGCCACTTGCGCGTAGGCGGCTTCAAATTGCCGCGCCATGTCGAGGCCGTAATTGGGGGGCATTTGCATGCCCAACAGCAGAACTTGCGCCCCAGCCGCTTGGGCTTGCTTCGTCATGGCCAACAAATTGTCTTGCGTCATATTCATCGGCAGGCCGCGCAGGGCGTCGTTGCCACCCAGCTCGATGACCACATGGCTGGGCTGGTGACGTTGCAGCAAGGCGGGCAGGCGAGAGCGACCTCCCGAGGTGGTGTCGCCGCTGATACTGGCGTTGATGACTTGCACGCCTGGCTTTTCGGCGGCCAGCTGTTTTTGTAGCAAGGCTACCCAACCGGAGCCACGGGCCAAGCCGTATTCGGCGCTGAGTGAGTCACCTAACACCAAAATGCGCTGCCCGGAGGCCGCCGTCACTGGCGCGGCAAGGCCCCAACTGACCAGGGCCAGCAAGGTCCAGTTAAAGTGGCGTCGTCTCAACAAAGGTTTGTGCATGCCTGAATCCATCATTGCCGTGCGTGGCGTCTCCAAAACGGTGCAAGACGCCAGCGGCGAACTGCGCATTTTGCGCGATATCGACTTCTCATTGAACGCGGGGGAAACAGCCGCCATTGTCGGTGCTTCCGGCTCGGGCAAAAGCACACTGCTGGCGATCCTGGCCGGATTGGACACACCCAGCACCGGGCAGGTGGTGTTGGCCGGGCAATCGTTGTTTGATTTGTCCGAAGACGAGCGCGCCGCCGTGCGATCCCAACATGTGGGATTTGTGTTCCAGAGCTTTCAGCTCATGCCCAACCTGACAGCCCTCGAAAACGTTATGCTGCCCCTGGAGTTGGCCGATCGACCCGATGCCCGCAGCACTGCCACGGCCATATTGCAGCGCGTGGGCCTCGGTGAACGCCTAAAGCACCTGCCCAAAGTGCTCAGTGGCGGCGAGCAACAGCGTGTGGCGCTGGCCCGAGCCTTTGTGGTGCAACCCGATGTGCTGCTGGCCGACGAGCCCACCGGCAGTTTGGACCACGCCACCGGCGAGGCCATCATGGACTTGATGTTTGCGCTCAACCGCGAGCATGGCACGACCTTGGTCTTGGTCACACACGACCGCCAGCTGGCCGCCAAGTGCGAGCGCAGCTTGCTGATTCAGGCAGGGCGTTTGTCCGAGGCAATCGCGCAACCGTCCTGAAAACCCGCACGGGACATTTATGGATTTGTCCCATGCGATTTGCAATTCCCTCTGACAGCTCTTGCATGTGTATGTTCTTGTCCCCGTAGTAGCCCACCCCGTGGGCGATGGCTTGCAGGGCGTGTGCCACGCCCATCGCCCACAGGGGTGGGCTTCTACAAAAATCTATTCCTTGCCTGTCACTCAAGACTTCAAGAGGCCGGATCAATAGAAGGCCTTTATGCCTTTGGCATGAGTCTTTGATCAGCCGGATGGTTGTGACCAACGATAATCCGGGGATGTCATCTCACAAAGTGCTGTTCGGCTTCCATGCCGTGGGCGTTCGCCTCAAGATCGCCCCCCAATCCGTTGTTGAAATCCATTACGAGGTCACGCGCCGCGATGCGCGCATGCGCCAGTTCATCGAAAAGGCCCGCGATTCGGGCATGAAAATGATCGAATCGGACGGTGAACGCCTGGCCAAGCTGGCCGGTGGTCACGGCCACCAGGGTGTGGTGGCCATGGTCGCGCCCATGCCCCAAAACCATTCGTTGGATGATTTGCTCGATACCGTAGAAGGCCCACCTTTGCTCTTGGTGCTGGACGGTGTGACCGACCCGCACAACCTGGGTGCTTGCTTGCGCGTGGCCGACGGTGCTGGCGCACATGCCGTGATCGCCCCCAAAGACCACGCGGCCGGCATCAATGCCACCGTGGCCAAAGTGGCCAGCGGCGCGGCCGAAACCATGCCTTATTTCATGGTCACCAACTTGGCACGCACCTTGGGCGAACTCAAGGAGCGGAGTATCTGGATCGTGGGCACCAGCGATGATGCGCCCCGTACCATTTATCAAGTCGATCTGAAAGTGCCCACCGCCTTGGTTCTGGGGGCCGAAGGAGCGGGCATGCGCCAGTTGACGCGCAAGAACTGCGACGAGCTGGTCAGCATCCCCATGCGCGGCGCAGTGGAAAGCCTGAACGTGTCGGTGGCCAGTGGCGTGTGCCTTTATGAGGCTCTGCGTCAGCGTAGCTGAGATTCTTTTTAAGCAACCAACCATTCAAATAAGGAACGTGACATGTCAAAAAACACCTCCCGAATCGCCTTGATCTTCGCCGTCGGTTCGGCCTGCCTGCTGGCCGCTTGCACACAAGAGCAGCAAAACAAAATTGGTCGCAGCATCCAGAACTGGACTGGCACCAACGGTGTGATGGAGGTCTACGCAGGCGAGAAGTTGGTGCGCCGCTTTATCAAGGTCGACAAAGTTAGCACCGCTTTGGGCACTGATGACAAATCACCACGCGCTTACCGCTATGGTTACGGCGTGCTCGATGAAAACTTCAACTTCGAGGTCGATCCGGGCGAGAAAAAAGTGTATTTCGAGGTAAGCGATTACTCGAACACGGTCTTTTTCGAGAACCCGCGCTGACGGGCTGCCCAGCCCTGAGGCCTCAGATCCAGCCCAATCCGCCGATCACAGCGCCCGCTCCGATCAACCACAACAAATGGATGCGGGTGCGCCAGACCAGCAGCATGGCCACGGACGTGAGCATCCACAGCGGCCAGTCTTTCGCTGGCTGGTTGTGGCCCGCAGTAAGCAGCCAACCGGTGGACACCAGCAGCGCAATGACCACAGGTGCCATGCCCAGCTTGAAGGCCCGCACGCCCAACTTGTCCCGGTGGCGCTGGGCCCAGCGCGTGGTGTTGTAAGTCAGGATGGACGAGGGCAGCATGATGCCCAGCAAACTCAGGACAACGCCCAAGGCCGACAAGCCCACGCTGAACCACCCGCCTCCCATGCCAGTGCCTGCGTTCAGTCCCACGTTCCAGCCGATCACGGCCACAAACAACACATTGGGCCCGGGCGCAGATTGCGCCAGCGCGATGGAGGAGCTGAATTGTTCGTCGCTCAGCCATTGGTGCTCGTCCACCAAAAAACGGTGCATGTCGGGCGCGGTGATGATCGCGCCGCCCACGGCCAGCAAGGACAGGGACAAAAAGTGGTTGAAAAACGCCAGCCAATCGCTGACGCTCAGTGATACAGCAAGGCTCATGCGGCGTCCCCTTTGTTCAGCATTTGGCGCGTCAACTGAAGATAAGCCCAGCCACAAGCGGCACTGCCCACCCCCAACAGCACCCAGATCAGCGGCCAGCGGAGAACGCCCACACAGACGAAGGTTGACAGCATCACGGCCGCGCACACTGGCAATCCCATGGGGTTGCGTTTCAAGGCGCTCATCAGTTTGATCCCAGTGGCGGCAATCAAACCGGCCGCCACAGCGCCCATGCCACGCAAGGCGCCTTGCGCCCAAGGGGCATCCGATACGCCTCCAAATGCCATGGCCAGTAGCAAAACCACAGCCAAAGGGGCCATCAGCAAACCCGCCAAAGAGGCCAGGGCACCGCCCAAACCAAAATACCGACCGCCGATCGTCAGACAAAAATTGACCACATTCGGCCCCGGCAAAATTTGCGCCACCGCCCAGTCTTCGACAAATTGCTCGCGTGTCATCCAGCGTTTTTTTTCGACCAGCTCGCGCTGCACCACGGCCAGCACGCCGCCAAAGCCTTGCAGGGCTAAGAGGGTGAATGAGACAAACAGATCGGTTTTGGAGCGCGGTTGCTGCAGGGGCTGGTGTTCGGGCATGTCTCGGATTATCTCTGCGTGGGCTCAATCAGAGGTGTCACCGTCCAGCCACACCAGTTGGCCCCGACCGCTCTCGCTCAACCGCGCCATCAGGGCCGCTGCCAGCGTGTCGGGCAGGGCAAAGCGCAAAGTGACCACGTTGCCATGGGTCACCTCCAACAGCTGCGCCTGCGCCAGTTCCAGTTCACGTCGCACTAGGCCTTCAAGTGCATAGGGAAAGCTGCACGCCAGTTGTGCCTGCTTGATCAGTGGGATTTTCTCTGCGGTGAGCAGTGCCTGGGCCACCGCATCGGTGTAGGCCCGCACCAGACCGCCTGCGCCTAGTTTGACGCCGCCAAAGTAACGCACCACTGAAGCCATCACGCCTTGCAGATCCTGATGGCGCAGCACTTCCAGCATGGGTCGGCCTGCGGTGCCGCCGGGCTCGCCATCGTCGTTAGCCGCCGACTGGCCTCCTGCCAGCAGCGCCCAGCACACATGGGCGGCATCGGGGTGCTCGGCCTTGAGTTGCGCCACCCGTGCCTGCGCCTCGTCGCGTCCGGCGATCGACTCGACGCAGGCGATGAAGCGGCTTTTTTTGATGACCAGTTCGTGGTGGGCAGGGCAGGCAAGAGAAAAAGGCATCGTTCAAGAATACCCCAAGGGCCATGCGTTCTGACAAAGTGTTCTGATGCCTGAAAACCGGCGCTCACTGCCGCCGCACAGCCCCGGCTAACATCGACCTATGACCTGTCCAGACTGCTCCCCCGTGTCCGCGCCAGCGGACCATTGGGTTTGCCCTGTCAACCCTGGGGCCTCGCCCAATGTGCCGCTTTGGCAAATGGCGGCTTTGATGGGCAAATTGGGCGCTTCCGACCGCCACGCCGTGGCCGAAGAGATCTTGCGCTTGCTGGCCACCTGGGTGCCCATGGCGCAGTGCACGATTTTTTCCTTCGAGGGAGCAGGGCGTCCGCGCACCCTGGCGGTGGGCGACCGGGCGCGCACCCTCGCTTTGCCCGACATCTCGCAGGCCTATGTGCAGCGTTTTTACAGGCTGGACGGCGCGCAGCAGGCCATGCAAGCGCACCACCAGGCCGCCCTGAGGGCATCGCCCCAGCATCCGCACATCGTGCTGCACCGTCAAGCCGCACACGCTGTCGAGCACCCGGATTACCGGCAAATTTGCTATGAATGGCCCCGCGTGGCTGAGCGGCTGGCCATTTTGTCGCTGCACGAGGGCCGGCGATGGCTGTCGGTCAACCTGTACCGGGGACTGGAGCACGGCTTGATGACGGATGCCGAGCTGGCCAACGTACAAGCCTTGGCACCTTTGATCGTGCAGGCGGTGCGCTTGCACTACACCGGGCAAGTGCTCAGCGTGGATCTGATGGCCTTGTTGCTGGACCGCTTGGCCCTGCGGGGCCCGGCGCTCAGCCCGCGTGATCTGGATGTGGTGCGTGGATTGCTGGAAGGCCTGAGCACCGAACAATTGGCCGAGCGCCTGGGCCTGACGCTGGCCAGTGCGCAGACCTACACCAAACGCATTTACCGCAAGCTGGGCTTGGCTGGCCACAAAGCCTTGGTGGCCTGGTTGCTTGCCCCGCAGAGCTTGGAGTCTGTCCCCAAAAGGTGACGTCTTTTTTGCCAGACCTTGTCTAAACTCGGCCCCCATTGAGTCAGTGAAGTTCCCATCCCTGGAGGCACCATGCACCAACCGGCCAGCGCGCCCCGCCGCTCGATTTATTACGACTACACCGTGCACCAGCCCTGGTTGCCTTCTCAGCACCCGGGGCAGCCGCTGCACCCGGTGGTGATCGCGGGCGGCGGTCCGGTGGGTCTGACGGCCGCTTTGGAGCTGGCGCGCTTTGGGGTGCCCTGCGTGTTGCTGGAGTCGGAGTTGCAGGTCAGCGAGGGCAGCCGCGCCATCGTGTTCACGCGCCGTTCCATGGAAATCCTGCAGCAAGTGGGTGTGGCTGATCGTGTCACGCAAAACGGCTTGCCCTGGCGCTTTGGCAACTCGTTTTACCGGGGCGAGCGCGTGTTTCGCATGGAAGCCCCACACGACGAGAACGACCGATTTGGCCCCATGATCAACCTGCAGCAGCAGTTTCTGGAGCAGTACCTGGTCGAAGCCTGCGAGGCCAACCCCTTGATTGATCTGCGCTGGGGCAACCGCGTCACGGCGGTGACGCAACACGCCGACCACGCCCAACTGCAAGTGGACACCCCCGAAGGCCCCTACACCCTGCAGACCGAATGGCTGGTCGCCTCGGACGGTGCCCGCTCGAGCATCCGCAGCATGCTGGACCTCAAGCTCGAAGGCGCATCCTACGAAGGCCGGTTTGTCATTGCCGACATCCGCATCGACCTGCCTTTGCCCACCGAGCGCCTGGCCTTTTTTGACCCCGAATGGAACCCCGGCAACACCGTGCTGCTGCACCGCGAGCCCCTGGGCATCTGGCGTGTGGACTACCAACTGCCCGAGGGCGAAACACCCGAGCAGGCCTTGTCTTCAGAGTCGCTCAAAGCCCGCATCAACGACCAACTGGCCATGATCGGCCATGCAGACAAGCCTTGGGAGATGGACTGGAGCTCGGTGTATTCGGCCCGGACGCTCACCTTGCCCGACTACCGGGTGGGGCGCACCTTGTTCATGGGCGACGCCGCCCATTTGCTGCCAATTTTTGGTGTGCGGGGGGCCAACACCGGTTTTCAGGACGCGCAGGCCCTGGCCTGGCGTCTGGGTCTGGTGTGCCGGGGGCATGCTTCTTCGGCCTTGCTGGCCAACTACAGCGCCGAACGCGTGGGCGCGGCCTGGGAAATCATCGAAGAAGCGGGCAAAAGCACCCGTTTCATGACCCCGCCCACGCGCGGCTTTCGCTTGCTGCGCGACGCCGTCTTGTCGCTCTCGCTCACCGAAGCCTTTGTGCGCCCGCTCTACCACTGGCGCACCTCGCGCCCGCACGCCTACAGCCATTCCAGCCTCAATTGCCGTGTGGACGACAACGCGCAGTTCCAGGACGGCCCCGCGCACGGCGCGCCACCGCTCAATGTGCGCCTTTCGGACACGCAGTTTTTGCTGGACCACCTGGGCGGCGGCTTTGACCTGCTGTGGTTTGGTGCGGCCGACGCCTTGCCCGCCGAGCTGCGCGACGGCGTTGTCCAATGGCATGCACAGGGTTTCCCATTGCGGCTCACTTGCATCACGCCGTCTGGCCACTCAGAGGCGGGCCTGTTGGAAAGACCGACCGATGCGCCTTGGTTGCAGGTGCTGTCCGACCCTCAAGGTCAGGTGCACGGCCGCTACGGCGTGACTCATCCAGGCGCGGCCTACCTGTTGCGTCCCGACCAGCACATTTGCGCCCGCTGGTTGCACCTTGATGCCCAGCGCCTGAATGCTGCCCTTGTCCAAGCCACCACCGGAGAAGCCCCATGAAACCCTCAACCGGTCTGGACATTGCAGGTCTGGAAACAGCCTATGACCAACTGGCCTTTGCCATTGATGCCGCAGGCCCCGAAAAATCCGAACTCTTTTTGGTCAAACTGGCTTTGCTGGCCGCTCAAGCCTTGGGCGACGCCCCAAGCTTTGTGGATCTCATCGAGCGCGCCCAAAAAGACCTTTGACGCGGGGACTCGCTCATAGGCAACTACGGTGCCGGTCGAATAACCGCGCCAGCTTCAGGCCCACCGCAGTGCCCCTACACTAGCGGGTTATCCCGAGTGCCCGCCCATGAACGCCTTTGTAGACGTCTCTTTCTTTCCGCGTGACGCCAAACCGCTGACCAGTTACCGAAAATACTGGGCGCAGCGCTTTGGCACGGCCCCGTTTTTGCCAATGAACCGGGAAGAAATGACCCAACTGGGCTGGGACAGCTGCGACATTGTGCTGGTCACCGGCGACGCTTACGTGGACCACCCGAGTTTTGGCATGGCCGTGATCGGCCGCATGCTGGAGAACCAGGGTTTTCGGGTCGGCATCATCGCCCAGCCCGATTGGACCAGCGCCGAGGCCTTCAAGGCCTTGGGCCAACCCAATCTGTTTTGGGGCGTGACCAGCGGCAACATGGATTCCATGATCAATCGCTATACGGCGGACCGCAAAATTCGCACCGACGACGCCTACACCGCGGGCGACGTGGGTGGCAAGCGCCCTGACCGCGCCGCCATCGTCTACAGCCAGCGCTGCCGCGAAGCCTTTCCTGACACGCCCATCGTGTTGGGCGGCATCGAAGGCAGCTTGCGCCGCATCGCGCATTACGACTACTGGTCTGACAAAGTCCGCCGTTCGGTGGTGGTGGACAGCAAGTGCGACTTGCTGCTCTACGGCAACGCCGAGCGCGCCATTGTCGAGATCGCCCACCGCCTGGCCGCCCGCGAGCCCGTGCAGCAAATCACCGACGTGCGCGGCACCGCCTTTGTGCGCCGCGAAACCCCAGAGGGTTGGTTCGAGATCGACTCCACCAGCGTGGACACGCCCGGGCACGTTGAGGCACACATCAACCCGTATTTGATGATTTCGGACCAAGCGCGGGAGCAGGGCGCCACTTGCGCCCGTGAGGAAGAAGCCAAAGAAGTGGCCGAGGGCGAAAACCAGAAGGTTCAGACCTTGAAGTTTGTGCCCAACGCCGCCACTGGATCGCCACGTCGCTTCGCTCCTCGCGATGACGGAAGTGTTGTCATTGCGAGCGAAGCGCGGCAATCCATGCCAGCTTTACCCGAGCTGCGCGGCAAAGGCACCCACAAAGTCCCGCCCCGCGACAAAAGCGTCATCCGCCTGCCTAGTTACGAACAGGTCAAGCAAGACGCCGTGCTCTATGCCCACGCCAACCGCGTGCTGCATCTGGAAACCAACCCCGGCAACGCCCGCTGCCTGGTGCAAGCGCACGGCGAAGGCACCACCGCACGCGACGTGTGGATCACGCCGCCGCCCATTCCTCTCACCACGCCCGAGATGGACCATGTGTTCGACCTGCCGTATGCCCGAAGCCCGCACCCGCGCTATGCCGACGAGAACGGCAGCCACGACCACGCGACCAAAATTCCCGCATGGGAAATGATCCGCTTCAGCGTGAACATCATGCGTGGCTGCTTTGGCGGCTGTACCTTTTGCTCCATCACCGAGCACGAAGGCCGCATCATCCAAAGCCGCTCCGAAGAATCGGTCATCCGCGAGGTGGAAGACATCCGCGACAAAGTCAAAGGCTTTACCGGCATCATTTCTGACTTGGGTGGCCCCACCGCCAACATGTACCGCCTGGGCTGCCGAACCCCCGAGATCGAATCCGCTTGCCGCAAACCCAGCTGTGTGTTTCCAGGCATTTGCCAGAACTTGACCACCGACCATGGCCCGCTGATCAATATGTACCGCCGGGCGCGTAACCTCAAGGGCATCAAGAAAATTTTGATTGGCTCCGGTCTGCGTTACGACCTGGCCGTGCAGTCGCCCGAATATGTGAAAGAGCTGGTGCAGCACCATGTGGGCGGCTACCTGAAGATTGCGCCCGAGCACACCGAGGGCGGGCCGCTGTCCAAAATGATGAAGCCGGGTATTGGCACCTACGACCGCTTCAAGTCGATGTTTGACAAGTACAGCGAAGAAGTGGGCAAAAAACAGTTCCTCATTCCTTACTTCATCGCCGCCCACCCGGGCACCAGCGACGAAGACATGATGAACTTGGCCGTCTGGCTCAAAAAGAACGGTTTCAGGGCCGACCAGGTGCAAACCTTTTACCCCAGCCCTATGGCCACGGCCACGGCCATGTACCACTCTACCCGCAACCCGCTGCGCAAAATCACCCGCGACAGTGAAAAAGTGGACGTGGTCAAAGGCGACAAACGCCGCCGCCTGCACAAGGCGTTTTTGCGCTACCACGACGCCACCAATTGGCCGTTGCTGCGCGAAGCGCTCAAGGCCATGGGCCGATCGGATTTGATCGGCAACGGCAAACACCACTTGATTCCGAACTGGCAACCTCTTGCTGAAGAGGGCTACCAAAGTGCTCGGCGCAAAAACAGCACTGGGGCGGGGGCCAAGTCTTCGGTGTCTCTGTCCACGAGTCCCAAGCGAGTTGGGCAGCCTAAAAAAGGCCAACTGTTGACGCAGCACACCGGCTTGCCACCACGAGCAAAGAGTTAACTTGCGGCCAGCTTTTTAGAGTGGCGCCAGGGCTGTGGGCTTCTGGCTTTGCCTGTTTATTAAGCGCACCCCGCCAGCCCAACAAGCATGCGTCTTGGCGCACTTGTCCCGGGGCTTATCCACAGCCTTGGGTACGGGTGGTGTGGATGGATGCAGGTGTTTTCACTGCTTCGATGGGGATTTATTCAAGCCGCATGGCCCGATTGGTCCTTTATGGCGCAAAATGCGCCATAAAGGAGCTTCTCATGTCTGCATCACCTTCTTCTTTTGCATCCGTCAAATTGCCCTCTGGTTTGGTCACCCAGGCCCGCGAAGCGGCCACGCCCATGCGCCGCTCTGTAGCAGGGCAGATCGAGTATTGGGCTACGCTGGGGCGCATTGCCGAGGCTTCTGGCTTGACCATCTCTGAGGCCCGAGAGGCCATCGCGCTCTACGATGTGCGTCAGAGCTCGACGGTGTCTGATGCTGACCCCCTGGACGCCATAGAGGCGGATTTTGTGGCCGCAGAAAGTACCGCCCGCCTGGCCCAGGCGGTGCGCCAGACGGTGCAAAGCAACCGCCGTCAGGTGGTGAAGGCCGCTTGAGCAATTGCTGCTTTTGAAACCCGTTTTCTATTTACTCGCTGGCCCCAATGGTGCAGGCAAATCCACTCTGTACCGCTCAGCGATTGCTTCGGGTTTGCTACCGTCCGATGCCGAATTTGTGAATGCGGACCTGCACGAAGCTCACGCCCTGCAGCACATCACCGATCCCGAGCTGCGTTCTGCCCAAGCCCGGGCTTGGGCCGATGCGCGTCGCTCGTCTTGTCTGGCGCAGGGCCAATCGTTTGTGAGCGAGACGGTGTTTTCGCACCCGTCTAAACTGGCCTTGATGCGAGATGCGCGAGCGGCGGGTTTTGCCGTGGTGCTGTTGGTGGTGTGTGTGAATGACCCGCGTCAGTTGCTGGGCAGGGTGGCGCAGCGTGTGGCCGAGGGCGGTCACGACGTGCCGTCCGAGCGCATTTTGGCGCGCTATCCACGGACCTTGCAGTATTTGCAGCAGGCCATGCCCCTAGCTGATCTGGCTTTGCTGTACGACACATCCGGTGTGGGCCGACACGGAATTTCTGGCCCCAAGCTGGTGGCCCGTTGGCGTCAAGGCGTCTGGCATTGGCAAGTGCCAAGACCTCCGACTTGGGCGAAAAAGATTCAGCCTGCCAAACCGCCCACACCGTCGGTCGCGTAGTCCCGGCTTGGCATGCTGGCGCAACGCTGGCCCGCAAGTTGTTGTTGCCTCAGGTGGCGTCTTTTGCATCCGCCGAGTTGGCCCCCATTTGCGCCACCACGCACCGCACCCCCAACTCTTCCATCAACCGCTGCCGCGAAGACGCAGGTGCCAGGTCGGTGAACAGGGTGTGCACCACTTTCAGCGGAGCCATTTCGATCATGGCGGGGCGCTCGAATTTGCTGTGGTCGGCCACCAGCCAGACTTGGCGCGATTGCGCCACGATAGCGCGGGCCACCATGACTTCGCGCATGTCGTAGTCGCGCAGGGTACCGTCGGCGTCGATGCCGCTGATGCCGATCAGGCCAATGTCCACCTTGAATTGGCGGATGAAGTTCAAGGCGGCTTCACCCACCACCCCCAAGTCTTCGTGGCGCAGGGTGCCGCCTGCCACCACCACGTCGCACTGTGGGTTGGCCGCCAAAATGCGGGCCACATGCAGGTTATTGGTCACCACACGCAAATCGCGGTGGTGCAGCATTTCGCTGGCCACGGCCTCCACGGTGGTGCCGATGTTCATGAACAGGCTGGCCCCGTGCGGAATGGCAGCGGCCACTTGCCGGGCAATGTCTTGCTTGGCGCTGGCCTGGATGCGCTTGCGTTCGGTGTAGGTGATGTTGCGGGTGGAAGAGTCCACGGCCCGCACACCGCCATGAAAGCGCTCCAACTCGGCCGCTTCGGTCAGGCGTTGGATGTCGCGCCGGGCGGTTTGCAGGGTGATCCCGAACTCCTCGGCCAGTTCTTCGGTCTTGACGCTGCCTTGCTCTTTGACGGATTGCAAGATGGCGAGTTGTCGGGGGTTTAAGGCCATGTTTTTTGCTTTTTAATGGAGATTAAAAGTCTTCACGAAGGCCAATGTCTTGGTGTGGCTTCACGCTGTCTTCATCGATACAATCAAAAACGAATCATTGTAATCATGTATTCTTGATGTTTTGAAGGATTATTTTGACCAATTTACAGTCTGAGCATCCAGCGGAAGAGGTCTGTGATTTGCTGGTGGTGGGCGGTGGGGCCACCGGTTTGGGGGTGGCTTTGCAGGCGGCGCTGGAAGGGCGCAGTGTCATGCTGGTCGAGGCCAATGACTTTGCCAGCGGTACATCCTCGCGGTCCACCAAGCTCTTGCACGGCGGGGTGCGTTATTTAGCGCAAGGGCGGCTGCGTCTGGTGCGTGAGGCCCTGCGCGAGCGCGCCACCGTGCTGCATTTGGCCCCTCATTTGGCGCAACCGCTGTCGTTTGTGGTGCCTGCTGCCGGTTGGCTGAACTGGGCCTTCACGGGCGTGGGCCTGAAGCTGTACCAGTGGCTGGCAGGGCGTTTGAGCTTGGGGGATACCGTGGCCGTGTCGCGCCAGGCGCTGGCTTGGGGTTTACCGGGTATGGCGGGACAGGTCGGGCGCTCGGTGGCGGGCATGCGTTATTGGGATGGCCAGTTTGAAGATGCCCGTCTGGCGCTGGCCTTGGCCCAAACCGCGCGGAGGGCAGGCGCTCGCATGCACAACCACACCCGCGTGACTGCGCTGATTCCAGTACAGAACGGTTGGCAAGTGCGCCTGCTCGATGCGCGACGGGGCACATTGCGCACGGTGCAGGCGCGCTGCGTGGTCAACGCGGCGGGGGTGTGGGTGGATGAACTTCGCCGTATGGCCTTGCCGCCCGAGGCCGGAGGGCCGCCGCTCAAGGCTCTGGTCACGGCCAGTCAGGGCGTGCACCTGGTGGTCACGCGAGCGTGTTTGCCGCTGCGCGAAGCGGTGCTGATTCCCCGCACCGCTGATGGCCGGGTGTTGTTTGCCGTACCTTGGCTGGGGGCCACCTTGATTGGCACCACCGACACCCCGCGCACCGATGCGCCACGCGAGCCGCAGCCCATGGCCGAAGAGCTGGACTTTTTGTTCCGCGAAACACACACCGCGTTTGGCTTGGCCCTGAAGCCCGGTGATGTGCGCAGTGTGTGGGTGGGCCTGCGCCCCTTGGTGGGGAGCGCAGGGCAGGGCGAAGCCGCGCAATCGACCAGTCAGATGTCGCGCGAACACCTGATCCGCCGTGAAGCCCCGGGGCTGGTCACGGTGACCGGTGGCAAATGGACCACTTACCGCAGCATGGCCGAGGAGGTCTTGCACACCCTGCAGGCCCATGGCGATGTGCCGCCTGCACCCAATGGACCGGTGGACACCCGCCAGCACCGCCTGGTAGGTGCGCCTGAAGAGGGCGGCTCGGCGCTGCACCCCTTGAGCGTTGCCCCCGGCTTGCACTTGTGGGGCAGCCAAGCCGAACAGGTACTGGCCATGCCCGGTGCGCAGAGCGAGTTGGGCCTGGGCTTGACCGAGGGGATGGTGCGCTTTGCCGCACGCCACGAATGGGCTTTTACAGTAGAAGACATGCTCGCCAGGCGTTGGCGGGCGTTGTTTCTGGATGCGCGCCAGGCCGCGACCATGGCCCCGGCCGTGGCCGCTTTGCTGCAAGAAGAGACCGGGCTAGAGCCCCGTTTGGACGAATTTTTGGCGCTGTGCCAGCGTTACACGATGGGCGATTGATGTAGACACTGATTTGGTCAAATTAGCCAGATCAGCCAAATCAGCTTCGGGTGGCCGACACAGCGGCCCGCAGGCCCAGCAGGTAACTGTCCACACCAAAACCTGCGATTTGGCCTTTGGCGATGTCGGCGATCACCGAGTGGTGGCGAAACTCTTCGCGGGCGTGGATGTTGGACATGTGCACTTCGATGATGGGGCACTTCAGGATGGCCAGTGCGTCGCGGATGCCGTAGCTGTAATGCGTCCAAGCCCCAGCGTTGATGACCACGGCCTGCACGCCATCGCCGTGGGCGCGGTGGATGCGCTCGGCCATTTCGCCCTCGTAATTGGTTTGGTAGCACTCGACCTGCGCGCCCAGTTCAAGGCCCAGGGCGGTCAATTGGGTGTTGATTTCGTCCAGCGTGGTGGTGCCGTATTGGGCCGGGTCACGTTTGCCGAACATGTTCAGGTTGATGCCGTGCAGGACAAGGATGTTCATGGTAAAGGCTCTATTGCTCTAAGGATCGTGGGAATTGGGGCCAAGATCTGCGATTGTCGGTGATATGCGGCAAGATCATGCGTCTGCCGCCTTGAGCGGCACGTTTTCTCCGAAAGTTGACCATGACCCCTTTGAAAATTGATTTTGTGTCCGACATCGCCTGCCCTTGGTGCGCAGTGGGTTTGGGCGGGCTGGAGCAAGCGCTGGAGCGCTTGCAAGGCGAGGTGCAGGCCAAGCTGCATTTTCAGCCTTTCGAGCTGAACCCGCACATGCCGCTAGGTGGCCAAGACTTGGGCGAACATTTGACCGAAAAATACGGTTCTACCCCTGAGCAACAAGCCCAGATTCGCCAGACGATCACCGAACGTGGGGCCGAGGTGGGCTTTGTGTTCAACCCCAACGGGCGCGGCCGGGTTTACAACACCTTTGACGCGCACCGCTTGCTTCACTGGGCCGAAGGGCAAGGCGACGGGGCACAACATGCCCTGAAAAAATCCCTGCTGGAGGCTTACCAAGGCCGCGCCGAGTGCGTGGAAGACCCGCAGGTTTTGTTGGCCAGCGTGGCCGCCGCAGGCTTGGATGTGTCGGCTGCCAGCGCGGTGTTGCAAAGCGACGCCCACACCGCCGAAGTGCGCGAACGCCAGCTGTTTTACACCCAGGCGGGCATCCGTTCGGTGCCAGCGGTCATCATCAACGACAAGCATCTGATCTCGGGCGGCCAGCCGGTCGAGGTTTTCGAGCAGGCGCTTCGGCGAATCGCCTTGGGCGAAGTGGGTTGAACGGAGCCTTGCAAATGAACCCTCAGTTCAAGCAGCCAGCTGCAAACCCCGAGACGCCGAAGGTCTGCACCTCTCGGCGCAGACTTTTGGGCCAGTGGCCTGCGGCGGCGGCCTTGGCCCTGATGGGCATGTCGGTTGGTGTGCGGGCTCAGCCTGAGCGCAAGGCTGCCGCAGCTGAACTTTTGCGCCTGTGGCGGCAAAGTGGTGGTGCGCTGCTGATTCGCCATGCCGCGACCGAATCGGGCCTGGGCGACCCGGCCGGATTCACTTTGGGACAGTGCCGCACCCAACGCAATTTGAGCGATGCGGGCAAACAAGCCTCTCAGGTATTTGGGGCCTGGCTGCAAGCGCAAAACTTTAAGCCCGATGCGGTGCTGAGCAGCCAGTGGTGTCGCTGCCAAGACACGGCGCGACTGGCTTTTGGCCAGTTCGAAGACTGGCCAGCATTGAACAGCACCTTCGCCGGACAAGGCGATCCGGCTGCGCAGCAAAAGGCCTTGTTGGCCCGTTTGCGGGTATTGCCTCAAGGACGCACCGAGGTGTGGGTCACACACCAAGTGAACATGACCGGCCTCACAGGGGCCTACCCCAGCATGGGCGAGGGGTTTTTGGTGGACCGACAAGGCCGTTTGCTGGCCCGAGCGGAGCTAGCCCCATGAGCGGTCTGCACAGTTTGACGGTGTACTTTGACGGCTCGTGCCCCATGTGCCGACGCGAGATTGCCATTTACCGGCGTTTGCCAGAGTCTGCTGCCATCGATTGGGTGGATGTGAGTGCTGGGGCCGAATTGGGCGCTTCGCTCAGCTGCGCGCAGGCGATGGCCCGTTTCCATGTGCGCGACAGCCTCGGGCGCTTGTACAGCGGCGCGGCAGCGTTCTCGCAAATGTGGCGCATGTTTCCGGGCTGGCGTTGGCTGGGTTGGCTGTCGGCCTGGCCTCCGCTGTCTTGGCTGTTCGAGGCCGCATACCGTTTGTTTTTGCCGTTGCGACCCACTTTGCAAAAGTGGGTCAGGCGCAGCTTGGGTGAGGAGAAATCGTGATGACCAGAAGCTTGTCGGGCGCTTTGCCCGTATGGGTGGGGTTGGGTCTGTTTGGCGCTTTGGCTGTGTTGGGTCTGCCCCATGCCCTTGCGCAAGCACCCAGCCCAGTTGGCGAGAAGGTGACTTTGGGCCCTTGGGCCATCGACCGCACCGAAGTCACCATCGGCCAGTTTGAGCGCTACGTGCGAGCCACCGGCACCGTGACCCGCGCCGAAAAAGAGGGCGGTGGTTTTGAGTATGTGGGCGGATGGGTACGCCGTCCCGGCTGGTCTTGGCGCTTACCGGATGGCGTACCTGCAAGTGCCGATTTGCCTGCTGTGCACCTGGACTTTGCCGAGGCGCAGGCTTACTGCCGCTGGGCAGGGGGCCGCTTGCCCACAGGCGCGGAATGGCAAAAGGCGGGGTTCACCGAGTTGCGTGACACCCCCCCAGCGCCTTGGGTGAAAGGCAAAACTTATCCCTGGAGCACGGGTGACAGCCCGCAAGGCGCCAACACCAGCGACCCAGACCCCTGGCCCCGCGCAGCCCCTGCGGGCGCCACGCGCCAAGGCGTGAATGGCTTGTACGACATGGGCGCCAATGTGTGGGAGTGGACCACCGATGAGCAGGGCGGCCAGCGGCGCACCGTGGGTGGTTCCTGGTGGTACGGTGCGTTCAACATGAAGGCCGATGTGCAGGCCTTCAAAGCCCCTGACGTTTATGTGGTCTACCTCGGCTTTCGCTGTGCTTATGACCTTACGCCAAAAGGCGCCAACCCGAGCAAGGCACCCTCATGATGCTGTCCTTGCCCGAGGGCTACCGGGCTTTGGTGTTCGGCGCCAGTGGTGCGATTGGCCAAGCTTTTGTGCAAGCCTTGCAAAGTGACCCACGTTGCGCCAAGGTGTGCGGCGTTTCGCGTCAAAGCTTGCCTGGCTTGGACTTGCTGGACGAGTCCAGCATGGCCACTTGCGCCCAAGATTTGGCCGCGCAGGGGCCTTTTCATTTGGTGCTGGACGCCACAGGTGCGCTGACCTTGAACGGGCGGGGCCCCGAAAAGCGACTGGACGAACTGGACGCAGCGCATTTACTTCACGCCTTGCACCTGAACGCTGTCGGGCCGTCTTTGTTGCTCAAGCACTTCTCGCCTTTGTTGGCCTCGGGTGAGCGGGTCATTTGGGGCAAATTGTCGGCGCGGGTGGGCAGCATCGAAGACAACCGCAAAGGTGGTTGGTACGGTTACCGGGCGGCCAAGGCCGCGCTCAACATGCTGCTGCAAACAGCGTCCATCGAAATCGCGCGGCGCAGGCCATTGGCGGTGGTGGCCGCTTTACAGCCGGGCACGGTGCAATCGTCATTGAGTCAGCCGTTTGTCGGCCAAGATGCCCTGCACCCAACCGAGTCAGCCCAGCGCTTGTTGGCCACGCTCGATGGCTTGCTGCCCACCGGGCGTGCGCAGTTTGTGGACCATCAGGGGCAGCACATCCCTTGGTGATGTGCCCAAGCATAGGGCGTTGATCAGCCCAGTGCCTTGGCAATCTTGTGGCGCGGCACCGTGGTTTTGGGGCACTGTCCCTTGGGCAGCTCAAACCACTGGCGCACATCGTTCTCCACGCCTACCCCGTGCATGAAGTTGTAGATGGCTTTTTTCAGGCCTTGGCCCAGCAGGTCGTGGTCCACGCCCGCAGGCATGGGCGTCGGGTCGACAAAGCCCACATCATTTTTGGCAAACGTCCCTTCGGGCAGGGGCAAAAGCGTCACGCCGTAAGCCTCTGGATTTTTGCCTACCGGCGAATGCACGGTGCACACAAAGCGGTGGAAAAAGCCGCTGTGGATGCAGCCGTTTTCAAACAGCTGGCGCACGTATTCGAGCGCGTCCACCGTATCTTGCACGGTCTGCGTGGGAAAGCCATACATCAGGTAGGCATGCACCATCACGCCCGCGTCGGCAAAGCCTTTGGTCACTTGCGCCACCTGCTCGACCGAGACGCCTTTTTTCATGAGGTTGAGCAAGCGGTCAGACGCGACTTCGAGGCCACCCGACATGGCGATGCAGCCGCTTTGTGCCAGCAGTTCGCAAAGCTCTGGCGTGAAGGTTTTCTCAAAACGGATGTTGCCCCACCACGAGATTTGCACGCCCCGGCGCAGCAGCTCTTCGGCCAGTGCTTTCAGGGCTTTCGGGGGCGCGGCCTCGTCCACAAAGTGAAAGCCGGTCTGGCCCGTCTCGGCCACGATCTGCTCGATGCGGTCTACCAGGGTGCTGGCCTGCGCGGTTTCGTAGCGGCTGATGTAGTCCAGGCTCACGTCACAAAAGCTGCATTTTTTCCAGTAGCAGCCGTGCGCCACGGTGAGCTTGTTCCAGCGCCCGTCGCTCCACAGCCGGTTCATCGGGTTGAGCATGTCCAGCAATGACAGGTATTGATGCAGCGGCAAACCATCCCAAGTGGCCGTGCCCACCTCTTCAAAAGCGATGTCGGGCTCTTGCATATTGATGTACTGCACTTGGCCTGCGTCGTTCTTGATAAAGGTGCGCTGCAGTCGTTGCAAGCTGCGCTGGCCCTGCAGGTGCTCGATCAGGCTCAACAGCGGGCGCTCGCCGCCGTCGAGCGTGACGAAATCCACATGGTCAAACACGCGGGCGTCTTTGAGTTCGCGCAGCTCGGTGTTCACAAAACCGCCGCCCAAGCCAATGCGGATGTGCGGGTGACCCCGCTTGATGCACTGGGCGATGCGAAAGGCCGCATAGACCGAGCCGGGGAAGGGCACCGACTGCAACACCAGTGTGGGCTGGTGGCGCTCCACCGCCTCCATTGCCAATCGCTCCAGCGTGGTGTCGATCAAATTGGGGGGCTGGGCCAGCGCCTCGGCCAGTGCGTCAAAGCTGGGTTGGCTCGCGGCCAGGCGCTCGGCGTATCGCACGAACTCAAAGCCTTCATCGACGGCATCGCGCAGCACATCGGCCAGGTCGTTCAGGTAAAGCGTGGCCAGGTGCCGGGCGCGGTCGGTTTGGCCCAAAGCGCCAAAGGCCCAACCAATCGGGTCACCTGTGCCATCGTCTTCATAAGCGTCGAGCGCGGCAAAGCGCGGGCCTTCGGGCAAAAAGCCCCGGCCAGCGATGCGGTGGCTCAGGGTACTGTCGCGGCCCTGCAAGAAGGCGATCACCGGGTCGATGCTGATGGCGTAATCGTTGAAGTGGTCGAGGAAAAAATTCACGGGGCTGGAGCGTTCTTCAACAGGCAAAGCCAGCGCCACATCACGCAAATCGGTCAGGCCTTTTTTGTTCAGCAAAGCCAGCACCGTGGCCAGCGCAAGGTCTTCTTGCACCGCATCAAACCCCCGCGAACGCAAAAAACCCGTCAGGTAGGCCGTAGACGGGTAGGGCGTATTGAGCTGCGTCATCGGCGGGATGAGGCTGAGCACTTTGAACGGGATGGGGCTGGGCATCAGGCGGTGGCTTGTCGGGTCAGATGGGGGATTATCAACGGCTGCTGCGCCTGCAGCATTGGGTCGCAGGAGCGACCTTCGATGAGGTAGGCGTTAACATGCGCCTGCACCCTTTGGCCACCCACGATTTCTCTCCGATGCCTCCATCGCCTGCTTTGCCCGAAACACCACCAGAATCCGCGCCTTCCTTGTCTGCCCTGATGGTCCAGGCCTCGGTGCAAGAAAAACTCACCCCCGCACAACAGCGCTTTAACGACTTGCTGGCCCAAATCGAGCGGCTTTCGGGGCAGATAGAGCGCCTGGAAGCCTGGTCAGACAAGCACCGTTATGCGCACATTCAGGCCCTGCGCGAGTCGGTGCAGTTGTCGCAGTCACACCGCAAAAGCCTATTGCTTTTCGTACATGAACGCCTGCAAACAGCAGATTTCTCCGATCGGCAGCAGCGCATGGCCCGAGGGCTTGTGCGGGGTTTGATGGCGCATTTGGCCGCCACCCACGACCCACAGGTTCAGGCCCTGGGTGACATGTATGTGTGCGAAGAAGACGAGCAAGAAGCCGCCGAGGAGCAGGCCGAAGCAGCACAGGCGCTGCGTGAGCGCATCGAAGAAGCGCTGGGCCAGCCGCTCAACAAACCCAACCAATACCAGACGCCTGAAGAGATGATGGCAGCGGGCATGCGCCAGTGGCAACAACAACAAGAGGCCAATGAGGCTAAAAAGAACGCCAAGCGCGCGGCCCGAAAAGCGGGAAAACAGGCGCAAAAGAAAAGTGCTGCCGCAGAAAAAGGCGAAGTGCCCGCTGCGCTGATACGCGAGCTGGACGCCAAGAGCGCCATCCGCACCATCTTTCGGCAACTGGCCAGCGCCTTGCACCCGGACCGTGAACCGGATGAACAAGAACGCCTGCGCAAAACCGGCTTGATGAGCGAGGTTAACGCCGCTTATGAAAAAAACGACCTGACCACGCTGCTGCGTTTGCAAATGCAGGTGTCGCAGGGCAACCCCAAAAACACCGCAGGCACGACACACATGGCCGACGACAAGTTGATCGCCATGTCTTTGTTGCTCAAGGAGCAGGTGGTTGCTTTGGAAGAAGACCTGGACCAGTTGGAAAGCCGCCTGAGCCGCGAGCTGTGTGTGCCGGTTCGCGCGGATGCCGATGAAGCCGCCCTCAGCCAGTCACTGCAGCGCATCCAGGCCGATCAGCGGCACAGCGCCGATAGCCTGGCGGCCGATTTACGCCGCATTCAGAACGACGCTGAACTCAAGCGCTGGCTCAAAGAGCAGTGGCAGCTGGCTAAAGCCACTTCTGCATGAAGCTGGCTTGTCCCGCTGCCGGGTCAAGCGCATAGGGCTCAAAACCAAAGCCCAAGTAGCTTTTGAGGGCGCGGCCATTGCCCGTCAGCACTTCCAAGGTCAGTTTGCAGCAGCCGCGCTCTTTGGCGTGTTGCTCGGCTGCCGCCAGCAAGGCCTGACCCACCCCTGCGCCCCGGTGTCCCGGCAGCACTGCGATGTCATGGATGTTCATCAGGGGCTGCGCTTTGAAGGTCGAATACCCCTCGATGCAGTTGACCAGTCCAACAGGCGCATTACCCAGCCAGGCGATGAAGCTGGCCGCATCGGTGCGTGCGGCCAGGTCATCGCACAAGCGCGCTTTCACATCCTGCGCCAGCGCTTCGCCCCCGCCCATCGGGTCTTGGGCGTAGGCGTCCAGCAGCATCACCAGTGCAGAGCGGTGGACTGGGTTTTGGTAGTCAACGGGCAGGATGTGAAGCGTCATGGTCAGGCGGTGGCAGGGGTCAAGAAGGAGCGCACATTGTCCTGCATCCCGGCCATCACATGGCCCGCCAATTGGTGTGCCGTGATGGCTGAGAGCGTCCAGCCGAGGTGGCCGTGGCCGGTGTTGTAGAACACATTGGCCTTCTTGCCCGCACCCACGCGCGGCAGCATGGTGGGCATCATGGGGCGCAGACCCGCCCAAGGGACGACCTTGCGGGTATCGATGTCAGGGAAGCACTGGTTGACCCACTTAATCAAGGGCTGGATGCGGTCAGCGCGGATGTCCAGGTTGATGCCGTTGAATTCGGCTGTGCCCGCGACGCGGAAGCGGTCATCGCCCAAGCGGCTGGTGACGAGCTTGGTCTCGTCGTCGAGCAGGCTGACCTGCGGCGCGGCAGCCTGGCTCGCACCATCGGGCAGGTTCACGGTGATCGAATAGCCCTTGACGGGGTAGATGTTCAGGCGGTCACCCAGCTGCGCGGCCAAGCGGCGGCCATGCACGCCGGCGCATATCACGATGCCGTCAAAGCTCAGCGTCTCGGTCTGGCCCGCGTGCTGAACTTGCACGGTGGCGGTTTGGCCGTTCGATGCGACATTCAGAACCTGATGCTCGGTCAGGATCTTCACGCCCAGGCGCTCGCAGGCTTTGGCCAGGCCAACGGTGAACTTGTGGATGTCGCCGGTGGAGTCGCTCTCAGTGAAGTAGCCGCCGTAGTACTGGCCTTGCAGCGTCGGCTCAATGGCCTTCATCTCGTCGGGCGTCACGGCGCGGCGTGGCAGGCCACCCTGGGCCAGCAGCTTGGATACTTCGCCCGCGTGGTCAAAGCCTTTTTTGTCGCGGTAAATGTGCAGAATGCCTTCGCGCTTATGGTCAAAGTCAATGCCCTCGGCCTTGGCCCAAGCAAAGTGGTGCTCGCGCGATTCGATGGCCAGCCGGGCGGTGGCGATGGTGTTGTGTTTGTACCGGGGAATAGCCGCCACAAACTCGGCCATCCAGCTGAGCTTGTGCCAGGTGGGGGCGGGGTTCATGAGCAGCGGCGCATCGCTCTTGAGCATCCACTTGAGGCCCTTGATGATGGTGGACGGGTGTGTCCAAACCTCGGCGTTCGAGGCCGACAATTGACCGCCGTTGGCATACGACGTTTCCATGCCGGGGTAGCGGTTTTTCTCGATCAGGGTGACCTGGATGCCTTGTTGGGCCAAGGCGTAGGCGGAGGTGACGCCGGTGATGCCGCCGCCAATGATGACCATGTGCTTTTTCATGAAGCTTCTCTCTTTGATGCGTCTCAAACAGTGGGACACGCAGCGCACCGAATGTGCGCGGCATGACCCCCTCTGTTTGAAACCTGAGAGATTCACCTCGTGTGAGGCTTGCTCCTGCGGTGGACCCGGGTGACTAACCCGGGGCGCTCTTCAGAGTTTTTGACACGGATGTGTCGACCTGCATCGGTCCTTTGGCCTGAGAGTTTCCGGGGTGGTTGCTCCTTCGGCGCTGTCTGCTGTGGCGGACAGTCTCTCCCGATGCGGGTATTTGATTTTGAAGTGTGGGTCTTCCTTTGCGCGTGGATCAGGCGTAGTCGCTGACCGGAATGCAGCTGCAAAACAGGTTGCGGTCGCCGTACACGTTGTCAACCCGGCCCACCTGCGGCCAGTACTTCACGCTGCCCGGCACGCGCTGGGCTTGCGCGGCACCGACTTCTCGGCTGTAGGGGCGGTTCCATTCGCCGCCCAGCAGGCTGTCTGCGGTGTGCGGCGCGTGCTTCAGGGGGTTATTGTCTTGCGGCCAGCTGCCGTTTTCCACCAGGCGAATTTCTTCGCGGATGGCGATCATCGCGTCGATGAAGCGGTCCAGCTCTTGCAGGGTTTCGCTCTCGGTGGGCTCGACCATCAAGGTGTTGACCACCGGAAAACTCAGTGTGGGCGCGTGGAAGCCATAGTCCATCAATCGCTTGGCCACGTCTTCGGCCATCACGCCGCTGGTCTCCTTGAGGCCTCGCAAATCCAGAATGCATTCGTGGGCCACGCGACCGTTCTCGCTCGCGTACAGCGTGGGGTAGTGAGGTGCCAGGCGTTTGCTGATGTAGTTGGCCGCCAAAATCGCCGCCTCGGTCGCGTGCTTCAGGCCCTCGGCACCCATCATGCGGCAGTACATCCAGCTGATGGGCAGCACGGCGGCATTGCCCAGCGGTGCTGCGCTGACCGCGCCCACGCCGTTGACCGGCACACCGCCTGTGGCGTGGCCAGGCAGATAAGGCACCAAGTCTTCCACCACGCATACGGGACCCACACCGGGGCCGCCACCACCGTGCGGGATGCAGAAGGTTTTGTGCAGGTTCAGGTGGCTCACGTCGCCACCAAATTCACCAGGGGCGGCCACGCCCACCAGGGCATTCATGTTGGCACCGTCTACGTACACGCGCCCGCCGTGCTGGTGAACCAGCTCGCAAAGCTGCTTGACCTGTGTCTCGAACACGCCGTGTGTGCTGGGGTAGGTGATCATCACGGCGGCCAGATTCGCGCTGTGCTGCTCGCACTTGGCTTGCAGGTCGACCATGTCCACGTTACCGTTTTCATCGCATTTGGTGACGACGACTTGCATGCCGACCATTTGGGCGCTGGCGGGGTTGGTGCCGTGCGCGCTGGAGGGGATCAGGCAGATGTTGCGGTGGCCTTGGCCTTGGGCGCGGTGGTAGGCCTGAATGACCAAGAGACCGGCGTATTCGCCTTGCGATCCGGCATTGGGCTGCAGGCTGATGCCTTTGTAACCCGTGGCTTGGCACAGCCAGTCGCGCAGTTGCTGGTCCAGCAGTTGGTAGCCCGCCAGTTGGTCGGCCGGGGCAAAGGGGTGGACGCCCGCAAACTCGGGCCAGGTAATCGGAATCATCTCGCTGGTGGCGTTGAGCTTCATGGTGCAGCTGCCCAGCGGGATCATGCTGCGGTCCAGCGCCAGGTCCTTGTCCGACAGCTGGCGGATGTAGCGCAGCATGCCTGTCTCACTGTGATAACGGTTGAAGACGGGGTGCGTGAGGAAGTCGCTGGTGCGGCGCAGCGATTCGGGGATCAGGGGCTCAATCCCTTTTTCGAACGACTCGAAACTGGGCAATGCTTGATCTTGGGTTGCCGATTCGCTGGCGAACACTTGCCACAAGGCGAGGATGTCCTCGCGGGTGGTGGTCTCGTCCAGAGAGATGGATACGCTCTTGTCGCATGCCTTGCGCAGGTTGATGCCGGCGTGCAGGGCGCGTTCGATGAGCGAGGCCGACGACTCGCCAATGGCGATCCACACGGTGTCAAACGCGGTTTCTTTGCGCAACTTGTAGCCCAGGCTCTGCAGGCCTTGCGCGAAGATCGCGGTATAGCTCGCCACGCGGCGCGCAATGCGCTTCAAGCCCTCGGGGCCGTGGTAGACGGCGTACATGCTGGCCACCACGGCGGGGAGCACCTGCGCGGTGCAGATGTTGCTGGTGGCTTTTTCGCGGCGGATGTGTTGCTCGCGGGTTTGCAGGGCCAAGCGGTAGGCGGGTTTGCCGTGCACGTCCACGCTCACACCCACCAGTCGGCCTGGCAAGGAGCGCTTGTATTCGTCGCGGCAGGCTATGTAGGCGGCGTGCGGGCCACCCGCGCCCATGGGCATGCCAAAACGCTGCGTGGTGCCCACCACGATGTCGGCGCCCATTTCGCCTGGGGCCTTGAGCAGGGTGAGGGCCAGCAGGTCAGCGGCCACGATGAAGGCGGCCGATTGCGCATGGCTTTGCGCGGCATAGCTGCTGAGGTCTTCCACCAGTCCGGTGCTGCAGGGGTACTGCACCAGGGATGCGAAGTGCTCGGCGTTCAGCGCAGCGGTGAAGGCGTCGGCACTCTGCGGCACCAGCACCTCAATGCCCAACGGTTGGGCGCGCGTCTGGATCACCTCGATGGTTTGCGGGTGGCAGGCGCGCGAGACCACGAAGACTTTGCTTTTGCTCTTGACCGTGCGCATCGCCAAGGTCATAGCCTCGGCAGCGGCCGTGGCCTCGTCCAGCATGGAGGCGTTGGCGATGTCCATGGCGGTGAGGTCTGTCACCATGGTCTGGAAGTTCACCAGCGCTTCCATGCGGCCTTGTGAAATTTCGGCTTGGTAGGGCGTGTAAGCGGTGTACCAAGCGGGGTTTTCCAGGATGTTGCGCAGGATCACACCGGGTGTGTGTGTGCCGTAATAGCCTTGGCCGATGTGGCTTTTGAGCAAGCGGTTCTTTTGCGCCAGGGCTTTGAGTTCTGCCAACGCAGCCGCTTCGGTGATGGGCGCAGGCAAGACCATGTCCTGGGCGCGGGCGATGCTGCGCGGCACGATGGATTCGATCAAGGACCGACGTGATGCCTCACCGATCACGCCCAGCATGTGCTGTTCGTCGGCACCGCTGATGCCAATGTGGCGGGCGATGAATTCGGATGGGTTTTCGAGTTCGCCCAAGGGCTTGAGGGTGGACATCAGCATGTGTGGCTCCGTTCAATCGTTCAAGCTGCAGAAAACGCTTTGTAAGCGGTCTCATCCAGCAAGGCCTCAGTCTGCGCCGGGTTGGACAGCTTGACCTTGAAGAACCAGCCCTTGCCCAGCGGGTCGGTGTTGGCCAGCGATGGGTCGCCGCGCAGTTCTTCGTTGACTTCGGTGATCTCGCCATCCACGGGCATGTAAACGTCGGCCGCAGCCTTGACCGACTCGACCACGCCAGCGACTTCTTTGGCGGCAAAAGACTTGCCCACTTCGGGCAGGTCCACAAACACCACATCACCCAGCGCATCCTGCGCGTGGTGGGTGATGCCCACGACAGCGGTGTCGCCGTCAATTTGTAACCATTCGTGGTCTTCGGTGTACTTGATCATGAGGGGCTCCTTGTGTATGTTTGGAAATTAAATCGGGGTCAGATCCCAATTGTTTGGCAGGCATGAATGGGTGAATTTAATTGGGATCTGACCCCGATTAATTTCAACCGCGGTGATAGCGGTTGGGCACGAAGGGAAGGGCGCTGATTTGCATGGGTACGGCTTTGCCGCGCACCATGGCGTTCAGGCGTGTGCCCGACGCCGCATATTCTGCCTGCACATAGGCCAGCGCCACGGGCTGGTCGGCGGTGGGGGCCAGCAGGCCGCTGGTGACTTCGCCCACTTTTTCGCCGGCGTCGTTTTGCAACTCGACATGCTCGCGCACCGGCACACGTTCCAGGCCCAACAGGCCCACGCGCAATCGCTGGGCCGGGGATGTTCCGTCGAGCTGTGAAAGGATCTTGTCGGCACCCGGAAAGCCGCCTGCGCGGGCACCGCCTGTGCGTCGCACTTTTTGCATGGCCCAGTTCAGGCCCGCTTCGACCGGGGTGGTGGTGGCGTCGATGTCGTTGCCGTAAAGGCACAGCCCAGCTTCGAGGCGCAGCGAGTTGCGGGCACCCAGGCCAATCGGCTTGACTTCGGGCTGGGCCAGCAGGCGGCGGGCAAAGGTTTCGGCGGCATGGGCGGGCAGAGAAATTTCGAAACCGTCTTCGCCGGTGTAGCCGCTGCGCGTCACGTACAGGTCTGCGCCGTCCACCTCAAAAGCTGCGCCGGTCATGAACACCAGTTTTTCCACACCGGGCAACAGGCGTTGCAAAGCGGTCACCGCTTGCGGGCCTTGCAGGGCCAACAAGGCGCGGTCAAATTGCGGCGTGATGGTGCAGCGGTTGCCAATGCGCTCTTGGATGTGGGCCAAATCGCCGTGCTTGCAGGCACCGTTGACGATCACAAAAATATCGCCGCCATTCATGACATCACGGTTCACAAACATCAGGTCGTCGATGATGCCGCCCTCGTCATTGAGCAGCAGGCCGTAGCGTTGTTTGTTCACGCCCAGGCCGATCACGTCCACTGGCATCAGGCTCTCGAAGGCGGCTGCGGCATCTGGCCCGCTCAGGCTCAACTGGCCCATGTGCGACACATCGAACAAGCCCGCAGCGTTGCGGGTGTGGTGGTGCTCAGCAACGAGGCCAGCCTGGTATTGCACGGGCATGCTGTAACCGGCAAAAGGCACCATGCGGGCACCCAGCTCGGAGTGCAGCGCGTTCAAAGGGGTGGTGAGCAAGTCGGCAGCAGCGGTCACAAAAAACTCCAAGGGCAATAAAAAGCCACAGCACTTGCTGTGGCGCTTGCCCTCGCTGTCCGCTTTACCTGAGAGATTCGCCGGGAACGGTCAGCCCAAAAGCCGATTGTTCTGCGGGTTGCTCCTTCGGTGGATGCCGTGGATCGATGTCCCGGCACCTCTCTCCAGTGAGGTAACGCCTTGATGAAAAGCGTTTTGTCAGTCCTTTTGCCTGAGCGTTCAACAGTGTTGCCACCGCCTGCGCCTTCGGCGGCCTGACTTGTTTCACGACGGAAGCCAAGTCAGGCGCTCTCCTGACTGGGATTGATTCTAGCTTTATTTGGTGAACACAATATCCCGCAAAGTCAGAGAAATTTCGGGCACGTAGCTGATCAGCATCAGACAGGCCAAGATCACCCCAATAAAAGGGATCAGGTCTTTGATGACTCGGTCCAGCGATATTCTGGCCACAGTACACGCCGCAAACAGGTTGACACCAAAAGGCGGCGTCACCATGCCCAGCGCCAAATTGACCACCATGACCATACCCAGATGCACGGGGTCAATTCCAAAATGAACAGCCACCGGAACTAAGATCGGAGCCAGCACGAGGATAGCTGCGCCTGTTTCGATGAACATGCCGATGATGAACAAGGCAGCGTTGATGCCCAGTAAAAAATAAAAGGGTGACTGCAAAACTTGCTGCAACCATGTACCAATGGCCTCAGGAGCGCCTGCACGCGTCAACAAAAATGCGAACAAGCCCGCGTTGGCAATGATGAACATGATGACCGCGCTCGAAATCACGGATTTGCGCAAGATGTTGTAGAGGTCCTTGATCCCGATTTCGCGGTAAACCACGGTGCCCACAATGAGGGAATAAAACACCGCTACAGCTGCTGCTTCGGTGGGCGTAAACACCCCTCCATAAATGCCGCCCAACACAATCACCGGCATGAGCAGAGCCCAACCGGCTTGCCATGTGGCCTTGCCAAAACTCAGGCGACCGTCACCGTCATTTTTGCCCCAGCCTTTGTATTTTGAATAAAGCCAGACAAACAACATCAATGCACCGCCAATGAGCAGACCAGGACCAACACCCGCGACGAACAGTTCGCCAATCGAGACTTCGGCACTCACGCCAAACAAAATCATGGGAATGGACGGGGGAATGATCACGCCCAGTTCGGCAGAGGTGGCTTGCAAAGCGGTGGCCCAGGGCTTGGGATAGCCGTG
Source organism: Limnohabitans sp. 2KL-51 (assembly GCF_003063645.1). GTDB lineage: Bacteria > Pseudomonadota > Gammaproteobacteria > Burkholderiales > Burkholderiaceae_C > Limnohabitans_A. Next base: position 62,263 of record NZ_NESJ01000019.1, read on the forward strand.
TTTGATCAAGGCCGGAATCAGGATCGCACCCACCGCAAAAGTGGTGGCTACCGAAGACCCCGAAACTGCCGCAAAAATCATGCAGGTCAAAACGCAAGTCATTGGCAGGCCACCCTGTACACCGCCAACGATGCTCTTGGCGAATTCCACCAGACGGCGAGAGATACCGCCGGTCTCCATGAGGTTGCCGGCCAAGATAAAAAACGGAATGGCCGCCAAGGGGAATTTGTTGATGGAGTTGAACATTTCCTTTACGGAAATAAGCATATGGGCATCGGCCACCTGAATGCCAACAATGGACGCCAGACCGATGGAGACGGCCACAGAAACAGTCAGTGTAAAACACAGCAGCATCGTGAAAAGCATGGCGAAACTCATAGTGCGGTCTCCAATTCCATGCGCTGGGGGTCCAACCAAAATCCGATGATGCCGATGATGCTGAAGGCTGCGCCGACCGGCAAAGCCAAATAAGCCCAGAACATGGAGACACCCTCAAGGCCGATCATGGACTGAACGCCGCCGCGTTTGGCATAGTCCCATCCCCACCACAAAATGATGCAGCACAAGGTCAGGGCCGCAATGGCCACCACGCTGTCGAGAAAGCGTCGCATGCGATCACCGCTTAGGCGGTAGAGCATGTCCACGCTCACCATGGCCCCTTGCCGAAAAGCTGTGGGGATGCCCAAAAACACCATCCAAATCAGACAAAAGCGGATCAAAACCTCGGTCCATTCAGCGGGTGACTCAATGATGAATCGCGTGAAAATTTGATGGATGCCGAAGGCAGAAGCCAAAGCCATCATGACGCAGGCAACCATCATCGACAGGGACGTCGTCCAGTGCTCGAAGCGCAAAAAGAAATGTTTCATCGGCCTATCGCGTTGCGTTCAATAAAAAACGCCCGCCAGCAGGCGCTGGTCGGGCATTACAAAAAGGCTCAGATCACTTGTAATTGCGAATGCGGTCCAAGTTGGCCTTGCCGAATCTCTTTTCAAACTCTGCGTTCACAGGTGCCATCGTGGCTATGAATTTGGCCTTGTCTACATTTTCAATGACGGTCATGCCACGTTTGCGCAATTCAGCCACACCGCCTGCGTCGTCCTTGTCAACTCGAGCTCGGTTGGCTTTGGCGCCTTCTTTGGCGGCATCCAAAAATATCTGCTGGTCGGCTTTGCTGAGTTTGTCAAAAACCGCTTTGTTCATGAGATAAACAGAGGGCGAGTAAACATGCCCAGTGAGTGTGATGTGCTTTTGCACCTGATCGAAATTGGCAGCCAGAATCACTGAAAGTGGATTTTCTTGACCATCGATCGTGCCGGTCTGCAAGGCGGTGAATACTTCCGGAAACGCCATGGGTGTGGTCACGATGCCCAGACCTTTGTAGGCCGCCACGTGCACAGGATTTTCCATGGTGCGCATTTTGAGACCCTTCAGGTCATCTGGACTGTTGACCGGTCGCTTGCTGTTGGTCATGTGGCGAACGCCGTTTTCAGTCCAAGCCAAAGCCTTAAAACCTTTGGATTCAAATTTGGCCAGCAACTCTTGTCCGATAGGGCCATCGAGCACAGCTCGGGCATGGGCTTTATCGCGGAACAAAAACGGGACATCCAGGATGGCTGTTTCGGGCACAAAGTTGGGCACGGGGCCGGTGGAGTTGTGGCCCAGCTCTTGGGTCCCCAGTTGGACCGCTTCCATGACCTCGCGCTCACCGCCCAATGAACCAGAGAAAAAGTTCTTGATGACGATTCGACCATTTGTGCGCTTTTCAACCTCTCTGGCCAAAGTGACAACCGCTTCACCCGCGTGTGAGTTTTCAGCGACGGAAATGGCGTTGCGCATCACAATTTGCGCTGTGGCCGTGGTCATGAGACCAACAGCCAGACTAAGACCTAACATCAATTTACTCAATTTCATGGATTGACTCCTCAAAGATTGGATGAAGACAAAATGGGAATAACTATTCTGCTTAGGAATTATGGAGTTGATGTGAAGGGACGCCATTCGGGTTTTCGAGGGGTTTTCCCAGTAGTTTTGTCAAAGTCAGCGTTTTTATTCAAAGACGACAAACGGGTCACTGAATCACTTGACAAGAGTCAGGGTCCGGGTTCAATGGGGTTTGATTGTTCGTTGGGCAATGCCCCATTTCCCTTTCGAAAGGTGCAGCTATGAATGACTTTGATTCGGGTATTTTTCGTGTCGGCATCACGCGTGATGTCCTGACAAGCAATGGGCAGCCCATATTTGGGCAAGCGGTTTTTGACTTCCTCAATCATCCCGGATTGGTTTGGGAATACATGGAAGAATCGCCAGTCATCCGCCCGGAACATGCCGCCCGATATGACGCGATATGCGCCATGCTGACACGTTTCACACCTGAAAGCTTGGGGCCAGAAAAACCCCGGTTGAAAGTGATTGCACGTTTTGGTGTGGGTTACGACACCATCGATGTCCCTACTTGCCAGAAAGCAGGAATTCTTCTGACCATTGCGCCCGATGGCGTTCGTCGCCCAGTGGCGGTCTCAGCCATCACTTTCATGCTCATGCTGGCGCACAAAGTGGGTATCAAGGACCGTTTGACGCGCGCGGGCCGCTGGGCAGAGAAATCCGATCACATTGGCACAGGATTGACAGGCCGTAGTCTGGGTTCATTGGGGGTGGGGAATATCGGAGCAGAGATGTTTCGTCTGGCCAAGCCTTTCGACATGACATTCATTGCTCACGATCCTTACGCAGATCCCCAACAAATGGCAGCGCTGGGTGTGGAGTTGGTGGATTTGGACACCTTGTTTCGCAACTCGGATTTTTTGACAGTGAATTGCCCTTTGAATGAATCGACTCGTGGTTTGGTCAATGCGAACAAGTTGTCCTTGATGAAAAAAACGGCTTACCTCATCAATACAGCCCGGGGTCCTATCGTGGACGAGTCAGCGCTCTATCAGGCATTGGTGGAGCAAAAAATTGCTGGGGCAGGTTTGGATGTTTTCGAGGTAGAGCCCACACCCGCAGACAACCCCTTGCTGCAGTTGGACAATGTGGTGGTGACGCCCCATGGTGTTTGCTTTACCGATGAATGCATGCAGGGCTTGGCCGAAAGTGCTTTCAAGGCCGTTGTTGATGTGATGCAGGGTAAAAAACCGGCACATGTTGTGAGCGCCTGATCTGCAGCCCCCTCAACTTTTAAAGGATCCACATGACAACTGACATGCCACTGAAGCCAACCATCATGTCTGGCCAGACTGTCGCCGGTGCCATGGTTTTTGAATTTTTTACACCGGGCATCACGCAGATACTGGTCAATTCAGGTGCCCGCTTTGCAATCTACGACATGGAGCACACGGGTTTGGGTTTTGAAACCCTGAAATGGTTGTTTGCCACTTGCCGAGGTTTACCACTAGAGCCCATGGTGCGAGTACCCACCGGTGAGTACACCTGGATAGCACGTGCCTTGGACATTGGTGCGCGCGGGGTGATGGTCCCGATGGTGGAAGACCGGGCCCAGGCCGAGCGTCTGGCCCAGGCTTGTCGTTATCCTGGGCTGGGTCGCAGGGGCGCAGCGTTTGGATTCGCGCAATGCGATTACCAAGGGGGAGATGTGGTCGAAAAAATGCGCCAATACCATGATCGAACTTTGCTGATTGCACAGATCGAAACAGAAAAGGGCTTGCAAAATGTCGAAGATATCGCTGCTGTCGATGGGGTAGAAGTTTTATGGGTGGGGCACTTTGATTTGTCCAATTTCATGGGCATACCTGGCCAGTTTGACCATCCAAAGTTCAGCGAAGCCATGAACCATGTGGCCCAGGTAGCAAGAAAACATGGCAAGGTCGCAGGGTTCATGGCCACCGATGCAACCTGGATTGAACGGGCCAAAGCGATGGGTTACACCATGCTTGCCGCAGGAACGGACACAGCCTTGTTGCAGCAGGCCTTCTGTCAGTTGATTCAGGGCATCCAGTCCACTTCGGCGGATTGAAGCGGTCCTCTTTCACATGCCGGTGTAGTTGGGCCCACCGCCGCCTTCAGGCGTGACCCAGACGATGTTTTGCGTTGGGTCCTTGATGTCGCAGGTTTTGCAGTGCACGCAGTTTTGCGCGTTGATCTGCAGGCGGTCAGAGTTGTCTTCGTTTTTCACATACTCGTAAACACCGGCTGGGCAGTAGCGGCTCTCGGGCCCGCCAAATTTGGCCAAGTTGATGCCCACGGGCACCGAGGCGTCTTTGAGCGTCAGGTGGGCCGGTTGGTTTTCTTCGTGGTTGGTGTTGCTGATGAACACGCTGCTCAAACGGTCAAAGGTCAGCTTGCCATCGGGCTTGGGGTAGTCAATTTTTGGGCAGTCAGCCGCAGGCTTCAAATACGTGTGGTCCGCCTTGTCGCGGCGCAACGTCCAAGGAATGTGGCCGCGCAGCACGAATTGCTCGAAGCCATTCATGAGTGTGGCCACCGTCAGGCCCTGCTTGAACCAAGTCTTGAAGTTGCGTGATTTGTTCAGCTCGGTGAATAGCCAGCTCTTCTCGAAAGCTTCTGGGTAAGCGCTCAGCTCGTCGTGCTGGCGGCCTGCCTGCAACGCGTCGTAAGCGGCTTCGGCGGCCAGCATGCCGGTCTTGATGGCGGCGTGGCTGCCCTTGATGCGGCTGACGTTCAGATAACCGGCATCACAACCCACCAACGCGCCACCCGGGAACACCGTCTTGGGCAGGCTCATCAGGCCGCCTGCGGTGATGGCGCGGGCACCGTAGCCGATGCGTTTGGCGTTCACTTCGCCTTGGTCGTTGGTGAAGTACCACTTGATGTTGTTGTGGGTTTTCCAGCGCTGGAACTCTTCAAACGGGCTGAGCCAAGGGTTGGCGTAGTCCAGGCCCACCACGTAACCGATGGCGATTTTGTTGTCTTCCATGTGGTACATGAACGCGCCGCCATAGGTGTCGTTGTTCATGGGCCAGCCGGCGGTGTGCATCACAAAACCGGGCGTGTGGCGTGAGGGGTCAATTTCCCAGACTTCCTTGATGCCGATGCCGTAGGTCTGCGGGTCGCGACCTGCGTCGAGTTTGTATTTGGCGATCAGCAGCTTGCCCAAGTGACCGCGTGCGCCTTCAGCGAACACGGTGTACTTGGCGTGCAGTTCCATGCCGAGCTGGAAGTTCTCAGTCGGTTCGCCGTCTTTGCCGATGCCCATATTGCCGGTGGCCACGCCTTTGACAGAGCCGTCTTCGTTGTAGAGCACTTCAGCGGCGGTGAAACCAGGGAAGATTTCTACGCCCAGGTTTTCGGCCTGCTGCCCCAGCCAGCGGGTGAAATTGGAGAGGCTGATGATGTAGTTGCCGTGGTTCTGTGCGCACTCGGGCAAGAAGATGCCGGGTGTGCGGGTGGCGCCGGTCTCAGACAAAAAGCTCCAGGCGTCGTCGGTCACGGGTTGGTTGAGCGGGGCACCCAGCTCTTTCCAGTTGGGAAACAGTTCGGTCAGGGCCTTGGGGTCCATGATCGCGCCGCTCAGGATGTGGGCACCGGGTTCGCCGCCTTTTTCAAGGACCACCACCGACACGTCCGTGCCTTTTTCAGCGGCCAGTTGCTTGAGGCGGATGGCGGTGGACAGGCCTGCGGGGCCGCCGCCGACCACAACCACGTCGTACTCCATGGATTCGCGGGGGCCGTAGGTGCTCAGGATTTCTTCGGGGCTCATGAAAGTCTCTGTTCAAAGTTGGGGTTGGGGATGCCACGCACCGGGGTGTCGGGCTTGTGACTCATTTTATGCGGCAGAGCGTGGCTTCCCCCGCACAATGGTGTCATGGGTGGGTTGCTGCTGAAACGATGGTCTTTTGCGAGGAATATGTCATGGCTTATGAAATTGATTTGTCGGGTCGCGTGGCCCTGGTGACGGGCGCCTCGGGCGGCTTGGGCGCGCAATTTGCCAAAACCCTGGCCGCAGCTGGCGCGGGCGTGGTGCTGGCCAGCCGCCGCATCGAAAAGCTCAAGGACCTGCGCGCCGAGATCGAGGCCGCTGGCGGCGACGCCCATGTGGTCGAGATGGACGTGACCGACCGCCACAGCATTGCAGCGGCCGTGGCGCATGCCGAGACCGAGATGGGCAGCATCGACATTTTGGTGAACAACTCGGGCGTGAGCACCACCCAGCGCATCCAGGACGTGACGGAAGACGACTACGACTTCATTATGAACACCAATGTGCGCGGTGCGTTTTTTGTAGCGCAAGAAGTGGGCAAGCGCATGCTGGCACGCGCCAAGGGCGCAGCGCCGGGCAGTTTCACGGGTGGGCGCATCATCAACATCGCCTCGATGGCGGGCCTGAAGGTTTTGCCTCAAATTGGCGTGTATTGCATGAGCAAGGCGGCCGTGATCCAGATGACCAAGGCCTTTGCGGTGGAGTGGGGCAAATTCGGCATCAACGTGAACGCGATCTGCCCCGGTTACATCGACACCGAAATCAACCACCACCACTGGCAAACCGAGCAGGGCCAAAAACTCATCAGCATGCTGCCGCGTAAACGTGTCGGCCAGCCGCAAGACCTGGATGCTTTGTTGATGCTGCTGGCCAGCGACCAGAGCCACTTCATCAATGGCGCAGTGGTGTCGGCCGACGACGGCTTTGCGGTCTGAGGGCCAAGCTATGAAGCTGGAACTCCCTGAGCGGAAAAAATTTGTCAATGAGTTGGTCATCCCTATCCGCTGGGGTGACATGGACGCCATGGGCCACGTCAACAACACGGTGTATTTCCGGTACTTGGAAAGTACCCGCATTGACTGGTTTGACAAGATTGGCTTCATGCCCAATCCGCAAGGAGAAGGACCGGTGATTGTCAATGCGTTTTGCAACTTCTACCAACAGTTTGAATACCCGGGCACTATCCTGGCCAAGATGTTTGTGAGCGATCCGGGGCGAACCACTTTTGAGAGTTGGTGCACGCTGGAGCGCACCGATCAGCCTGGCGTGGTGTTTGCAGCCGGGGGCGCGACCACCATCTGGGTGAATTTTCCCAAGCAAAAAGCGGTGAGCCTGCCCGACTGGGTGCGGGCCTTGGTCAGTGACTGAGCGTTTTTTGTTGGGCGCGCACTCTTGTGCGCAAAAGCTTCAAGCCGCTGTTGAGGCTGTGCCGCCAACCGCACGCCATTGGTCGGCGTGGCTTTGTAACCAGTCTTGCGACAACGTGGCGCTGCCCACTTGCATGGGGTGAAAGTCTTTGCGGGTGTAGGCCAAGATGGGCTTGGCCACACGCCAAACCATGCCGTGACGACCGAACAAGAACTTGCAGGCCGACCACCAGGTAGAGGGCTTGAAGAGCGTTTTATCGTGCCAGAGGTTGTTGACCGTTTGGCGGAAGACGTCGGTACTGAACTGCAAAGTCACGTACCAAAACCAACGCATGCGCCAGGTGTGGTTGCCCCCCAAGCGTTGGTAAAGGTCAAAGGCCACACATTTGTGCTCCGACTCTTCCGCCGCATGCCAGCGCCACAGGGTTTTGAGTGGGTCTTCGGCATTTGCAAACCAGTCACCCGGCTGGTCCAAGCGGTCCAAAGTCAGGTCGCCGAAGATGGAGGTGTAGTGCTCAAAAGCGGCGGTGATGGCCAGCTCGTGCAGATAACCCTTCTCGCTTTTGCTGAAAAATTCTTCGCGGCCTTTTTTCAGGCGCTGCTCGGCGCGGGGGCCCCAGTGGTTGACCAAGCCTTGCTTTTCCAGGTGCGCGTTGTACAGGGCATGCAGGTGGCGGTGGGTCGCTTCTTGGCCAACAAAGCCCTTGGCAATTTCCTTGAGTTCGGTGTTTTCGGGGGTGTCGGGCAGCTGCTTGGCCCCGGCCTTCACGGCATCAATGAAAGACTGCTCGCCCACCGGAAAGCTCATGGACAAGGCGTTGGCGTAGGCCGTCAAAAACGCATCGCCGCCGTTCCAGTGACGCGAGAAACCCTGACTCAGGTCCACGCTCAGGCGGCGCACGGTCAACTCGGTCGGGGCGGCGGGGTAGGTGGTCATGGTGGGTCTCTTGTGCAAATAGGTCAGAATCTGAACATTGTTCAGGTTTTGCAAAGAGCTTGCAACTCGCTATCTGCTCACATTTTGAAAAAGGCTTTTCATGCCCGCCGCCAAACCCGATGCAAAACATGCCACCAAGCCGCAAGCCAAGACCCAGGCTGATCTCAGCTTGCGTCGCCAGCCCTCGCAGGCGCGAGCACAGCAGACCATGCAAACCTTGTTCAAGGCCGCTGCTCAGATTTTGGACAAGGAAGGCGAGGGCGGTTTGACCACCAACAAGGTGGCTGCAGCGGCCGGTTTTTCGATTGGCACGCTGTACCAGTACTTTCCAAGCAAAGAGGTGCTGGTGCGGGCGATGGCCGCTCGTGGGCAAGAGATGGTGCTGCAAGAGCTGGGGCGTTACCTCAGCGAGCTGGAGACCCTGCCGCATGTGCGTGATCTGGACGGGCGTGAGCTGCTGGGCCAGGCCATCCGAATCCTGGTGCGGGGCTTTGCCACGGGCAAGGGCCTGAGCCAAAGTCTGATCCGCCTGTGCTGGACACTGGAAAAGCCCGATGAAACCGCCAGCGCCGTGCGTCAGGTGGCCGACCGGCTGGCGATCTTTTTTGAGCGCATCGGCCACCCCGCGCTGCAAACGCCCAGCCCGGCGCAACTGTTTGTGCTGACCCGCTCGGTCATTGGCACACTGCGCAGCGCCAGCCTGGAAAAGTCACCCCTCTTGGGCAGCCCCGCGTTTGAAGAAGCCCTGGTGCAAATGGCCTGGGCTTTGCTGGCTAGACCGCAAGCGCTTCAGGCCGCTGGTTTGGCCTTGGGCGCGCGGCCCATCAAATAGAACTCTGGGTTGGGCATCATGCCGCTGAAGCTGGCCATGCGGTTACTCAGGCCAAAGAACGCGGTGATGGCGGCGATGTCCCAGATGTCTTCGTCGTTAAAGCCGTGGGCGTGCAGGGCGGCAAAGTCGGCGTCTTCCACTTGGTCGGAGTGGTTGCAAACCTTAAGAGCAAAGTCCAGCATGGCACATTGACGGGGGCTGATGTCGGCTTTGCGGTGGTTGATGGCCACCTGGTCGGCCACCAAGGGTTTCTTTTCATAGATGCGCAAGATCGCACCGTGCGCCACCACGCAATACAGACAGTGGTTGGACGCGCTGGTGGTGGTCACGATCATCTCGCGCTCACCCTTGGTCAGGCCACTCTCGCGCCCCACCGACTCGGGCACCATCAGGGCGTCGTGGTAAGCAAAGAAAGCGCGCCACTCGGCCGGACGGCGGGCAAAGGCCAAAAACACATTGGGCACAAAACCGGCTTTTTCTTGGACTTCGAGCACCTTGGCTTTGATGTCGTCGGGCAGGTCATTGATTTCGGGGGCTTGGTAGCGTGGGGTGGGGGGTGTGCTCATGGCGTCTCCAATAGATGATGCTTTTGATTATGCTCATGGCTCTTAAAGGAGCCTGTCATGTCCAACACACCGTCACATTCACCCATCGAGCAAGCCCGCAAGGCCCGCCCAGAAGACGCCGCCTTTCAGGCGGGCTTGACCACCCGCACCCAAGTCATGGGGCCGGAGTATGTGGACCGCGCCCTGGGCGCCGCCACCGACTACACCATGCCCATGCAGGAATTCATCACGGCCAATGCATGGGGTAATGTCTGGCAGCGTCCGGGCCTCGACCTGAAAACCCGCAGCCTCATCACCGTGGCGATGCTCACGGCCCAGGGTAAACAGCACGAGCTCAAGGCCCATGTGCGCGGTGCGCTGAACAACGGCGCAACTCCCGAAGAACTCCGCGAAGTCATGCTGCACGCCACCGTGTACTGTGGTTTCCCGACGGCCATTGACGCTTTCCGCACGGTCACTGAGGTGGTGCAAGCCCAGGGCTGAAGCCAGGGTAACTCAGGCAACACGCGCGCATTGACGATGAGCGTCTTTTAACCAATTCTCGGTTGAGGAGAAACACACCTATGGAATTTTCAGAACTCATCAAGGCCCGCAAAAGCGTTCGCGGCTATCAGCAAAAACCTGTCCCTCGCGAGGTGATCGAAGACATCCTCGCGGTGGCCAAATGGTCGCCCTCGTCGATGAACACGCAGCCCTGGTATGTGCATGTGGTTACCGGTGAGCCGCTGGAGCGCATTCGCCGGGGCAATACCGACAACATGGTCAAGGGCGTGCCTCCCAAGCGGGACTTCCCGATGAAAGAGTCCTACGAGGGCATCCACCGCAAGCGCCAGGTCGACATCGCGATTCAGCTGTTTGATGTGATGGGCATTGCCCGCGACGACAAAGAGCGGCGCACCGATTGGGTCATGCGTGGTTTCCGCCAGTTCGATGCGCCCGTATCGCTGGTGCTGACCTACGACAAATACCTGGAGCCTGCGGCCATCAGCCAGTTTGATTTGGGGGCTTTGTCGCACGCCATCGTGCTGGCCGCTTGGGAGCGGGGTCTGGGCACTGTGATCAACGGGCAGGGCATCATGCAGTCGGCCGTGGTGCGCGAGCACGCGGGCATTCCGGATGATCAGAACATCATGATCTGCATCGCTCTGGGTTACCCGGACGAAGATTTTGTGGCCAACACCGTCAAGTCGGTGCGCGAAGACGAAGCCAACTTTGTGCGTTACGTCGGTTTCTGAACCTCTCACTGATCAGAGTGCCACCTTGCGAGGGCGGCCTTTTTTTTCGTCCCTTGGAGTGAACACCCCATGAACTTGAGCAAAGAAGAGTTGGCTTTTCGCGACGAAGTGCGCGCTTTTTTGGCGACCGAGCTGACCGACGAAATTCGTCTGGGCGGACACCGCACCTCGGGCATTTTTGCGGACTACGAGGTCGGCATTCCGTGGCAGCGGATTTTGGCCAAACGCGGCTGGGCGGCGCCGCACTGGCCAGTCGAGTGGGGCGGCTGTGGCTGGACCCCAAAGCAGCACGACATTTTTGCCAGCGAGATGGCGGCGGCCGATGCCCCCAAGGTCTCTCCTTTGGGCCTGGTGATGGCCGCGCCTGTGCTGGTGGCGTTTGGCACACAGGCCCAAAAAGAGCGCTGGTTACCCGACTTGCGCAACGGCGTGAGCTACTGGTGCCAAGGTTACAGCGAGCCGGGATCGGGCTCCGACCTGGCATCTTTGCAATGCCGGGCCCGCCGCGAGGGCAACGAGTGGGTGATCAATGGCTCCAAAATCTGGACCACCCACGCCCACCGCGCCACGCACATGTTTTGCCTGGTGCGCACCGACAGCAGCGGCAAGCCGCAGCAAGGCATCAGCTTCTTGATGTTCGAGCTGAACAACCCGGGCATACAGATCAGACCGATCATCAGCATCTCGGGCGATCATGAGTTCAACCAGGTCTTTTTTGACGAGGCTCGCATCCCTGCTGACGCGCTGATCGGCGAAGAAAACCAGGGCTGGACGATTGCCAAATTTTTGTTGGAACACGAGCGGGGTGGCTCCTCTGCGCCGTTCTTGCGGGGCCGTCTGGCGCGGCTGCACGAGTCCTTGCGCGAGGCGTTTGCATCCGAACACGCAGACGCCGAGCATGAAGACATCGCCTTGACCCTGGCCAACGCGCAGTGCCGCATCGACGCCTTGCACGCATGGGAACAACAGGTCCTGACTGCCCGCATCGTCGGCGGCGCGCAGCCTTGCTGGCTGCCTGCGGCCCCGTCCATGGGCAAGGTGCTGGCTACCGAGCTCAAGCAACACCTGACCGAGTTGGGCCTGAGCATTGCAGGCCCTTACGGCGCCACCAGCCTCACGGTGGAGGAGGCCAGCGCCCATGCGCTGCCTGTGCCTGAGGAGTCGGTGTTTGCCACCCGTGCGTATTTGAACGACCGCGCCGCATCGATTTATGGCGGTACCAACGAAGTCCAGCGCAACCTGATTGCCCGCCACCTTTTGGGTTCCGAGGTGGTGGAACCTGTGGTATCAACCGACGAAACGCAAGCCATGCTGCTGGCCAGTCTCCAAGGATGGTTGCAAGACAAGCTGCCCTTCGATAAACGCGCACAGATGATTGCCACACCTGAAGCGATTGCGCCGCTGTGGCAGGGCTTGAGCCGTGAGCTAGGCCTTTTGGGCGCGGCACTGCCCGAACACTTGGGTGGCATGGGCGGTGGTTTGCCCGAACAAATGCTGATCTGCCAAGCCTTGGGCGCGGCCTTGGTGGCCGAGCCTTACAGCAGCTCTGCCGTTTTAGGGGCGACCTTGCTGCAAGCGCTGGGCGACCCGGCAGCCGATACTTTGCTGCAAGGCCTGGCCGATGGCCAAGTGCGATTGGCTGTGGCGGCCCTGGAGCCTGCAGGGCGCACTGACTTGAGCCGGGTGCAGGCCCGTTTGCAAACATCGGGCGGTCAGCTGCACATCAGCGGACGCAAAGCCCTGGTGCGCGGCGCACCCGGGGCCACGCATTGGCTGGTGAGCGCACGAGACGAGACGGGCCAGCTGTGCATCTGCCTGATCGACCCCGCAGCCAGCAGCATGCAGCGGCGCGATGTTCGCCTGATCGATGGTGCCTGGGCGGCAGAGCTGGCCTTTGACCAAACGCCCGTGAAGGCTCTTCTTGGTCAGGGCGACGCAATGCCAGCGCTCATGCAAGCCTGGGACACGGCCATGCTGGCCGCAGGCGCCGAAGCGGTGGGCGTGATGCAGGCCCTGATGCGCGACACACTGAATTACACCAGCCAGCGCAAACAGTTTGGCCAGCCCTTGGCTGCCTTTCAGGCCCTGCAACACCGCATGGCCGACATGTACATGGCGCTGTTGCAGGCTGCAGCGGCAGTCGGTGCTTGTGCCGATGTGCTGGGCGAGAGCCCCGAGCGCCGCGCCGAGCGCGTGTCATCTGCACATGTAACGGTGCTGCGTGCGGCATGTTTGGTGGGGCAGGGCGCAGTGCAGTTGCACGGCGGCATGGGCATGACCGACGAGCTGGCCGTGGGCCATGGCTTCAAGCGGCTGACGGTGATCGAACAGCAGTTTGGCGGGGTGGCGCAGCACTTGCGGCGGGTGGCAGCTTCTCGTTCTGTTATTGGGTCATGAGCATGTCATCTTGGCAGAACCCATGTAGGGGGCTGAAGCCGCAGACCTGCAAAAACCACGGTCTTGCCCCTATGTCGGCAGCTTCAGCTTCGAAGTTATTGTGGGAGCCCACCCCGTGGGCGATGATTAGCAGGGCAAAGCTGATGAGGGCGTGTTCCACGCCCATCGCCCACAGGGGTGGGTTCCTACAAAAAATCGATCCCTTACCTGTTGCTCGAAACTAAAAGAGGCCGGAACAGAACATTCTCTTGCGCCCGCTCACCCCCGCATCAACTTCTGAATCAAATCCGCCGCCCCCGAGGCCACGTATTTGCGCATCAGCTTCACGCGGTAAATCTCTACCGTGCGGTGGCTGATCCCCAAAGCTTTGCCGATCTCTTTGCTGGTCAGGCCGTCCATCAGGTGCGCGGCGACCTCGCGTTCGCGGGCGGTGAGTTCGGCTTTGACGGGTTTGCGCGCGGACAGGTCTTCAAAGGTCCAGATGCCTGCTTCGTGCGGGGCGTCGCGGTTGAGAGCGCGGCCCGTCACATGGCACCAGAAAGTTTCGCCTTTGAAGCGGCCGTCGACCCTTTTCATGATGCGGTCGTCGGCATACACGCCTTTGGCGTTCAGGATGGGCGCGATACGCTGGCCAGTGCGCTCGTATTCGTCGGCGCTGGGGTAGAGCAGCTGAAAGCTTTGGCCGATCAGTTGTTCGCGGCTCACACCAAACATCTCGCACACGCGCTGGTTGCAGTCGACGATGGCGCGGTTGCGCGAGAGCACCAGGCCGATAGGGGCCAGGTCAAAGGCGAGGCGGTAATCGATGTCTGAGTTCATGAGCGGGATGGCCAGCGGCTAGGGGAAGCCCTCTACGAAAAACTACGTAGTTGAATACGTAGTATCGTAATGCCTTCATTCATCCTCTATAGGAGACCGGTGTGAACAAGATTTATCCCTCCGCAGCCGAGGCCTTGAAGGGCATCGTGGCTGACGGTCAATTGTTTGGCGTGGGCGGTTTTGGCCTGTGCGGCATTCCCGAAGCGCTGATTGCCGCGCTGCGCGACAGCGGTGTGCAGAACCTGACTGCCATTTCCAACAACGCGGGCGTGGACGATTTTGGTTTGGGCATCTTGCTGCAGACCCGCCAAATCAAGAAGATGATTTCTTCATATGTGGGCGAAAACAAAGAGTTTGAACGCCAGTACCTAGCGGGCGAGCTGGCTTTGGAGTTCACGCCCCAAGGCACGTTGGCCGAGAAGCTGCGTGCGGGCGGTGCGGGCATCCCGGCTTTCTTCACCAAGACCGGTGTGGGCACCCTGGTGGCCGAGGGCAAAGAGTTGCGCGAGTTTGACGGCGAGACCTACGTGATGGAGCGCGCCTTGGTGCCCGACGTGTCGCTGGTCAAGGCGCACCGCGCCGACAAGTCCGGCAACCTGCAGTTCCGCTACACCTCGCGCAACTTCAACCCTGCAGTGGCCATGGCGGGCAAGATCTGTGTGGTCGAGGTCGAAGAGATTGTGGAAACCGGCGAGATGCACCCCGACAGCGTGCATTTGCCGGGCATTTATGTGCACCGCATCGTGTTGAACGCGACACCGGAAAAGCGCATTGAAAAACGCACGATCACTGAAAAGGCAGGAGTCTGATATGAGCTGGAGTCAAGACCAAATGGCCGCCCGTGCGGCCCACGAACTGGAAGACGGTTTCTATGTGAACCTGGGCATCGGCATTCCGACGCTGGTGGCCAACTTTGTGCCTGCAGACAAAGAAGTCTGGCTGCAAAGCGAAAACGGCATGCTGGGCATTGGCCCTTTCCCGATCGAAGACGAAGTCGATGCCGACCTGATCAACGCGGGCAAACAGACCGTGACGACCATCAAAGGCTCGTCGATTTTTGGCAGCGATCTGTCGTTTGCCATGATCCGAGGCGGCAAGATCAACCTGTCGATCCTGGGCGCGATGCAGGTGAGCGAAAAGGGCGATCTGGCCAACTGGATGATTCCCGGCAAGATGGTCAAGGGCATGGGGGGCGCGATGGACCTGGTGGCAGGCGTCAAGCGCGTGATCATCCTGATGGAACACGTGGCCAAGAAAAAAGACGGCACCGAGGACATGAAGATCTTGCCCAGCTGCACTTTGCCTTTGACGGGCGTGGGTGTGGTCGACCGCATCATCACCGACCTGGCCGTGATGGACGTGACCGAGGCGGGCCTCAAAGTGGTCGAGTTGGCTCCGGGCGTGACGCCTGAGCTGCTGCAAAGCAAGACGGGTGTGAAGCTGATTTTCTGATCAGGGCTTCAAACCCCCAAAAGAAAGGCCCCATGAAGGGGCCTTTTTTATTGTGCGCCCAGCATGGGCGCACACCTGCGGGTGCAAGTCCCGCTGCGAGCTGGTCACAGTGAGCAAAGTGAAACGCAACTGCGTGAGGGTGACCGAACGTGGGAAGGAAGCGTGGATCGTAAATCG
>NZ_NESJ01000002.1 GCF_003063645.1 Limnohabitans sp. 2KL-51
CACGTAGATATCGTTAAACTGTTTCATGACCTGCCTCCTGAGTTATGGCACTGGGTTGATAAAGGTTTCGCACCCATCAACTTAACCCACGTTTGTCAGGTGGGCAGGTCATCCATCATGTCTACAACGGCAGGCTCTACAACGGCAGGCTCTCAGCGCATTTTTGTAGGAGCCCACCCCGTGGGCGATAGGCGTGGAACACGCCTTCAAGCAGAAAATTTGGGCGGGCGCTTTTCGATGAAGGCGTTCACCGCCTCGTGGTGATCCGTGGTCATGTGGGCGATGGCCTGATAGCCCGCCGACAACTCCAGCAAGGACTCCAATGAACTGCGCTCACCTTCACGCAGCAAACGCTTGGTCATGCGCAGCACACCGCCCGGGTTGGCCGCAATCTTGCGCGCCAGCGCCAGCGCCTCGGGCATCAATTGATCGGGTGCCACCACCCGAGAGACCAGGCCGCAATCGAGCGCCTGCTGGGCCGTCAGGGCTTCCCCCGTGAACGCCATCTCGGCGGCTTTGGACGCGCCCACCGCACGCGGCAAGAGCCAGGCCCCGCCGTCGCCCGGCACGATGCCCACTTTCACAAAACTCTCGGCAAAGGTGGCCTTGTCCGACGCGATGCGGATGTCGCACATGCAGGTCAAGTCAAGCCCTGCGCCAATGGCCGGGCCGTTGATGGCGGCGATCACGGGCACATCGAGGTTGTACAGCGCCTTGGGCAAGCGCTGGATGCCGTTGCGATATTCCTCGCGGATGACGTCGGGCATGAGTTGTTGCGTCTGGTAACGCAGCATGTCCTTGACGTTGCCGCCCGAGCTGAAGACCGGGCCTTCGGCCGTGAGGATGACCACCCGGATGCTGGTGTCCCGGGTGATGTCGGCACAAGCCTGCACAAATTCTTCGACCGCCGTGTTGCCGGTCAGGGCGTTGCGGGTCTCGGGCTGGCTCATGGTGAGGATGGCGATGCTGCCCTCACGGGTGATGTTGAGAAATGAACTCATGGCAATTCCGGAAATAAAAGGTCAGACAACAACGTCGGTGAGTGTGCGCATCAGGTCCAGGCTCAAGGGCTCTGGGCTGTCCAGCAGGGCCTGGCCCAGCACGTCGTGCCAGTAAGACTCTGACCCGGCCGCCTGCCGCCAAGCGTGCAGCCTGCGGGTGTATAGCTGCAAATCAAACTCGCGTGTGAAGCCGATCGCACCGTGGATAGAGTGGCTCAGGCCCGCCACCTCGAGCGCAGCCTCGCTGGTACGGGCCTTGGCCATGGCCACGCGCAGACGGTCGGGCACCTGGCCCGTCGCGCACAAGCCCAACTGGGCGGCCATACGGGCGGCAAAGGCGTGCTCGGACATGAGGCTCAGCTGGTGCTGGATCGCCTGGAACTTGCCAATTGGCTTGCCAAACTGCTGGCGGTCGTTGGCGTATTGCAGCGTGCGGCTGAACACGGACGTCAAAGCACCTGCCAACTGGGCTGCGTACAGGGCCGCCTGCAAGGTCATGAGGTCGTGCGCTCCAGGCACTGCGTGTGCAGCGTCCCAAGCCGCTTGGGGCCAGCTCATCTGTGCGTCCAGGCAAAACCCAGCCACCTGCACCTGGGCATCGGCCGCAGGCAAGAGACGGCAAGCACCGCCACACGACACCAGCACCCAATCGGCTTGTGTACCGCATCGCACCTGCGCGCAATCCAAACGGCCATCGCTGCCAAGCTGCCCCGTGCCGAAGACCACCGAGCCCCTTGGCACGGACACACCCGCATGGGCCAACAAGCCACGCGCCAGCAAGGTCTCGCCCAAAGGCACGGGCACGGCAAAGCTGCCGCACAGCTCCAGGACCGGGTACACATCGGCCAAAGCCAGCCCCGCGCCCCCAGCAGATTCGGGCACCAGCGCATCGACAAAGCCCGAGTCTTCGAGCTGTTGCCACAAAGGGGCGTGGGCTTGCCCCGCTTCAATGACGCGCACCACGGCGGGTGTGCAGTGGTCCGTCAACAGTGCCTTCACGGCGTCAGAAAAAAGATCGTCCATGGTTTTTCCTTTTCAACGCAGACCCAGGCCACGGGCGATCATGCCGCGCAAGATATCGCGCGTGCCGCCGCGCAGCGAGTAGCTGGGCGCCACTTGCGTGATGTAGTTGAGCGTGTTGAGCAACTCGGCCGGCACATCGGCCGCGTCACGCGAAAACAAATCGTCGGCAATCGCCGCCGGAATCAACTGCTCCACGCCTGTGCCCAGGTCCTTAACCAGGGCCGCTTCAACCACAGGGCTTTCACCCCGAGTGAGTTTTTCGGTGATGGCCACCGACATGGCGCGCAGCGGCGCCAACTGGCTCAGGATCTTGCCCGCCAAGCGCTGGGCCTGTGGGGTGCGGCCTTGCGGCGTGCGCACATAGGCCAGCCATTCGTCGAACAAGGCGATGCTGGAAAACAACCGCTCGGGTCCGCTGCGCTCAAATGCGAGCTCGGCCGTGACCTGCTCCCAGCCCCCGCCTTCGTCGCCCACCAGGGCGTCAGGCCCCAGCTGCACGTTCTCGAAAAAGACTTCGCAAAAATGGCTGTCGCCCGACTGGTCCACGATGGGCCGCACCGTGACCCCCGGCAAGGACAAGTCCACGATGACCTGCGACAAGCCCTTGTGCCGGTCGGTCGTCTCGCCACTGGTGCGCACCAGGGCGATCATGTAATGGCAGTTGTGGGCGTTGGTGGTCCAGATCTTCTGGCCGTTCAGCAGCCAGCCCGTTTCGTTGGGCGCGGCGCGGGTGCGCACGCTGGCCAGGTCCGAGCCGGCACCGGGCTCGCTCATGCCAATGCAAAAGAAGGCCTCGCCCTGGCAAATGGCAGGCAGGTAGCGCTGTTTTTGCGATTCGGTGCCGTACTTGAGCAGTAAAGGCCCGCTCTGACGATCGGCGATCCAGTGCGAGCCCACAGGCGCACCAAAGTTCAGAAATTCTTCCACCAGCACATAGCGTGCAAACGCGCTGCGCCCTGCTCCGCCATAGGCTGGCGGAAACGTGATGCCCAGCCAGCCCCGGCGGCCCAGCTCACGGCTGAAGGCCGGGTCATAACCCGACCAAGAGCGGGCGCGCACATGGGCCGGCATTCCGCGCATGACCTCCACCAAAAAATGCCGTACCTCCTGGCGCAGCGCTTCGTCTTGCGCAGGAATGGCCGATGGGTTCAACGAATCAAGCTGGCTCATGCCAACACCCCTTTTTCAAACAATCGGTCCATGGCTTCTTCCTTTAAATCCAGCACCTGGCCCAGCACCTCGCGGGTGTGCTGCCCCAGCAGAGGCGGCGCGTGGCGGTATTGCACAGGCGTGTCCGACATGCGGATCGGGCTGGCCACCAAGGCCACATCGTCCCTCGCTGCGTGGTCCATGTGGATCTGCATGCAACGCGCCTTCACCTGCGGGTCTTCAAACACATCGGCAATGGTGTTGATCGGGCCACAGGGCACACCTGCCGACTCGAGCAAGGTGACCCATTCGCGCGTGCTGCGGGTCAAGGTGAGTTCGCTCATCAACTCAATCAAGGCCACGCGGTTTTGAACACGCCCGGCATTGGTCACAAAGCGCGCATCGCCTGCCCATTCAGGCCGCCCTGCAGTTTTGCAAAAGCGGGCGAACTGCCCGTCGTTGCCCACCGCCAAAATCATGTGCCCATCGGCCGTCGGAAAGTCCTGATACGGCACCGTGTTCGGGTGGGCGTTGCCCATGCGTTTGGGGGCCACACCGCTGTGCAGGTAGTTCATCGACTGGTTAGCCAAGCAAGCCACGCCCACATCCAGCAGCGCCAGATCAATGTGCTGGCCATGCCCCGTCACCTCTCGGGCCTGCAAGGCCGCCAAGATGCTGGTGCTGGCGTACAAGCCAGTCAGGATGTCGGTGAGCGCCACACCCACCTTCATGGGGCCAGCGCCCGGCGTGCCATCGGGCTGGCCGCTGATGCTCATCAGCCCGCCCATGCCCTGGATCAAAAAGTCATAACCCGCACGCTGAGCATAAGGTCCAGTCTGGCCAAAGCCGGTCACCGAGCAGTAGACCAGCCGGGGGTGAATGGCGTGCAAAGTGTCATAGTCCAGCCCGAACTGCTTCAAGCTGCCCACCTTGAAGTTTTCAATCAGCACATCGCATTGCAGCGCCAATTGCTGCACGAGTTGCTGGCCTTCGGGTGTATTCAGGTCAACAGCGATCGATTTTTTGTTGCGGTTAGTGCACAGGTAATACGCCGCGTCACG
This sequence comes from Limnohabitans sp. 2KL-51, assembly GCF_003063645.1. Taxonomy (GTDB): domain Bacteria; phylum Pseudomonadota; class Gammaproteobacteria; order Burkholderiales; family Burkholderiaceae_C; genus Limnohabitans_A. The sequence continues at coordinate 4,235 of NZ_NESJ01000002.1, forward strand.
CGTGGGCTCGCCCTGTGCGTCTTTCAGGTAGGGTGGCCCCCAGATACGGGTGTCGTCGCCCGTTTCGGGGCGCTCGACTTTGATGATCTCAGCGCCCAAGTCACCCAAGGTCTGCGCGGCCCAAGGACCCGCCAGCACACGCGAGAGGTCGAGCACGCGGAGGTGCGAGAGCGCACCGCGTGGGCCGGAGTCTTCGCTGCCAGCGCTCATTGCTGTTCCACTTTGGCGCTGGTGGCAATGCGTTTCCACAGCTTGATCTCGGACGCCTGGAAAGCGCGCATTTCTTCTGGGCCGCCATTCATGACCTCGGCACCGAGGCGCTCATAGAACTCACGCGTTTCGGGCAAGCGCTCGATGGCCGTGAGCAAGCTGGCCAATTTGTCGGTTTCGGCCTTGGGGGTCTTGGCAGACACCATCGCGCCCACCCAGGTGTAGGCCGTGAAACCGGGCAAGCCCGCCTCGGTGGCGGTGGGCACAGCGGGCAGTGTGGGCGAGCGTTGTTCGGACGCAAAAGCCAGCGCACGCAGCTTGCCCGCCTTGACCATTTCCTGCGCGCTCGTCATCTCGGCAAAAGCAAACTGCACCGTTCCAGCCGTCACGGCCGACACCACTTCGCTCGCCCCTTTAAACGGCACATGCATCGCCTGGATGCGGGTGGCATCGTTGAAAGCCTCAGCCATCAACTGGTACCCGGCCGAACCTGCCCCGTAATTGAGTTGCCCGGGTTTGGCCTTGGCGGCGGCCACCAGATCGGCCACGGTCTTGTACTCGGATTGAGCAGGCACGATCAACAGGGATGCCGCGCGCATCATCATGGTCAGCGGCGCGAAATCGGCCACTGGGTCATAGGGCAAGGACTTGAACAGCGCCGCATTCACTGCCAATGTGGAGTTGCTGCCCACAAAAACGGTGTAACCATCGGCAGGCGCACTTTGCACCGCACGCACGGCAATGAAGCCGTTGGCGCCAGGCTTGTTGTCCACGATCACGGATTGACCCGTCACTTCGGTGAGCTTCTTGGCAAAGTAGCGTGCTGAGGTGTCCGTGCCGCTGCCCGGAGGAAAGGGCACGATAAAGCGCAAGGGTTTGGACGGAAAAGCTGCTGGCGCAGCGCTCTGGGCGTGCACCGCAGTGACGCCCAAAGAAGCCGCCAGAAGTGCTGCTGTGGTCAAGGCGTGAAAGATGTGTCGGCGTGTGGACATGGTGAGTCTCTTGGTATGGGTTGGGTTTTTATTCGAGCGTCACACCTGTGGCCTTGACCACAGCTGCCCAGCGGGCCAGTTCTTTTTTCACGTAGGCGCCGTACTCTTCAGGTGTCGAGCCCAGCGGCTCGGCCCCTTGCAGCGCCAACTTTTCTTTGACCTCGGCGCTTTGCAAAGCTTTGTTGATTTCGGCGTTCAGGCGCTGCACCACCGCTTTGGGCGTGTTGGCCGGCACCATGATGCCCTGCCAAGCCCCCGCCTCAAAGCCAGGCATCACGGTCTCGCTGAGTGTGGGGACATCCGGGAAAAGCGACATGCGCTGACTGGTCGTCACTGCCAACAATTTCAGGCGCTTGTCCTTCACGAAAGGCATGACCGAGTTGATGGTGTCGGTCATGAACTGGATCTGACCTGCGACCAGGTCCACGTCAGCCGGTGCGCTGCCACGGTAAGGCACATGGGTGGCATCAATGTCGTGGTGGCGCACCAACTGGAAGGCCGCCAGGTGAGTCACGTTGCCGTTACCGGCCGAGCCATAAGACAACTTGCCCGGATTGGCTTTGGCGTAAGCGATGAACTCGCGCACGTTGTTGACAGGCACTCCGGGATTGACCACCAACGCCAAGGGCACCACGGCCGTCAGCGCCACGGGCGCCAGATCGCGCTGCACGTCATAAGCCAGATTCTTGTAAAGGGCAGGGCTCAAGGTGATGGACGAGGTGTTGTACAGCACGGTGTAACCATCTGCCGGAGCCTTGGCTGCCGCCACGGCCGCAATATTGCCGTTGGCACCGGGCTTGTTGTCGATCACGATGGACTGGCCCATTTGCTCAGACATTTTCTTGGCCAGCACACGCGCCACCAAATCGGTCGGGCCACCGGGCGGGAAAGGCACCAGCAAGGTGATGGGCTTGTTGGGGTAGGCCTGCGCCCAAGCGGCCAAGGGCAAACAAGCTGCAGCAGCCAGGCCCAGCAGGGTTCTGCGGAAAGTGGATTGGATTTTCAAGGTGTGGTCTCCTTCAATGAATAGAATTTTTTTGAATGGGCTCAGGCCGCGGGTCTGCCGGCCAGCAAGCGTGTAGCGGTATAGGTCATGACGGGCGTACCCTGCTGGTTGAACACGTCGATGCGCGAGGTCACAACAGCGCGACCATGGCGCGATGTGGGCCGGATGTCGGTGACTTCGATCACGGCTTCAATGGTGTCGCCCACCACCACCGGGGCCAGGATCTTTTGGTGCAACTCCAGCATGGCCAGGCCCGTGCCCTGGATCATGGTCTGCAAGATGAAGCCTTCAATCAGCGTGTAGGTCAGTGCCCCGGGCACGGGTCGTCCGGCCATCGCAGCACCTTCGTAGTCTTCTTCGATGAAGATGGCCTCCAGCATGCCCGTGACAGAAATGAAATTGACCAGGTCGGTCTCGGTGAGGGTGCGCCTAAAAGTGCGCATGCGCTGGCCCACCGTCAGGTCTTGCCAGACAAAGCCTCGACCCAACTGGGGCAAGTTGCGGTCCACCGCCACAGGGGGCGAAAACAAGGTGCTCATCAACGGGAAACTCCAGCCGTTTTGGAAAAAGAAGAGGCTACTGCTGCACCACTGACCAGCATCGCGGCAATCTGCTCGGCCGACAAACCCGCTGCCTCCAGCAAGGAACGGGTGTGCTCACCCAGACGCGGGGGCAGGGCCACGGGCGGGCGCTGGCCGTCAAAGCGCACAGGCACGCCAGGAAAGCGCACCTGGCCCATGGCCGGGTCGTTCACCGACTCAAAAAAACCAGTGGCCAGCAAATGCGGGTCTTGCGGCAAATCGTCAAGCCGACCCACAGGCGCCGCAGGAATTTCGAGCCGCTCGCATGTCGCAATCCAGTGGGCGGTGCTGTGCAACTTCACAAAACCAGACGCAAGCTCCAGCAACTCGGCAATGTAACGCGTGCGCTGCGAGATGTCGGAAAAACGCGGGTCCTCGGCCAAGTCCGGGCGCCCCACTTCGGCAAAGAACCGCTGCCAGTGCGTGCTGGTGTAGGGCATCATTGCCACGTGCCCGTCGGCCGTGCGGTAGGGCCTGCGCCAGGGGGCCAACACACGCGGGTAGCCCGCGCCCGAGAGCGGCGGCACAAAGTGCTGGCCGTAAAAGTGTTCTACCAGATTGAAGCCCACCATGGACTCGAACATCGGTATTTCGACCAGCGCCCCCTGCCCCGTGCGCTCGCGCTGCATCAAGGCGGCCAAAATGGCGTGCGCCGCGACATGCCCACAGGTCTTGTCAGCGGCAATGGTGGGCAGGTAACGCACCTCACCCGTCTGGCGTTCCATCAGGTCGGCCAGCCCCGACATGCCCTGAATCACATCGTCGTACGCAGGCCTGCCCTCGTAAGGCCCAGGAAGAAAACCCAGCAAACTGGCGTACACCAGCCGGGGATGGCGATGGCGCAGCGTCTCAGGGTCAATGCCCAGGGCCGCCAGTTTTTGCGGGCGCATGCTGTGCATGAAGACATCGGCAGAAGCCACCATTGACTGCAGCGCCTGCTGCGCCTGTGCCTGCTTGAGGTCGAGCGCCAGGCTTTTTTTACTTCGGTTGGCCCCCATGAACATGGCGGCCATGCCCGTCTCCAGCCCAGGGCCGGTGTAGCGGGTTGAATCGCCTTCAGGCGGTTCCACCTTGATGACCTCTGCGCCGTAGTCGGCCAGCACTTGGCTGGCCAAGGGGCCAAAGATCACGCTGGACAGGTCCAAGACCCGTATTCCATGAAGGGGCTGCATAAAAAAGAGGGTTGTTCTGACAGCCATTATTTAGGCCAGAGTTGTTTTCGTCTAATATTTGTTTTCACCTCTGTGATAGCTATTGGATATCAATGGACAGCCGCCAATTACGCCACTTTGTGGCCCTTGCCGAAACCCTGAACTACCACCGCGCGGCCGAGCGGCTGCACATCTCGCAGCCGCCGCTGTCGGCCTCGATCCGCAAACTCGAAGAAGACCTGGGGGTGCGGCTGTTCGAGCGCACGCGTCGTGGCACCAGCCTCACGCCGGCGGGTCAGGCCGCACTGGACGACGCGCGTCGGGCCTTGTTCCATACCGAGCAATTCGGTCGCATGGCCACGGCCACGGCACGCGGGGAAGCGGGCACGCTGCGCATCGGCTTCATCGGCTCGGCCACTTATTCGCTGATGCCCAGGCTCATGCCACTCTTTCGTGCGCGCTACCCGGATGTCGAGTTGGTGCTGACCGAGTCCACCACCAGCCGCCTGATCGAGCAAGTAGAACAAGGTGAGCTGGATGCGGGTCTTTTGAGGTTTCCCATGGTGCGGGCCACCCAGGCCGAAATGACGCCCGTCGAACGCGATGTGTTTGTGGCGGCACTGCCCGAAGATCACCCACTGCTGGCCAGGCCCAAACTCAAACTCTCCGACCTTGCGGCCGAGCCCTTTGTCATGTACAGCGCGCAAGCGGTGCCGGGCCTGCACGCCATGGCCTTGCTCGCGTGTCAGCAAGCGGGCTTTGTGCCCAAAGTGCAGCAAGAAGCCGTGCAGGTGCAGACCGTGGTCAGCTTGGTCGAAAGTGGTTTGGGTGTGGCCTTGGTGCCCTCTGTGGCCACGCGCCACGCCATGCCGCGCGTCGTGTTTCGGAAGGTGCACGGACCGGGTGCAAACACCGAAATTGGCATTGCCCTTCTGTGGCGACCCGACACGGAAACGCCTGCGGCGCGCAGGTTCAGGCAAACGTTGGCGAGCCTGGAAAACATGGCCCACTGAACGCCAATCGGCATGGCCGACTAGCCCCGCCTTGCCTGCGGAAAACCCTGATATCCAGTCCGCGACAGGCGAATGAGGGCAACTGTTTATAGTGAAACAGCGATTCAACACCTCACACGCTTCACTTTCAAAACACGCAAGGCTTTCGACAGATGCATGACTTGATCATCCGCAATGCACAGGTTTTTGACGGCACAGGCACTCCTGCAAAACAGGTGGATGTCGCCGTCTCGCAAGGCTGCATCACCCACATCGGCCAGGTGGACGGCCCAGCCCGGGACAGCATCGATGCCCAGGGTCTGGCCCTGATGCCCGGCATCGTGGACCTGCACACCCACTACGACGCGCAAGTCACCTGGGACCGCACCATGTCGCCTTCACCCGCACTGGGGGTGACCACCGCCGTGATCGGCAATTGCGGCTTTGGCATTGCGCCCTGCCCTGCGCCGCTGCGCGAGACCATGCTGAAGAACCTTTCCGTGGTCGAGGGGATGGACTTGCAATCCTTGCTCACCGGTGTGAACTGGCAGTTTGAGTCCTTTGGCCAATACATGGACCAATTGCGCCGCATCGGCCCTTACGTCAACACCGCCGTGTTTGCAGGCCACTCCGTCATCCGCACCGCCGTGATGGGCGCAGATGGCTCTGCCCAGGTCGATCCCACAGAGGACCAACTGCAGACCATGCAAGCCCTGGTGCGCGATGCCATGGACCATGGCGCCATTGGGTTTGCGTCTTCGTTTTCACCCAACCACAGCGGCTTCGGCGGCATCCCCATGCCGTCCACCATCGCCTCTGAAGGCGAGTTGCGGGCTTTGGCAGGGGTGCTGGGCGAAAAAAACAAGGGCGTGTTCATGATGGCGACCGGCTCCCGCGCCAGCCCCGACGTGATGGAGTCCATCGTGCAGGACACGGGACGGCCTGGCTACATCTCCACCGTGCTCACCATGTACAACGAGGCGAACCCGGCGCTGGGGGCCACCTATTACGAGCGCTGTGCCCAGGCCTTGGCCCGCGGCAACGAGCTGTATGTGCTGACCAGCTGCCAGCCGCTGTCGTTTGACTTCACCTTGACCGATCCCTATGTGCTGCTCAGCCATGCGGCCTTTGATGCGGTCAAAACCGCCACTGTGGATGCCCTGCCCGGCTTGTACCGCTCGGCCGAATTTCGCGAAGCCTTTCGCCAGAACCTGCGCCAGCCCAAGGCGGGCATTTTGTTTCTGGGCAACTGGCGGCACATCGAGGTGGGGCAAACCATGCGCCCAGAAAACCAGGCACTCGAAGGCGTCACCATCCAGGCCCTGGCCGACCAGCGCGGCCTGGACCCGGTGGATGTGTTCTTTGACTTGGCCCTGTCTGAAGACCTGGGCACGCATTTTGTGGGCAAGTTTTTCAACAACAACGACGACGGTGTAGCCCCGTCGCTCAAGCACCCCGCCAGCGTGATCACACTGTCAGATGCTGGTGCCCACCTCACCTACATGTGCGACGCGGGCTTTGGTCTGTATTTTCTGGCGCACTGGGTGCGCGACACCGGGCACTTCAGCCTGGCAGAAGGCGTGCGCCGCCTGACCAGCGAGCCCGCTGACCGCTTTCGCATCCCCGACCGAGGCCGTTTGCAAGTGGGCCTGCCCGCCGACCTGTTGCTGTTCGACCCGGCCACCGTGGGCATCTCCAAACCCTTGCCGCGCCAGGACTTACCTGGCGGCGGCACGCGCATGGTGCGCGAGGCCACAGGCGTGCATGGCGTCTGGGTCAATGGTGTGAAAGTGCATGACGGTCAGGACTATGTGGACCATCCACACGGGCCAGGCCAAGTGCTCGACCAATTCAATTCTTAAGGAGTGTGATCATGACCATCCAACGTCGTTTCTTGACCGGCCTCTTGCTGGCCTTCATGGCCACCAGCGTGTGGGCGCAAAGCTGGCCCACGCGCCCGGTGCGCATGATCATCGCCTTCCCGCCCGGCGGCCCCACCGATTTGGTCTCGCGGGTGCTGGCGCAACGCCTGTCCGAACAACTGGGTCAACAAGTCATCGTCGACAACAAGCCCGGTGCAGGTGGCAACCTAGCCGCCGAACTGGCCGCCCGAGCCACGCCCGATGGCTACACGATTTTCTACAACACATCGGCCATCGTCATTGGCCCCGCCTTGTACGGCAAGGTCAACTACGACACCCTGAAAGACTTTGCGCCCGTGGCCCTGACGGCCAGTGTTCCTATGGTTTTGGTGGTCAACCCGCAGCTGCCTGCGCGCAGCGTCAAGGAATTTCTGGACCTGGCCAAGTCGCGCCCCGGTGCACTGAACTACAGCTCTTCAGGCACCGGCACCATCACGCATTTGGCCAGCGCCATGATGTCCTCACAAACCGGCGTGTTGACCCAGCACATTCCCTACAAAGGCAGCGCCCCGGGCCTGGTGGATCTGGCAGCGGGTCAAACCCAGTTCATGATCGACACCATCAACACGGTCTTGCCCTATGTGCGTGACAACCGCCTGCGCGGCCTGGCCGTGACCAGCATCAAGCGCTCAACCCTGTTGCCCGACCTGCCCACCCTGGCCGAATCGGGCATGCCCGGCTTTGATGCCGCCGCTTGGCAAGGCATCGTGGTGCCCACCGGCACACCGGCCGACATCGTGCAAAAGCTCAACGCCGAAGTGAACAAGGCGCTGGCCCACCCCGACCTGCGCGCACGCTTGGCCGCACAAGGCGCTGAGATTTTGGGCGGCACACCCGCCGAATACGCGGCCCACCTGCGCACCGAAATGCCACGCTGGGCCAAGGCCGTGAAAGACTCGGGCGCCAAGGCCGAATGACGTTCTGGCGAAGAGGGCTGGGTTCCCCTCAAAATTCACCAGCCCGCACCCATGAAGGCCTGAAAAAGCCCGACCACGAAGCGCAGCATTTTTGTAGGAGCCCACCCACGAAGCGCCGCATTTCTGTAGGAGACCACCCCGTGGGCGATGGGCGTGGAACACGCCCTCAACAGCCCCCCTGCGAACCATCGCCCACAGGGGTGGGCTCCCACATTAGCTTAGATTCGGGTCACGCACTGCTTGTGCAGCGCTTGCGCCTGAGCATCGCTCAGGCCCGCTTCGCGCAACACCTCGGCGCTGTGCTGGCCCAAACGCGGGGCTGGTTTTTGCACAGACAAACCCGGGGTGCCAGAAAAGCTCACCGGAACACCGATTTCGCGCAAATGGCCTTCGCTGGGATGCTGCACATCCTGCAGCATGCCAACCGCCAACAAATGCGGGTCTTGTAACAAACTATCAACATCGTGCATGGGCATGCAGGGAATGTCGGCCTCGTTCAGTCGCGCCGTCCAGACCTCTGTGCTTTGCGTGGCCATGGCCTGCGCCACCAGGCGATACAAGTCGTTGATGTGCTGGGTCCGCGCGCCAATGCTGGCAAAACGCGGGTCCTGTTCAAACAACTGCCCCTGGCCAATCAGCCCCAGAAATTTTTCCCAGTGGTGGTCGGTGTAAATCAGCACGCACAAATGGCCATCGCTGGTGGGGTAGGGTCGGCGCTCTTGCACCAGCAAGCGCGGGTAACCGGTCTCCCCCATGGGCGGCTCGAACGTGGCACCGGCCATGTGCTCGCCCAAAACATATTGCGCCATGGTCTCGAACATGGGCACCTCTACCGCCTGCCCCACGCCGGTCTGGTGGCGCGCAATCACCGCCGCCAAAATGGCATTGGACGCCATCAGGCCCACCGTGCGGTCGGCCAGGGTCAGGGGCACATAGCGCGGCTCGCCGCCACTGGCGCGGCTCATCAGGCTGGGAACAGCCGCAGCGCCCTGAATCAAGTCGTCGTAAGCCGGCTTGCCCGCATAAGGCCCCTTCTCGCTGTAGCCATAAAGGCCGGCATAAATGATGCGCGGATTGATGGCTTTGAGCCGCTCGTAATCAATGCCCAGGCGCAGCATGGCCTGTGGCCGGATGTTGTAGACCACCACATCGGCCGTCTCGACCAGCTTGAGAAAAGCAGCCAGGCCCTCAGTCTTTTTAAGGTCCAGCACCAGACTGCGTTTATTGCGGTTGACATGCAAAAAAATCGAGCCCATCCCCGCGTGCCGCATCGGACCAATACCGCGCACCGTGTCCCCGGCAGGCGACTCGATCTTGATCACATCCGCCCCCATGTCGGCCAGGAGTTGCGTGGCAAACGGGCCCATCAGGACACTGGTCAAATCCAGCACACGCAATCCATTCAACGCACCAGCCATGCGGTTCTCCCTCGGGGTTTTGGTGTGAATCATAAAACCTCAAGATGCCCATGCACAAAGCGCTGAATTTTTATGGGAGACCACTCCGTGGGCGATGGGTGTGGCACACACCCTTAACAGTATCCCCCTGCAAACCATCGCCCACAGGGGTGGGCTCCCAAAGCCACAAATATCGCCGCATGGCTGGCAAATACAGAGGCCAAGCAAACTTCATGAGGCCGGATCAATCGTGTCGCTCACAGCGTCAAAACCGGTCACAAAAAATCGGCATTTCTTGTTGCAAACCAGCCAATGTCTTGATGCTTGCGCCATACTCTCATTTCATGCATCGAACCATCTTCACCACACCGGTCGTCAACACCTCACTGCGCTGGTTTTCCATCGGTTTTTTGCGCCTCAAAGGCTGGCGTGTCGAAGGGGCCTTGCCGCATGCCGGACACAAAAGCGTACTGATTGCCGCGCCACACACCAGCAACTGGGACCTTCCTTACACGCTGATGGTGGCCTTTGCCCTGCGCCTGACGCCTTACTGGATGGGCAAACAAAGCATTTTTACGTTCCCCTTCGGTCCACTCATGCGCTGGCTGGGCGGCATTGCGGTCAACCGCGAGCAATCGACCAACCTGGTCGCGGCCTCTGCGCAAGCACTGGCACAAGCACAAGGCCCGGTGCAATTGATCGTGCCCCCAGAAGGCACGCGCAGCAAAACGCGCTACTGGAAAACCGGTTTTTATTACATTGCCCAGCAAGCCCAAGTCCCCATCGTGCTGGCCTACATGGACTACAGCACCCGCCGCAGCGGCCTGGGCCCGGTGTTCACGCCCACGGGCGATGTGGACGCCGACATGGCCGCCATCAAAAGCTTTTACGCGCCTTTCAAAGGCAAAAACGCTGACCAATTTCAAACCCAGGAGTGAACCCATCATGGCCAAAGACTTCAGCACCATGGAAGACAGCAACCGTTCGTCCAACCCAGACATTCACCAAGTTATTGCCGCCTCGCGCCGCCGCTTTTTACAAGGCGGTGCAGCCTTGTCGCTGGCCACTGTGTTGGCCCCGTTGGCGGGTTGTGCCAGTTTGGGAGCAGCGCAGCCCAAACTTGGCTTCAAAGGCATTCCGGTGGGCATGGGTGACAAGTTGGTGGTGCCAGAAGGTTATGTGGCCACATCGTTGGCCCCGTGGGGCGAGGCGGTGGGCATCCCCGGCAACATGCCCGCTTTCAAAACGGACGGCTCCAACACCGCCGACGAGCAAGCGGTGCAAATGGGCATGCACCACGACGGGCTGGCCTTCTTTGCGCTGGAAGGCTCGCGCCGTGGCCTGCTGGCCATCAACCACGAATACACCGACGACGGATTGCTGCATGTGGGTGGCTTCAGGAACATGAACCTCGAAAAAGTGCGCAAATCGCAAAACGCGCACGGCCTGTCGGTCATCGAAGTCGAACTGAAGAACCAGCAATGGCAGATGGTGCGCCCCTCGCGCTACGCCCGCCGCCTGCCCATGAGCGCCCCCTTCAGCGTGGGCGGCCCGGCCGCTGGCCACCCCCTGATGCGCACGGCCGCAGACCCCGAGGGCCGCACCGTGCTGGGCACTCTGAACAACTGCGCCAGCAGCAAAACCCCATGGGGCACCTACCTGTCAGGCGAAGAGAATTTTGCTTTTTACTTTGGCGGAGCCGACAAGCCAACGCCCGACCAAAGCCGCTGGGGTGCCCGCAAGGATGGCCTCTACGCCTGGGAGAAACACGACGCACGCTTTGACCTCAAACAAAACCCCAACGAATACCACCGCTTTGGCTGGGTCGTTGAACTCGACCCGATGGACCCCACCAGCACCCCCATCAAACGCACAGCCTTGGGCCGCGCTGCGCACGAAGGCGCCTGGGTGGGCGTGACCAAAGATGGCCGCGCGGTGGTCTACTCTGGCGAAGACGCCCGCTTTGAATACATCTACAAATTTGTCAGCCGCGACAAGATTGCACCGGCAGGCAAGGGCCTCACCCAAGCCCAGGCCAACAAGGAGTTGCTGGACCACGGCACCTTGTACGTGGCGCGCTTTGACGCCGATGGTCGGGGCCAGTGGTTGCCGCTGGTGCACGGCCAGGGGCCACTGACGGCGGCCAACGGCTTTGCTGACCAAGGCGAAGTCGTCATCAAGGCCCGACAAGCCAGCGACTTGCTGGGCGGCACCAAGATGGACCGCCCCGAATGGCTCACCATCGACCCGGACAGCGGCTGGGTCTATTGCACCTTGACCAACAACAGCCAGCGCGGCGAACCTGGCAAACCGGGCGTGGATGCGGCCAACCCGCGCGTCAACAACGTCATGGGCCAAATCATCCGCTGGAAAGACGAAGGCGATTTTGATGGCCGCCGCTTCGAATGGAACCTGATGGTGCTGGCGGGAGACCCGGCCAACGAACGCGCCGAAGCCAAAGGCAACATCAACGGCGACATTTACGCTTGCCCCGACGGCATTGCGTTTGACCAGCGCGGCGTGCTGTGGATACAAACCGACACCCACGCCACCCAGATGTACAAAGGCGAACTGGCCCGCGTGGGCAACAACCAGATGCTGGCCTGCGATCCGGTCACCGGCGAAACCCGCCGGTTTTTAACCGGTCCCACCAACTGCGAAGTCACGGGCGTAGACCTGACCCCAGACGGCACCACGATGTTCATCAGCATCCAGCATCCCGGAGAAACCCCCACCGACCGCAGCGACCCGGCCGACCCTGCCAAATTCTCCAACTGGCCTGACTACACCCCCGGTGGGCGGCCGCGCTCGTCCACGGTGGCCATTCGCAAAAAAGATGGCGGCGTGATCGGCACCTGAAACTGTCAAGACAGTCAAAGAGCCCGCATGAACAGCCATCGGATGCGCCTGAAAGTCGCCTTGTGCGCACTGCTGATGGCCTTGAGCCTGCCCAGCCCAGCGCAACGCACCATTGACCTGCAAGGCCACCGGGGCGCACGCGGCCTGCTGGCCGAAAACACCCTGCCCTCCTTTGCCTTGGCACTGCAAATGGGTGTGACCACCCTCGAGCTGGACGTGGTGGTCACACAGGACGATGTGCTGGTGATCAGCCACGATCCGGCTTTGAACCCCGACATCACCCGCGACGCGCAAGGGCGCTTTCTGAGCAACAAAGGCCCTGACATCCGGCAACTGACGTTTGAACGACTGCAAAGCTACGATGTCGGACGCATCAAGCCAACATCGCGCTACGCCCAGACTTTTTCAGCGCAAAAGGACTTGGACGGTGTTCGCATTCCCCGTTTGAAAGACCTGTTCGAGCTGGTCAAGGCCCAAGGCCACACGCAAGTCAAATTCGCCATCGAAACCAAAATCACGCCACAGCGCCCCGACCAAACGCCAGACCCCGAGCGCTTTGTGCAGCTGCTGCTCAAGGAGATCAAGGAACACAGCATGAGCGAGCGGGTGCAGATTTTGTCCTTCGACTGGCGCACCCTGCAGGCCGTGCAAAAAACCGCCCCTGGCATGCCCACGGTTTACATCACGGCGCAACTGGCGGCTTTGGACAACCTGGGCATCAAGGCAGGCCAACCCTCGGCCTGGACTGCGGGGTTTCAGCACGCGCAACACGGCTCGGTGCCCAAAATGATCAAAGCCGCTGGCGGCACGCATTGGTCGTCGTTCTGGCGGGAGCTGGATGCCCAGAAAGTGCGCGAGGCCCAAAGCCTGGGCCTCAAAGTGCTGGCCTGGACCGTGAACGACCGCGAAACCATGGGCCAGATGCTGGACTTGGGGGTAGACGGCCTGGTGACAGACCGCCCAGACATCGCGATCGAACTGCTCAAAGCGCGCGGCCTCCGCTGGTAAGCCACGGGCTTGAAGGCATGAGGCAAAAAAACGTCAGACCCGCTGCCTGGCCTCGTTGTCGGCGATATCACTTCGCGCCAGGCTCATCCTCTGCGCGAGAGACTGGAATAGGCCCAAAAAGACCTCAATGGACACTTTTTACAGGTGATTACCCCTAGACCTCCTTGCCCCTAGAGTCTTGCGATAAGGCCTTGAAACCGTTAAGGTCTAAGGACACTCTTGGACTTTTCCATGTACCTCAATTTACCGGGCCTCCACTTCAACCCGTTGAAGGGACACACAAGCGCATTGCTCACGCTCATGTCGTCCCTGGGGCAGCAATTGAGCGCCTTTCGGTCGCAGCCCAACAAAGCCGACGCCTTGAATGCACAAGAAGAGTGCAAAAGGTCTTTGACCGAGGCCATCGAGACCCAGATCATTCCACGCCTGGTGCAAGCTCACCGGGTGTCCTTGCCCGAAGTTGACCCCGCCGCACTGGGCCCTGGCATCTCGCCCAAACAACTGGCCACGTTTGTGGCCCTGAGCAAATCCAGTCAGGCCAGCGAAACCACCCAATTCGTCGACGAGCTGCTGCACCAGGGCGTCACCACCGACCGGATTTTCCTGGATCTGATCGCCCCTGCTGCGCGGCAGCTGGGCCAGATGTGGGATCAAGACCTGTGCGACTTCACCGAAGTCACTTGTGGCCTGGTGCGCATGCACGAGATCACACACCGCCTGGGCTTCGAATACCAAAACGGTCCGCAACTGGGCGGCGACGTAAAGCGCATCATGTTGGCCTCAGCCCCAGGCTCGCAGCATTTTTTGGGCATGACCATCGTGTCCGACTTCTTTCGAAAAGCCGGCTGGGACGTGGTCATCGAAATTTCAGTCTCCGAAAAAGAGCTGGTGCACGCGGTCAACAACGAGTGGTTTGACGTCATTGGTATCTCGTGCGCCACCGAAACGCAACTCAAAGCCCTGCCCGGTCTGATCCGCGCCCTCAAGGCCGCATCGGGCAACCCCGAACCGGGCGTGCTGCTCGGCGGCCCCATTTTCACTTTGCAAAAACATGACGCTCGCAGCTTGGGCGCCGACGGCATTTGCGTGGACGTGAAAGAAGCCGTGGCGCTGGCGGCCTCTTTTCGCGAAGGCCCCAGCCCGGTGGCCAACGCCTGAGCTAAGGGCTTCGATCCCGAGCACTGGGCTTCGATCCCGAGCACTGGGCTGCGTCCTGAGTGCTGGGCTGCAGTCCCGCTTTTGCAGTGAGGTTGCCCTCCTCAACTTGCTTGTCATCTTCATCCTGAACTTGCGTTTTTCATCAAGCCCTGCGGCGCGATCCTGACACCGGGGTTTGGTGGGCCGCTGCCGCTTGCACCCCTTGGTTAATCTCGGCGGCCCCGGCCAGCACGGCCGACCCGCTCACCGCAATGCCCTGTGACTGCTCAAAGCCCGAAGCCTGCGGCAGCATCGCCTGCAGCACCGACTGCACCTGTTGCAAACGCGGATCGTCCAAGTGCGCGTCATCTGTGGTGTCGTTGATGCAAAAGAAATCAAGCGCACCGAACTCGGCCGCCAAGGCCTGCAGTTGGGAATGCTGATCGACGTCACCCGTGGACACATGGCGGTGACGGTAAGTGCGCATCTGTGCCAAGCTGTGTGCCAGCGCCCAACGCAGCACAAAGTCCGACACGATGGTCGGCTTGTCCCAGCTTCGGAAAACCGTCGAGCGCACACCCGCAAACAACTCGGGGGCCGCGCCCTCCAGCGCAAGCAGCAGCGAGCGCCGCATGGGCCGGGGCGAATGGGCAAACGTGCGAAATGTGCTTTGGTAAAGCGCGTCTTGCGCCCTCAGCCACTCTATCGATAAGCGGCAAGCGTTCTCCAGCGAAGTTGCGTCCATGCGCATGGCCTCGTCGGTGACGGGCGGCTCGTCTGACCAGGTCAGGTAAAACCCGTTGGGCGTGAACCAGTCGGCCGGGTTCAAAGGCGCGCCCAAAAACACATCGTCGTTGAAGTAAAAATAACGCTCGGACAAGCCCGGAATGTGGTGAATCCACGATTCAATGTGGCCCGAGTCAAAGGTAGGCAAAGAGGCCTCGGGCATCAGCTCACGGTGGTCCACCAACGTCAATCGGTCCGAGGGGCGCAGCCAGTCCGGCGCTTGCGCATCGGTCACGATATACACATGGCCGTGTTGCGGGAAAAATTTCTCCAGCGCCCGCAAGCTGTAGCGCAGTTCATGGTTGTCCCGAAAGCGGCCCTCCACATTGCTGTAACGCGCCATGGCCGCGCCCGTGTCGCGGGGCAATTGCGCCAAAGCAGCTTGGCGCTTGGCTCGCCAGCTCGAATCGTTGCCGTCCACCCACAAATAAACCACGTCAATCGGCTCTTCGGGCAGATGGTGCATGCCAGCGTGCGCTGGGTCTGAGGGCACTCGGGCGGTGGTGCGGGCAGTGGAGGGTCTGAAATTTTTCAAGCGGCAAGTCTATCAGCGGGCCACGAACGCATTTTCAATACCCACCCCGGTGTCGGGGCCACTGACCTTAAGGGCCGACAAAGCCCCATCACACAGGGTGCACCTGCAAGAGCCACAGCAGCGCACTGAGTGTGAAGAACGACAGCACTGTGGTCACCAACAAAGCCGCAGCGCTCACCGTGCTGTGGCCGTGGCGCTGGTACAAGATGGTGAAGATGCCGAGCATGGGCATGGCCCCGGTGAGCAAAGCTGCGGCCCGCAAAGCCGGATCTGCAATCGGCACCAGCCACACCAGCACCGCCCACATGGCCAGCGGGTGCAGCACCAGCTTGCCCAGAGCAATCGGCAGCACCGTTCCCTGCAGCCCCCGCGCCTGCAAGCCCACCAAAGAGCCACCAATCACAAACAGCGCCAGCACAGCGCTGGACTGCGCAAACAAATCGACGGTACGCGCCACAGGCGCAGGCATCTGCAGGCCAGAGAGCGAAAACGCAAAACCCGCCACCACGCCCCAAATCATGGGGTTACTAAGCACGTTTTTCAAGGTCTGCAGCAACACGCTTTTCCACTGCCCGGGCTGGCCCTGCGCGTCAGCAATGGCCAGCAGCAAAGGCAACAGCAAAAAGTTTTCGACCACCATGTTCAAAGCCAGCGCCACCCCCGCCACCGGGCCAAAAGACAACAAAATGATGGGGTAACCCACAAAGCCGCTGTTCGGGCACGACATGCCCATGGCCATCATGCTGCTGTAACTCAGGCTCTGGCCCAGTACCTTGCGCGCCCACCACAGGCCCAGCCCAATCACCAGCAAAGACCCCAGGGCATAGGCCAGCAAATAGTTCAGGTTCAGGATCTCCGCCACGCTGCGTTGCGAGAGCGCGTTGAATAGCAATGCAGGCAGGGCCAGCTGCAGCGTGAAACGCCCAAACACCTGCATCTCGGCCTTGGCAAACAGCCCCATGCGCGTGCACACATAACCCAGGGCAATGGTCAGGTAAATCGGGACGGTGATGCCCAGTATTTCTAAAGTCGCGTTCATTCCAACCGTTCAGTGTGTTTCGCCAAGTGCAAAGCGCCAAACCGTCACACGCGACCTCTGCTTAAAATCTTCAATCGTCTATTGTATTTTTTATGCCGCCTCTTCAAAAACCCGTTTCTGACCTGTTGGATGTGCTGACCGATCGGCAATTCGAGGCTGACCGGGCTTCGTGCTTGCCCTTGCAATTTCAATCCCACGGCCGCAACGCCACACTCAGCGGTCTGATCGCAGGCGGGCGAGTGCTGCACCTGGGCTTTGCCGACCATGGTCCCCTGATTACCGACAAACGCGTGCAAGGCACTTGGCTCCACGACGATGTCATCGCCCACAGCCAGTTTTGCATGGGAGTGGACATCGATGCCCAAGCCGTAGCCTTGGCACAAGGCCTGGGCGTACCCCACCTGCACTGCCTGGACGTGTTTTCAACCGAGTTTGCCGAGCTGGCCGTGCGGTTTGCCCCCACCCATGTGCTGCTGCCCGATGTGCTGGAGCACCTGCAAGAGCCGGTGGCTTTCTTGCGCCGCATAACTCAGGTCCTGCCTCAAGTGCCCTTGATCGTTTCGGTGCCCAATGGGCTGAGCCTGCGCAATTTCCGGAACAGCCTGGGCAATGTCGAGCGCATCAATACCGACCACTTGTGCTGGTATTCACCCTTCACCGTAGCCAAGTTGCTCAGCAGGGGCGGCTATGCGCCCGAACAATTCTGGAGTTGCCAGATCGCCCCGGCCACCTCTTTCAAAGGAAAGGTGCTGTCGGCTCTGGCGAACTGGCGTCCGATATGGGCCGACAACGTGGTGGTGGTGGCGCGACCCCGGGCTTGAAACGCGAGCCCATGCCTTGGACTCGGCCTGCATCCTGTGCTCAAAGCGCTTCAGAACTGCCGGGCGCCACCGCATGCCGAAACGGGCTGAGAGCGATCCACAGCACCAAGGCCCCAAGGCTCAGGACCATGAAAGCAGAAATCCAGCCCAGGTGCGCGCTGGCGGTGAAATCAAAGACCGCAGACCCAACCAGGCACAAGGCGATAAAAACCGCGTTGATGCCAACACACAGCCACGAGTACATCGCCGCCAACCCTTTTTGGAAGGGCAAATGCGCAAAAGCAGCCATGAAGCAGGCCGCCATTTGCCATGCAACGAGCGGCCAGACGAAGTTCAAAAGGCCTTGCCAACGCGCATCAAGCCAACCCCAAAGTACCGCTGCTGACACCAACGCCCCCACGCCCAACACCAGCGCAGACGCGCCATAGGCCACATGAATCGGCCGCAGCCGCACCTGGGTATCGCTGCTGAGCACCACCTGCGCCCAGGCCGTGTGCACCAGCGCCGGAATAAAGCTCAAGAGGCGCAGCAGCGCCAGCAGCCAGCCGGCTTCTTGCACGCCGTAGTGGGCGGGCCAGCTCAGCGCCAGCGCCGTGGCGGCCAGGCCGTCGGTGAGGGTATGCAGCATCTTGAGTCGGGCACTGCGCGGGTCGGAAGAAGTCGGCGCAGCTGACTGGGCTAGCTGCAAGTCGCTGCCTGCTTCGGCTGACAAAGCCAGGTCAGCAGGTGACGCCGGTTGAAAAGCTAGCCACATCCACGCGGCCCCAACCAGGTAGCCCAAGCAGGCCGACACCAAAAGTACGGGCAGCTCGAGGCCCTCGCCACGCTCCGGGAAAAGCACGGCCCCCAGCACCGCCGCGGTTGCTGCCAGCACGGGCGGCACCATGCGCACCAATCCCATGGACCAAAGGCTGCCCACCCGCAAAGTCAGGCTTTGCGCCAGCAGCCAGCTCAGCTGTGTCAGGCCCAAGGCGGCAGCCCAGGCCCAAACCTGCGCCGCTTGTCCCAAACCCGACCAAACCGCCCCCAGCGCCGCCACCGGGGCCAGCCACAGCATGCGCCAGGCGCTTTGCCGCCAGGCGCGGCGCGCGGCGGCGCGGGGCTCTTGGTCACGCTCGGCCAGCAGGCTCAAAGGGCTTTGCGCCAGTGCCAAGCTGGCCCAGAAAAAGGCCAGTTGGCTGGTGGCAGAAAACACCCCCACCTCTTCGGGGCTGAACAGCCGAAACAGTGCGAGCGCCAAAAAACCCTGCGCTGCCAACGACACCAAGCTGCCCAGGGCGGCGGGGGCTGTGGCGCGGGGCAAGGATTGCCAAACTTTCCACCGTTTCATCTGTCGGCCCTAAACAAGGTGGCCCACACCGGCAAGCCTTGCAGCTGCTGAGACCAGCGCAAGGACTGCAGGTGCTGGCGATCGGTTTGAAGCGTGGGCAGACGCTGAACGGCGGCTAGCCATTCGGGCGCTGCAGCTTGCACGTCCAGCAGTTGCACCCGCCCGGCATGGACCAACGCGGTGCGCTGCGCCCAAGCATAAGAATTGCTGATGACGGGCAAGCCCAGCGCCAAGTACTCCAGCATCTTGGTGGACGTTTGCTCACTCAAAGGCAACACATCGGGCATCAGGTTCAAGCCCGCACGGGCCCGCAGCAGTTGCGCAGGCACTTGGTCTTGCGGCACACGCCCGGTGCTCTGGATGTGGCCCAGCGTGGCCAGGCGCTCTTGCAAAGCCGGGGGCACATCGCCCACCAGCAGCAAGCTCAATCCCGCTTGCCCTAGTGCTTGCAACAGCGGCACAAAGTGCAGCAATCGGCGCATCTCGCCCAGATAGACCAGGTCAAACTCGGGCGGCTGCAGCGCTTGCGCCGTCAAAAAAAAGTCGGGCACCCCCATGTCGCGCAGGGCGTAGGGCACAGCGCCAGTCGCGTTGTCGCCAAAGCCCATGCGCTGGCGCACCCAGTCGCTTTGGAACACCCGAAAGTCAGGCACCGGGTGCTGCCACTGTTTGATGCGGTCCTTGAGCCAAGCCAAGGGGGCCACGCTGGCCGAGGCGTATTCGTGCACCTGCACCGCGCCTTTCAAGCGTCGGGCTTGGTCTGCAGGCACGCGGCCGCAAATCCACCACACGGCCTGGGCGTCTTCAGGCACGGTGTAGGCCTGGGTGTGCATCTGCACGGCATGGCCCAGGTGCTCGATATGGGCCTGGTAAGCGGCCAACTCAGGCAAATAAGAGCGGGCGCCGTGCACAAAGTGGACAGTGATCACGACCGCCCTCCTGAGGAGGTGTCATCGCGCGATGCGTCCGTTTGTACCGCAACATGGCCCTGCCTTGGCCCTTGCTTTGGTCCTTGCTTTAGCCCCTTCCCTCTCCGTTGCAGCAATCGAGTGAGCACTTGGTCCCAGGCCTGCACAAAGGCCTCTAGGCGGTGCTGTTGTTGCAACAGGTCAATGGCCGCTTGCCGCTCGGCCGGCGCTTGCGCCAGGCAGCGCTGTACCGCCTGGGCCAGCGCGGCGGGGCTGTCATCGCGCGCCAGCCAGAGCGGGGCCTGCGTGCCCAGCATTTCCTGCATCGCGGGGATGGGTGTGCTCACGCAGGGCACGCCGCAGGCCAGCGACTCCAGCGCCGTCATGGGGTAACCCTCGTAGCGCGAGCACAGCACCGTGGCCCGCCAGGCCCGATAGGTCTGTGCGCTCACGGTTTGCTGGCCGTGCAGGTGCAAGCGGCCTTGGGCCAGCAGGTCTTGTCCGGCGCTGCGCATCGCGCCCATCAACTCGCCATCGCCTACCACATGCAGTTGGCAAGCGGCAGGCAAAAGGCGCAGCATGGGCAGCAATTGCAAAGGCTGTTTTTCGGGCGACAAGCGGCCGACAAAGCCCAGCGCCATGACCTCGGTGGCAGGCATGGCGGCGTCATCTTGGCCCGCACCGGGCAAGACCGCCGGGTTGCGGATCACGCTCAGGTTTTGAGGGGCTGCACACCGGGCACCCGCCATCACGCGCAGCAGGCTGTCATACGAGGTCTGTGAGGCGCACACCAGTTGGCTGGCCCTTTGGTAAACCGTGCGCAGCCAACCTATTTTGAGGCGCGAAGTCCCAGCTTGCTGCAACACCTCATGCAAAGGGCCGTGCACCCAAACCACGCTGGGCCTGCGGGCCAACCAAGCCAGGGCCACCGCCGCATAGGCCGGCCTGAAGTTGTTGGAGGCCACCAGCACCTGCGCCCGCCGCGCCGCCTGCCAGCAGGCCCACAATGATGGCCGCCCCTGGCGCACCGGCAGCCGCGTGACTTGCCAGCCGCGCTCGGCCAGGCCCGATTCGAGCCAATGCAGCGTGGTCTGTACCCCGCCCACGCCGGACTCTTCGGTCAACAACAAGAGGTGGCGAGGGCTTGACATGGGCAGGCTCAGCGCGCACCGCGCCCGGTCAGCACGGTCTGGATGGTTTTGAACACGATCAGCAAGTCCATGGCCAGACTGTAGTGCGTGATGTAGTAAAGGTCGTAGCTGAGTTTGATGGCGGTTTCATCGGCACTGGCCGCATAACCTTGCTGCACCTGGGCCCAGCCGGTCAGGCCGGGGCGCACCAGGTGTCGGTAGGGGTAGCTGGGCATTTGCTCGGCAAACTGCTGCACAAAACCGTCTTGCTCGGGGCGTGGGCCGATCAGGCTCATGTGCCCCATCAGCACGTTGAACAGCTGCGGAATTTCATCGAGCCGGGTGCGGCGAATCCAATGCCCGAAGCGGGTGATGCGCGTGTCGTTGGCCTGGGCGAACTGGGGGCTAAGTTGCGTTTCGTGGCGCATGCTGCGGAACTTCCAGATTCGGAAACTTTGGCCGTGCATGCCCGTGCGCCGCTGGCTAAACAGGGCCGGGCCGGGCGAGTCAATCTTGACACCACCGGCCACCAACAACGCCAGCGGCAACCACAGCGGCAGCAGGGCCAGCACCACGCTCACATCGATGAGGCGCTTGACCAGGTCGTACGCCGGGTTGCCATCGGTTTGCCACAGCTCGTTTTGCAGGGTCTCGTTCGCCATGCGCCCGGTCAGGCTTTGCTGCAAGGTCTCGGGGCTGTAGAGGCGGATGTGCTGCAGCTTGAGCGCAGTCAAAAAACGCTGACGCTCGGGTCTGGGGGGTAAAGACTTAGCAGGCAACACGACCGCGCCGTCACACGCCAGCGCCGTGCCAGGTGGCATGCCCTGCTCGGGCCAGGGCAGCAAGCGGATGCGCAGCAAACCCTGGCCGTCGGGCGCGGGCAGCCAGGGGGCCAGCAGGACGGGCACACGCGGGTCTTGGTACACCAGACGCAAAGGCCGGTGCCGCAAAAACCACTGGTCGGCCAGCCAAAACCAGAAGGTGCACAGCACATAGGTCAAAAGCAAAGCGCCGCGTGAATAGGGCTGCTGCAGCAAGGCAAAAGCCAAGGGCGTGAGCCAAAACGGCAAGCCAGTGGTGACCAGCAGCAGGGGGCCGCGTTCGGCCGCAGGCATGTGCGCCCCCCGGTACAGCAGGTGCGCCGCCAACGCATAGGGCACCAGACTGGCCAGCACAGTGCGCCCAAAGTCCACCGTGGCCAGGCCACTGGCCATCAGGGCCTGGCTGATGGCGTAGGCCAGGCCGATCATCGCCAAGCCCAGCAGGCTCCAGACCAAGTGGGCGCTTTGGCGGTGCGCTTGCTGCGAGGCCAGTTGCTGGGTGTGGCGGCGCGGACGCGTCATGGGCCAGCGGGCGGTGTGCATCAAGGGCGCTTGTTGGTAAATGGCCAGCACCGGCTCGGCCATGGCTTGGGGCTGAAACTGGGCTTCGTAGCGCGCGCGTGCGGCGCTGCCCAGCCGCTGGCGCAAGGGGGCATCGGCCAGCAGGGTCTGCAGCGCATCGGCCACGGCCTGCGGGGTGTTGGGCACCAGCCAGGCGCTTTCCTCGTGCGTGAGCATTTCTTCTATGCCGGGCAAGCGCGTGGCCACAATCGCCATGCCCGCGCGCATGGCCTCCAGAATGGAGATCGGCAGGCCCTCGTGGTCGGACAAGAGCACAAAAATCTGGTGCTGCGCCAGGCGCTGGGCCACGTCGATCACGTCACCCTCCAGTTGGATGTGCGGCATCGGGGCGGCGGCTTGTTGGTGACGGGCCAGGTCCGGCCCACCCCCCAAAATTCGGGTTGGGGGCTGCAGGCCAATTTGTGCCAGCAGGGCCAGGGCCTCGATCAAAACATCGGGCCGCTTGGGCGCGGCCATGCGGGCCACCATGACCAGGCTCGGGGGCTGGGTGCTCATGTCGCTGCGCCAAGGCACATCGGCCAGCGCGTTGTGCACCACACTCACCCGCTCGGGCGGCATGGGCAAACGCGCAGCCAATTGTTTTTCGTAGGCCGACACGCAAACCATGCGCGTGGTCCAGGCGGCCAGCACGGCCTCGGCCAGCCAGGCGTTGGTGCGAATCAGCCAAGGCGCTTGCGACTTGAAGCCAAAGCCATGCACCGTGTAGACCACCGGAATTTGCCGCAGCTTGCCCGCCAGACGTGCGATCACCCCCGCCACAGCGCTGTGGGCATGGATGACATCGGGCTGCAGCACGCGCAAATGCGCCAGCATGGCCCGCACCGAAGTGATCACCTTGAGGGGGTTGAGCGAGTTTTGCAAACTCGGCAACGCCAGCACCGCAATGCCCAAATCACCCAGGGCTTGACCCAGCACGCTGTGTGTGTCGTTACCGCCAATCACCACCGTGAAGCGCACCCGGCCCTGCAGGGCGCGGCACAGCTCCAGCACATGCGTCTGGGCACCACCGGCTTCGCCTTTGGTGATGACCAGGACAACATGGGGAACGGGGGGATGAACAGGGGCAGACATGCAGGGGCAACAGAAGGAGCCGGTATTGTCACCTTGAACGGGCTGCGCCAGGGTCAGCCCGAAAAACCCAGGGCCAGCCACAGCGCAGGGCCGCCGGTCAGCCCGTCCATCCAGATTGGCCGTGGAAAAACGCCAGTTCAACCCGGCGCTGCCGCTCAGTTATGACGTATGAGCCGAGCGGGACTGTATGGCCACCCAAAGTCCCAGCAAGCCAAACAGCACAAAGCAGACGAACGACCAGTTGGCGATCGATCCGCCCAAAAAGGTCCAGTCGATCTTGCTGCAGTCACCGCTGCCTTTGAAGATCATGGGGATGGCGCGGTTGAGCGGGAAGTTTTCGACCATGCCGTAAAAGTCGCGCCCGCAGTTGACCACCTCGGGCGGGTACCACTGCAGCCAGCTTTGGCGGGCGGCGGTGAATGCGCCAAAGCCCGCAGCGAGGGTCAAAAGCAGACTGGATGCAGCCAAGCCTATGCCGCTCAAACGCCAGCCGATCAAAGCCAGCACCACCACGCCAACCAATGCGTAGCGCTGCACGATGCACATGGGGCATGGGTTCAAACCCACCACGTGTTGCAAATACAAGCCGAAGGCCAGCATGCCGATGCCTGACAAGGCCATCAACAACATCCAGCGTTGGGGAGAGATAACGGACAGTTTCATGAGGTCTCTTCAAAAAACAAGGGGGCATTGTTCCCCCGTGTCGGTACAGGTGTGAGCGATCGGTTGAACAAAGCCCTGCGGGCCTCAGGCGTCGGCAAATGCCCGCTCGATCACGAAAGCACCCGGCGTGCTGGTGTTGCCCTCTTTGAGGCCACGCGCTTCGCAAATGCGCTTGAGGTCCTTGAGCATTTCGGGCGAACCACAAATCATGACGCGGTCGGTCTCGGGGTTGAGCGGGGGCAGGCGCAGGTCGGCAAACAACTTGCCGCTTTCCATCAGGTCCGTTACGCGGCCCTGATTTTGGTAGGGCTCGCGGGTCACGGTGGGGTAGTACAGCAGTTGCTGGCTCACCATCTCGCCCAGAAACTCGTGGGCAGGCAACTCTTTTGTGATGTAGTCGTGGTAAGCCAGTTCATTGACCTGACGCACACCGTGCACCAGGATCACTTTTTCAAAGCGCTCGTAAGTTTCGGGGTCGCGGATGATGCTCATGAACGGTGCCAGACCGGTGCCTGTGCCCATGAGGTAAAGGTTCTTGCCGGGCAGCAAATAATCGATGAGCAAGGTGCCGGTGGGCTTGCGGCCGACCACGATGGTGTCGCCCACCTGGATGTGCTGCAGCCTGGAGGTCAGCGGGCCATCGGGCACCTTGATGCTCAAAAACTCCAGATACTCTTCGTAGTTGGCACTGGCAATGGAATAGGCTCTTAACAGCGGTTTGCCGTTGTCGCCGCGCAGGCCGATCATGGTGAAGTGCCCATTCGAAAAGCGCAGGGCCTGGTCACGGGTGGTGGTGAAGCTGAAGAGGCGGTCGGTCCAGTGGTGAACGCTTAAAACGCGTTCTTCAAGAAATGCACTCATTTGGTGTTGCTGTGTGTGGGGAGTCAAGAGACCCAAAGCCCTGGGGGGATGCTGAAAACTTGCTACAGTTGCGGCCTGCAAGTCCACAAAAAACACGTTGCTGTTGCACCAACAACCCGTATTTTCGTGTGAACCGCTTCCAACTGGAAATACGGAAATTCTATATCCGTATAACCAGCGCTTCTTAAGATACATCAAGGCTGACAATCATCATGGCACGCAACGTTCAATGCATCAAACTCGGCAAAGAAGCAGAAGGTCTGGATTTTCCGCCTTACCCCGGCGAGTTGGGCAAGCGCATCTGGGAAGGCGTGAGCAAGCAGGCCTGGGCCGACTGGCTCAAGCACCAGACCATGCTGGTCAATGAAAACCGCCTGAACCTGGCCGATTTGCGTGCCCGCCAATACCTGGCGCGCCAAATGGAAAACCATTTCTTCGGTGATGGCGCAGACGCTGCTCAGGGCTATGTGCCCCCTGCCGCCAGCTGATGCCCAGCGGCACTTGATTCCCCATTTTTGAACCCTTGAGCTACGCTTGCGAGACGCGCCAAGCGCTGGTCATAGGCGCTGGCTTGTCAGGCTCGGCCGTGGCCCACAGTCTTGCCGTGCGCGGCTGGTCGGTCACGGTGCTGGACCAGGCACCAGGGGTCGGCGCTGGCGCGTCGGGCCTGCCTGCGGGCTTGGCCGCCCCCCACGTTTCACCTGACGACAACGTGCTCTCGCGCATCACGCGTGCGGGGGTGCAGGCCACGCTGCAACGCGCACAGGCACTTTTGCAAAGCGGTACCGATTGGGCGCAGACCGGCGTTCTGGAACACAACCTCGCGGGCAAACGTCGTCTGCCCTCTAACACCTCCGATCACCACAGCGCCCCGGCCAGCGCGGCGCAAATCGCTGCCGCGGGCCTGCCGCCCGATACGCCCGCGCTCTGGCATGAGCAGGCGGGCTGGGTCCGGCCCCGGCAACTGGTGGCAGCGCAGCTGCGAACGCCGGGCGTGCAGGTGCGGTGGTCGCAAGCCGTGCACACCATCGAACGGCGCGACCAGACTTGGGGCGTGCTGAACGCGCAGGGGCACACCTTGGCCCAAGCGCCTTGGCTGGTGGTGGCCAGCGCTTTTGACAGCTTGTCTTTACTGCAGCCCTTGCCCGGCTTCGCGGTGCCTTTGAATCCTCTGCGCGGGCAAGTCAGCTTTGGCCTCATGGCCGACTTGACTGAGGCCCAGCGCCAGCGGCTGCCACCTTTTCCGGTCAACGGCCACGGCAGCTTCATCAGCGGCGTGCCCACGCCCGAGGGGCCACCCGGCTGGTTCATTGGCGCCACTTTTGAGCGCGACTGCTCGCACTCGCCCGTGCGGGCAGAGGACCACATCGCCAACCGGCTGCGCTTGGCCACGCTCTTGCCGACCTTGGGCGAGGCCATGGCCACCCAATTCGGGCCGGACCGAGTCCACGGCTGGGCTGGATTGCGCTGCACCTTGCCCAACCGCTTGCCGGCGGTCGGGCCCATCGACCGTCTGCGCCTGCCGGGCCTGTGTCTGAGCACGGGGATGGGCGCACGCGGCATCAGCCTGGCCGTGCTGTGCGGCGAACTTACCGCCGCCTGGATGAACCAGGAAGCCCTGCCCTTGTCCGAGGCTTTGGCCAAACACTTGGCGGCCGAGCGTTTTGCGTCCGCTTGAAGGGCAGGATTTCAAGCCACTTCAGCTTGCATTTTTTTTGAGTTGGAGCCCACCCTGTGGGCGATGTTTTGCAGGGCGTGTGCCACGCCCATCGCCCACAGGGGTGGGTTCCTACAAGAATCTATCCCTTGACCAGTCCTCCAGGTTTCAAGGGGCCGTATCAATTTCATTTGCAGCAATACCCTGTACAAAGTCAGCCACATCATTCAATATCAGCGCTCATCGCCACTTTCTAAGGCCCCGACGGGTCTGACCAGCGGCTAACTTTCCAGGAGCTTCCATGGCACAGCCGTCTTTTTCCAGGTATTTGCCTTGGCTGGTGACGGCCCCCGCCGCGCTGGTGACACTGCCCTATTCGATCTGGTTCAGCTGTGGTTTTGGACTGCTGTTTGTGCTGGGCTGCATAGATTACGCCCAAACCCGACAGGCGGTGCGGCGCAACTACCCGCTCACGGGTCGCATCCGTTATGGGCTAGAGTACATCCGACCGGAAATCCGGCAGTATTTTCTGGAGGATGACGAGGAAAAACTGCCCTTCTCACGAAGCCAACGCGCAATGGTCTATGCCCGCTCCAAGGTGCAAAACGACAAGCGCGGATTTGGCAGCATCAAGGACATGTACAACGCGCAAACCGAGTGGATCACGCATTCGATGCAACCGACTCACCTGGACCCGGCCGGCTTCAGGGTCACGGTGGGCACACACCAATGCCAGCAGCCTTACGCGTTGTCGTTGCTCAACATTTCCGGCATGAGTTTCGGGGCCTTGTCGCCCAATGCCGTCAAGGCCCTGAACAAGGGCGCGGCCATGGGGCAATTCGCGCACGACACCGGCGAGGGCAGCATCTCCCGGCACCACCGCGAACCCGGGGGCGATCTGATTTGGCAAATAGCCTCGGGATATTTTGGTTGCCGCACACCGGAGGGCCGCTTTGACCCGGTGCGCTTTGCCGAGCAAGCCCGCTCGCCCCAAGTCAAGATGATCGAGCTGAAACTCTCACAAGGGGCCAAGCCGGGCCATGGCGGCGTCTTGCCCAAAGCCAAAGTCAGCGCAGAGATTGCCGAAGCGCGCGGTGTGCCCATGGGCCAAGACTGCGTGTCCCCGGCTAGGCACTCGGCCTTCAGCACGCCGTTGGAGATGCTGGCTTTCATCGCACAACTGCGCGAACTCTCCGGCGGCAAGCCCGTGGGCATCAAGCTGTGTGTGGGCCATCCCGCTGAATGGTTTTCGGTGGTCAAAGCCATGGTGGAAACCGGCCAAACACCGGATTTCATTGTGGTCGATGGCGCCGAAGGCGGCACGGGCGCAGCGCCTATCGAGTTTGCCGACCATGTGGGCATGCCGCTGCGCGATGGGCTGCGCCTGGTGCACAACAGTTTGGTGGGGGCGGGCCTGCGCGATCGGATCAGGATAGGCGCAGCGGGCAAGGTGATTTCGGCCTTTGACATCGCGCGTTGCCTGGCGCTGGGGGCCGATTGGTGCAATTCGGCGCGGGGTTTCATGTTTGCCCTGGGCTGCATCCAGTCACGCAGCTGCCACACCGACCACTGCCCCACGGGTGTGGCCACGCAAGACCCGGTGCGCCAACGCGCCATCGTGGTGACCGACAAGGCAGAGCGGGTGTATTACTTCCATGCCAACACATTGCACGCACTGGCCGACTTGGTGGGCGCTGCAGGTTTGCAAAAACCGGGCGACATCACGGCGCAACACCTCATGGGCCGCAATGCCGAGGGACAGGCCCGTACCCTGGCTTCCAGCATTGACACGCTGGCACCCGATCAACTCTTGCGTGAGCCGTCTGAGCCACACACGCTGCCCAGTCCCTTTGCCGAGTTCTGGCATGCCAGCCAGGCGGGGCATTGGGGCGTGCCCGCTGGCGCAGCCCCCCTGCCCAACTGAACCAGATCCCTGACGATGGGTGTGCGCCTTCTTGGGTGACAAGCCCACAGCTTTGGCGACAAAACTTTGGGCTTGCTTGGTGTTTAATGAGCCATCCATTTCGCAACATTCAGTTTCCAATGCTCCTTGGTCCGCCTCACCCCAACCCACCCGCCTCATCTCAACCGAAAGTACCAGAATCTGCGTTGGAAGCTCTGGGCCAAGTCGTTTTAAAGGATGATCAAAACCTGATCATTTGGCGTCAGGACAACGAGGCCATATTGCGTGCAAAGCACGCCTTGCAAACCTTGTGGCGCGCAGAGGCCCCAGCTGTTGCGGTAGAACACTTCACAGGTCAACAACGCCTGGCTTTGCTCAGCCACATCAACCAAGGCATTGCCCAGCTGGGGTTGAAACAGGCGATGCAAACGCCATCGTCAGCCTCTTTGCCGAGGCAAATCTCCATCATCACCAACGCCGAAGAGCTGTCCGCTTCGGATGTTCAGATGTTGCAGGATCTCACGCAGCACCTGCCCGGCCTGCGTTGGCGCTGGGTTCTGCTTGGCCTTAATCCCTCGGGTGAACACAACAATGCGGCCATCGCGGGCATGAACCTCTCCGAGCCCAACCCTCAGTGGATGGTTGAGCCCCTCACCCTGGCATCTATCCCCCTCGCGACCGAAGCGGCCTCGAGCCCCGCATCCAAACAACCATTTAAGCGTCTGGCCTGGCTGAGCTTGGCGGCCCTGTTGGGCTTGGGCGCATGGGGCACGGCGCTCCACTTTTCTGAACCCAACTCCGTAAATTTTGAGGCGGACAAGCGGTCTGAGGCTACAACGCCAGCGGCTTCGGCACCTTCGCTTGATACATTGCCAAGTCAACCCAAAGACCTTGTGGCATCCGCCGTTGCGGCAGAATCCGCCGCCATGCCGCAAGCGTCTGATGCCGCGGACACCCGCAACGAAGTGCCGGCCATCGCCCTGCGGGGCGTGCGGTGGCTGGCCCTGCAATCGCCAGAGTTTTTTGTCCTGGAGCATGGCGCGTTTCGAACCGCCGCGCAGGCCCAAAGCCTGATCCAAACACGAAACGAACTGGCCAATGCGCGCGTGCTCATGCGCAAGAGCGCCTCCCCGTTTGGCCAGTTTGTGGTGATCACAGGACCCTTCCGATCACAGGAGCGGGCACAAAACTACAAGGTTCGGGAAAACCTGCCGCCCCAGATTCAGGTGCGCAGGGTCTCCGATGTCTTGGCGGAAAGTGTGAGGACTGCACCTTAGGGCTCTTGAAAAGTCCATGCCCCTCGAGCAAGGCCGCTGGATGCCGGCTGATAATGGCCTAGCCATGAACGGACGCCAATTCACCCAACTTGTTCTTTTGTCTGCCGTTTGGGGTGGTTCGTTTCCGCTCATCCGCGTGGCCGTCCCGGCTTTTGGTCCCATTGCCATGGCTTGCCTGCGTTGTGCCCTGGCGGCGCTGGTGCTCAGCGCCATCATGCGCTGGACGCGCCAAGCCTGGCCCGCCCGCGCGCATTGGCGATCGCTCACCGGGCTGGGCATATTGACGCTGGTGGTGCCCTTTATTTTGTACAACTGGGCCGGACTGGTCTTGCCTGCCGGGTATTCGGCCGTTCTCAACGCCACCGCCCCCATGTTCGGCGTCTTGGCTGGGGTGATGTGGGCCCAAGAACGCTTCACGCCCAGCAAAGGGGTCGGTTGTGTGCTCGGCTTTCTGGGCGTGACCTTGTTGCTGGGTTTGGGGCCAGTGAACCCGGACCTGGACGTGGTGCTGGCCGCCTTGGCCTGCGTGGTGGCCGCTGGCTGTTATGGCTTTGGGGCCATCTTCATGAAGCGTGCCACCCTGGCCCACCACGCGCTGCCCGCCTCTGCGGTGGTGCACTTGACCAGCGCTCTGGTGCTGGTGCCCGCAGCGGCTGCCACCGCCCCCAGCCAAGCGGTGGGCCTGCCCGCGCTGCTGGCTTTGCTGGTGCTGGGCGCGTTCACCTCGGGCTTCACCTACTGGATCAGCATGCGCCTGATGCGCGAGATCCCGGCCAGCGCCTCCACCTCTTCGGCTTTTTTGATTCCCCTTTTCGGTGTGTCTTGGGGGGCCTTGTTTTTGGACGAACCCCTCACGGCCGGTCTGCTGCCTGGCGTGCTGCTCATCTTGATCGCCTCGGCATTGCTCACCGGATTCAACCCCTTTCGAACCTTCCAACGCAGCGAACACTGAGCCAGAGTCCGACACCACTCATATAAGACAAAAGAATATATGCCCAACTAAAAAATCGTTTGTTTTGGCATAAAGCCCCCTTAAAGTCGCCCCCATGGTTGATTTGGCTTATGTCTTTGCAGGTTTTTTCGTGGGCACCATCGTGGGCCTGACGGGGGTGGGCGGCGGGTCCTTGATGACGCCGCTCTTGATTTTTTTCTTTGGCGTGAAGCCCTACATGGCTGTAGGCACCGACTTGCTGTTTGCGGCTTTCACCAAGTTGGGCGGAACCATCAGTTTTACCCGACAGCGCATCGTGCCCTGGCGTGTAGTGATTTTTCTCAGTGCGGGCAGCATTCCGGCCTGCTTGGTCACCCTGGGCTTTTTGCACTGGGTGGGGCCGGCCTCCCTCGAGGTGAAGTCGCTGATGACCAGCACTTTGGGCGTGGCCCTGCTGCTGACAGCGGCAGCCATGCTCTACAAGGCCGTGCGTGGCAAGCAAGTGCCTCGCCACCTGGCCAATGCCGACGAAGCCCATGCCAGCACCCCACGCCACTGGAGCCTGTCGGTGCTGTTTGGCGCTCTGATCGGCATCTTGGTTACCCTCACCTCGGTGGGCGCGGGCGCCATTGGTGTCACCGTGCTGCTCTTGCTCTATCCCATGCTGCCCCTGCCACGCATCGTGGCGGCTGACATCGCTTATGCCGTTCCACTCACGCTGCTGGCGGGCTTGGGCCACGCCTCCATGGGTTCGGTCGATTGGGCCTTGCTGGCCAAGTTGCTGGCGGGCTCGCTGCCCGGCATCTGGCTGGGCTCGCGCCTGACCCAACACACGCCGGATCGCGTGATCCGCTCCTTGCTTTCCGTCTTGCTGGCCTGGGCTGGCACCAAACTCGTTTTGATCTGAAGAAGTCCCCTCATGTACCAATACACCGAATTTGACAAACAGTTCGTGCGAGCCCGCGCTGCACAACACCGTGACCAACTCGAGCGCTTTGAAGCGGGACAGCTGACAGGCGATCAGTTCAAGCCCCTGCGCCTGCAAAACGGCTGGTACGTGCAGCGCTATGCGCCCATGCTGCGCGTGGCCGTGCCCTACGGCGAAATCTCGGCACCCCAGCTCAAAGTGCTGGCCCAAATTGCCCGCGAGTACGACACGCCCGACGCCGCCCTGCTGGCCGAAGCCCAGGCCACGCAAGACAAAATTGACTGGCCTTCATCCAAAGTTTCGCCCAAGCTGACCACCAACTACGGTCACTTCACCACCCGCCAAAACGTGCAGTTCAACTGGATTCCCCTCTCCAAATCGGCCGACGTGATGGACCTCTTGGCCACGGTAAACCTGCACGGCATCCAGACCAGCGGCAACTGCATCCGCAACACCACCACCGACGAGCTGGCCGGTGTGGCCGTGGACGAAGTGGTCGATCCAAGGCCCTACGCAGAGCTGATCCGCCAGTGGAGCACGCTGCACCCCGAGTTCGCATTTTTGCCTCGCAAATTCAAGATCGCCATCACGGGCGCTGAAGAAGACCGCGCCGCCATTGGCTGGCACGACGTGGGCCTGCAAATGGTGAAGAACGCGGCGGGCGAAGTGGGCTTCAAAGTGCTAGTGGGTGGCGGCATGGGTCGCACGCCTGTGGTGGGCACGCAGATTCGCGAGTTCCTGCCCTGGAACCAGATCATGAATTACCTCGAAGCCGTGATCCGCGTGTACAACCGCTGGGGTCGCCGCGACAACCTGTACAAGGCGCGCATCAAGATTTTGGTCAAGGCCGAAGGCCAGCGCTATTTTGACGAAGTCGAAGCCGAGTACCAGGACATTCTGGTCAAGGACGGCGGGCTGCACACCATCCCGCAAGCCGAGTTCGACCGCGTGGCCGCCTGCTTTGCGGCACCGGCGCTGAACCTGCCTTCAGATCAGGGTGAGTGGGCAGCTAAAGCCGAAGCGGATGTCAGCATCGAAGCGGCCAAGACGCCAGCCTTTGCCCGCTGGATCGCGCAAAACGTCAAGCCCCACCAGAACCCGGCCCTGCGTGCCGTGAGCCTGTCCTTCAAGCGCCTGGGCCAGGCACCGGGCGACGCCACCGCCGGCCAGCTCGATGCCGCTGCTGCACTGGTCGCCAAATACTCCGCTGGCGAAGCCCGCGTGACCCACACCCAAAACCTGGTGCTGCCCTGGGTGCGCCTGGACCAGCTGCACGCCCTGTGGCTCGAAGCCAAAGCGCTGGGCCTGGCCCAGCCCAACATTGGCCTCTTGACCGACATGATCGCCTGCCCCGGCGGCGATTACTGCGCCCTGGCCAATGCCCGCTCCCTGCCTTTGGCCGCCGCCATCACCGAGCGCTACCAAGACTTGGATGAGCTGAACGACCTGGGTCACATCGACTTTCACATCAGCGGTTGCATCAACTCCTGCGGTCACCACCACTCGGGCCACATCGGCATTCTGGGCGTGGACAAAGACGGCAAGGAGTGGTACCAGGTCACGCTGGGCGGCTCGGACGGCAAAGACCTTTCAGGCCCCACCACCCCCGGCAAAGTGGTCGGTCCCTCGTTCTCTTCGTTTGAAGTGCCCGACGTGATCGAAGCGATTTTGGACACCTACAAGGCCCTGCGCACCAGCCAGGGCCACAAGGCCGAAGCCTTCATCGACACCTTGCGCCGCGTGGGGCAAGACCCATTCAAGGCAGCGGCCAATGCCGCCCGCCACCCCGCCGAAGAAACCACCATCTGAAGCCCTCTTGTAGGAGCCCACCCCGTGGGCGATTTTGCGAAACCATCGCCCACAGGGTGGGCTCCTACAAAATAAAAACGACCATGAAAATCATTTCTGCCCAAGAACACAAAGCTGTTGCATCGCCTGCGCTCGTCACACTGGCCAACGACGCCGATCCCCGCACACTCGACCTGAATGGCATCACGCGCATTGATCTGCAGTTCCCCAAATTCACCGACGGCCGCGCCTACAGCCAGGCCTTTTTACTGCGCCGCCGCTTGGGCTTTGTGGGCGAGTTGCGCGCGACCGGCGACGTGCTGATTGACCAGTTGGTGCAAATGGAGCGCACCGGCTTTGACGTGGCTGTGCTGCGCGAAGGCGTGGACGCTTCGGCGGCGCAACGCCAATTTAAAAGGTTTGCCGGGTTCTACCAAGGCTCGGCTGTCGAAACGAAACCCCAATTTGCGAAAGCCGCCTGAGGTCATCAGCCACAGGACTCTCAACAAAACCAACCCGCCGACGCACATCCCTGCAGGAGCCCACCCCGTGGGCGATGTCCCCTGCGAAGGACCACCCACCATCGCCCACGGGGTGGGCTCCTACAAAAGACACACCATGACTTCCAGCCTGAATTCTTCCCGCAATGTCCCTGCCAAAGCCACCGAGCAAAACGCCAAGGCCAGCCCTAATTTTGCAGCCAAGCTGGCCGAAACGCAGGCGCTGCTGCAACGCGCTGCCGCCGAATTTACGCCCGTGACCCAAGCCTCCAGCCTGGGTGCCGAAGACGTGGTGATCACGCACCTCATCAACAGTCTGCAGCTGGGCATCCCGGTCTTTGTGCTGGAGACCGGCGCGCTGCACACCGAGACCCTGGCGCTGCTGGAGCGCACCCATGCGCATTCGCGCGCACCCATCAACGTGTTCCGCCCGGTGCCCGAATCGGTCATCCAGTTCGTGCGTGAAAAAGGTCAGGACGCGATGTACCAGAGCATGGACTTGCGCAAGGCCTGCTGCGGTATTCGCAAAATGGAGCCTCTGGCCCGCGCCTTGACGGGCCAACGCGCCTGGATCACGGGTCTGCGTCAGGAGCAATCCAATGCCCGCGCCGAAGTGCCGCTGCGCGACACCAGCGAAGAAGCCTCCAAAAACCTGGCCAAGTTCAACCCGCTGGCCAGGTGGACCTGGGGCGACGTGTGGCACTACATCGCCACGAACCATGTGGACTACAACCCCTTGCACGACCAGTTTTTCCCGAGCATCGGCTGCGCCCCTTGCACCCGCGCCATCAGCCTGGGCGAAGCGTTCCGCGCCGGCCGCTGGTGGTGGGAGGACGAAGCCGCCAAGGAATGTGGGCTGCACGTCAAGCCCTGAAAAACGTCAAACCCGTCCCTGTAGGAGCCCACCCTGTGGGCGATTCCCCTTCCCCAAAACAGAAGCATCGCCCACAGGGGTGGGCTCCTACAAAAAGAAAAGAGAAAACCATGACCGCCATCACACCCACCGAACTGCACACCCTGAGCAACGCCCACCTCGACGCGTTGGAAGAAGAAACCATCTTCATCCTGCGCGAAGTCGCCGCCGCTTTCGAGCGCCCCACCCTGCTGTTTTCGGGCGGCAAGGACTCGCTGGTCATGCTCAAGTGCGCCGAAAAAGCCTTCGGGAAAAAAACAAGCCCCTCCGGTAACGGCTGCATCCCCTACCCGTTGCTCATGATCGACACCGGCCACAACTTCCAAGAAGTGACCGACTTCCGCGACGCGCGCGCCAAGGAACTGGGTGCCGAGCTGATCGTGCGCAGCGTCGAAGACTCCATGAAAAAAGGCACCGTGCGCCTGGCCCACCCGGGCGAGAGCCGCAACGTGCACCAGTCGGTCACACTGCTCGAAGCGATTGAAGAGTTCCGCTTTGACGCGCTGATTGGCGGTGCCCGCCGCGACGAAGAAAAAGCCCGCGCCAAGGAGCGCATCTTTTCCCACCGCGACAGCTTTGGCCAGTGGCAGCCCAAGGCCCAGCGCCCCGAGCTGTGGACGCTGTTCAACCACAAGTTGCAATCCGGTGAGCACTTTCGCGTGTTCCCCATCAGCAACTGGACCGAGCTGGATGTGTGGCAATACATCGCCCGCGAACGCATTGCGCTGCCGTCGATCTACTACACCCACAAACGTGAAGTGGTGGACCGCCGGGGTCTCTTGGTGCCGGTGACCGCGCTGACACCGCCCAAAGACGGCGAAGAAGTGGTGGTGCGCGACGTGCGTTTTCGCACCGTGGGGGACATCACCTGCACCTGCCCGGTGGAAAGCACGGCCTCTACACCTGAGCAGATCGTGATCGAGACGCTGGCCGCCGATGTGAGCGAACGCGGGGCCACGCGCATGGACGACAAGACGTCCGAGGCTTCCATGGAGAAGCGCAAGAAAGATGGGTACTTCTGACACGCGCTCTTCGTCATGGCGAGCAAAGCGTAGCCATCCAGCATCTGTGCAAGGTCAAAGACCCATGGATCGCCACGTCGCTTCGCTCCTCGCGATGACAGGCTTTAGCCAAACCTGACAGCTACTTTTTTCACGATCCAGGACAAAAACATGAAGATCCCCAATCAAGCCAGCGCCCTCAAATTCATCACCTGCGGCTCGGTCGACGATGGCAAGAGCACGCTGATTGGCCGCCTGCTGGTGGACACCAAGGCCGTGCTGCAAGACCACCTGGCGGGCGTGCAGCGCTCGGGTGAAACCGATCTGGCCCTGCTGACCGACGGCCTGAGCGCCGAGCGTGAGCAAGGCATCACCATCGACGTGGCCTACCGCTACTTCAACACCGAATCGCGCAAGTTCATCATTGGCGACGCGCCTGGTCACGAGCAGTACACCCGCAACATGGTCACGGCCGCATCGAGTGCCGACGCTGCCGTGGTGCTGGTCGACGCCATCAAGCTCGACTGGGCCAACCCCCACTTGCAACTGCTGCCGCAAACACGCCGCCACTCGCTGCTGGTGAACCTGCTGCGCGTGCCCTCCATCGTGTTCGCCATCAACAAGCTTGACGCCGTGGCCGATGCCACCGTGGCCTACAAAAACATCGCGGGCGCTTTGGAAAAATTTGCCAAAGAAGCCGGGATCAAGGTCGCCGCCATGGTGCCCGTGTCGGCCCTCAAAGGCTGGAACGTGGTGACCACCGAGAACAATGACCAAGCCGACTGGTGCGGCTACAGCGGCCCCAGCCTGCTCAGCATCCTCGAAGACCTGCCGGTCACGCCCGCTGAGACCGATGTGGCCTTCAGCTTCCCGGTGCAGTGGGTCGAAAAGTTCCATGACTCCGGCGTCACCACCCAGGGCCGCCGCGTGTTCTGGGGCCGCGTGGCCACCGGCAGCGTCGAGCCAGGCCAGACCGTCAAAGTCTTCCGGAGCGGCCAAACCGCCGTGGTCTCGCAAGTGCTGTCGGCCACTCGCCAGCCGCAAGGCAAGGCCGCCGGCCACAGCGCAGGCATCGTGCTCGACCGAGAAGTGGATGTGTCGCGTGGCGACTGGCTTTTGGCGGAACACGGCAGCCCCGAAGGCCAGCGCCAGCTGAGCACCACCATCGCCTGGATGGACGACGAGCCTTTGGTGGCCGGTCGCCTGTATTGGGCGCTGCATGGCCACCGCTGGGTCAAGGTGAAAGTGCAGCGTGTGGTTCACCGCCTGAACGTGAACACTCTGGCCGAGGAAAATGCCACCGCGCTGCCCCCCAACGCCATCGGCCATGTCACGCTGGCCCTGCAAGAGCCGCTGACCACCCTGCCATTTGCGCAGTCGCGCATTTTGGGCGCGCTGGTGCTGGTGGACACGGCCAGTCACAAGACCTCGGGGGCGGTGCTGGTGAACTGAAAGCCCCCCCAGCCTGGTGCCCAAAGCCCTGTTGACCTCATAGACACAGCCAGCCTTGGGCCCGGTCGACCCTGAAACCCCCTTAAAATGTTGGCTCTGCGTGGTTTGGCTGCGCAAAACTCTTTCACTCCAAGTCCATCATGACCCACGTTGTTTCCGAATCCTGTATCCAATGCAAATACACCGACTGTGTAGACGTTTGCCCCGTGGATTGCTTTCGCGAAGGCCCCAACTTCCTGACCATCGACCCCGATGAGTGCATCGACTGCGCTGTGTGCATCCCTGAATGCCCCGTGAATGCCATCTTTG
The DNA here is from genome assembly GCF_003063645.1 of Limnohabitans sp. 2KL-51. GTDB lineage: Bacteria > Pseudomonadota > Gammaproteobacteria > Burkholderiales > Burkholderiaceae_C > Limnohabitans_A. The sequence goes on from NZ_NESJ01000002.1 coordinate 41,613, forward strand.
CCGAGGAAGACCTGCCCGCCGACCAGCAGCACATGACGAAGCTCAACGCCGAGCTGGCTTTGTTGCCCGGCTGGAAGAGCATCACCAAGCGCAAAATCCCCATGCCCAACGCCGACGACTGGAAAGACAAGACCGGCAAGCTGGCCGAGCTGATCCGCTGATCCTTGCGAATGGCCGAATGTTTCGGCCTTTTTTCTCGCTAGCCACCCCTCATGACCACCCCCATCGACACCGACGCGCTGGTCATTGGCGCAGGTCCCGTGGGCCTGTTTCAGGTCTTTCAGCTGGGCCTGCAAGGTTTGCACTGCCAAATCGTCGACGCCCTGCCCCATGTGGGCGGCCAATGCGCCGAGCTGTACGGCACCAAACCCATATACGACATCCCGGGCATCCCCTATTGCACCGGACTTGAACTGATCGAGCGCTTGCAGCAACAAATGGCTCCCTTCAAACCCACCCTGCACCTGGGCCAGCAAGTGGACAGCGTCGAGCGCCTGCCCGACCAGCGCCTGCAGGTGATCACCGATGCAGGTCAACGCTTCCTAACCCAGACCCTGTTCATCGCCGCTGGCGTCGGCGCCTTTGTGCCGCGCCGCATGGTGTTGGGCGGCCTGGCGGATTTTGAGGGCACACAAGTTTTTGTGCAGCACCCCTCGCCCGAGCATTGGGCAGGCCAGCATCTGGTGGTGGCAGGCGACGGCGACACTGCCTTGCAAACCTGCCTGAATGCATGTCAAGGCCCGCAAGCCGCTGCCAGCGTCACCTTGCTGCACCGCCGCGATCAGTTCACCGCCGATCCAGGCTTGACCGCTCAAATGCGCCAAGCCTGCACCGAAGGCCGCATGCGCTTTGTGGCCGGTCAGCCCACAGGCCTGCGCACAAAAGCTGGGCGCTTGCAAGCGCTGGAACTGCTCAACCCGCAAGGCGAAACCGAATGGCTGAGCCTGGAGGTGCTGCAAACCTGTTTGGGCCTGTCGCCCAAATTAGGCCCCTTGGCGCAATGGGGCTTGGCGATGGAACGCAAGCAACTGGTGGTCAACACCGAAAATTTCGGCACCTCCGAGCCGGGCATTTTTGCCGTAGGTGACATCAACACCTACCCGGGCAAAAAGAAGCTGATTTTGTGCGGTTTTCACGAAGCCACACTGTCCGCCTTCGGTGCCGTGGCCCTGCTGCGCCCCGAAGAAAAGACCCTGCTGCAGTACACGACAACCTCCACGCTGCTGCACCAGCGTTTGGGCATCGCCTAAAATTCACATCGCACCGCAATTCAGCGGCGCATTCGCTAGGGGTGTTGGTGGCTGCAAGGCCATCGACTGAGAAAGTCCCTTTGAACCTGATTGAGGTAATCCTCGCGCAGGGAAGCTAGTCAAAAGAACGGCGTCCGGTTTCGGCCGCATGACGTTCCCAGCCAGCCGACCTGCCATAACGTTGAAGGAATAACGTCGTGGCATTTTTTTCGCCCATCTTTTCGTCTCATCCGCGCCGGTCTACCGGCCCCTTTGCTTTTCGCGCCACCCACGTCGCCAGCGCCATCGCTCTTTTGACGGCCACCGGGCTGGGCGCGCAAAACCTGACCGACATCACCATCACCGACACCGCGCCCTCGCAGGTCAGCGGCTTTGCCGATGTACCGCTGCGCCAAGCACCATTCAGCGCCATCACGATCGACCGGCAAACACTGCAAGACATCGGTGCGCAGCGCGTGTCCGACGCCTTGCGCCTGGACGCCAGCGTGGCCGACAGCTACAACTCGCCCGCGTATTGGGACAGCCTGAGCGTGCGCGGCTACACGCTGGACAACCGCTACAACTACCGCCGCGAAGGCTTGCCCATTTCAGCCGAAACCATGATTGGGATGGACAACAAGGACCGCATCGAATTGTTCAAGGGCACCAGCGGCATCCAGGCCGGCACCAGCGCCCCGGGTGGTCTGGTCAACTACGTGGTCAAGCGCCCGCCCTCGGCCCAAAACACCACTGTGCGCGACGTCAGCGCCAGTTTCGGCCCGGCCCACAGCAGCAGCATCGCCCTCGACTTGGGCGGCCGTTTTGGCCAAGACCAGGCGCTGGGCTACCGCTTCAATGCGGCCTACGAAGATCTGAGCCCGTACATCAAAAACACCGAAGGCCACCGCCGACTCTTTGCCTTGGCCATGGACTGGCGTCTCACGCCCGACAGCCGTCTGGAATGGGAAATTGAGCGCAGCGAACGCCAGCAAATGGGCGTCAACGCCTACAGCCTGCTTGGCGACATCCTGCCCGCCCCGGTGGATGGCAAGCGGAACCTGACACGCCAAAATTGGTCGGTGCCCGGCGTGTTTGCAGGCACCACCGGCACCTTGCGCTTCAAGCAAAACTTGGAAGGCGGCTGGTTGTGGAGCACGCAATACGGCGCACAACGCTTGCGCACCGACGACCGCTTGAGCTTTGCCTATGGCTGCAGCGCCCAAGAACGCTGGGACCGCTTTTGCAGCGATGGCGGTTTTGACCTGTACGACTACCGCAGCGACCACGAACGCCGCAGCAGCGACGCACTGCAAACCGAACTCAGCGGCGCCATACGGCTGGCCGGTCTGCAACACCAACTGGGTCTGAGCCTGATGCGCAGCCGAATGCTGGACCGCCCCTCGGCGATGCAGGCCTACAACTGGGCGGGCACGGGCAACATCAACGGCAGCTTCGACAGCCCCGAGGCCCAGCCCACACCGGGCGAGCTGAACACCCAACGCAGCGAATACACCACCGAAATCGCGCTACATGACCGGATTGAGTTGAGCGCGCAAACCGCCCTGTGGCTGGGTTGGCGTCACACGCGCCTGAACCGCGCCAGCGAGCGCACCGACGGCAGCCACGCCGTGCAAGACGAGCGCAACTTCAACACACCCTGGCTGGCCTTGACGCACCAGATCACGCCCGCGTACCTCGTCTACGGCAGCTACGGCGAAGGCCTTGAAACCGATGTCGCGCCCAACCGCAGCCGCTACACCAACGCCGGTCAAGCCCTGCCCGCCTTGCGAAGCAAACAGTTCGAGATCGGCGTCAAAGGCCAATGGGCCCGCACGCGCTGGCAAGCGAGCTGGTTTGACATCACCCGCCCTGTGGCGGGCGACGAAGGCGCCTGCGATGAGGCCAACACCTGCACCCGAAAAATCGACGGACAAGCCCGCCACCGAGGACTGGAGTTGTCGGCAGGCCTCTCCCAAGCGCAATGGCAATGGGACATCGCCACCACCTGGACAGATGCCAAGCGTCAAGAGGCTGCGATTGACCCCAGCGTGAACGGCCAACGCGCCCTGAACGTGCCAAGCCTGGGCTTGCGCGCTGTGGCGCAATACCGCTTCGCAGACGTCCCCGGTCTGCGCAGCAGCTTGCGACTGAACCACGAAGGCACGCGCCGTGTGACCGAGGATGGCGCCATCCAACTCCCCGCTTGGACCACGCTCGATCTGGCCACGCATTACGACACGCGCATACAAGGCACGCGCACGCAATGGACACTGGCCATCGACAACCTGGCCGACCGCCGTTACTGGCGCGAATCCCCCAAGCAATACGGCCACTATTACTTGTACCCCGGTGCACCCCGCACGCTGCGTTTGGCGGTCAAGGCCAGCTTCTGAAACCAGGGCTGCAAGATTTTCAATAAATCTACAGCCCCTCTCAAAACAGGCTAAAAATCGCCCTATAATGCAAAGCTGTTCCTCAATAGCTCAGTCGGTAGAGCGCCGGACTGTTAATCCGTAGGTCCCTGGTTCGAGCCCAGGTTGAGGAGCCAGTTAAATCCAATAGAAACAAGCACTTAGAAGAAATTCCAAGTGCTTTTTTTCTTGCCTGAAACACTTCTCACCCGATGCTCATTGGCTGCCCTGATTGGATACAGGCTGAATGCTGAGCTCGAGCATCCCCAAACAACTCAACGATGGCCAAAAAAGTGACGCCCCACACCGTCATGGACAAGCGCGACCTGGTCTGCAAACGAATGCGAAGTGATGTTTGGCAACGCCCTGTCAACAGCCCTGCCAGCTATTCGCATTCAGACTCGAAAGCATTGATCAATGCACTCAAGCTTGGACCGGGGGAAGTTTCTCGCCAAACCAGGCCAACATCTCCAATTTCTTGAGTCAATGTCAATGGCAGTGTTCTGAGCACACCATTTTTCTCCAGGTTAGAAGCCGCTGCGCTGGACATGATGGCCAAAGCATTTGTTGAATTCAAAAAAATGGGATTACTGGTCGGTGACACCGATGAAAGCAAAATCCTTGGGAAGGCTATGCCCTCTCGTGCAAAAGTCATTTCAACGGCATTTCTCAGAGGAGTGCCAAGCGTGGGCATGAGCCAAGGATATGCAGAAATGTCTTTCCATTGAATTTTTTTGCGCGACAAAAGTGGGTGCTTCAAACCACAAACCACTCGGTGCTGATCTACAAAAAGTCGCTTTTGAGGCAGCCCGGATGCGATGGCACGCGCATCCAGGCGTGTGACCAATAAATCGATCTCATTTCTCTCAAATCTGGCCCATAGGCCCGCAGCGACGTCTTCAATCAATGAAAGACTGATGGTGGGGAATTCTTCTTGAAACTTCAACAGGACATTGGGGACCAGCGACGCAGCAGCCACTTGCATCGCACCCATCCGAACCATGCCAGTGGCACCCGCATTGATGGCGTTGATTTCTTCAACGACACGTTGCGCATCATTCAACATGCGAACAGCATGTGCCAGCAAGGGTGCAGCCAAAGCCGTTGGCTTTAAAGGTTGGCCGCGAACAAACAAGCGCCCACCCACTGCCGATTCAATATCCGAAAGCCACTGAGAGACGGCAGGTTGAGTGATGTCCAAAGATCCGGCGGCGGCCGTCAAGCTGCCATGCCTTGAGACAGCCAGCAACACCTGCAAATGGCGATATCGAATTCGGCGAAGCAGGTTTTGAGCATCCATTTTTTTCGAATTTGGCTGAATCTTTTTCATAAGCATTTACTAATACCAACAGAATCAAATATTCCTTTCAGATTATGCATGGATGCGACATCATGGGCGTTGCCTTAGTCACTTCACTGAAGGATCCATCCGATGAAACACCCTCAAAATAAATCAGAGGTCAGCCCCAGCGCAGACCTTGAGCGCCGCACAAGCATTCGTCGCATCGCTCAAAGTGTCAGCGGCCTGGCTTCTATGAGCCTGTTGCCCAACCTATGGGCGCAGGGTACTGGCGCGAAAGGCGTTTGGCCGAACCAAGCGATTCGGATGATTTCCCCTTGGACCGCTGGCAGTGGGACCGACATCATTGCAAGGTTGATTGCTGAAAAATTGAGCACTGAATTGGGTGTACCCGTCATCGTGGAGCCCCGCCCTGGTGCTGCTGGCAACATTGGAACCGCGTTGGCTGCGACTCAGCCTGCCGATGGCAACACATTGTTGGTCACATCGGCCTCTTTTGCGATATCACCGGCCATTTACCGCAACTTAAGTTATGACCCGGTTCGAGATTTTGTCCCGGTGACAAAACTGGCCACGGCGCCCCTGCTGGTTCTGGTTCGGGCTGACTCCCCCCTTCGAACCATGGCCGACTTGATTGCCTTGACCAAAAAAGATCCCAAATCGGTCAATTACGGATCTTTTGGCAATGGTTCCCCCTCGCACTTGATCGGCGAAAGCATCAACCGGCTGGCAGGGATTTCAATGACCCACGTTCCCTACTCAACAGGTGGTGCCCCCTTGGACCTGCTGGGTGGACGATTGACAGTGGCCATCCTTGATGCTCTTTCACAAACGCCTCAAGTCAAAGCCGGGAAGATGCGCGCACTGGCCCTGAACGGCCTGAACAGACTGCCCTCCATCCCTGATGTTCCGACGCTGGTGGAGTCTGGCATTCCTTTTGACACTGTGGGCTGGCAAGCCGTATTTGCACCAGCGGGTGTGCCTGCTGAAATCATTGAAAAACTGAACAGAACCATCAACCAGATCCTCTCTACCGCTGTGGTTCAAACCCAAATTCATGCCGTCGGATGCTTTCCAGTCACGCCGGCCACAACGGCGAATCAATGGGGCGATATGTTCAAAAAAGACGTCCAAACTTGGGCCGATTTGGTCAAACGCTCGGGTGCAAAAATCGATTGAATTTCAGGAATAAAAAATGAACGCGCCAGCAGCCCATGCCATTTTTGAAATTGAAATGCTCTCAGACGTACCCTATGGAGAAGGATCCATTGGTTTTGGCACCCCACATCCGAGTTCTCGCCCCTTGACCTTGGACATCTACAAGCCCCTCAATACCGATCGGAATGCCCTTAAACCTGCTTTGATTTTGTCGCACGGGGGTGCTTATCACCGGGGCTCTAAAACGAATGACGATTTTGAACAAGACGGCCACCACACCACACCGGTCACTGAATACTGCAAAATTTTTGCGGCCAGGGGATATGTGTGTTTCAGCTTGGGCTATCGATTAACACAAGAGCTTGCTGCACCACAGGCTGCGCCCATCAAGCGCAACCGTCAACAAATCAGTCGAGGCCGCATCGACCATGTTCGTGAACTGATGGGTTTGGCACCTGCGACAGACGAAGAAATACTGAACGGCATTGAAGGCGCATTCGTGGATGTCGCCAGCGCGTTCAGGTTTGTTCAAAGTCATGCTCACCAATGGGGGATTGACCCTCAGCGCATTGCTGTAGGCGGATTTTCAGCTGGCGCATTCGCCTCCATTTATGCGTCCTACGCTCTGGGCATCAACGCAGCGGCCATCGTTTCCTTGTCAGGTGGCATTGACTTGGATGATGCCGACTACTACGTCCATGGCGGTCGAGGTCAGCCGCCGCTTTTGATGTTTTCCAGTGAAATGGACTTGCCCGGCATACACGATCGAACCCTGAATATGGCCAACAAAGCCGAAGCGAAAGGCATTGGCATCCGTCGGTATTTCGTCCCACAAAAGCCTCATTTTTACGATCGTGACTCTGTGGCTTTACTGGAACAAAACAACATGGATGGCGCCATTGAAAAAACCACAGTCGGTATGGCTTTAATTGATTTTTTGGATAAAACCTTGGCGCCTGCAGAGGTGACAGAGCAAACACTCATCGAGTTTGCCCAAGCCTGGAACAACCACGACATTGATTCACTGATGTCCTACATGAGCGATGGGTGTGTGTTTCATACCTTTACTGGCAGCGAAGCCTGTGGAACCCGCCAGGTCGGCAAGGAAAACGTTCGCCATGCCTTCATGCAAGCGTGGCAAAACTATCCTGACGCTCAATGGACCCGCGCCAAACACTTTGTTGCTGGGCAGCGTGGTGTTTCTGAGTGGACTTTTGTCGGCACACGCACATCTGATGGGGCCCGAATCGAAGTAGATGGCTGTGACCTATTCACATTCGAAGGCAACAAAATCAAAGTCAAAGATTCATGGCGCAAACACCGAATCTAGAGAGGCCACATCTTGCTGGGGTTCGAGCCCAGGTTGAGGAGCCAAATCAACAAAGTACAGAGCCCACCCACAAGGTGGGCTTTTTGCTTTTCTATCATGCAAATCCTGATGCTTCGGTATTGGGGCCTACCTTGTCCTGCATCAGGCGCCAGGCCCAGTCCAGATCAGCCTCCAGTTCCCGACGAGCGGCTTTCGCATCACGTTGCGCCAAGGCTTGCATCAGGCCGTGGTGGTGCAAGGTGCGTGGCGCCCCCTGCTCGGGGCTGTGGTGGGCCACGGCCACACGCACATAAGGGCCGCTTTGCAGCCACAGGCTGCGAATCATCGACAACAAAGTGGGCGATTGAGCGGCCTCGTACAACGTGAAATGGAAGCGCCGATTGGCCTGCAATTCGGCCTCCACATCCCCGGTTTGCAATGCGTGTGAAAACTCGGCATCGGCCACTTCAAGTGCAGCCAACAAATGCTCATCCGCGCGCTCGGCAGCCCGCTCGGCCGCATGCCCTTCCACCAAAAGACGGGTCTGGTGAATGTCGTCCAGCCGCTGAACCGACAGGTACGGCACGCGAACGGGCCGCTGGGTGGCAGACTCCAACGCCCCCTCGGCCACCAAGCGCCGCAAGGCCTCGCGCACGGGCATCACACTGGTGTGAAACGCGTCGGCCAAGTCCCTGATTTGTAGCGTTTGCCCGCCCTGCAGACGACCGCAAATCAAGGCGTCCGAGAGTTCGGCATAAATGCGGTCCTGCACCGAATCGCGCGAGACCGGCCGCAACACCGGCATCGGCGACCGCAGGGATTCTGGGCTGGGGGCATCACGTCGGGGTCGGGCCATGGGGCAGTATATCCACGCTTGCGTTGTTCATGAGGGATACCGTATTATGTGATCACATTATGGTAAATACATGAATTCCAACCCATCCGACCCCCTGCCCGCAGCTGCGCCACGGCCTGCTTTTTGGTTTGTCCATGTGGCCTCTTGGGTGCTCGCGGCCATGGCCGCTGTGGCCTTTCTAGATGTGGTTCTGCGCATCGCAGGCCGACCGATCACCGGGGCTTACGAGCTGACGGCGCTGCTCATGGGCTTGCTGGTGTATGCCACCTTGCCCCTGGTGACAGCCCAAGACGAGCATGTCCGAGCGGGTATCTTGCAGATGTGGCGAAGTGCGCCAAAGGGCCTGGAGCGCGTGCTGCGCGAACTGCGCAAAATTTTGTCCTGCATGGCCTTGGCTTATCTGGCCTGGGCCCTGTTTCAGTACATGCTGCGGGTCGGCGCAGCAGGTGACCGGGCACCGTACATCGAGATTCCATTGTCGTGGGTGGCCGGATTTGGGGCCGTGAGCATGGCGCTTTCAGCGGTGATGGCCTTGTGGTTCAAGCGCCGTGTCGAGGTGGCCTCATGACCGCTACCTTGATCGCCATGGCCGTGATGCTGGCCTTGATTGCCTTGGAAGTGCCCATTGCCGTGGCCATGCTGGTCACGGGCGTGGTCGGCTGCCTGAGCGTCCTGGGTTGGAGCCCCACATTGTTCATGGTGGGTGAAACCGCCTTCAGCACCGTCAACAACTATTCGCTCACGGTGGTGCCTTTGTTCATCCTGATGGGCAACCTGATCAACGAAGCGGACATCTCGCGTGAGCTGTACCGCGCCACCTACCGTTTTGTAGGGCATTTGCGTGGCGGCTTGGCGATTGCCACCGTGCTGGCCTGCGCGGGTTTTGCGGCCATTTGTGGCAGCAGCCTGGCCACATCGGCCGCCATGACGCGTGTGGCCTACCCCGAGATGAAGCGTTACGGCTACAGCGATGCGCTGGCCACCGGCTGCATCGCATCGGCCGGCACTTTGGGCATCATGATTCCGCCCAGCGTGGCCCTCATGGTCTACGGCATCATGACCCAGACCGATATCGGCAAGCTGTTCCTTGCCGGTGTTCTGCCCGGCCTGTTGGGCGCCTTGTTGTATGTAGGCGCGGTCATGGTGTACACATGGCGTCACCCCAAATCGGGTCCGGCAGGCGAGCGCAGCACATGGACAGAACGCTTGCATTCCTTGCGTGGCATTGGCAGTGTGGTCCTGTTGTTCGGCTTGGTGATTGGCGGGCTTTATGGTGGTTGGTTCACCCCGACCGAAGCGGCGGGCATCGGCGCTGCAGGCGCCTTTGCGATGGTGATTGCACGCGGGCGACTGACGCGCAAGTTGCTGGCACAGGTGCTGCGTGAGACCGCGGTCACCACCACCAGCTTGTTTTTCATCTTGGTTGGCGCATTGGTCTTGTCCAAGTACATCACCATCTCGGGCTTCACACCCTGGTTGGGAGGCGTGTTTCAGGGCCTGGACCTGTCGGCCATGCAATTTCTGCTCATCATTTGTGCCATGTACTTGGTGCTGGGTTGCTTTTTGGAAAGCATGTCCATGCTTTTGCTGACGCTGCCCATTGTGTTTCCCCTAGTGGTCAGCTACGGCATTGACCCGATCTGGTTCGGTGTGCTGATCGTCACCCTCATCGAGGTGGCTCTGATCACCCCACCCGTGGGCATGAACGTCTACATGATGGCCAGCCAGATTCCATCGGTCCCGCTGAATGTGGTGTTTCGCGGGGCCAGCGCGTTCGTGGCGGCCGACGTGATCCGCCTGGGCATCTTGCTCGCTGTGCCGGCCATTGCGTTGTGGCTGCCCTCCATCACCTGATTCTTCCCAAAAATCCTTCGCCCCCTCCATCACCCTCAACCCAAGGAGCTTTCCCATGATCACCCCCCGTTTTCTGCGTCAATCCCTGCTGATCACTGCACTGGGCAGTCTTGCCCTTGCAGCGCAAGCCCAAACCGTCTGGCGCTTTTCCAACTGGCTGCCCCCCACGCACCATGTGGTCACCGAAATGATCCAGCCTTGGGCCGCCGATGTTGAAAAAGCCACCGAGGGTCGCGTCAAAATCCAGGTCTTGCCCGCACTCGGTGCGCCGCCAGCCCACTTTGACTTGGTCAAAAACGGTGTGGCCGACATCGCATTCAGCGTGCACGCCTACACACCCAACCGCTTCAAGTTCACCGAAATGGGCGAGCTGCCCTTTACCACCGACCACGCTGTGGTGAACTCGCTGGCTTACTGGCGCACCTACCAAAAACACTTTGCGCAAGCCAACGAACACGAAGGCACCGTCTTGCTCGGTCTGTGGACCAACGGTTCCTACCAGCTGTTCACCAAGGCCAATGCCTTGACCTCCATGAACGCGGTCAGTGGCATCAAGATCCGTGTGCCCGGCACCACGGTCGAAAAAATCACCCGTTCGCTGGGCATGACGCCCATCTCCTCGCCACTGTCTGAAGCCTACGAACAAATCTCGCGGGGCGTGATCCAGGGCATGTTCCAGCAAAAGGAAACCGTGGTCGCCTTCAAGATGACCCAACACATGCCCACGGCCTCTTATGTGCCGGGTGGCTTTGCGCATTCCAGCCAGTTCGTGGTGGTGAACGCCGCCAAGTGGGCAGCCTTGGAGGCACGTGATCGCGCGGCCATTGAAAAGCTCTCGGGTGAAACCATGGTGCGCCGCTTTGCCGCCGTCTGGCAGGCCAAGGAAGATGACGCAGACCGCCTGTTGGCCGCCGCTGGAGTCAAGGTCACCGACGTGCAAGGCCCCCTGCTGCAAGAGCTGCGCGGCAAGCTGGCTTTTGTGCAAGACGAATGGCTGGCAGACGCGAGCAAGAAATCCCCTGCGGCCAAACAAGCGCTGGACGAGTACCGTGGCCTCATCACCAGCGTGTCGCGCGAGTTGGGCGTGAGCAAATGAGCCAGCCCGCAGGCGACGACCAATTTGAATTGTTCGACCTGCGGGTGGAGTGGGAAGGCGATGGTCCTTGCTGGTGCAAGGCCAAAGCCGGCGACCACTTCGAGCTGCACGGCGAGCAGCTGCATTTTCCGCCGGGGCAAAGCTGGTCCATCTACACCCTGGCGGCGCTGCTGCCCATCTTGCCCGCCAAGCAGCGCCCCTGCCACCCCAACGACTGGATGAGCACCGACGCCCGCGTGGCCTGCCCCGATCCGAATTGCAAGGCCCGCTTTGTGATCCGGCGCTGCGGCACACGGTCGTTTAACCACGCGGCCGTCACTGCAGAGCCTTTGGCCACATCTCCACAAGACCCCTCCAAAAAACCATGAGCATTTCCACCACCGAGCTGGCACCAGGTTACCGCGCGTCACGACTGATCAAGGGCTGCTGGCACTTGGCAGGCGGCCACGGAGAGGTCAACCAAGCGCAAGCTGTGCAAGACATGGCCGACTTCGTCCAGGCCGGGCTCACCACCTTTGACTGCGCCGACCACTACATCGGCGTGGAAGCCTTGATCGGCCGATTTCGTCGCGAGCACCCTGACCTGGCCCGCAAGCTTCAGGTGCACACCAAATGCGTGCCCGACTACGACCGCCTGACCTCATGCGACCGCGCCTACCTCACCGAGATCATCGACCGCTCGCTGGAACGTCTGGGCGTGGACCAGCTGGACCTGGTGCAGTTTCACTGGTGGAACTTGGCCCAGCCGGGCTATGTGCAAGCGCTGGGCATCCTGAGCGATCTGCAACGCGAAGGCAAAATCGCGCACCTCGGGTTGACCAACTTCAACACCGCCGTGACCCGGGAAATCCTGGATGCGGGTATCCCGCTGGTCAGCACGCAGGTGCAGTACTCCCTGCTGGACAGCCGCCCCAACCAAAGCCTGGTCGCGCTGTGCCAAGAGCGCAGTGTGCAACTCCTTTGCTACGGCACCCTGGCTGGCGGCCTGCTCAGCGAAGCGTGGCTGGGCCAAGCCGAGCCCACCGAGCCCCTGGCCAACCGCTCACACACCAAATACAAACTGATCATCGAAGATTTCGGCGGCTGGGACCTGTTTCAGGAACTGCTGCAAGCCCTGCAGGCCATCGCCACGCGCCATGGCGTGGGCTTGGGTGATGTGGCCACGCGCTGGGTGATCGACCGTCCCCAAGTGGGCAGCGCCATCATGGGTTTCACCTCGACGCGCCACCTGCCGGCCACACAACGCATTGAGGCCATGCGCCTGGACGCACAGGACCACGCTCTGTTGGCCCCCTTGCTGGCACGGCGCACGGGCCCTGCGGGTGACTGCTACGACATCGAGCGCGACAAGGCAGGCCGTCACGGGCGCATCATGCGCTACAACCAGAACGAAGGGCGTCACTGACAACGCGCGCAGTTCGGGGTCAGAAAGTGAATGCAGACCGCCAAACGCACAGCTGAACTTGGGGCCCCCCTCGCCCTCTGACCCACTTATTTCGCAGTTGGTTCTTGTGCGTGCGCCGCCAAACGCTCCGCCACTTGTTTTTTACCCAGCTTGCGCACGGCCGCGATGGCCTGAAGCTGCGCGGCGCGGGGCCTGGACTTGCCCGTCTCCCAGTGGTAGACCGACTGGTTGGACACGCCCAGCAACTGGGCCATCTGGGTGGCCGACACACCGAATTTTTTGCGCAAGGACGCAAAGCCATCGGCGCGAAAGCGCAAGCCCTGGGGCTCATCTTCTTCCTTGGGGGGTGTGGTGGGGCGGGCAGACGTTTTGGCCAAGCGGCGCACCACGGCTTCCAAGCTGGCGATGCGTCTTTTGAGATCGGCGATCTCGGCGCGGTGCGTGGCTTGAGCCTTTTTCAGAACCGTCGCTTGCGCGCGCGTTTCTTTTTTGGCGATGCGTGAAATCTCGGTTTTCAACTGGGCAGCAAAGTTACTCATGTTCTCTCCATTCGTTCAGAACGTGGATCATACGCAAACCGCATGCCCCATCAGCACGAACCAACTGGCCCCGAGGGATCGCCTGTTCATCACGACGGGTCCTGCTCGCCCTGTCACCGGTTGTCACCTGAGCAGCAGGCCCGAGCGCAAAGGCTGCTTAAATACAGGCACTGTAGGCCCAAACTGCCACATCAGCCCCATCGGCCCCATCGGCCAAACCACCTCAAACACTTCAACAGGAGCCCTCCATGACCACATCCCTCAAAGGCCAAATCGCCTGGATCACCGGCGGGGGCAGCGGCATCGGGCTGGCGGGTGCCATGGCCTTGGCCAAGGATGGCGTTCATGTGGTGATTTCGGGCCGGAACGCCGCCACCAATGCCAGCGCTTTGGCGACGCTGCAGACCCTGGGCAGTGCAGAGGCCCTGCTGCTGGACGTGGCCGACAAGCACGCCGTCAAGGCGGCGGCGCAACAAATTCTGGACAAACATGGGCGAATCGACATCTTGGTCACCAGTGCGGGCACCAATGCCACGCAGCGCAATTTCGACGTGGTCACGCCCGAGGCCTGGGACGATGTAGTGGCCATCAACCTGTCGGGCCTGTTTTATTGCGTGCACGCCGTCCTGCCCGCCATGCGCCAGCAGCAAAGCGGCTTGATCATCAACGTGTCGTCTTGGGCGGGTCTGTATGCGTCCAAGCTCACCGGCCCGGCTTACAACGCCACCAAACGTGCCGTGCTGGCCCTGACCGAGTCCATCAACATGGAAGAATGCACGCACGGCATCCGCGCCACCTCGCTCTTGCCCGGAGAGGTGGCCACGCCCATTCTGAACAAGCGGCCCGTCCCGCCGTCTGCCGAGCAACGCGAACTGATGGTCCAGGCCGAAGACATGGGCCAGGCCATCTTGTTTGTGGCGCAGATGCCTGAGCGCACCTGCATCAACGAGTTGATCATCTCGCCCACCTTCAACCGCTTTTACACGGGCGGTCTGGAGACACCGCCCAAGCGCTGAGCCCGGCCCGATGAGCCAGCTTTTCAGCGACAGCGCCCGGCACCGCCGCATCGGCATTGCGCTGGTGACGGTCACCACCTTGATGTTTGCGCTGCTCGACGCCTCGGCCAAGTGGCTGGTGATCACCCTGCCGGTGATGCAAGTGGTGTGGATGCGCTTTCTCACGCATTCGCTGTTTTCCATTGCGGTTTTTGCGCCGTCGGTCAAAGGCGATTTGCTGCGCTGGCGGCACCCGCGCTTGCAGCTGCTGCGCGGCTTGATGCTGGCGTCCATGACCGCGCTGAACTTCTGGGCCTTGCAATATTTGCAGTTGGCCGAGACCGGAGCCATGCAGTTTTCCGTGCCGATTTTGATCGCCTTGCTCTCAGCCTGGTGGTTGGGCGAGCGGCTGGACGCCAAACGCTGGCTGGCGATTGCAGTGGGCTTTTTGGGCGTGCTGGTCATCATCCGCCCGGGCAGCCAGGGCTTTCACCCGGCGATCTTGCTGTCAGCGCTCAACGCCATTTTGTACGCCCTGTTCAACATGATGACGCGCTACCTGGCCAGCAGTGAAAACCCGGCCACCACGCAACTGACCTCGGCGGTGGTGGCCACCTTGGCGCTGACGCCTTTTGCACTGTGGCAATGGCAACAACCGGCCACGCTGCTCGAGTGGTTCGTGATGGCCTTGGCCGGTTTGTGCGGCGGCATTGGCCACTACTTTGTGGCCGTGGCGCACCGCTATGCGTCAGCGGCGGTGTTGGGCCCGTTTTTGTACCAGCAAATTGTTTACATGACCGTGTTGGGATGGCTGGTGTTTGACCAGGTGCCCGACATGGCCGTGGTGCTGGGCGCCTTGGTGGTGGTGGCCAGCGGCCTGTATTTGCTGTGGCGCGAGTTTCAGGGCGAAGGTCCCAAATAAGCACCTCAATTTATTGATCCGGCCCTTGAAGTCTTGAACCCCATGCAAGGGATCTCTTTTTTAGGAGCCCACCCCTGTGGGCGATGGGCGTGGAACACGCCCTGCAAGCCTTAGCCCACAGGGTGGGCTCATGTCTACAAAGATACGCCAGCGACTGGTTTCTTGGTCGATCAGTCAGTTCGGTGACACACCAACAGGCACCAAGCGCCCAAGATGGCATGCAATATTTTTTGCGCTTGGGCGCTCATCACAGGAGTCAGACATGTCTTCATCCCACCGCTGGAAACAACGCCCCCCTGGCTCCAATTGGGGCGACTTTGGCCCCGACGACCAATGCGGGCGCATGAACCTCTTGACCCCCGAAAAAGTGCTGCAAGGCATACACGAGGTGCGCACCGGGCAGACCTTCAACCTGAGCCTGCCGCTGGATTTTCCTGGGGGTAATGTGCTCAACCCCCGGAGACAGCCGCCCGTGCTGCGCCCGACGGTGCGCGAGGGCAAGCCCAACATGAACTACCAGCTGTGGTGCGACGACCCGGTCTGCACCGATGTGGTGTGCGACGACTTGGTGATCATGCATTTGCAGTACAGCACCCAGTGGGACAGCCTGGCGCATGTGGGCTCGATGTTCGACGCCAATGGCGATGGCGTACCCGAGCCGGTGTACTACAACGGCTTTCGCGCAGGCACCGATGTAATCGGCCCGAGTGGCAGCGAAGGTGCGGGTATTTTTGGTTTTCCAGAGATCGCCCGCGAATCGACATCTTCTGCCAAGGCCTTGGGCATCGAAAAAATGTCCGAGCGCTGCGTACAAGGCCGTGCGGTGATGATCGACCTGCATGCGCATCTGGGCCGTGAGCGGGTACGTGTGGGTTATGACTTGCTGATGGACATCCTGAAAAAAGACCAAGTGGTGGTGGAGCCCGGCGACATGGTGTGCCTGCACACCGGCTTTGCGCAGATGCTGCTCGAGATGAACAAACAGCCCGATCCGCACGCGGTGGAAAACTCTTGCGCCGTGCTGGAGGGGCGCGACGAGCGACTGCTGCAATGGATCACCGATTCGGGCCTGGTCGCCCTGATCGCCGACAACTACGCGGTCGAAGGCTTGCCCGCCTCGCCCCGGCCCGGCAGCTGCGCGGCTTTGCCTTTGCACGAGCATTGTTTGTTCAAGCTGGGCGTGCACCTGGGCGAAATCTGGCACCTCACCCCCTTGGCCGACTGGCTGCGCCAGAACGGCCGATGCCGGTTTTTGCTCACCGCCCCGCCCTTGCGCCTGCCCGGGGCCATTGGCTCACCGGCCACGCCCATTGCCACGGTGTGAGCCGTCTATTGATCTGGCCCTGTGAAATTTGGATGGACCATTTTGATGTTGACCATGCGTAAATTGTTGTCTTTGTAGGAGCCCACCCCTGTGGGCGATGGCTTGCAGGGCGTGCTCCACACACATCGCCCACAGGGTGGACTCCTACAAAAAAAACGCTATCCCCTCAATAATTTTCAAGACTTCATCGGGCTGGATCCACAACGAGCCAGCGCCTTCGGCGGCGACAATCGGGCAGCCGGAAAGATAATCCCGGGTTGGAGTGGGCTGATGAATTTGCAATTGCTTGATTTTGACTGCAGCGAGGATGCCGAGGGCGTGGTCTGCTGGGATGCGCTGGCGCAACCTGCGCCCCAACACAAAACGGCTTTGTTGCAAGAGGTCGCGCAGGTGCTGCGCTGGGCACACGGCTTTGACCACGAAGGCCCTGGCCCCCTGGAAAACGGTGCCAACTGGGATTTTGACCTGCAGGTCACGCTGCTGGGCCACGACGGCAAGCCCCAAGTGGCCACGCCCCGCTTTGTGCCCAGCACCGGGCAGCTGAGCCTTTTGCCCGAGCCGGTCAACACGCAAAGCCTCTCACTGAGCCTGTCCTTGAGTGGCACGCCTGGTTTTGTGCAGGCCTTTCGCACCCAGTTCGAGCAGGCATGAACGCCCCTCAAGCATCGGACGCACCCGAGGTCCCCAGCTTCAGGGCGGCGATCAAGTTCTGGTTCTGGCTGGGCTGCATGAGCTTTGGCGGCCCGGCCGGGCAAATCGCGCTGATGCACGAAGAGCTGGTGGTGCGCCGCCGCTGGATTTCAGAAAAGCGCTACCTGCATGCCTTGAATTACTGCATGCTGCTGCCTGGGCCGGAAGCACAGCAACTGGCCACTTACACCGGCTGGTTGATGTACGGCACGCGCGGGGGCATTGCAGCGGGCGCCCTGTTTGTGCTGCCGTCTTTGGTGCTGCTGATCGTGCTGAGCTGGGCCTACACCGCTTGGGGGCAACACCCTTGGGGGCAAGCGCTGCTGTGGGGCCTGAAGCCCGCGGTCACCGCATTGGTGTTGCAAGCTGCGCACCGTTTGGCCATGCGCAACTTGAAAGCCCGCTGGTTGTGGGCGCTGGCGGTGCTGTCCTTGCTGGGCATGCTGTGGGGTCTGCCCTTTGTTTGGATCATTGCGGGTGCAGCGGCCACAGGCTATTACATGTCGCGTCAGCCATCAGGTCTTCAAGACCCCGCCCAGGCTGGCCCAGAGCCCACCCGCGGCGCCAAGGCGGAGCAGGACACTCGCCCCACAGAATCGAATGTCACGAGCCCACCGCAAGAGACCCGAGCAGCCCCGGCCTGGCTGGACGACGACACGCCCGCCCTCGCGCACACGCACTACAGCCACCCGCGACTGGTGCGCGCGCTGGCCTGGGGGGTGGGATTGTGGGCTGTGACCCTGGGCCTGATCGCGCTGGTGTTCGGGCTCGGCCACACCCTCACGCTGATGGGTGGTTTTTTCACGCAAGCGGCTTTGCTGACCTTCGGCGGCGCCTACGCAGTGCTGCCGTTTGTGACGCAAACGGCCGTGGGCCAGTATGGCTGGCTGACGGCGGCGCAAATGATGGACGGGCTGGCTCTGGGCGAGAGCACACCGGGACCGTTGATCATGGTGGTGGCGTTTGTGGGGTTTTTGGGCGGACACAGCCAAGCCTTGTTGGGCCACCCAGTGCTTGGCGGCATCGTGGCGGCCTGTGTGGTGACCTGGTTCACCTTCCTGCCCTCCTTCGTGTTCATTTTGGCAGGCGGCCCGCTGGTGGAGTCCACTCGCCACATGCCCTCACTGGCCGGGCCCTTGCGGGGCATCATGGCGGCCGTGATCGGGGTGATCGTGCACCTGGCGGGTGTGTTTGCTCGCCAAACCTGGCTGCCCGGGGGCTGGCACATGCTGCCCGATCTGGGGGCTTTCGCGCTGACGCTGCTGGCCACTTGGCTGCTGATCCGCAGGCAGCTGAGCGTGTTCAAGCTGTTGGGCCTTTGCACGGCACTGGGGCTGGTCAGGCAGTTGCTCGTCTGAGCCCCTCACCCGTGCTCACCACGCTTTCCAAGCCACCGCCCAGCAGCCGCTTCTGTGCGTTAATGCACACCCAGAACGCCCCACCACGCCATGACCGAAGAATTCCAGATCCACATTCCCCCCTCCTTCATGGCGCTGTACGTGCCGCCGGGCAAGATCAAGCCCACATTGGGCCAGCGCGATCTGGCCACGCGCTATGAGCTGTGCGAAGACCTGGCCAATTTGCTGACAGAAAAAGCCGCCAACATGCAGTTCACCCTGGGCATCACCGAAGAGCTGGTGCTGGCGCAATGCGAAACCGGACTTCTGGCCGAGCCTGCCGTGGTCACGCCCGGCGAGGCGCGCTGGGTGGTGTGCCGCCTGGCCGAGTTGCTGCAGTGGCCCATGGACCAACTCTTGCAAGCGCCCGCTCCGGGCCAACCAGTCTGAATACCGCATGAGCACACCCGATTTGCAAAGGCTGCTCTCGGCCCCCATCTTGCCCACCTTGCTGCGCCTGGCCGCGCCCAATGTGCTGGCCATGGTGATGACGGTGCTGGTGGGCATTGCCGAAACCTATTACGTAGGCCGCCTGGGCACCACGCCTTTGGCGGCCATGGCCTTGGTGTTCCCGTTTGCCATGCTGACCCAAATGATGTCTGCCGGGGCCATGGGCGGGGGGGTGTCGGCGGCCATCAGCCGAGCCCTGGGTGCTGCAGACCTGCAGCGTGCAGAAAAACTGGTGCAGCACGCCTTGCTGATTGGCCTGGGCGCTGGCCTGATCTACAGCGCCCTCTTCTTGCTGTGGGGCCCTGACCTTTACGCCCTGCTGGGCGGGCGTGGTGCGGTGCAGCAGCAGGCTGTGCAATACGGCCAAGTGCTGTTTGCCGGGGCCGCTCTGTTGTGGCTGCTCAACACGCTGGCCTCCATCGTTCGGGGCACAGGCAACATGCGCGCGCCCTCTTTGGCGCTGGTGGCCACAGCGGTCTTGCAAATTGTGCTGAGCGGCGTGCTGTCCTTGGGGGCCGGACCGGTTCCCGCTCTGGGGATGGTGGGGGTAGCCCTGGGTCACATCCTGGCCACTGCGGCGGGCGTGCTGTATTTCCTGTGGTACCTGATTCGCAGTCAGGGGCGTCTGACGCTGCACCTGCAGGGCTTTGTCCTCCAGCGCAACTTGTTGGCAGACATCCTTCGGGTCGGCGCCGTGGCCTGCTTGTCACCCGTGCAATCGGTGCTGGCCATTTTAATTTTTACCGGCCTGCTGGCGCAACTGGGTACCGAGGCGCTGGCCGGATACGGCATTGGACAGAGGCTGGAGTTTTTGCTGATTCCCATCGCCTTTGGCATCGGCGTGGCCGCCGTGCCCATGGTGGGCATGGCCATGGGCGCGGGCCAGGTGGCTCGGGCGCGGCGGGTGGCCTGGGTGGCCGCGGGCGTATCGGCCCTGAACTTGGGGGTGATTGGCGCGGTGGTCACGCTGGCACCCGATGTGTGGGCGCGCCTGTTCTCACAAGACGAGGCGGTTCTGACCTACGCGCGGCAATACCTGGTGACGGCCGGGCCTGCATTCCCTTTCTTTGGCCTGGGCCTCACGCTGTACTTTGCATCGCAAGGCGCAGGCCAAGTCATCGGACCGGTGCTGGCGGGCACAGTGCGGCTGGTGTTGGTGGCGGGCGGGGGCTGGTGGTTGGCGCAACACCAAGGCACAGCGGACAACTTTTATGTGCTGGTGGCGTGGGCCATGCTGCTGTATGGCTTAGCCACCGCTGCGGCTGTGGCCTTTACCCCCTGGACTGCCTCGGTCAAGCGGGCCCAGTAAATCAAGACGGTGCTCGCCAGCCAGTCACCTACCGAGGGAGAAAACTCAGGCGTCCAAAAAGGGGCTAACGCCTCGGCGTCGGGAGACTTGACCCAGGCGGTCATACAGGTCGACGGTGGCGGCCGACTCGCCTTGCAGGGCTTGCAAAGCACCCTTGACGGCTTGCAACTGGCGTTGAAGCAGTTGGATATTGCGCAAATGGTCTTGTTTGCACTGCTGCAGGTCTGCCTGCAGGTTCTGCCACAAGACAGGCACGGGGTCTTGGCCAGCAGCCCATTGGGCAACTTGGGACAGCCGTTCCAAAATGGAGATTCTCTCTTCCTGCAAAGCCTCAAAGCCCGCCATGTCGCGGGCTTTTAACACCTCAAACTCGAAAGCCAGCAACTCGGCCAGGCGTGCGGTATCCACCGGCGCATGGTCAAGCCACGCATCCATCGTGTCGTGATGTGGGTCCAGCGCAGGCATGGTGGGGCTGAGGCTCATGCCAAACTCATTCCTTGATCATTTTTTCAATGGCCAAGAAATTTTCGGCAATGCGGCGCGTGTCAATGGGGTATTGACCCTTTTGGATGGCCTCTTTGATGGCCTCCACCTTGGCCCGGTCGAATTCTGGCTCTTGCATGGCTTTTTGCGCAACAGCGCTCAGTTTGACTTCGTCCGCCTGGGGCGCCAATACCTTGGTCAGGCCTTCGGACGCAACGTCCGAGTCGCGCTCCTGGGCCTTCGCAGACACCTGCCGATTGGACGCGTCCATTTGGGCAACCCGGCGAAAACTAGAGATGGGATCAGTCATGATGATTCTCTTTTCTGGTCTCTTTTTGTTGAGCAGAAACCTCGCTCGTAAACAGAATCGGCACCTGATTCTAGAACTTGAGCCCAACACGCGTTTATTTTCTTAAATTTCATCTTTTGGCATTTCAAAGGCCTTGGACCTGATTGGGACCTTTGACCAGCCCCGTCAGCATGCGCCCGGAATCGCGGTTTTTGAGCTTGATTTGCTCGCCATAGCGACCGTCTTGCTGCGCTTCTACACGGGCCGAGATCTGGAAACCCTGGGCTTGCCCGATCGACATCAGCACCATTTGGCCTCTTTTGACGAGCAAAGTGGGTCGAATGTCTTGACTTCGCAGCGGGGTATCGGGGCGCACATCGCGCACCACCTCACTGTGCAAAATTTGTGAAACTTGTTCCAACACATTGACGGGCATGCTGGATGTATCGGCATCCACCAGACGAACATGAGCCTCGGTCAAGGTCATGCCGCGCTGCAGCGGGACGGCAGCTACCAGAACCTGGCGTTTCTCCACCGGGGCGGGCTCTGCCTTGACGGGACCAGCCGGAACCGCCACGCGCCCGGTCACAGCCACACGCACATAAAGCTGCCACGCCGGTTGGGCACAGCGAACGCGGATGGTATCGGGGCTGGCAAAGGGCAGATCCATGGCCAGGGGACCGGTGCAGGCCTTGACCTGCAGGCGCGGGTCCAGGGGGGCGAGCACCACCGACTCGGCTGGGACCGATTGGGTTTGCACCACCCAATCGAGCACCGACTTTTGCAGCGCCATAGCAGGTGAAGCAGGTGAAGCAGGGATCGCAGCCCAGGCCGGAACGCCGAACCAACAGAAAACCGCTCCGAGCCAGAGGCCACGAAGCATGACCTGATCCAGAAGTCGGCACAGCATTTGCATGGAGGGTTTCATAGGTGTGAAAGTTTTGACAGTGTTCATGATTGACATCTACCAAGCAAAAACGAGACCAGCCCCCGGAAACACCCACCACCGACATGAGCAACCTGTTGCCCCCTTTGCCCAGCCTGCCGGCGCTGAGCCCCCCTGCCCCAACGGGCAGCGGAGGACTGCTGCCCGCGTCGGGCCGGAGCGGGGCCTTCGGGCAGGTGCTGGCGGAGGTGTCCCCCCGCAGTGGCCTGGTCAAAGCGCAGGAAGGCGACACCTTGATTGGCCTGGTCAAGGCCCATTACCGACAAAATCAGCAGCCCATCACCGAGCATCAGGCCATGCGCCTGGCCCACCAAGTGGCCGCACGCAACCAGATTGACAACCCAAACCTGATCCTGACGGGTCAAAAAATCGATTTCTCTAGTCTGCTCATGCCGGCTCTGGCACGGGGTGAAGCCCCTGGGCCTCTGGATCTGAATGCGCGCAGCGCTC
This sequence comes from Limnohabitans sp. 2KL-51, assembly GCF_003063645.1. GTDB lineage: Bacteria > Pseudomonadota > Gammaproteobacteria > Burkholderiales > Burkholderiaceae_C > Limnohabitans_A. The sequence goes on from NZ_NESJ01000002.1 coordinate 64,025, forward strand.
AATCCGTGGCCCAACTGGCCTCCTCTTCAACCTTGACCACCAACGCTTTGGCCAACCGCCCGATCGCTTGGGCCAGTCACCCGGCCCCCAACGGACAGCACCCGGTGCTGGACAAAACATTGGAGCGGGCCATTGCCAAGGGTTTTGTGACCGCCTCGGACGCCCCTGCCGTCAAAGACAAAATCCTGGCGCTGGCCGACCGCTACAACTTCCAGCCCGATGACTTTGCCCGCCTGAGCCTCATGGAGAGCGGCGGCATGAACCCCCAAGCCAGCAATGGCAACTGCCATGGAATCATCCAGTTTTGCGATGGCCCCAACCGGGGCGCTGCCTCGGTGGGCTTCAAGGACAACCCCCGGGCAATTTTGGGCATGGGTTTGCTGCAGCAGTTGGACTTGGTGGACCGTTATTTCTCGCAAGCCGGTCTGCGCGTCAAAGGCCCCCCGGTCGGACTGGATGATTTGTACCTGACGGTGCTGACCCCAGCTGCCCGGCAAGAAACACGGCCCGACGCGCCGCTGTCCATTGCCGGGCAGCAGGCTCGTTACCTGCATGTGGGGCAAGACACGCGCGCGCCCATCACGCGCAACTCCATCTTGTCCGGGTTGCACACCTTGACCAACGCCTTGCTGCCCCAAGCCCCTCGCGATGCGCTTTCGCCTGTGCTGGGCGCTGTGGGCAAAGGCGGTGTAGCCCGCCTATACGACGAGGTGGCCAACACGCTGCCCACAGCGTTGCGCTGAACAGCGGCAAATCTTGGCCGCAGGGCTTTGCCGCTGACGGCAAATTGCCGCTCCCGGCGGCAAGGGTGCATCGGTCTAACGCCAAAGACAACACATTTACTTGGCACGGCTTTTGCAGCTATCGACCACAAGCCGCTCAACTTGAGCATCCTTCGTCAAAAAATTGACGACACCTGTCCATCGAAACCACGACCCCAGGAGTCCAGATGAATTTGTTAAACCAGGCACTCGGTGTGCATGAACAAGCTTTGCAAGTCAAAAGCCGACGCCTGGAAGTGTTGGCGCAAAACATCGCCAATGCCGACACGCCCAACTACAAAGCGCGGGACATCGACTTCAAGGCCGTCATGAAAGAAACCCAATTCCAGGACAACGCCATGCAGGCCACCAGCCAAGGCCACTTTGAAGTGGGCCAGGGGCTCGACGCCGACGGCATGCGTTACCGCACCCCATTCAACACCGCTTTTGACGGCAACACCGTTGAAATGAGTGTCGAACAAGCCCAGTACGGTAAAGCCGCAGCCGACTACCAGGCCACGCTGAACTTTCTGGAAAGCCGGGTGAGCAGTGTGCGCAAAGCATTGAGAGGAGACTGATCATGGCCATGGACAACATTTTTGGCATTGCCGGCACGGCGCTCAACGCGCAGCTGACCCGCATGAACGCCACCGCCTCCAACCTGGCCAACGCAGGCACCGTGGCCACCACCGAGCAAGACGCTTTTCGCGCCAAACGCCCGGTGTTCAAGGCCTTGGTAGACGCGCAAATGACCCACAACGGCGCCCCTTATGTGGGTGGCGTGAAGATCGACCGCATGGCCGATGACACCGCACCGCCACGCCGCGTGTCCGACCCGAACAACCCCTTGGCCGACAAGGACGGTTACGTCTACCAGACCAACGTGAGCGAAGTCACCGAGATGGTCGAGATGATGGCCGCCGCACGCTCTTACCAAAACAACGTCGAAGTGATCAACACGGCGCGTCAACTGATGATGCGCACGCTGGACATCTCCAAGGCCTGACCTGAAAGCACCCCATGGCCACCCCTAACGTCGCATCCTCCAGCCTGCTCCAAAACGTCTCGCGCTACGAAGACGTCAAAGACGCAGCCAAGAAAACCAACGAGGACATGGGCAAGCAGGAATTCCTCACCTTGTTCACCGCGCAGTTGCAAAACCAGAACCCATTGGAGCCCGTCAAGAACGAAGCTTTTGTGGCCCAGCTCGCGCAGTTTTCGCAGCTCGAAGCACTGACCAACATGCAAGGCTCTCTGGACAATTTTGTGAAATCCTATTCGGGCGAACGCATGCTCGGCAGCGCCGCGCTGATCGGCAAAAAAGTCTCGGTGATCGACACCCCTACACAGCTGACGTCGGGCGGCGTCATCGATGGCAGCATCGACTTGCCCATGGGCGCCAGCCAAGTTCAACTCAGCGTGCACGACAGCCAAGGCCGCTTGGTGCAAGAGCTGGTGGCAGGCCCCCAGTTGCCGGGCACAGCCCCCGTTTCATGGAATGGCAAGGACGCCACCGACAAACCCGCGCCCAGTGGTCTGTACCGCTTGAGCGCCACAGCAACTGTCAACGGCAAGAGTGTCCCGGTCCCGGTCAGCACCTTGTCCACGGTCCGTGCGATCTCCAGCAATCCAGCCGATGGCAGCGTCAGCGTCGAAGTCGACGGTGGCAAAACCATGCTGCTGACCGACGTCAAGCGCGTGGGCAGTTAAGCCCATCAACGCCCCAACACATTCACACCCAACGCCTCACAGGAGCACTCCAGCATGTCTTTCTACACCTCGCTCACCGGACTGAACTCTGCCACCGCCCAATTGGCCGTCACCTCCAACAACATCGCCAACGTGGGCACCTCGGGCTTCAAGCGCTCAAGGGCCGACTTCGGCGACATTTTCTCGACATCGCCGCTGCAAAAATCGTCCAGCAACATTGGTCAGGGCGTCTCGCTCAAGCAGGTGAGCCAGGAATTCAGCCAGGGCAACATCTCGACCTCGGGCAACTCGCTCGATCTGGCCATCACGGGCGACGGTTTCTTCCCGCTCAAAACGCCCGATGGTCTGCAAGACATTTACACCCGCAACGGCTCCTTCACACTGAACGACCAAAACAACGTGGTCAACTCCACCGGGCAACGCCTGATGGCCGCATCGGTCGACTCGTCCGGCAAGGCCGACTTGACCGACCTGAACGCCCTGACCATCCCCCCCAAGACGTCAGGCGAAGCGGTTGAAACCACCCAAATCCAGCTCGGCCTGAACCTGCCGGCCGACTCGGTGGTGATCACGGCCGACTTTGACCGCACCAACCCCAGCACCTACAACAAGAGCACCGCCTTGACGGTGTACGACAGCGGTGGCAACGGCTACCTGGCCACGGTGTACTACGCCAAAACCCAAAACGCGAGCCAAGACCAAACGCCCCCCAGCTCCAAGTGGCAAACCTACTTTTTTGTGGGTGACACCCAAGTCAAACCGGCTTTGCAGCAAGCGACCGACAAAGTCGGTGGCACATTGTTTGTCAACAAGTATGGCGATGTCTTGCCCAAGAGCGACCCCCGTGTGGTCCCCAGCTCTGGCACCACCGAGATGTTTTCGCTGGACCAACTGACTGACGTGCGACGATCCTCCCCAGCCACGGCTGTTGGCAGCTCGCTGAGCACAACCAACTTCGTGAATGGCGCCTTGGTCGGCGCCACTACCGGCACCTTGAGTTTCAAGATCAAAGCCGATGCCCCCGTGGCCAATCAAACTGCCGCCGCGACCGATCAGACCATCACCTACACCCTGAAAGCTGGCGACCAAGACCCCGAAGTGTTGGCACGGAACCTTCAAATTGCCATCAACAACGTGCTCGGCTCATTGCCCGAAACACCGGCAACGCTGGGTTCAGCCCCTGGTGTGACACCCGTCGTCGAACCCACGCCAGCCATCCAAAATGCCCGTTTCGGCATCACCGTCGCTTTTGACCCTGACACCACCAAGTTCTCCATTGCCTCGGGCACCACAGGCGATGGCTCCAGCATCGTGGTCAGCGCCGCTGATGCCAAAGCCATCGCTTTATTGGGCCTGACCGACTCGCCTACCTTGACCGTGCCCTCATCCACCACCGAGGCTGTGCGCGGCAAGGTCAGTGAACCCGCAGTTTTGCGCGGTGAGACCATGACCATCAACACCACCAAAAGTATCAGCACCACATCGTCCAACAAAGACTTTTTTGTGTCGGTGGACGGCTATGCCTTCAAGACGGAACTGCCATTCCCCACCACCTACACCAACATCGACAGTTTTGCCAAGGCCCTGCAAGACAGCATCAACGGCAAAACCGACCCGGCCACAGGCCGCAAAGTCTCCGGTGTCGTGGTCAACTTCGACCCCAAGGCCAAACAATTCATTTTCACAACGGGCACCACCGGTGAAAACTCGGCCATCCAGGTGACCGGATCTGCCGACTGGGGATTGGCCAACACCGAAATGACATTTGGCTCCACCAGCGAGTGGAAAAAATTGACCCAATTCACAGAAAATGGCGCACTGCAATTTGTTAAAAATGGCATTCAAACCGAAGATGCCGCAGGGCTGTCTGAACAAACCGAATGGTGGCCTGTTTACTTGGACCGTGGCGAGCTCAGCTTCGACCTGACCGGTAAACCCATCTCGCCACTGGTGGGCATGCCCTTCGAAACCGCGTTCTTGGCAGGCGGCAAGGGTGCCCTGACCATGTCCATCGACTTCACCAAGTCCACCCAATACTCCAGCGCATTCGCGGTGCTCTCACAGTCGCAAGACGGTGCCCCTGAGGGCGAGTTGATGGGTCTGAACATCGGTGTGGACGGCCTGGTCAATGCGACTTACTCCAATGGCTCGCAAGTGTCCTTGGGCAAGATCGTGCTGGCCAACTTCTCCAGCCCTTCAGGTCTTCGCCAGGTGGGTGATGCCAGCTACTTGTCCTCGGCCATCTCGGGTGTCGCCAAAGTCGGCGAAGCCGGTTCTGCAGGTTTCGGTTCGATCCGCGCGGGTGCCACCGAGCGTGCCAACGTGGACTTGACGCAAGAGCTGGTGGACCTGATCACCGCGCAGCGTAACTTCCAGGCCAACGCCAAGGCCATTGAAACCAGCTCCACCATGACCAGCGCCATCATCAACATCCGCTCTTGATCCACTGAAAAAGCCACGACTGAACCCCAGAGAGCCGCACCATGGACCGCCTTGTCTTCACATCGAACGCCACCATCAAAGAGCAGTCCACGGCACGCCAGGTGCTGGTCAACGACCTGGCCAACGTGTCCACGGTGGGTTTCAAAAGCAGCTTCGACGTGGCCTTGCAATCGGTAAAAGTCGAGGGTGCGGGTTTTGAATCCCGCTTCCAGGCTCAAACCGTTTCGCGAGACTTGATTCGCATGGACCCCGGACCGGTCATGGCCACCGGCCGCCCGATGGACGTGGCCTTGGCAGGCACCGCTGTGCTGACGGTTCAGGCCCCCAATGGTGACCTGGCTTTCACGCGCAGGGGCGATCTGAAAGTGAACATTCAGGGGCAACTGGAAAACGGCTCTGGCCACTTGGTGCTGGGCGAAGCCGGCCCCATCACCATCCCACCGGGACTGACGGTCAACGTCAACCCGGACGGCAGCGTCTATGCACGCGACCCAGCGCAGGTCGGACCCGCCATAGACGTCTTGATCGACCGCTTGCGCTTACGCGACGTCAAAGGCGTGAGCCTGGGCCGACGTGAAGACGGTTTGTTCAAGGTGTCGGAAAAACCAGATGGCACAGACATTGCATTGGGAGAAAGCCTGCCCAAAGTGATTCCGCAAGCCCTGGAGGGCAGCAACGTCAGTGCCATTACGGCCATGACACGGTTGATCGATCACTCGCGCAGTTTTGAAACCCAGATTCGCATCATCAAGGAAATGAAAGGACTCGACGAGTCCGGCGCTTCCATGATGAAAGCCGCTTAACACCTGACAGGAGAGCCCCATGGATGCCTCAATGTGGATTGCCAAGACCGGCCTGGATGCGCAGCAAACGCGCATGTCGGTCATCTCGAACAACCTGGCCAACGTCAATACGACGGGCTTCAAGCGCGACCGCGCCACCTTCGAAGACATGCTCTACCAGAACCTGCGCCAACCCGGGGCCCAGGTGGGCGCCGACGCACAAGCCCCCACAGGCTTGATGCTGGGCACCGGCGTGCGGATTGTTGCCACCGAAAAAACCCACACCCAAGGCAGTTTGGTGACCACCAAAAATGCGCTGGACATGGCGGTGCAAGGTGATGGCTTTTTCCAAATCTCCCAGCCTGACGGCACGATTGCTTATTCGCGTGACGGCAGCTTCAAGCTCTCTGCCACCGGTCAGCTGGTCACCGCCAACGGCGCGCCTTTGCAGCCGGCCATCAACATCCCCCCCAACGTGGCCAGCATCTCGATCGGCCAGGATGGCACGGTGTCGGTAGAGACCGCAGCAGGCGGCGGCGCCCAGGTGCTGGGGCAGATTCAAATTGCCCGCTTTTCCAACCCTGCAGGCCTGCAAGCCATTGGCCAGAACATGCTCAAGGAAACGACGGCCAGTGGTGCACCCGTGGTCTCGCAGCCCGGCCAGACCGGCGCTGGTCAGTTGATGCAAGGGGCGCTGGAGGCGTCCAACGTGAACGTGGTGGAAGAAATGGTCAACATGATCGAGACCCAACGCGCTTACGAAATCAACTCCAAAGCCATCTCTGCCGTAGACGGCATGCTGCGCTTCCTGAACAACAACATGTAAGCCCGCCATGACAGCCCGCATTCATTTCATCACACGCGTTTCAGCCCTTGGCTTGCTGGCCCTGGGCCTTGGTGGTTGCGCAACCGCCCCCGAGCCTTTGGCGCATTCCCCCGAATTCGCGCCGGTCCTGCCCGTGGCCGTCGAAAAACCCCGCATGGCCACAGGTGCCATCTACAACGGGCGGCACAGCGACAACTTTTTTGGCCGTGGCCGCAACTACCGCGTGGGCGACCTGATCACGGTCATGCTTGACGAGTCGACCCGCGCCGGTCGCGAGCAAAAAGGCACCGTCTCGCGCGATTCTGAAAACAATGTCGTGCCCAGTGGCCTGGTGTCCAAAATCCAAAACCTGGCACTGCCCACCAAAATTCTGGGCACCACGCTCGGTGGCGTGCTCAATGGCGTCAACCTGAACGAAACGAGCATCAAAAGCAGCGGCGTGGGCACAGCAGGCCAAAGCGCCAGCCTGACAGGTGCGGTGTCGGTCACCGTGGTCGAGGTGCTGGCCAACGGCAACCTGATGGTGCGCGGCGAAAAACAACTGGCCCTGACGGAAGGTGCTGAGGTCATTCAGGTCAGCGGCATCATCCGCCCCGACGATGTGTCGCCCAACAACATGGTGCAGTCGCGCCGTCTGGCCAATGCCCAAATTGCCTACCGCGGAACCGGCGACATGGCGGCGGTGGCCAAAACGGGTTGGGGCACCAAGGCCTTGCTCAAGATCTGGCCCTTTTGATCGATTGACACCCCAAGAGACCTTTTATGAAATCCACCCTTCTTGCTTTGGTGTTGCTGCTCGGCCTGAACGCCAGCGCCTGGGCTGACCGCATCAAAGACCTGGCCAGCGTGGCCGCTGGCCGCACCAACCAACTCATTGGCTACGGCCTGGTGGTGGGCTTGCAAGGCACGGGGGATGGCTCGGATGTTTCCTTCACCGCGCAAAGCATGAAGTCCATGCTCAGCCGCATGGGCGTGAGCCTGGACGGCCCGCTGTCGGATTTCGAGCAAGGCACCACCGCCGGCAAGATCGACATCAAAAACGTGGCCGCGGTGATGGTGACGGCAGAGCTGCCCCCTTTCGCCAAGCCCGGCCAAAGAATTGACATCAACGTCTCGGCCATTGGCAAGGCCACCAACCTGCGCGGCGGCAACTTGCTGTTGACCAGCCTGCGCGGCGTGGACGGCGAGGTGTATGGCATCGCCCAGGGGGCGCTCACGGCCACGGGCATCGATGCCAACGCGGCCGGCTCCAAGGTCAGCATTGGTGTCCCCACCTCGGCCCGCGTACCCAACGGTGCCACGGTCGAGCGCATGGTTGAAACCCCTTTTGAAAGTTCAGACCATGTGGTCATGAACGTGCGTGAATCAGACTTCACCACCACCACGGCCATCGTGAACGCTGTCAACAAAAGTTTTGGCGAAGGCACAGCACGCGCCATCGACGGCATGTCCCTGGCCATCCGAGCCCCCACCGACATGTCGCAGCGCGTGGCCTTCATGAGCATGGTCGAAAATCTGGACGTGGTGCCCGGCGAGCCCCCTGCCCGCGTCGTGATCAACTCCCGAACCGGCACCGTGGTGATCAGCCGCAATGTGCGCGTGACGGCTGCGGCCGTGGCGCACGGCACCATCTCAGTCGCCATTTCCGCGACCAACGAAGTCTCGCAACCCAACCCTCTGGCCCAAGGCCAAACGGCTCCGGTGGAAAACGCCCAAATCGCTGTGAACGAACCCAAGAACCCGATGTTCTTGTTCCAGCCCGGCGTGGACCTGCGCCAGGTCGTGGATGCGGTCAACCAAGTGGGCGCCACGCCCTCGGCCCTGATCGCCATCCTTGAAGCCCTCAAAAGCACCGGCAGCCTGCGGGCCGAGCTGATCATCATCTGAGCGGCTTAGACCCGTCTGAGAACTGAACCACCCAACCGCCATGAACGACATCAGCTCTTCCGGTTCATATCTGGACTTCAACGCCCTGGCGCAGTTGAAGGGCGATGCCGCACGCGACCCCAGCAAAGCGGTACGCAAGACCGCCGAACAATTCGAGGCTTACTTCATCCAGCAAATGATGAAGACGATGCGTGACTCGATTGAAAAAAGCGATCTGGTCGAAGGCGGCAACATGGAGATGTACCAGGACCTGATGGACAAGGAAGTGTCTCTCAGCATGGCCAAGCGCGGCGGCATGGGTTTGGCCGACATGATGGAACGCCAGATGAACCAGGTCCAAGCCATGAGCACGCAAGACGCGCTGCGCCAGCGCCAGCCGATCAGCCTGAGCGCACCCGCCCTGCCCCTGAATCCAGCACGCGAACCCCTGCCCATCAAGCCAGCGGCCGCTGAGGCCTACCGCCTGGAGCGCACCAGCGGCTTCAAGCTCGGAGATAAGCCATGAGCGACTTGCTCAGTATTGGCAGCTCGGGCGTCACGGCATACCAACGGGCGCTGTCCACGGTGTCCAACAACATTGCCAACGTCAACACCGACGGCTACACACGCCAAGACGTTTCCCTGACCGCCAACCAGCCACGTCAGATCGGCAACAGTTATCTCGGCACCGGCACACGCTTTGATTCAGTCCAGCGCCAATACGACGCCTTTGTGGAGTCCAACCTGCGCAACAGCAACAGCGACCTGGAAAGCCAAAAGCCCCTGCTGTCTTACGTCAACCGCCTGATCGACGTGATGGGCGATGAAAGCATCGGCCTGACCACGGCGATGAACCTGTTTTTTGAATCGGCACGCGACCTGGCCACCGACCCGGCTTCTGTGGTCTCTCGCAGCATCTTTTTACGCGATGCCGATGGCTTGGCAGCACGGTTTCGCCAGTTGGCAGGTCAGTTTGAACTGCTCGAAAACGAAACCCGCCAATCGGTAGAAACCAATGTCGGCCAGGTCAATGCATTGACCGGTCAACTCGCCTTGATGAACAAGCAACTGGCGAAACACGGCGCCGTCGCCAATCAACCTTCTGAACTGCTGGACCAACGCGACCTGTTGCTGCGCGAACTCTCCAGCCTGGTGGCCATCAAGACAAAATTTGAACCCAACGGCGCGGTCATCGTCAGTGTGGGTGACACCCTGGACCAGGGTATTTTGGTCAACCAAATCAACTCGCGTGCGATCAACGCATTGGAGTCCAGTATCGATCCAGGAAAACTCGATTTTGTCATTGATGCTTATGGCATTCCTGAATCGATGCCGGGCATCAGCAGCGGCAAGATCGGTGGTGTGATGAGTTTTCGTGACCAAGTGCTCAAACCAGCAAGCGCCGCGCTGGATGACCTTGCCGCCACCATGACCCAACAAATCAACATGGTTCACCGCGACGGCGTCGACGCCGAAGGCCAACTGGGGGGTGATTTGTTTGGCTTTAGCGCAGGTCTGTCAGGCCAATCTGCTGGCATGAACTTGCTGATCAAAGATGCCAACCGTGTTGCCGCGGCGGGACAGTTCCGTGTCATCGACTCCCCACTGAACAGCGGCACCGCACAAGCCCGCATCGCTTACAAGGCCCCTTCTTTTGAAGGACCGACCTCTATGCTGGGCGATCTGGCATTGGCCCAGATTCCGCAGACCGCAACGGTCAGCGTGAACATGAGCGTAGGCCAGCCTTTTGCCAGCCTGGGCCTGATTGGTGTAGGCATGCAAGACTTGTCGTTGACACTAAACAACCCGGGTCAGGGACAATCTTTCCAAGTCCTGACACGCGATGGTCGTCACTTGCTGGGAACCACGCTGACCAGCCAAGAGCAATCCTTGTTGGTCCAAGAAACCAACGGCATGGAAGCGAATGCCACCTACAGCGACAGCGGACTCAACGCCGCCTTTAGCGCAACCGACAGCCCCACCTACCTCGACATGGACATCTTCATGGGTGCCAAAGCTGAGGTGCGGCTGGAACAACAATTCAACCCAGACACAGGCGACCTGCTGGCCCCTAAAAAGCTGTCAGCGGTACTGCAAGGCTCTGATTTTTCGGGTTTTGCAGGCCCCATTGCAGCCAACACCTTCACGCTCAATGGCCACGCCCTGCCTGCGCTCAGCATGACGGGCACGCTCGGACTCAGCGACATCGTCTCTTGGCTCAATGCCGAAAGCAGCGACACCGGCGTGACCGCCAGCGCGGTGGCAGGCCAATTGGTCCTGAGCCGCCCAAGCACCAACACCACCGATGACATTCGCCTGGGCATGGGCAGTGCAGGCACGCCCCAAAGTCTGAAAAATCTTGGCTTTGATACCCGCATCTCGATCACGGGTGCCGCAGCCGATGACCTGCTGGTGTTTGTCACTGACCGCAGCGGCGCGGCCAGCACAGCGCTTGTGACCGCTCAGTTTGCGGGCATCGAAGGTGACATGAAGCAGGCCCTTCGCGAGGGGCCTACCACCGTGCAATTCATCACTGGCACCACCTACCAAATTGTGGACAACACCACACAAACGGTGCTGGCTGAGCGCGAATTGCAGATAGACCCCAACTCAGCGACCCAGAGCGTGAGCTACCGCGGCCTGAGACTTGAATTTTCGACTGCGCCCAAAGCTGGCGATCAATTCATCATCGACGGCAACCGAGACGGCATTGGCAACAACGAAACCATGCTGCAACTGGTGTCACTCGAAGACCAACGCCTGATGCCTGGTGGACTGACCATCACCGAGGCCTATATTGAACGCGTGAACCAGGTGGGCAATGTGGCCCGTCAGGCCGCCATTTCAGAGCAAGCTTTAGAGGTGGTGTACCAGCAGGCTCAAGAAGCCCGAGACAGCATTTCGGGCGTGAGCTTGGACGAAGAAGCCTCGGCGCTGGTGCGTTTTCAACAGGCCTACCAAGCCAATGCCAAGGTCATGCAAACCGCCATGTCCTTGTTTGAGAGCATTCTGCAAATACGCTGAGAGCCAAGTCCATGAAAATCTCCACCTCATTCATGTTTGACCGCGCCACCACGCGCATGAGCAATATCCAGAACAAACTGGCCACCACTCAAGCCCAACTTGCCGTGGGAAAACAAATTTTGTCACCCAGTGCAGCCCCTGATCAAGCGGCCGCCATTCAACGCCTTAAAGGTGAGATACAGCGACAAGACAGCCATATTCGAACGCTGGATGTTGCCATGCGACGCTACACCGCAGAAGAAACCGCCCTTTCTTCGTCTAATGACCTTTTGATACGCATGAAAGAGCTCGGCATTCAGGCCGCCAATGACACTTTGGGCCCTGACGACCGCAAAGCCATTGGTGTCGAAATGAAAGCGCTGCGCGACCAACTCCTGAGTCTTGGCAACACCCGCGACGACAGCGGAAACTATTTGTTTTCGGGCACCAGGGTCAATACCCCTGCGTTTGCTGAAAATAGCAGCGGGGATGTGGTCTATCAAGGTGACCAGACCCAGACCCGCATTCCAGCAGGCGTTGAGCGTACTGTTCAATTCACCCGTTCTGGCACCGATGTTTTCAGCCGTGTACTGCGAAGCGACGGACAAAGTGTGGAGTTTTTCAACGCCTTGGATCAGATGATCGAAGGCATGAACAACAACGACACAAACCCTATTGAGCAAGGCATTGCCGACCTCAATCAGATGCACAACAATTTAACCTTGTCTCAATCACAAAACGGATCTGAACAAATCGTGGTGCAGTCGCAGCGCGATGTTTTGGACGAAACGGTGTTGCGCCTCAAATCAACCTTGTCGGAAATTGAAGACTTGGATTACACAGAAGCCGTGACGCGCATGAACAAGGAAATGATGGGATTGGAAGCAGCGATGGGCAGCTTTGCAAAGATTTCAGGATTAACCCTTTTTGATTACATCAGAAGCTGATAGACCGTCGATTACAGTTTTTATCTCTCGCACCGAATCTGAACCGAATCACCTCGTTAGAGAACCTGCACCATGGCCACCAGCAACATCATCAACACACTCGGCGCAGGCTCTGGTATTGATACCAAAACCTTGGCCAAAGATTTGATGGAAGCCACGCGTGAACCGCGAAAAGCCATTATTGAAGGGAAAATCAGCAAGTCAGAGGCGCGTATTTCAGGCTACTCGGTCATCAAATATTCACTGGGCGAACTCAAAACCGCATTTGAAGGTCTCAATGATTTGAGTGACTTTGCCTCTTTACAAACAGCCAACACACAAACTTCAGCTTTGAGCACCGTGGCCAGCCCCACAGCCGCAGCCGGAAGCTATCAAGTGGCCGTGACTCAAGTCGCGCAGGCCCAGCGCACCGCCAGCAATGGCCTTGCAACCAGCACCACCGCGCTCAACGCTGGCAGCAGTTTCTTTCTGGCCTTGTCCATCAACGGCGCTACCAGCACATCCATCGAGGTCGAAGAAGACACACCAGCAGGCGTGGTTTCTGCCATCAATGCAGCCGAAGCCGGTGTCACCGCCCAGCTCATTCAAACCAGTGGTTCAACGCCGTGGCGAATCGTGATCACAGGGGGTGAAGGTACAAGCAATGCCTTCACGCTGGCGACCGTTGACGCCGATGGAACCGCATTAGATTTAAACCTTGGTTTAAGTGCCACCGACAACCAATTGCAAGAGGCTAAAAACGCCCTATTGACCGTCAACGGCCTGTCCATTGAGCGCAGCAGCAACAGCGTGAGTGACGTGGTCAGTGGTGTCACTTTTAATATAGCGACCGTGACCACAGGCAATGCCCGCATCGATCTGACGCGTGACACCACGGGCATCACCTCGAAAGTTGAAAACCTGGTCACCGCCTACAAAAACTTTGAAGAAAACCTGCTGATCTTGAGCGATCGTGACAGTGAAGTTGAGGAATTTGGGGGAGCCCTTGCGGGTGACACCTTGGTTCAAAACATTCGCACCCAAGTTCGCACCATGCTCACTGCGGCATCCAGCACACCGGGCACAGAAGCCGCAGCACCACGGGATGTGGGCTTGAGCTTCGACCGCTACGGGGCTTTGCAACTGGACAAAGACAAACTGTTGTCGAAATTGGAAACCAATTTTGACGATGTGGCCAAGATGTTCAGTGCCAACACCAACAACAAGAGCGTTTTCAGCACAGTGCCTGGCGGTGTCGCTGGCGATGCCGTCAGCAAGCTCGACAAGATGATGCGAAGCACGGGATCCATTGCACTGCAAACCAACAATGCCACCAAACAGGTCGACCGTTTCAAGGCGGACTTGGTGCGTTTAGAGGACCAGATGAAAAAATTGCTGGACCGCTACACCCGTCAGTTCGGCGCCATGGAATCGATTGTGGGCAGCAGCATCAGCATGAGAGAAAGCCTCAAAGGAACTTTTGAAGGCCTTGCTAATTTCTATAAGAATTAAGACCGTATCCAATATTTTCAACAAAAGCGGCTAAAGTTTGCCGCTTTTGCGTCGACTCATCTGAACGACAGGCTCATTTCGGGCCATACCGTGAAGGAGTCCATCATGAATATCGGTGACATAAGCGCTCAGGCGAACAAAGCTGGCAGTGCGCCCAGCAAAGCTGTTGCACCCACGGTAAGCAACACGACAGAACCCAATTTGGAGCCGGTGAAAGCGGTGGCCATTTCCAAGGTCGAACTGAAGGCCCCTGAAAAAGTGGACTTGGGCTACAACGCTGAAGACTTGCGCAAAAGCATCAAACAAGCCGTTGAAAACCTGAACCAACAGCTCAAGGACAACGGCCGTGATTTGAGTTTCCAAATGGACGAAACAATCAACCGTCCCATCATCACCGTCCGCAACCTCCAGACCGGTGAAGTCGTTCGGCAAATTCCGAACGAAGAGGTGGTTCGCATGGCGCACAGCATTGAAGAAGGCAAGGGATTGCTCTTCAATGAATATCTGTAAACAGCTCTCAATTTCTCACAATTTTTGCTGATTCAACTCAAGTTGTTGACCCACTATCCGATTCATTGAACAACAGCATGTCACAACATGTTGTCCAACGTTAAGGCAGGCGCACCCTCGGGATAACCTGCCGTCCATTTGTGATCTGCCTTAAAGGAGAAATCTCATGTCAGTTATCAACACCAACGTCAAAGCTTTGACCGCGCAGAAAGCCATTCAAGAAAACAGCCGGGCCTTGACCACGGCCATGGAGCGTTTGTCATCTGGCAAGCGCATCAACAGCGCCAAAGACGACGCAGCAGGCCTGGCCATTTCCACCCGTATGGAATCCCAGACTCGTGGCCTGAACATGGCCATCCGCAACGCCAACGACGGCATCTCTTTGATGCAAACTGGTGAAGGCGCCATGAACGAAGTCACCGACATCTTGCAGCGCATGCGTGAATTGGCCGTGCAATCGGTCAACGGCACCAACAACGATTCCGACCGAGTCGCTTTGAATGACGAAGTTACGCAGCTCAAGGCTGAAATTGAACGCATTGCCACCACCACCGAATTCAACAGCCAAAAACTGCTGGACGGTTCATACAAGGGCAGACTTTTGCAAATTGGCGACAAGGCGGATCAAACGCTGAAGGTTGACATCGGCTCTTTGAAGCTCAAGGACCTGGGCATGGGAAGCCCTGCGGGCGCAGCAGATGCCATCGTGGGTGGGCGTATGTCTATCGCCGCGGTTGGTGCGGGTGATATTTTGATCAACGATCAGAAATTCGACGCCATCGCCGCGACCGATGACTTGGAAGACATCATCACCAACATCAACACCAACGTGGACAACGTGACGGCCAGTGGCTTCAACGTGGTGGTGGCCAAAAATATCGGCGACGGTGTCACAACAGACGGTCAGCTCGATATCACCGTCAGAGCCTTGGGTGCCAGTGCCGACACTGTTTACTCCATCTCTGCCTCGGAAAATATGGACGAGTTGGTCGCCAACATCAACGCCGAAGCCGGGGCGGTGGTTCAAGCCAGTGTCAACGATGAGGGCAAGCTGGTTTTGAGCAACACCACTGGCGCATCCATTACTGTGACAGACGCTTCCGCATCTGCAACAACTTACGATGGTGGTTCTGGATTCTTGGCCGAAGCGACTACTTTCAAGGGTTTCTTGAAATTGGAATCTGACGATGGCAATCCAGTCCGCATCGCCATGGGTGATGGTGGCACGATTGCTGATTTGCAAACCTTGGGTTTCCGTCCAACGACCTCTGATGTGGGCAGCGCCAATGACGCTTACTCGGTCACAGGGGACGCGTTAACAACCGCTGGTGTTACCACGGCATGGGGCGCATCCGATATCAAGATCAACGGAACGGCCATTTACAGTTCTGAAATTGATACAGCCTCGTTCCAAGGTAAACTGGATGCGATCAACAATTTCTCTGCCGATACGGGTGTGATAGCTTCCGCCTACATTGATCAAAGTATTACGATGACTGATGCGCAAGTCATAGCTATGTCAGTAACTGCAACCCTTTCTTTTAATGGAACAACCGTTTTCACAGGGGTTGCAACCGCATCTGTCACCGATGTCATCACAGCAATCAACGCTCAAACAACCAAAACGGGTATTACTGCAGAAAGAACGACGGCCGGCTTACGGTTGACGGGCGCAAACGTTCAAACATTGACTGTTGGAGGTACAACAGCAGTTGCTGGCGTGACAGGTTTTTCAACTGGCACCACTTACGCCTCTATCCGTTTGGACTCTGCTTCAAACAGCCCCTTCAGCATTGAACTGGGTGATGACTCAACAGTTGCCGAACACGGATTCTTGGAGGCCAACGTAGGGGCAGCCGACCACCAAGTCAATGGTGCAACCATGGGCACCGCAGGTAGCAACTTGTCAGGCCTGAGCATCGCTTCTGCACCCTCTGCATCCGCGGCATTGGGTACCATCGACAAGGCCATCGGCACTGTCAGCGATATGCGCAGCAAACTGGGTGCGATGCAAAACCGATTGAACAGCACGGTCGACAACTTGAGCAATGTGGTCACCAACACAGAAGCAGCACGCAGCCGTATCCAGGATACCGACTACGCCACAGAAACCACTGCATTGGCCAAATCACAGATTATTCAGCAAGCTGCAACCGCCATGTTGGCCCAGGCCAACCAGCAGCCACAGTCTGTATTGTCTTTGCTGCAGTAATTCAGCAACAGGGGGATTGGAGGCATCGATCCCTTCAAGTCCTTCTGGCTCTCTCAAAAGCCTGGCACCCACAAGGTGCCAGGCTTTTTTTGGTCTGGAAATTGCTAGTATGGGTAATTGCCAACAGGTTTATCGATGAAATCCAAAATACCCAACCCCAAAACCAATCCAGCCCTAAAGCTGGCCGACGCGCAGTGTCAAAAAGCCGTCCAACTTCTCAACAAACAAAAATACCATGAGGCTTTCGAGATTTT
This sequence comes from Limnohabitans sp. 2KL-51, assembly GCF_003063645.1. Classification (GTDB taxonomy): domain Bacteria; phylum Pseudomonadota; class Gammaproteobacteria; order Burkholderiales; family Burkholderiaceae_C; genus Limnohabitans_A. Next base: position 80,829 of record NZ_NESJ01000002.1, read on the forward strand.
GGACGCAATTTTGAAACGGCAACCTGAGCATCGGCTCGCCAAACGCAGCAAACCCGTGGCGCTTTTCCACATGGGCCAACAACATGAAGCCGCCAAGTTGTTCCATCAATTGCATGAACAAGACCACGAGGATTTGGTCATCCTTAAACACTGTGGGATTGCCTACACAGCAATCGGTGCTTTTGACCTGGCCATTCGATTTTTGAGCCGTTACGTGAAGTCCAATCCCAACGACTTTGATGCATGGACGAGCTTGTCAGCGGCTGCTGGAAAGTCGCAGAAATATGTGGAGTCGATGATGTATGCGACCAAAGCACTCTCTTTGGAACCCACCAACCCAGTCGCCTACAACAACTTGGGCGCCACATTGTTGGGTGTCAACAAACTGGAAGAGGGTGAACAGGCTTTTGAAACAGCGCTGGTGCTCGATAAAAACAACGTGGACGCGCTGTCCAATTTAGCGACACTGGCTCAACAGCGGGGCGATGATGAGGCCGCTGTCGTTTTGTTCAACAATTTGTTGGCCAACTTGGACCCCAACACGACATTTGCAAAAGAGGTGTTGTACCGCTCAAGCTTTAGTCACCTGTCAACTGGCCGCCTTAGGGAAGGTTGGCGCAGGTATGACTACGGATTTTTGCCGACAGATTTGGCCAGTCGTACCCCCAAGCGTCACTTTCAATTGCCCCAGTGGCGTGGAGAGCCTCTGGACGATAAGCGCCTTCTAATTTGGGCGGAGCAAGGCCTGGGTGATGAGCTCTGGCTTTTTGGCCTCATGAATGAAGCCTTAGAGCATTGTCAGAACGTCGTTATGGAGTGCGAGCCAAGGCTGGTGAGCCTGATGTCGCGATCATTTCCGAAAGTCAAGGTCAGAGCGACTAATTTGAACCCAATGATGGCGAAAGGGTCGCAAGACTTTGATGTACACATCCCTGTTGGTTCATTGTTGGGGTTGTTTCGCAACAACATTGAAGACTTGCAAAAATTCAAACCCTATCTTCAAGTCGATGCAGATTTGGTGAGTGATTTTTCTGAACGGTTAAGTCCATTCAAAGGGAAAAAACTTCTTGGATTGTGCTGGCGCAGCGGCATGCTGAGCGCAAACCGCAACACACATTACTTGTCAATAGATGAACTGACGCCACTCTTGGGACTGGAGGACTGCGTATTTGTCAACCTTCAGTACGGTGATTGCGAAGAGGAGTTGCGTCGCGTTGAACAGCAACTTGGCATTTCAATTGTGCGCTGGGATGACGTTGACTTGAAAAATGATCAAGAAAGCGTTGCTGCCATCATCAGTTGTTTAGATGCTGTGGTTTCGGCGGGAACAGCGGTTGCTCAAATGGCCATTGCTGTTGGTCAAAAAACAATCCTGTTTGGACTTAAGGACTGGGTTTATTTGGGACAAACCAATTATCCATGGGCCAATGACGTACGTTCATTTCCACCAGATTTTGGAAAGCCATTAACCTCCATAGTTCCAAAAATTGTTGATGAAATAAAGTTTATTTGATATTAAAATTACTTGATTTAGATTAACTTGCCCACAGGATCCAAGAATGAACAGCAACCTTAGCCTATACGACGACTTTCTGGCCAGCACAGGTCCGGATCGCCTTCAAAAGATTTTAGCGAGGCATGAACTTTTCCGCATGGTGCAAGATGTCCCGGGAGACATCGTCGAATGCGGCGTTTTCAAAGGGTCGGGTATTTACACTTGGGCAAAACTTATGCGGCTGTTCAGGCCACACAATGAGACCCGAATTGTGGGTTTCGATTTTTTTGAAACTGATCGAGCAATGGATTTTCGGTTCCAGGCTGATAAGGACTGTCTGGACGAGCATGAAACGCGGTGGACCCCACAGAATGTGATTTTGGAAAATTGCCGTGCATGGGGATTCGACAAATTGGACCTCATTGCGGGTAATGTTGTACAGACCACCAAGGCATACGTCCATGACAATCTCGGCTCTCGAGTTTCGTTGCTGTACATCGACGTGGATAACTACGAGGGTGCCCTGGCCTGTCTGCAAAACCTCTACCCGATCGTTAGCCCTGGCGGACTTGTGGTGTTTGACGAGTATGCATTGCGCAACTATGGCGAATCAAATGCAGTAGATGAGTTCTTTAAGGGTAAAAACTTGCGCCTACGTTCCATTCCTTGGGCGAACACGCCAAGTGCTTACATGATCAAAGAATCATTCTGATGCAACAGACAGTAGGCTCTTATGACCAAACCATGCAGGCTTTGGTATTTGCCGAGCGTGGTGCCTACGGTGACCTCTCTTACATGCCTGTTTTTCGGGCATCAGCGCTCTTTTACGCATTCGCCGACAAGGACGCCACCACCCGCATCGCTTTCTTGAATTATTGGCGCGAGAAAAACCACAACCACGATGTCGGGGTTTTGGTCACTGTGCGCGACCATAAAGGCATCAAGTGCGCGCGCACTTTCAGTCAATTGTCCGAGATGACATATGACTTTGATCTTCGCCTGCTGCTTGGAAACGATCAAGCGTTCCAAGGCAGCATTGAGATTGAAGCCTTCTCCTCGCAGGATCTCAAATTTCAATTCCCGGGCCTCAGCGTCTTTTACGAGACTTCGCGCGGCGTAAGCTATGTACATGCAAGCCAGCGAATCTACAACGACGCCGAGGACCGTGCGCGAGGTGTTGCCCTAAACCCTTGGCAGACAGGGTTCAGGCTTGACGCGGCTGAGCATGACCCTTTCATCTTCATTGTTAACGGGCCAGTACCTTTCCCTGGAGGCGAAGTCGACTTCGTAGCGGTACGCGAGGACGGTCTGGAATTGGCGCGAAAGCTAACACTGCAACCGCTGCCAGCTTACGCTACGTTGGACATTAGAACGGCTGGCATTGAAGGTGTGCATCAATTTCTCGGTGACAAGCTGGGGATGTGCAAGATTGATCTGCCGCTGGACAACGTACACCTGCGCCTTGTGGCTGGAAACGCCTTGAAGGACAAAAGCTGGCTGTCGGTGACGCACAGCTATTTCGACGCAACCGAGCATTCTGACTATTTCGACACATCGGGACTGGATCCTTCGGTCTACCCTGCGTTTGTTCCATTTGTCTTGCCAGAGGAACTTGACGTTGATTTGGTGCTTTATCCAATCTACGCGCGATCAACAATTGAACTCCGTTTGCAGGGTTATGGCACGGAAGGGAATCTGCGCTTTGAAATCAACCTCGGCGAATGGCGAACGCCAGAGGGCGGTATGCGCCACCTCAAGATACGCAAACTGGTCCGTGATCAAGGCATTGACGATTCACCAGGCTTGTACGTTTTGCAATTGCGCGCAAAGAATCATCAATTGCCAGCGCGCATTACTTATGGTCTCGACTTTCATGCAGGGGACTCGCTAGGGACCAACATCAGCTCCTCTGCATATTTGGCCAAGACCTGGGGATCGGGTCGCAGAACTTGGAAGTGGGGGCCGGTCGTGGCCCAGACAGGCGGACGAAATCTGATTATGGTTACCGCGTTTAGCAAGATACGTGAAGAGTTTTTAGAGCGCAAGGCAACGTTAACCTTTTATGCTCAACATGGTCCCGTTGCTCAAAAGACATTAGATCTGCGAGGAAACGCTGCGCTGACGCTGGTTGCCGAAGACCTGATGGCAGCAGGAGGGTATGCCCCATCAGACGGTGACATTCTCTGGTACGTCTTGCGGTCTGACCATGCCACACTTGATGTGAACCAAGTTTGTATCAGTGCCGATGGCTTGGTGGGTGGAGATCACTCTTTCTAAAGATTGACCGCATCGCATGCGTGTGACAACGATATCCTTGTCCAGATCGCCCTACACGCTCTTTGAGATCAGTAACTCATTTTTGACTGGCGTTCCAAATGAGACATCAGATTTAACAACAGCACCAACAACAAGTTCAACCATCTTTGGTGGCAAACCGTTGCCAGGCCTCACACTCCTTACACAATCAGCAGTGATGAGATCTCCCGCCTTCATGTCCTTCACAAAATACAGCGATCGCCGAAATTTGACATTGCCCTGCTCGCTTGATTTGCGGCCGTAATCGACACGGCCCAAGGCCTGCCAGGCTGTTTTGGCTCCGAAGCACAAAGCGGCCAGTTCTGCAGGCTCCAACGAAAAGCTGTCATCTGGCCCGCCACCATTTCTGTCCAGGGTGAAATGCTTTTCGATGATGCTCGCGCCCATGGCCACACTGGTGATGGCGGTGGTGTTGTCCAGGGTATGGTCTGACAACCCGGTGACCAAGCCAAATCGCTGGATCATGTCGGGGATGGTGCGCAGGTTGTAGTCTTGCGCCGGTGCGGGGTAGCCGCTGACGCAGTGCAAGATCGCCAACTCTTTGCAGCCGCCTTCGCGCGCGGCGTCAATGGCTTCTTGAATCTCTTCGGCGTCGGCCATGCCAGTTGAGATGATCATAGGCTTGCAAGTGCGGGCCGCGTATTTGATCAGAGGCAAGTCAATGGCCTCAAAAGAAGCGATCTTATAAGCAGGTGCGTTCAGGTCTTCTAGCAAATCAATGGCGGTGTTGTCGAAGGGCGAGCTGAACAGGGTGATGCCAACTTTACGCGCATGCTCAAACAACGGCTTGTGCCATTCCCAAGGCATGTGGGCTTCTTCGTACAGTTCGTACAGCGTTCGTCCATCCCACAAGCCACCACGAATCTTGAAGTCTTCGCTGTCGCAGTTGAGGGTGATGGTATCGGGCGTGTAGGTTTGCAGCTTGGCGGCATCTGCCCCGGCCTTTTTGGCTTCTTCGATGATGCGCATCGCGGTTTCGAGTTTGCCATTGTGGTTGGCCGAAACCTCTGCAATCACGTAAGGGGCGTGATCTGGCCCAATGGGGCGACCTTCAATTTGAATGTGTTTCATGGTTAGGTCCCTTGTGTATGGGCTTGCCATTCATGGGCAAGCAGGCCAAAGCAAATGAGTGTTTGGTATTGCTCGTTCATGCGCTTTTGGTCGCGCAGCACACCCTCGCGTTTGAAGCCCAATCGTTCATGGAATCGGATCGAGGCTTGGTTGGTGTCAATAGCTTGACCACACACTTTGTGCAGTTTCAATTGGCCAAATGCATGTTCAAGGGCTGATGCGCCTAGCTTACTGCCCGTGCCTTTTGCTGCTTCAGGCCGTGCGTAGAAGCCCCAATCTGCAACCCCACCAGGCTCCACATTGCTGAACTGCACATAGCCAATCGGGCTGCCCTGCTCTTGCACGATGAGCAAACGTCGGGCGTTGTCTTGCACAGCCCTCATGAACCACTGGGTGTGTTCTGCCAGGCTGATTTCGTGGTGGGTGAACATGTAGCGGCGAACTTCGGGGTGGTTGCGCCACGCCAGGACCATGGGCAAATCGTCCTCGATCATGCTGCGAATCAGAAGGTTTTCAGTCATGCAGTCGTTCCGTGAGCATCGCCGCAACGATGCGTTGGACGCCAAGACCGTCAGTCACTGCAGCTGCAGCCAAGGACCAGCTTTTGAGTTGCACACTGGCTCCGCTTTGCATGTGCTTTTCAAATACTTGCGATATGTTGTGGTCGTTGCTAACGGCCAGTGCAGCGCCTGCTTTCTCTAAAGCTTGGGCACTCGGCAGTTGATTGTCTGCAAGAACCAACAGCAATGTGGGCAAGCCCATGCAGCATCTCTCCCAAGATGTGCTGCCTGCTGCCCCAATGCACAAATCGCTGTCTGACATGAGTTGCGCCATTGCGTTCACACCCTCCAACACTTGCGTTGGCCTAGGCATTCTCGAGGCTTGTTGTTGGACATCTGCCAAGAAGGGTGCGTGCGGCCCCATGACCACAGAGATGCTCAAATCTGCGGGCAAGTGGCAAGCGGTCAGCGCTTGCAGTACTTGGCCAGTGGCGTTGTCTTTGTCCACGCCGCCCATAGTGACGAGCAAGTGCTTAAGCTGCGGCTGTGTGCGCCGGGCCAGGCTTTGGCTGCGCAGTTGGGCAAACTCTGGGCGCAGCAGTGCGTATTGCGGACCGATGTATGTGGCAGTTTGGGGCTTGAGCAGACCGCCATAGTCTTGGGCACTGCGGCCCAGGTTTTGGTCCAGCAGCACGTCGCAGTCGTGCTGGCGATCGGCCAGGTCGTCTATGACCATGAGGTTTTGGCAATGGGGGCGAAGGGTCTGTTCCCAGCGGCGGTCCAAAGCGTAGTGGTCTACCACCAGCCAATCAACGGTGTCGTTGACCAATGCCTCGCGGGTTTGCTGTGCGTCTGTTTGCCAGTCAGTACCTAACCATTCTGAATGGACTGGGTCGGCGGGCATGTGGTGAGTTGTTGTCCCGTCATTGGGCAAGGCAACGGCATGGTGTCCGCGTTGGGCAATCATTTCCAGCCAATGACCGCTGTGTGGGCGGCAGATGAAGCTGCAGCGTGCGCTCCGCGCGTGCAGGGCATCTGCCAGCGTGAGGCAGCGCATGACGTGGCCTGTGCCGATTTGTATCGATGCGTCAACGCGAAAAAAAATACGCATATCAAGCAACAAAAGGCTGACGAACCGGGATACCAGTTGCCGCCAAAGCCTGTTTAGCACCCGCTGGCGTTTGTTCGGTGAAATGGAAAATGCTGGCTGCAGCAACCGCCGATGCGCCCGCCTCTTTCACGGCTTGCACCATGTGTTGGTAGTTGCCCGCTCCGCCAGAGGCAATCACGGGAATGTTGACCGCTTTAACCACTGCCTCAATCAGGTTGAGGTCATAGCCTTGCATGGTGCCATCCTTGTCAATCGAGGTGATGAGGATTTCACCGGCACCGCGGTCCTGCAATTCACGTACCCAATCAACGACGTCTTTGCCTGTAGCTTGCAGGCCCGCATGACTGAAGCATTTCCAAGAGCCGTCTTGAAATCGGACGTCCACACTGGCCACGACGCACTGGACCCCGTAGCGGTTTGCAATTTCATTGATGAAATTGGGGCGCGCGTAAGCGGCAGTATTCACAGCAACTTTGTCGGCCCCGGCTCGGAGCAGTCGTTGAACTTGATCGATGTGTGTGACACCACCGCCGACGGTCAAAGGCACGAAACAGTCTTGTCCAAATTCTGCAATCGATTCGAAATCCGGAGCATCTGGAGACAAGTGGGCAACGATATCCAATAAAACCAGCTCATCCACCTCGCGCTGGTTGTAGACCTTCACAGCGGGTAACACAGGCCCCACTCGGCGCCAGCTGTCAAAAGCAATGCCTTTGACCAAACCAAATTGCTTCCAAAGGAGGGTCGGAATGACTCGCACCTTCAACATGTTGGCCCCTCGATGAAATTTTTCAGAATTTTAAAACCGGCTTTTGAACTTTTTTCGGGATGGAACTGTGTGCCCCACACATGACCTCGGCGCACGGCTGCCGTGACTGTCGGGCCGTAGTCGGTCGTGGCGATCACGTCGGCCACGTTTTGAGCTTGGAATGCGTAGCTGTGAACAAAGTAAAAGTCGGTCTCAGCGGGTATGCCGTTGAACAAGGAATCTTTGGTGTGGCCACAACTCACGGCATTCCAACCCGCGTGCGGCACCCGAAGTTGACAACCCAAGGCGGCGAGGTGTTTTACCTGCCCGGGTACAAAACCCAAACCAGTAACAGGCTCGCCATTGACGGCCCCCTCCGTGCTGCTGTCGGCCAACAATTGCATGCCCACACAAACACCCAAAAGCGGCCTGTTGTAACCAAGCACCTCTTCTTTGAGCGCAGCGATCCAGTGCCCTGCCTCCAGCATGCGGACACAATCTGCAAAATTACCAACGCCAGGCAATATAAGACAATCGGTAGCGTGCATATCAGACGTGCGGTTGACCAACACGGGGGAGACACGCAGCACTTCCAAAGCCCGCACCACAGATCCCAAATTACCCACACCGTAATCGATGACGCCGACTCTCATGACTTAGCGATCAGACATTGTCGTCATTAATTTTCGTCAGGTTACCAAGCCGGTCTTTCACCAAAGCACCGCCGACATCCCGTTTGAAAATTTTCTTGTTGGTGAATTGATCACAGAGTCGAATGAACTCATCAACAGACATATCAAGTGGCTGCAGAATGTCCTTCAAAGGCTTACCCAAATATTCCCAAGGAAACAAACCATCCAGGCGCTTAACGGCTTCAATACCATCTTGACGAGTCAAACGACCGCGGCGAATATGCAGACAAGCCAAGTCTGTAGCACGACCAAAACCAAACTTCAAAAATTTAAAGTAGTCGTGAATGCCTGTGTGGTGATTGTCCAAATTCTCATAGTTCACCATCGAACCCTCGACCACCTTGTGGTAGGTTTGAAAGCCGTTAGCTTGAGAAATTAAAGTGTTTGAGAGGCCATCCCAAGGAATGTAATGCCCCAAAAACAAACCAGTCACGCCCACCCTTTGAAGATCTTCATCCTTGGGGTAGGTATATGAAATGAGGTGCTTGGCCTCAATGCCTTCTTGGCCAATCAGGTCTGAGACCCGCATGCCCAGCATGCCACCAAATTCCTCAAGCCAACGTCGCGTAAGAACGTTGTTTTCGGCTGCTGCCGCAGGGCCACCATACTCGTTTTGAGAGTTTTCACCCCAAACAATCAACGGCACATTGAATTGAACTGCAGCTCGAACCGGTATGGTGAAAATGCCCACATGCTCTGGCCATGAAATATCACCCACTTGAGTCAAACCCACACGGTTCAGTTTGGCACGAACCAAAGGGTTGGGCGAAACCTCAATGTAATCAACGCCCAAACGCTTGAGGTTTTCGATATTGGCCCGACCCAATGGAGACAAATCACAAGTGGTAGAGGTAACGCACAATGGGTTCAACCCCAACTGAAGCATGCGCACCACTTGATAAGTGCTGTCCTTGCCACCGCTAACAGGAACAATACAGTCCCAATTAGCGCCATCTTTTTGGCGGTATTTATCGAGCAACCTTAAAAGCTCTTGATAACGCGCATCCCAATCGACCTCATTGCGTCTCTCGAAGCTACGGCATGCGTTACAAATTCCTTCTTCATCTATTTGAAGGTCAGGCTTGGTATCCGGCATGACACAGCATTTGCAATATTTGAGCATTTCAACAACTCCTAATCTATTTTTTCCATCAAAAACCAGGTGATGTCATCCTGCGGGAATTTGGGGTCCCGTCGGTAGGAAAATCCATAGTCAACCAGTTTGAGTTGGGGGTGTCTGTCCATCATTTCACCAGCAAAATCTCGCTTAAAAAGGCGATCACTGTGACCACGATAAGGAATCGCTACTGGAGCGGGGTTGTAATACTCTGCTACGAGCAAATATTGACCACATGCTGCGAATAACTTGTCGTACACCTGCGGCAACACTTCTGGATTCAGGTGAATCAAGACACCCTTGATCAAAGTCAGGTCCCATTGCTGTGAAGACGTAAAGTCCAGAATGGACTGATTGATAACTTGATTGGTTGGAATGACCTTGCCCAAAGCCTCTGCCGCATCCGCATTGATTTCAATGGCATGCGCATCTAAGTCGGGATGCAACAACTTTAGAGCTTTGAGGTTCATGCCAATGTTGGCGCCAAATTCAATGCAAGTTTTGAAGCCTTTAGCCTGATGTAAAGCCTTGGCGAAAAAAGCCAAGTTGGAAGCCAACAGGGCATCCCCTTGGTTACGCTGTATGTATTCAGTTCCAAAATCACCTGCCCAAAAGGCTTCTTGATCAGTTTTAAAGGTCATGATTTTTTTCTGTATGTTTATTCAAAATTTCAAACATCATTTCAGCTCGAATCCAGTCGTCCAAGGTGTCAATGTCTTGGACTCTGTAGCGTGGCAAGAAGAGGGGTATCGCAAACTCTGAGTGCAAAGGGGTCGACGACAGCCAAGCTTCAGCCCGTCCCCAATAAAACTGACCAGCATCGTGATAAGCCTCCTCAAGGTCTTGTGATCTTGTGTTGTATTGATCTGGGTTGAACATTTCGATGCGTTGTTGCTGAGTGATGCGAAACGAACGTTGAATGGGGGCTGCAAAATTGGTCACCGTAAACGCATACAACGCGTCGGACTTTATTAGCAAGTTAAGACCTTGTCGCAAGTCTTTACTCTGGATAAAAGGCGCTGTGGCATACAAGCAGCAGACAAATTCTACGGGGCCATACTGCTGAGATATCCATTTGATAGCGTGAGTCACAACGGGGATGGTGGCAGTGTGATCGTCAGACAATTCTGGCGGGCGCACAAAGGGCACCTCTGCCCCATAGGCTCGGGCCACATCGGCAATTTCGGCGTCGTCAGTGCTCACGATGATGCGATCGAAACACCCACCTTGGATGGCGGCCTCGATGGACCATGCGATCATGGGTTTGCCGCCAAAGAGTTTGATGTTCTTGCGGGGTATGCGTTTGCTGCCCCCGCGAGCAGGGATGACCGCCAGTCTCATAAGCCCATGGCCTCGCGCAAGCAGTTGGACACAAATTGAAGTTCCTCATCGGTCAAATTGACGTGCATTGGGATGCTGATGGCCTCGCGGTAGTACTGCTCGGCTTGCGGAAAGTCGCCCTGCTTGAAGCCCATTTGTTGGTAAAAGGGCTGCGTGTGCACCGGGATGTAGTGCAGATTGACCATGATGTCATTGGCCCTCAGTGCTTCAAACACTTGGCGGTGGGTGGCGCTGATTTTGTCGAGCTGCAAGCGGACCACATACAGGTGGTAAGCGCTGTGGCTGTCTTGGTGTTGCCAAGGCAGGGTGAGCGGCAGGTCGGCCAAGAGTTCGCTGTAACGGTGCGCAATGTCGTGGCGGCGTTGCACGTAGTCAACCAGACGCGTCATTTGACTGACACCCAGCGCGGCTTGCATGTCGGTCATGCGGTAGTTAAAGCCCAGCGCCACTTGTTGGTAATACCAAGGGCCTTGCATCGGCTCGGTCATCAAGGCTGGGTCGCGGGTGATGCCGTGGCTGCGCAGCAGGCCCAGCCGTGTGGCCAGTTCGTAGCTGTTGGTCAGGGCCATGCCGCCCTCGCCCGTGGTGATGATCTTGACGGGGTGAAAACTGAAAACGGTGATGTCGCTGTAGCGGCCATTGCCAATCGGCTCACCTTTGTATCGGCCGCCGATGGCGTGCGAGGCGTCTTCGATGATTTTGAAACCGTACTTTTGACCCAGCGCGTGGATGGCGGCCATGTCACAGGGTTGGCCGGTCAGGTGAACGGGCACAACCACCTTGGGCAGCTTGTTGGCTTTTTGGGCCTGGATGAGTTTTTCTTCAAGCCTTTGCGGGCACAGGTTGTAGGTGCGCGGGTCGATATCGACAAAGTCGACCTGTGCGCCGCAATACAGGGCGCAATTGGACGATGCCACAAAGGTGTTGGGCGTGGTCCAAAGCCAGTCGCCGGGGCCAAGCTCGAGGGCCAGGCAAGCAATATGAAGGGCTGCGGTGGCGTTGCTCACAGCCACTGCGTGTTGGGCACCGGTGTGGTTCGCCACACATTGCTCAAACTGCGCAATGGCCGGGCCCTGGGTCAGGTTGACGGATTTCAGGACAGCCACAACGGCGTCGATGTCGTCTTGCGTAATATCCTGACGGCCATAGTGGATCATGACTCAGATGCTTCCGATCTTGTCTTTGTTCACATAGATCCAGTCCTGCAATTGCTTGTCGGACATCCATTCTGCATTGTTGTCACTGGCATACACAAAACCCTCAGGCACTTTGACCCCTGTTTTGATGCGCTTGGGGCAATTGGCCCATCCGTTGATGGTGGGCAAAATTTTGAAATGCTCAGGATATTCGTAGGTGTAATGCGAGTCTTCTGCGCTGATCATTTGCTCATGGAGTTTTTCGCCTGGGCGAATCCCGACCACGTCCTGGCGAGCCTCTGGTGCCACCACGCGCGCCAGATCAGTCATTTTCATGGATGGGATTTTTTTGACGTAAATTTCACCGCCCACCATGTCTTCAAAGGCGTGCCAGACCAGTTCGACGCCTTCTTCCAAGGAAATCATGAAACGCGTCATGCGCTTGTCGGTGATCGGCAAGACACCTTTGTCTTTGATGGACATGAAGAAAGGGATCACAGAGCCACGAGAGCCCATGACGTTGCCATATCGGACCACTGAAAATCTTGTCGTTTTTCCGCCAGAGTAGGAGTTACCGGCGACAAACAATTTGTCTGAGGCCAGTTTGGTCGCCCCATACAGATTAATCGGGCTGCTGGCTTTGTCGGTCGACAGGGCCACCACCCTTTTGACGCCTTTGTCAATGCAGGCATCAATCAGGTTCATGGCCCCCATGATGTTGGTTTTGACACACTCAAAGGGGTTGTATTCGGCCGTTGGCACAATTTTGGTGGCAGCAGCGTGCACGACATAGTCCACGCCGTCCAGGGCGCGATGCAAACGGTCTTTATCGCGCACATCGCCAATGAAAAATCGAACCCGATCATCGCCCTCGAACTTCTTGGCCATGTCCCATTGTTTCATCTCGTCGCGTGAAAAGACGATGATCTTTTTGGGGTTGTACCTTTTGAGCGTCATGGGTACAAAAGTGTTACCGAACGAGCCGGTACCGCCAGTCACCAAAACAGTTTGATTTGCAAACATCGTTATCTCCTGATTCACTAGCCAAGCAACATACAGGCCAGCTTTGAAGTCGCACTGTCGGATTATCGACTTCAACAGTTCACCAGAAAATTGAACTCGCAGTGCTTTTTGTCATAGCGCCTGGTCGCCTTGAAGAGCGGTCATCTTTGGCCGCAAGCGGCAAAAAATTGCAGTGTGCCCTTTTTTGACCCAAGAGGTCTTATTGATCCGGCCCGATGAAGTTTGAATGGCCCATGTTTTTGTCGGCCATGTGGATATTTTTGTCTTTGCAGGAGCCCACCCTGTGGGCGATGGTTTTCAGGGCGTGTTCCACGCCCATCGCCCACAGGGGTGGGCTCCTACAAAAAAGCGATCTCTTGCTATGTTGATCAAGACTTCAATGGGCCGAAGCAATAGGCGGGCTACTGGTCACAGCTTCTTCAATCAACCCCTGTTTGGGAAACGACAGGGAGGCAAAAAAATCAGGCACAACTATTGCTTCAAGGGCTGTCATACCGATTCGGCCATGAACATTGCCGATTTATCGACAACTTCTTTGGAGACATCTGAATGAGCTCTTTCACGAAAAAACCTGCTGCCAGCCAGTCGATTGAGGAAATATGCAGTCGATTTCGACATGTCTTTATTTATTGTGAACTTAAGTTTGTTTCATTTCTAAATTGATTACAAAAATATTGATTCAAAGCCCCAGACAGATTTACGAACGAACTGAATTTTGACCTCTCAACCACGAATTTAACGAAAGAAAATCATGAGCGTTATCAACACCAACATCAAGTCTTTGGTCGCACAAAATGCGATGTCCAAAAACAACCGCGACGTTTCGACTGCGATGCAGCAGTTGTCCACGGGCAAGCGCATCAACAGCGCCAAAGACGACGCAGCAGGCCTGGCCATTTCCACCCGAATGGAAGCCCAGACTCGCGGCCTGAACATGGCCATTCGCAACGCCAACGACGGCATCTCTTTGATGCAAACGGGTGAAGGCGCCATGAACGAAGTCACCGACATCTTGCAGCGCATGCGTGAATTGGCCGTGCAATCGGTCAACGGCACCAACAACGATTCCGACCGAGTCGCTTTGAATGACGAAGTTATTCAGCTCAAGGCTGAAATTGAACGCATTGCCACCACCACCGAATTCAACAGTCAAAAACTGCTGGATGGCTCGTTCAAGAACAAAACCTTGCAAATCGGTGACAAAGCCGACCAGACCATGAAGCTGGGCATCGATTCGATTCGCCTCAAAGATCTGGGCATGGGCGGTCCAGCGGGCGCTGTCGATGCCTTGGTCGGTGCGCGCACAAACCTTGGTGCTGTCAACGCCGGCAACATTATGATCAACGACCAAGCGCTGGATGCTATTGCTTCAACTGACGACTTGGAAGACGTGATCGCCAACATCAACACCAGCGTCGACAACGTGACGGCCAGTGGCTTCAACGTGGTGGTGGCCAGAAATGTCGGTGACGGTGTCACAGCCAACGGTGAGTTCGAACTCACCGTCACAGCCCTGGGTGCCGCTACCCCTACTGTTTACGCCATCTCTGCCTCAAACAGCATGGAAGAGTTGGTCGCCAACATCAATGCCGAGGCCGGTGCGATGGTTCAAGCCAGTGTCAACGATGAGGGCAGGCTGGTTTTGTCCAACAACACTGGCGCCACGATTACTGTTGATGACAGTTCCGCACCCTCAGCAACTTCTTACGATGGTGGTTCTGGATTCTTGGGCGCACAGACTGATTTCATGGGTTTCTTGAAATTGGAATCTGACGATGGCAACCCAGTCCGAATTGACACGGGTAATGGTGGTTCTCTGGCCGATTTGGAAAGCTTGGGTTTCCGCCGAACGACATCTGATGTAGGCAGTGCAAATGACGCTTACTCGGTCACAGGCTCCGCATTAGCAGCCGCTGGTGTCACCACTGCATGGGGGGCAACTGATATCAAAATCAACGGCACGGCCATTTACAGTTCCGAAATTGCCACCACTTCTTTCCAAGGCAAACTGGATGCGATCAACAATTTCTCTGCCGATACGGGTGTGATTGCTACCGCCTACATTGATCAAAGTTTTGCCATGACAGACGCACAAGTTGCAGCCCTGTCGACTGGTGCAACCCTGGCCTTCAATGGAACAACAGTATTTTCAGGAGCTGCCGCCACAACCGTCGGTAGTGTCATCACCGCAATCAACCTCAAAACAACCGAAACTGGTATCACTGCAGAAAGAACGCCGGGCGGCTTCCGCTTGACAGGTGCAAACGTGCAATCACTGACAGTTGGTGGCACAGCAGTAGCCACCTTGACAGCTTTTACAGTAGGTACTACTTTCGCATCGATACGTTTGGACTCTGCTACAAACAGCCCTATCAGCATTGAACTGGGTGATGATGCAACAACCATTGGTGAACATGGTTTGTTGGAGGCCAATGTCGGCGCAGCCGACTTCCAGGTTAACGCAGCGAGTATGGGCGTCGCATCTGGCAGCAGTCTGACGGGTTTGAACGTGAGCAGTGACAAAGCAGCCAGTGCAGCCTTGGCGACGATTGATTCAGCCATGGAAACCGTCAGTGCCATACGCAGCAAATTGGGTGCAATGCAGAACCGTTTGAACAGCACGATGGACAACCTGGCCAACGTGGTGACCAACACCGAGGCTTCGCGCAGTCGCATTCAAGACACCGACTACGCCAAAGCCAGCAGCGAATTGGCCCGGACGCAGATCATTCAGCAAGCGGCTACTGCCATGCTGGCACAGGCCAATCAAGATCCACAAACAGTGATGCAACTCTTGCAAAACTGATGAGTTAAATTCTTGACAGTCAAATAATTTGATGACTTGATTGTTTGTATTTAACTCAATTTTTTTTCTATCTAAAAGATTAAAAAAATCCCATATGGAAAATCGAATGAACACCAACAAGCTTGTCGGGCTTTTTGGCCTTGTTGGCCTGTAAAGCCTGGCAGCATAAATACGATACGAGACCCTGATGCCCACGCTGCCCCTTGCCTACGCCCCGACAACGGACCCGACACGCGGGCCCAATTGCTGGCAGTGCCGGTTTTTTGGCGTCAGCCACGTTCCAACAACGCCCTACGTTTGCCGAGCCATGGGCTTCCAATCCAAAAATTTGCCTTCACTGGACGTGTTGCGGATCGATGGCCAGTTTTGCCGCGCTTTTGTGGTCAAAGCCATACAACCCGCTGCTGCCAAACCCCTCGGTAACCCATGAGCACACGCCTCCACTGGCCCTGTGGTTCATTGACTTCTTTGCTGTCGCTGGCCCTCATAGGCCACGCCAACGCGCAGAGCCGCCCTCTTGCAAAAACCCATCCCTTGCGTGTTGTTCAAGACTTCACAGGTTCGGATCAATAGGCATTGGACTGGTTTGTCAAATCCACGCTGATGGTTGATTAAGCAGCCCAGCTTTTGGCGGGCACAGTGTATTTGTTGGCCATCACCGTGCAGACCGAGGCCAACAAGGCCCGTGTGTGGGCCGAAGTGGCTTGCGACAACGATGACCCTGTGCGCTGATCTGTCAATCTTTCGTCAAGACCTGTCGATCTTTTGGTTTCGGTTTTTAAATTAAAAAGTTTTAAATTAATTTAATTTAAATCACTTTAAAATCATAAAAATACTGGCACAAGGGTTGCTTACTGAGTCTCATCATGAACATGAGACCAACACCGTGAAGTCACAACCCTACTCAACCCCTCTGGCCCTTTGGCTGGACCCCGAATCTGCCCTGAGTCCCGAGCACAGCCATGCATTGCAGGTCAGCGGCTGGGCTGTGATGCCCGTGAACACCCTGGACCACTTGTTGGCCCATGCCGCCGATGCGGCTATGGTGGTGCTGCACCTCACGGCTGACGTCAACCGCCTCAAAGCTGTTCAACAACTTTTGCAAGATGCTGGTTTGAGAACCCCCTTGGTCTGCCGTGTTGAGCGCCAAGAGCTGGACCTGGTGGTAGAAGCCACTCAAGCTGGCGCACTCACGGTGCTGGCCGCTCAAGATGTGCGCCAAGCTTCGTGGCAGCGACTGCACAACCAACTCGTTCCGACCACTGTCCGCCAGACGCCACAGCCCATGCGCAATGTGGTGTTTGTCGACCCCGCCAGCCAGCACCTGCTGGCCCTGGCCAAAAAAGTCGCCCAAGCCGACGTGACCGCTTTGCTGGTGGGCCCCACCGGCTCGGGCAAAGAGGTCTTGGCCCGCGTGCTGCACGAAGCTTCGGGCCGCGCACAAGGCCCGTTTGTGGCACTCAATTGCGCGGCCATGCCGGAAAACCTGATCGAAGACATGTTGTTTGGTCACGAAAAAGGGGCGTTCACGGGGGCGCACCGCGAACAAAAAGGTTTGTTCGAGCAGGCCCAAAGCGGCACCTTGTTTCTGGACGAGATTGGCGAGATGCCCATGCACCTGCAAAGCAAGCTGCTGCGCGTGCTGCAAGAGCGCCAACTCACCCGTTTGGGTGGCCAAAGCACCATCCAATTGAATGTGCGCATCGTGGCCGCCACCAACAAGGATCTGAAAAAAGCCATCGCAGACCGCGAGTTCCGCGAAGACCTGTACTACCGCATCGCCACGTTCCGCATGCGCTTGCTGCCTTTGGCCGAGCGTCCTGGCGACATCATCCCGCTGGCCATGCAGTGCCTGTTGCAATACGACAAGAGGCCCTGGCAACTGCACCCACAAGCCCAAGCACTGCTGCTGCAATACCCTTGGCCCGGCAATGTGCGCGAGCTTGAAAATGTGATGCGCCGCGCCATGGTGCTGTGCACGGACCATGTGGTCACCCCGGCACACCTCATGTTTGACGACTGGTTGACCTCCATCGCTGCGGCCTTGGCACCTGTGACTTTGACTGCAGCACCTGATGTGGTCCTACCAGAGACAAATTCGGCCACGCACATGGAACAGTTCATGGCGGCAGCCAAGAACAACCTGGGCTTGCCAGAACAAGACACGGTTGAAAAACCTGACAGCTTGCCCACCGATCTGCACAGCGCAGCGCGCATGAACGAGCATCAGGTGATCATGGCCACATTGGCCAACACGCCCAGCAAAATAGAAGCCGCCAAACGCCTTGGCATCAGCCCGCGCACGCTGCGCTACAAGATGGCCCAGTGGCGTGAGCACGGCTTGGTCATGGCATCGGCCTGCTGAAGGAGTCATTCATGATTGACAAAGCGATTTCGCCCGCCAACATCCAGTCGATGCTGCAAACCCTGCGCAGCCACCAGTCACAAGCAGCCGGTCTGCCGGGCTCTGACCAACTCAAGGGGCTGACCCCCGATGTGGGCAAGAGCAGCTTTGGTGAATTTGTCTCGGGTGCGCTCAGCCAGGTCAACCAAGTGCAGGTGCAGTCGACTGAAATGCGTGCCGCTTTTGACCGGGGGGAAAACGTGGCTCTGACCGATGTGGTGCTGGGCATGCAGAAATCCTCTTTGGCCTTCGAGGCGACTTTGCAGGTGCGCAACAAGGTGCTCAAAGCCTACGAAGATATTTTGAACATGCCGGTCTGAACGACATAAAGAGAACACACCATGGCCACAGCGACCGCAACAATGAACAACGGCATGATGACCGTCCCCGGCAATGCAGGGGCTGTCTCAGCACCCCCCGCCCTTGCGCCCAACGGCAGCATGGCTCTGACCTCCCAAGGCGCTGACGCACCCGGCACCGGTTTGAGCACTTGGCAAACATTGGGCATATCGGACAATTTCAACAAAATGATCAACCAGCCCTCGGTGCGCCGGGTGTTGCCGCTGATCGTGATGCTGGCCGTCATGGTCCTGTTTGGCTTGACGTATGCCTGGATGTCGACCACGCCTTACCGCCCCGTCATGCCCGGCCTGCAAGAGGCCGACCAACAAGCCGCTTTCGAGTCGCTCAAAACATCTGACTTCAAACCCAAAATCGATCCGGCCACCGGCCAGCTGACAGTCCCCAGCGACCGTTTCCACGAGGCGCGCATTTTTCTGGCGGCGCAAGGTTTGCCCAAGGCGGGCGCTACGGGCCTGGATGGCCTGAAAGACCAGTCATCCATGACCACCAGCCAGTTCATGGAGCAGGTCAAGGTGAACGCCGCCATGGAGCAGGAACTGGCACGCAGCATCATGCAAATTGGCAGTGTGCAAAGCGCCCGCGTGCACTTGGCCACGCCCAAACAAAGTGTGTTCGTGCGTGACCGCACCCCCCCTAAGGCTTCGGTGGTGCTGGCCCCCTACCCTGGCCGTGCTGTGTCTGCATCACAGGTGCAGGCCATCGTTCACTTGGTGTCGTCCAGCGTGCCTTACCTCACGCCCGACCACGTGACCGTGGTCGACAACGTGGGCAAGCTGATGACCGAATCGGCCACCGAACAAAAACTGGGCCTGACTTCAGCGCAGGAGCAGCACAAGCAACAAATGGAAGAGGTCTTGCGCAACCGCATCATGCAGATCCTCACGCCCATGGTGGGCGAAGCCAATGTGCGCTCGCAGGTGAACCTGTCGCTGGACTTTACCCAGACCGAAAGCACCACAGAAGACTTTGACAACCGCGACAAAGGCCCCCGTACCCGCTCGGAAGTGCTGGCCGAAGACCGCGCCGCCGTGCGCGCTGCCGAGGGCATCCCGGGTGCATTGGCCAACACGCCACCCCCCACCCCCACCACCACCACCAGCACCCAGGTGGACCCGACCAAGGGCCAGTCCGAATCGAACAACACGCTCAGCAGCCGTTCCACACGCAATTTCGAGCTTGACCGAACCGTGCGTCATGTTCGCAGTGCCAGCGGCGGCATCAGGAAAGTCAGCGTGGCGGTGATCGTGAACGAGCGCCCTGCCCCGCCGCCCGCCAATGGCGCAGCCGCAGAACCCAATGCACCCAAGAGCATTCCCTTTACCCCACAAGAAATTGAGCAAATGCAACAAGTGGTTCGGGGCGTGGTGGGTTTTGACCAAGCACGCGGCGACAATGTGTCGGTCGTACCGGCCCGTTTTGAAGCGCCTGCACCCCTCGAGACCATACCGTGGTACATCGAAAACAAAGTGCAATCCGCCCTGACCAGCGCCCTGATCGCCATCAGCTTCATCGTTTTCATGCTGATCGTGGTGCGCCCGATCATGCGCAGCATCACGATGGCCAAAGCCATGGCCGAAGAAGAGAAAGCCAAAGCCGCTGCCATGGCCGATGGCGAGCTCAGCGCCGAAGACATGCGCATGATCCAGATTGGCGAAGGCGAAAGCCTGGAAGAGATCAAGGCCAAGCTCAAGCCCAAGAAGTCGAGCATCAGCATCGACATGCTGGACACAGCCAACACCTACGACGACAAAGTGGCCCTCATCCGCATGCTGGTGGCCGAAGATTCAGGCCGTGTGGCCAACGTGCTCAAGGGCATGATCAAGGTTTCCTGAGAGACACAAGGACAGAACTATGGCTACGAAAAAAGACAACGACAAAGATGCCAAGGGCAAGGACGCCAAAGGCAAGGATGCCAAGGGCAAGGACGGCAAGGAAGTCAAGGAAATCGCATCGGCTTTGGGCGATGCACCGATCGTGATCACCGAAGAGCTGCAACAAGAGCTGGACGCCCTGACCGGCGCTCAGCGGGCTGCGGTGCTGATGCTCTTGCTGGGCGAGCAACAAGCGGCCGAAATCATCCGATTTTTGAACCCCAAAGAGGTTCAGTCGCTGGGTGGTGCCATGGTGTCAGTGGCCGATTTGTCGCAAGAGGCGGTGAACGTTGTGCTCGACGAATTTGTGGCCACTCTCAAGAAGCAGACCAGCTTGGGCTTGGGTACAGGCGACTATGTAGAGAAAGTCTTGAAACGCGCTTTGGGTGACGACAAAGCCTCTTCGGTGCTCAGCCGCATCATGCCAGGCCAAGGCAGCAAAGGGCTGGAGATCCTCAAATGGATGGATGCCCGTTCCATTGCAGAAATGATCCGGGGTGAACACCCGCAGGTGGTGGCCATCATCTTGTCGGTGTTGGAGCACACCGTGGCCGCTGACGTGCTGAACTTCCTGCCCGCAGAAGCGCGCCCGGAAATCATTCAACGGATTGCCAGCCTGGACACGGTGCAGCCTTCGGCCATGGAAGAGTTGGAGCAAATCATGATGAAGCAGTTCGCATCCAACTCTTCGTCCAAATCGTCCAGCTTTGGTGGCGTCAAAGCCGCGGCTCAGATCATGAATTCGGTCAAGGTCGAACTCGAATCGGCCATCATGTCGGGCCTGTCAGTGATTGATGCTGATTTGATGCAAAAGATCCAGGACAACATGTTCACCTTTGAGAATCTGGTGGGTGTGGACAACCGGGGCATCCAGGCGATCATGCGCAAGGCCGAGCCAGACCTGTTGATGGTGGCGCTCAAAGGTGCACCAGACTTCGTCAAGGACAAGTTCCTCGACAACATGTCCGCCCGTGCTCGCGTCATGTTTGTGGACGACATGGAAAGCAAAGGGCCATTGCGCATCTCCGAAGTGGAAGAGGCACAAAAGAACGTCATGCGTCTGGCACGCAAGCTGTCCGATGCGGGCGAGCTGGTGTTGGCAGGAGGCGGCGATGGCTTTGTCTGACCTGAATGCCCAAGCTGCCCCTTGGAGCGCCAATCCGTTGCTCAACGGCAAAAGCCAGACCCCCAGTTTTTTGCGCACGCAATGGGACGAAGCCAAAGCGCACGCCTTTGGCCCCTGGCGTGTGGCCGATCGCAGCGAGCCCACCGACGCCCTGACCTTGCCTTCACCTCTGAATGCAAACGAATTCACCGATGACAATCAAAAGCCGCAGCATGAGGCCACACAGACCGCGGCCTTGACTGCGCCAGAGCCCGAAAAAAACCACGTCTCCGAAGCGGTCCTGGCCAAGATGTTGGACGAGTCCTTCCAGCGTGGCATCCAGGAAGGCCAAGCGAATTTGCACGCCCAACTGGACGCCGAGCGCGATAAAGAGCGCGAACTCATCCGCCATTTGGGCATTGAGCTGCGCAGCATCAGCCAAGACCCCCAGCGCTTTTTTGAACCGCTCAAACGCTTGTCCTTGCACCTGGCAGAACAACTGGTTCGCGCCGAGCTGCAAATTTCTGGACAAGCCATTCAGGGCCTGGTTCAGTCGTGCATCCAGCAATTGGACCACCCGGCGCAACCGGTCAAAGTCAGCCTGAACCCACAAGACATGAAGCGCCTGCAAACCATGGGAGAAGCCGCAACGGCCCACCTGGAGCTGGAGGCCGACCCCCAATTGCGCCCGGGCAGTGTGCGCGTTCGCGTGCAAGACAGCGTGGTGCAAGACTTGATCGAGCACCGCCTGGAGTCATTGGCGCGTCGCTTGCTGCCCCAGCCCGAGGCCTGGATGCAAACGTCCAGCCTGGTGCAAGACAAAGTCGACGCCATGCCTGAAAACACCCCCAAACGAGACTGGGACCGTCAAGTGATTGACGTGCAGGACACCGACGCCAAATCTACAGGCCCTACAGCGCCCGACGGGGACATGCCCGCATGAATTTTGAACAAGAAGTTAACCAGCTGATCGGCGGGCTGCATGCCCCCGAGCCCCAGCGCAGCGGCACCTTGGTGCGCTTGGTGGGCATGCGGCTGGAAACGCGTGGCCTGATGGCCCCGCTGGGCGCGTGCTGCGAAGTGATGGGGCAGATGGGCCACCGGGTCGAGGCCGAGGTGGTGGGCTTCAACGATGAAACGCTTTTTTTATTGCCATTCACTGAACCGCAAGGCATTGGTCCAGGTGCGCAGGTGCGCGTGATCAGCCATACCTCACAAGTGTGCCTGGGCCCCGATTTGCTGGGCCGCATCATCGATGGGCGCGGGCAACCGCTGGACGGCAAACCACCGCCCGAGTGCCGTGATGTGCTGAGCCTGCAAGGCCGACCCATCAACCCCATGGAGCGTGGCCCCATCAAAGAAGTCCTGGACGTGGGTGTCAAAGCCATCAACGGCATGTTGACCATTGGCCGGGGTCAGCGCCTGGGGCTGGTGGCGGGCTCTGGCGTCGGCAAAAGCGTGCTGCTGGGCATGATGACCCGCTTCACCGAAGCCGACGTGGTGGTGATCGGCCTGATCGGTGAGCGCGGCCGTGAGGTGCAAGCCTTCATTGAAGAATCTTTGGGCCCCGTGGGCCTGGCCAAGTCGGTGCTGGTGGCCGCTCCGGCCAACGAGTCGCCGGTGCTGCGCCTCAAAGCCACACACCTGACGCATGTGATCGCCGAATACTTTCGCGATCAAGGCAAAAACGTCTTGATGCTGGTGGACAGTCTGACGCGTGTGGCCCATGCGCAGCGCGAGATTGGTCTGGCGGTTGGCGAGCCCCCCACGGCCAAAGGCTACCCGCCCTCGGTGTTTGCGCTGCTGCCCAACTTGATCGAACGTGCCGGTGTCGGGCGACATGGCTTTGGCTCGATCACCGCCATCTACACCGTGCTGGCCGAAGGCGACGACGCCAACGACCCGATCGTGGACATTGCCCGCGCTTCGCTCGATGGCCAGGTGATGCTCTCGCGCAAGCTTGCCGATGCGGCGCATTACCCCGCCATTGACCTCACCGGTTCGGTCTCGCGGGTGATGCAAAACCTGCTCTCGCCTGAAGACCAAAAGCTGGCCAACCGTTTCAGGCGTTTGTGGTCGCTGTACCAACAAAACCAGGACCTGATCCAGGTCGGCGCTTATGAGGCAGGCAGCAACCCGGACCTGGACCAGGCCATTCGCCTGCGCACGGCGATGGAACATTTTTTACAACAAGACATGCACACCAGCCAGGACGCCGCGACCACGCGCCGCGAAGTCCAGGCCTTGATGTCCACCTGACACCCCCAAGGAGAAGACCATGCGAGAAGCCCGAAAATGTTGGCCCGTGCTGGTGCGCAAAGCCCAAGATGCGGTGAACGATGCGCAAAACGACATCGTGCAGGCCCTGGCCCGTGTCGATCAGCTCCAAGCCAGCCACCAGCGCCTGTGCAAGCTGTATGACGAATACCGCCTGCAGGAGCAGACCAGCCAAGCGCCCGTGATGGGCATGCAAGCGAGCATGAACCACCGCCAATTCATGGCCCAACTGTTGAACCTGCAGCAGCGCGTGGTGCTTGACCTGAGCAAAGCCCAGGCCACGCTGACCCAGATGCGACAAAAAAAGCTACAAGCCGAAATCGAATTGCACAAGATGGCGTCGCTGGCAGCGCAAGATGCGAAAGCTGTGGCACAAGACGCCAAACGCCATGAACAAAAATTAATGGACGAGCTGGGCGTGCGCCAGTTCATCTTGGGGATGGGGTCTTGAGCTGAAACCTTTGAGCTGATTCATTGCGCTATGTCAAGGCAATGTCTTGGGCTTGTGACTATGCTGGCGCGAATGATGCGCAATGTGAGTCTGATTTTTTGTGGCGCGGTCTTGGGCGGGCAGGCTTTGGCCGATCCATCTCACAGCGCTGCACATGTGGCCTTGTGGCCGACCATCCCCTTTGTGCGCGGCCAAGACCTGTGCCAATACCAGGACGCCTATGGCCGCACCCGCGCTCAACAGGCCAGCGACATGGTCCGTTTGTTGGGCGACTTGATCCGCGCCGGCGCAGAGCCCAAACAAGCACCTGAGTTGCTGCAGACCTTAGACAGCCTGATCGACCAAGGGCGTCAGAGGGCTACGGGCGGATTTGGCATGGACGTTTTGCTCGAAGGCAGTTTCAAGGCCGCGCTCGACCGGGTCTATGAACTGCACCATCCCCAAGTTCGCAAAGTCAGTTTCTTCAACCCCACGGCCCTGAGCGAGTTGGTGCGCGTGCTGCGCGCCCAGCAAAGACAGGGCAGCCTGGAAGCCAAACCGATCGAGGGTTTGACCGGCATGGCTTGGGGCACTTATTCCTTCAGCCCGGGATGCAAAGGCGATGTGCTGGTGACCCTGCACCTCGAAACCCAGACTGGACACAGCTTCAATTACCAGGCCCGGGGCATACCGGAATCGGTGATGGGACAAATCGCTTACCAAGTGTTCAGCCAGTTTCAAAAAACACACTTTCCAAGCCAAGTCACTTACCAAGGAAAAACCTTGGAACTTTTAGGTGCGCCAGGCAACGTGCTGGGCACCACCAACTCGCCGCGCAAAGCCCAGTTCGCCTGTGAATGCATACAAGCCAGATTGCCCACCGTGGGTGAGTACATTTACCTGAATGAATTGGGCGACTGGAACGGCGGCGTGCGAAGCGACAAAGGCTTGTGGGCCCTGTCCCAAGAACGGGTGATGGCCCCGGAAATGCCCAACCCGTCGATGGTGCGATCGATCAAGGAATTCCAGTCGCCCGAAATCCGCTACTTCTGCGTGCGGCATGCGATCGGGAAAAAAACCGCCACCCAGTGCAGCCCTTGAACAAGCCTTTCGCAAGGGTCTTCACTGAGGTCCAAGGGTGATTTAACGTGCCAAAATTGCAAACAATTCCACTCACCCGCATTCCAGCCAACACGCCATGCCCTCGTTCCAATGCGCCGTCATCACAGGAGCCTGCGGGGGCTTAGGGCAAAGTTTGGCGCGGCAGTTGTTGGGCTCGGGTGCGCAGGTCGCGCTGGTGGGCCTGAACCACGATACCTTGAAAGCCTTGCAGGCACTGGCCCCCGAGCGCTGCCGCATTTACACCCCCGACGTGTCCAACGCCCAGGCCATTCAGGCCATGGCCGCAGACTGCTTGAAACACTGGGGCGCGCCCGATCTGGTGATCGCCAATGCCGGTGTGGCCGGCGGTTTTGAAACCAGCGACCCGGCCGATCTGGCCGTGATGCGCCGCATGTTGGAGATCAACCTGCTTGGCGTGGCCACCACGTTCCAACCCTTCCTGCAGGCCATGCTGGACAGTCAGCGCCCTGCTGCGCTGGTGGGCGTGGCCAGCGTGGCGGGCTGGCGCGGCATGCCGGGCAATGGGGCTTATTGCGCCAGCAAAGCCGGGCTGATCGCTTACTTGCAAAGCCTGCGGGCAGAGTTGCGCCCCAGCCAGCTCACGGTGCACACCATCAGCCCAGGCTATTTGCGCACAGCGCTCACGGCGGGCAACACCTTTGCCATGCCAGGACTGCTGGAGCCCGATGAAGCGGCCCGCGACTTGCTTCGCGGCGTGGCGCAAGGCCGCGAACACATTGTTTTGCCACGCCGCATCGGTTGGCTGTCGCAAGCCCTGTCGCTGTTGCCCGCCCGCTGGCACGACCGCATCTTGCTGGGCCAGCCCCGCAAACCCCGCGCCCACCAAGCCGGAGCCACACCGATCCCTGGCCTTTCTGACACCCCTCTCCAACGCACCTTATGAGCATGGCCACACAGCAACAATTCGCCTTGATTGGCGCAGGCCCCGCCGGCCTGGCCGGGGCACGGGCCCTGAGCAAACACGGCATCGCATTCCAGGGATTTGAAGCCCACACCGACGTCGGCGGTTTGTGGAACATCGGCAATGAGCGCTCGACCGTGTACGAGTCGGCCCACTTGATCTCCAGCAAACGGACCACCGAGTTCAAGGAATTCCCCATGCCAGGCGGCACGGCCGATTACCCCAGCCACCGCGAGTTGCTCGCGTACTTCCAAGCCTATGCCCAGCACTTTGACCTGAAGCGCCATTTCCGCTTTGGTGTGCGGGTGAAACAGGTCGAACCCGTGAGCGATGCGCCCGACACGTTGTGGCGCGTGACCCTGGATGTCGGCGGGGGGCAACTGGAAACCCACGACTACAAAGGTGTGGTGATCGCCAATGGCATCCTGGCCGAACCCAACATGCCCAAATGGCCAGGCCAGTTCAGCGGGCAGTTGCTGCACACCTCGGCCTACAAAAAGGCCGAACACTTCAAAGGCCAGCGCGTGCTGATCGTGGGCGCGGGCAACTCGGGCTGCGACATCGCGGTGGACGCGGTGCACCACGCGCAAAGCGTGGACATCTCGGTGCGCCGGGGCTATTACTTCGTGCCCAAATATGTCTTTGGCCTGCCCGCCGACACCGTGGGGGGCAAAACCAAACTGCCGCGCTGGCTCAAACAAAAAGTCGACAGCACCCTGCTCAAGTGGTTCACCGGCGACCCGGTGCGCTTTGGCTTTCCGAAACCCGACTACAAAATGTACGAGTCGCACCCCATCGTGAACTCGCTCATCCTGCACCACATTGGCCATGGCGACGTGAAGGTGCAGCCCGATGTGGATCGACTCGATGGCCACACCGTTCACTTCAAAGACGGCAGCCAAGCCGACTACGATCTGGTCATGGCGGCCACCGGCTACAAGCTGCACTACCCCTTCATCAACAACGCCCTGCTCAACTGGCAAGGCATGTCACCCCAGTTGTACCTGAACATTTTTGCGCCCCGCTTTGACCGCCTGGCCGTGTTGGGCATGGTCGAGGCGGCGGGCCTGGGCTGGGAAGGCCGCGCCGAGCAGGCCGAAGTGATGGCGCTGTACTTCAAAGGCCTGGACGCGGGCCAGGCCAAGGCGCTGGCGTTTTCCAAAGCGCGCCAAGGCCCCTCGCCCGATTTGTCGGGCGGTTACCGCTACCTGAAGGTTGAGCGCATGGCCTGTTACGTCAACAAGGATGTTTACCGAGACACCATGCGCCAAACCGCCGCCGAGCTGGCCTGAGCCCCCTCCTCCTTCACGAAAGCCCCCATGCTGCCTGTCGACGAAATCCGCCTGAATTTCAACCCTGCCTCGCTGGCCCTGCTCAACGGCGTGCTGGCTTTTTTGATGTTCGGCATCGCGCTGGACACGCGCCTGGACGACTTTCGCCGCTTGCTGCGCATGCCCATGGCCTTTGCCGTGGGCATTGGGGCGCAGTTCCTGCTCTTGCCCGCCATCACCTATGGGCTGACCCTGGTGCTGCAGCCATCACCCAGCATTGCCTTGGGCATGATCCTGATCGCCTGCTGCCCGCCGGGCAATGTCAGCAACATCCTCACACACCGGGCCAAGGGCAATGTGGCCCTGAGCGTGTCGATGACGGCCGTGTCCAATGCCATCGCCATAGTTGCCATGCCGCTGAACTTCGCGTTTTGGGGTGGCTTGCACCCCACGGGCTCCAAGTTGTTGACCAGCATCGCTTTGGATCCGGTGCAAATGTTTGCGCACATCCTGCTCATCATCGGCATTCCTTTCGTGCTGGGCCTGCTGTGCATCCGCTATGTGCCGGTCTGGACCGAGCGCTTCAAAAAGCCGCTGCGCATCATCAGTTTCATGGCCCTGATTGGTTTCATCGTGGCCGCCATTGCGGGCAACTGGCGCTACTTTTTGGACTATGTGGGCCTGGTGCTGGTGGCCGTCATCTTGCACGACACGCTGGCCTTTGGCACCGGTTGGGTGTGTGCCAAGGCCGCCCGATTGTCCGATTACGACAGCCGCGCACTGTCGATTGAAGTGGGCATCCGCAATGCAGGTCTGGGCCTGGTGCTGATTTTCAGTTTTTTTGACGGCTTGGGCGGTATGGCCGTGGTGGCGGGCGTTTGGGGCTTTTGGGACATCATCGCCGGACTGTTGCTGGCGGGCTGGTGGGCACGCAGGCCACTGGACGGCGTTGCCGCTCAGCGGCCCGGCACCGCCGAATGATCAGGCCATGCCCTCAGCGTGCGCAGCGGGTTTTGGTCACGGGCGCCTCGGGCTTTCTGGGCCAAGGGCTGATCAGCCAGCTGGCCCAGCAAGGTGACTGCGAAGCCGTGATCGCGGTTGACGTGCGCGAAGTGCCTGCTGGGCAGCGCCTGCCTGGCATCACCTACCTCACGCAAGACGTGCGAGACCCGACCCTGGCCGAGACTGTGGCGGCGCACCGCATCGACACCCTGGTGCACCTGGCCGCCATCGTCACGCCCGGCAAAGACGCCAACCGCGCCTTCGAATACTCGGTCGACGTGGAAGGCACGCGCAACGTTTTGCAAGCGTGCGTGGCGCATGGTGTGCAGCACATCGTGGTCTCGTCCAGCGGCGCGGCCTATGGTTACCACGCCGACAACCCTGCCTGGCTCTCCGAAGACATGCCCCTGCGCGGCAACGAGAGCTTTGCCTACAGCCACCACAAACGCCTGGTCGAAGAGATGCTGGCGCAGCACCGCCAAACCCACCCGCAGCTGCAGCAAACGGTGCTGCGCATCGGCACCATCCTGGGCGAGCGGGTGGACAACCAGATCACCGCGCTGTTTGAAAAACCCCGCTTGCTGGCCATCCAGGGCTCGGACAGCCCCTTCGTCTTCATCTGGGACGAAGACGTGACCGGGGCCATCGTGCACGCCCTGAGCGGCCAAGCACCCAGTGGCTGCTTCAACCTGGCGGGTGATGGAGCCTTGACGATTTTTGACATTGCACAGCGGCTGAACAAACGCCCGCGTGTGCTGCCCGCCTGGATCTTGAAAACCGCTTTGTTCATTGGCCACCGACTGGGCATCAGCCGCTATGGCCCAGAACAACTCGACTTTCTGCGCTTCCGGCCTGTGTTGCTGAACACGGCACTCAAAACCCGGTTTGGCTACACGCCCCACAAAACCAGCGCCCAAGCTTTGGAGGCCTTGATCAGCGCACGAGAAACGCTGCGACCGATCCGCAATCCCTTAAAGCCCGGGATTGGGCGCTGACTGCCATGTTGCATTCAGACAAAGCTTGACCGAAGATACTGTCTTACCTTTGCAACGAGAGACAAGCATGACCATCAACCGCCGCCAGGTGCTGACCGCCACCACCGCACTGCTCAGTGCGCCAGTGTGGGCTCAGTCCAGTACTTTCCCTAACCGTCCGATTCGCATCGTGCCCTTTGGCACGGCGGGCGGGCCCATCGATGCGCTGGCCAGAGCCTATGGCGAAAAACTGCAACAACGGTGGGGTCAGTCGATCATCGTCGACGCCAAGCCCGGTGCCAGCGGCATCATTGCGGCCGATTTTGTGGCCAAGTCCGCACCCGACGGTTACACGGTCATGATGACGCTGCCGCTGACCCATGTGAACAACGCCATTTTGCAAGCGAAGCTGCCCTATGACCCAGTCAAAGACTTCACCCCGCTGTCCATGCTGGCCACTGGCGGCCCCATGCTGGTGGCACGGGCCAATGCACCGTTCAACAACCTCAAGGAATTCGTGGAGTTTGCCAAGAAGAAAGGCGCCATGTCCTTTGGCACCTGGGGCAACGGCTCCAGCGCCCACTTGTTTGGTGAGTTGCTCAAACGCCAAGCTGGCCTGAACCTGGTGCATGCGGCCTACAAATCCGAAGCCGCTGCGCACAACGACTTGTTCGGTGATCTGCTCGACTTTGCTTGGGCCAACCCGTCCACAGCCAAGGCCCAAACCCAGGGTGGCCGAATGAAAGTCATTGGCATTGCAGGCACCCGCCGGGTCTCCAGCATGCCGCAAGTGCCCACCTTCAAGGAGCAAGGCTTCCAGGGCTTTGACGTGGACAGTTGGATTGGCATGTACGCCCCGGCCGGTTTGAGTACTGAGATTCAGAACACCTGGGTCACGGCCCTGCGGGAAATCACCCTGATGCCTGAGATTCAGGCCCGCCTGAGCGCCTTTGGTTTTGAACCACTGGGCAATACGCCCGCGCAATTCATGGAGGTCTTCAAAGCAGATTACCCCCGGGTCTCCGAACTGATCAAAGCCGCAGGCGTGACCCCCAACTGAAACCCCACACCCCATGAGCAAAATCATCCCCTTGGTGCCCGTTGACACTGGCACGGCTTACGGCCGCCCCGCCCCCAGCCATTTGAAAAACATGACCGAAGTGGGGCCCGGCACCCCGATGGGCGAGTTGTTGCGCCGTTATTGGCACCCCATTGGCCTGAGCGGCGACGCCACAGCCACGCCCAAAAAAGTCCGTGTGCTGGGCGAAGACCTGATCCTGTTTCGCAACCTGTCGGGGCAGCCGGGCTTGCTTTACCCGCACTGCATGCACAGGGGCACATCGCTTTTCTACGGCAAAGTCGACGCAACCGGCATTCGTTGCTGCTACCACGGCTGGAAATTCGATGCCACCGGCCATTGCCTGGACCAGCCGTGTGAGCCCGATGGCGGTCGCTTCAAAGACAAAGTGCGCCAGCCCTGGTATCCGCTGCAAGAGCACTACGGGCTGATTTGGGCCTACATGGGGCCACCCGACAAAAAGCCCGTGTTGCCCACCTATGAATGCCTGGACCAGTTGGACGAAGACGAGTTTTTGGAGGCCGACGACAGCAGCATCGGCGGTGGCGGCCCCCGCGTCATTCCCTGCAACTGGATGCAGCATTACGAAAACCTGGTCGATCCCTTTCACGTCGTCATCTTGCATGCGTCCTTCAGTGGCACGCAGTTTGTGGAAGAAATGGCCGTGATGCCCGAGGTCAACTGGGAAAACACAGCATCGGGTGTTCGGACCATTTCCATGCGCCATCTGCCAGATGGCCGTTCTTTCAAACGGATCAGCGAAGCGGGGCTGCCCACACTGCGCGTGATCCCCAGCCCCAAAGTTGGCCGCATGGGCCGGGTTGAGTCCATCGGCTGGATCCTGCCGATCGACGACCACAGTTTCCGGATTTTTGTGGTCGGGCGTGTGCGGGAACAAGGCGAGTTGTCACGCATGCGCACCCGCATGAACGGCAAGCTGTGGGAAGAGATGAGCGAAGAGGAACACCAGATGTTTCCCAACGACGTGGAAGCCATGGTCAGCCAGGGCGTGATCGCCCACCATTCCGACGAGCATCTGGCCACCAGCGACCGAGGCATCGTGATGCTGCGCAGAATGCTGATGCAACAGTTGGATGTCGTTGCTGCCGGCGGTGACCCAGCGGGTGTGCACTTCGATGCCCATACGCCTGGTGTGCACTTCACGTCTGGCAATTTTCTGCTGGACTGATTCTCAACAAAGTCACAACAAAGGGCGCAACTCCCGCGCAGCTTGCAGCAGCAGTGGCAGCCACTGGCGCTGCACCGCTGCGTCGCTCAATTGCTCGGCCGTGCCCACTACGTTGAGTGCCGCCAAGGTCTGGCCCTGCATGTTGCGCAGCGGCACGGCCAGCGCGTGGATGCCCAGCTCGTGGCCATCGCGGGCCAAGCAGTGGTCAGACTGCCGAACCTGCGCGATCAGGGCCTTGAACTGGGTGGCGTTCACCTCGGTTTGCGGCGTGATCCGGGCCAGCTCCCGCCCTTTGAGCCATGCGGCGAAATCGGCCTTGGACAAATTGGCCAGCAGCACCCGACCGGTGGACGTGGCATGCGCAGGCAAACGTGCCCCCAGGTGCAGGCCATAGGCCAAATGCCGCACCGGCTCGGCCGCGCCAGCGCTGCGGGCCACGATGACACATTCATCACCATCGCGCACCACCGCGCTGAAGGCCGCTTGCGTTTGCTGCGCCAAGCGGTTGAGCGTGGGCTGCAGCGTGCGTGGCAAGCGCGAAGTGGCCATGTAGCTGCCCGCAAAGCGAAGCACGCGCGCCGACAACCAATAGTGGCTGCCGTCGGTCTCCAAATAACCCAGCTCGGCCAGCGTGAGCAAGTGCCGCCGCGCCGCCGCCCGCGTAATGCCCGTGCGCTGCGCGGCCAGTGTCGCATTCAGGCGCTGGCGCTCGGTGTCAAAAGCCTCCAGCACGGCCAGGCCCTTAGCCAAGCCTTCGATGTAGTCGGCTTTCGCAAGGGTCATGGGGGCAGCTCCAAAAAAACATGTCGGACCTGAAGGCCCGACCTAAAAAATCATTTTGACTTCCGTCATTTTGCGCGATCATCGCACAAATTAACTGTCAATCGCACAAACTTCATCACCACCATCCTCGCAAAACAGCCCCACCTCTTAAGCTTTACTGCATTGCACTGACCGATTTCAGGAGACACCTCATGAGCACCACCCGCACCCAAGTGGCCATCGTTGGCGCAGGCCCTTCCGGCTTGTTGCTGGGCCAATTGCTGTTCAAGTCCGGCATCGACGCCGTCATCGTGGAGCGGCAAAGCGGCGACTACGTGCTCTCGCGCATCCGAGCCGGCGTGCTGGAGCAAGTGAGCATGGACCTGCTCAACGAAGCCGGTGTGGGCCAGCGCATGCACAAGGAGGGCCTGGTCCACGGTGGTTTTGATTTGTTGTTCAAAGGGGCGCGCCACCGCATCGACATGAACAAACTCACAGGCGGCAAAAACGTCATGGTGTATGGCCAGACCGAAGTCACCCGCGACCTGATGGACGCACGCCAGGCCGCGGGTCTGCCCACAGTGTACGAGGCCGAGAACGTGCAGGTGCACGAATTCGACACCGCCAAGCCCCGTGTCACCTACGAAAAAAATGGCAAGCTGCACACCATCGAATGCGATTTCATCGCCGGTTGCGACGGCTTTCACGGGGTATGCCGCGCCAGTGCCCCTAAAGGCGCAATCAAGGAATATGAAAAGGTCTACCCCTTCGGCTGGCTGGGCGTGTTGTCAGACACCCCACCCGTGCACCACGAACTGATCTACGCCAACAGCACGCGGGGTTTTGCCCTGTGCTCGCAGCGCAGCGCCACGCGCAGCCGCTATTACCTGCAAGTACCCTTGACCGACAAGGTCGAGCAATGGTCCGACGACGCCTTCTGGGCCGAGTTGCGCAACCGCCTCGACCCCGAAGCCCGCGAGCATCTGGTCACTGGCCCCAGCATAGAAAAAAGCATCGCGCCGCTGCGCAGCTTTGTGACCGAGCCGATGCGCTTTGGCCGCATGTTCCTGGCGGGTGACGCCGCCCACATCGTGCCGCCCACCGGCGCCAAGGGCCTGAACCTGGCGGCCACCGATGTGAAGTACCTGTCCACCGCTCTCATTGAGTACTACCAAGAGAACTCGGAGGCGGGCATCGACAGCTATTCAGAGCGCTGCCTGCGCCGCATCTGGCGTGCCGAGCGTTTCAGCTGGTGGTTCACCAGCCTGATGCACCACTTTCCCGAAAACGGCGACATCGGCCAGAAGTTTCAAGACGCCGAACTGGACTACCTGGTCCACAGCGAAGCGGGTTCTCGCACCATTGCAGAAAACTATGTGGGCTTGCCGCTGAATTTTGGCGACTCTTGATGAGCGCCCAGGGGCATGACAGCCCCGCGGCTCAGACACCGGCGCGGCTTGCTTTCCATGCCCCGAACATGGCGATCAGGCCCGGCACGATGATCAAAGCCCAGATGATCTTGCTCAGATGCTGCTGCACGATCGGCAGGTTGCCAAACAGGTAACCCACCGACAGCAGACCCACCACCCAAATCACCGCGCCCACCACATTGAAGAAGCTGAATTTGCTGCGCGTCATCTCGGCAACGCCTGCCACAAAGGGCACAAAGGTGCGCACAAACGGCATGAAACGCGCCAGGATGATGGTGATGCCGCCGTATTTTTCGTAAAAAGCGTGGGCCTGGTCAAAGCCCCGGCGGCTGAAAAACCGCGACTCTTCCCACTGGAACACCCGAGGGCCAAAGTAGCGCCCGATGGTGTAGTTGGTCTGGTCGCCCAAAATGGCCGCTGCCAGCAGCAGGCCCATGACCAAGGGCAGGTTCATCAAACCCGCGCCACACATGGCCCCCACAATGAAGAGCAGCGAGTCGCCTGGCAAAAACGGCATGACCACCACGCCGGTTTCCACAAAGATGATGAGGAACAGCAGGGCATAGACCCAGGCCCCATATTGAGCGACAAAGGCCTCCAAATAACGGTCGACGTGGAGGATGAAATCAACGAGTTGCAAAAGAATGTCCATGCGCCGATTATCCCTGCCCAAGCCCTAAAATCAGACAGTGACTTCCCAACAAACCCCGGCTTCCGCGCGCCGCCCCATCCGCGAACTCCCCGATGAACTGATCAGCCAGATCGCCGCAGGCGAGGTGGTCGAGCGCCCTGCCTCGGTGGTGCGCGAGTTGGTGGACAACGCCATGGACGCGGGCGCACGCAGCATCACGCTGCGCCTGGTGGGTGGCGGCACCCGCTTGATTTCCGTCGAGGACGACGGTGGCGGCATCGCGCCGGACGAGCTGGCCACAGCGCTCAAACGCCACGCCACCAGCAAGATCGGCAATCTGGACGACCTCGAATCGGTCATGACCATGGGCTTTCGGGGCGAAGCCCTGGCGGCCATCAATTCGGTGTCCGAGCTCACCCTGCTCTCTCGCATGGACGGTCAGCCCACCGCCTTTGCACTCGATGGCCGCACCGGCGAGATCCGCCCGGCCGCCCGCGCAGTGGGCACCACGGTGGAAGTCAAAGAGCTGTTCTTCTCGACCCCCGCTCGCCGCAAGTTTTTGAAAAGCGACAACACCGAGTTGGCGCACTGCGTGGAGGCGGTGCGCCGCCACGCCCTGGCCCGCCCCGACGTGGGCTTTACCATCTGGCACGAGGGCAAGCTGGTGGAGCAGTGGCGCGTGCACCCTGGCGCGGCAGGCCTGGCTCAGCGCCTGGCCGATGTGCTGGGTGAAGAGTTTGTGGCCCAGTCCATCCCCATCGAATACCACGCCGGACCGCTCAAAGTGATGGGCCGCGCCGGCCTGCCCGACGCTGCCCGCTCTCGCCCAGACCACCAATTTGCCTATGTGAACGGCCGCTTTGTGCGCGACAAAGTGGTCATGCACGGTGCGCGCAGCGCCTACGAAGACGTGCTGCACGGGCACAAACAACCGGCTTATGCGCTGTTCATGCAAATCGACCCGACGCTGGTGGATGTGAACGTGCACCCCACCAAAATCGAAGTGCGCTTTCGCGACAGCCGCGCCGTGCACCAGGCCGTTCGCCACGCGCTGGAAAACGCGCTGGCCTCGCCGCGCTCGAACAACCTGAACGACGACGCCGTGAACACGGCCAGCGGCTTTGCACTGACCACCGGCCCCGAACCCAAAGCCCTGCCCGAATCAGCCGCCTGGCAACAAGGCGGCATGGCTTTTGAGCGCCCTGGCCCTTCGACTTTTTCTGCCCCCAGCTACAAACCGGCCGATTTTGTGCGCCCCCGCGTGGATGGCGAACAGGCCATGGCCGACCTGAAAGCGCTGTGGCAACCCACAAACGATTCCGCTTTCCGGGCCAATGGCCACGAGACAAGCTTTGATCAGAAGCCACCCAGCGCGCAAGAATTGCCTGGAGCTTGGACCATCGGACCCACTGCCGATAACCAATCGCGCACAGGGGTGCGCTCCCACGGGGATCCCCGTTCAGTGGCTGATCCCCTGCCTGAAGGCGACTGGCCGCTGGGCCGCGCTGTGGCGCAGCTGCACGGCGTTTACATCCTGGCCGAAAACAAGCAAGGCCTGGTGGTGGTGGACATGCACGCGGCGCACGAGCGCATCGTGTACGAACGCCTCAAAAACCAACTCAACACCACGGAAGCCTCACGCATCGCCAGCCAACCGCTGCTGATCCCGGCCACCTTTGCCGCCACCCCCAACGAAGTGGCCACCGCCGAAGCCTGCGCCGAGGCGCTGGAACAGTTGGGCCTGGAAATCTCGCCCCTGTCGGCCAAGACCCTGGCCGTGCGCGCCGTGCCCACCAGCCTCGCGCAAGGCGACGCGGTGGAGCTGGCCCGCAGCGTGTTGGCCGAGTTGGCCCAGCATGACGCCAGCACCGTGGTGCAACGCGCCCAAAACGAGATTTTGGCCACCATGGCCTGCCACGGCGCGGTGCGTGCCAACCGCCGCCTGACGCTCGACGAAATGAACGGCTTGCTGCGTCAAATGGAAGACACCGAACGCTCCGACCAGTGCAACCACGGCCGACCCACTTGGCGTCAGATGACGCTGCGCGATCTGGATGCGCTGTTTTTGCGAGGCCGGTGATGGGTCAAAAACTCATCGTCCTCATCCTGGCCCTGCTGCTCGGACTGCAACCCGTCACCAGCGACCTGTATTTGCCAGCCCTGCCCGTCATCACCGAAGGCTTTGGTGCCAGCATGGGCCAGGCCCAACTCACGCTCACGGCGCTGCTCCTGGCATTTGGTCTGTCCCAGCTCGTCTGGGGTCCCATGTCGGACCGCTTTGGACGCAGACCCATCTTGCTGTGGGGCATGGCTGCTTTCACCCTCGCATCGGTGGCGTGTGCATTTGCCCCCAGCATGGCTTGGCTGATCGCAGGCCGCACGCTGCAAGGCATCGCCATGGGCGCGGGGGTCATGGCCGCGCGAGCGGTGGTGCGCGACCTGTTTGCACCAACCCAAGGTGCCACCGTCATGTCGCAAGCCCTCACCGGCCTGGGCATCATCGCTTGCGCATGCGCGCCGCTGGGCGGCCTGCTCACCGATTGGCTGGGCTGGCGCGTGGCCCTGATCGCCGTCGCGGTGTTCGGCGCCGGCACCCTCGCCTTGCTGGCCTGGCGCTTCGAAGAAACCCTGGCCCAACCCGATCCGCACGCCTTGCGCGCCGGCCCCCTGATTCGCGCCAACCTCGCCATCCTGCGCCACCCCGTATTCCTCACCTGGTGCGCTTTGTCTTCTGCGTCTTACCTGGGGCTGTTCACTTTTCTGGCCAGCTCGTCGTTTGTCTTCATTCAATTCATGGGTTACAGCAAAACGGCCTATGGTTTTCTGATGCTCAGCATGTCGCTGTCCTACATCGTGGGCACCTTCTTGTGCCGCTGGTTGCTGCGCCGCACCAGCGTGCACCGCACCGTGGGCATGGCAGCGGTGCTGACCGTCACCGGCGGTGTGAGCATGGCAGCGCTGGCCTATGCCGGAGAAGGCCAGGACTGGTACGGTGCCTGGGCCGTCATGGTGCCCATGTACATCTTCATGCTGGGCCATGGCGTCCATCAGCCTTGCGGTCAAAGCGGAGCCGTGGCGCCCTTTCCGCAACGGGCAGGCACAGCTTCGGCATTGAATGGGTTTTTGATGATGCTGGGCGCATTCTTCATGGGCGCATGGCTCAGCACCCACATGGACCGCCCGGTGTTTGCGCTGGCACACGGCGTCTTGCTCTGGGCCATCGTCATCACGCTGGTGGCCTGGACCGCCGTTCAGCGCCACGGCCGCCCGGTGCTCATGGCCACAGCAGCGGCATGAGCAGCCCCGACGCCATCGCCATCGTGGGCCCCACGGCCAGCGGCAAAACCGCAGCGGCACTGGCCTTGGCCCAAACCCTGCAGCCCCAAGGCGGCGCAGAAATCATCAGCGTCGACTCGGCCCTGGTTTACCGGGGCATGGACATTGGCACGGCCAAACCCAGCCGCGAAGAACTGGCCGCCGTGCCGCACCACCTGATCGACACGCTGGACCCGCTGCACAGCTACAGCGCGGCAGAATTTGCCAAAGACGCGACCCGACTAATCCGCGACATCCGTGCACGCGGCAAAACACCGCTGTTGGTGGGCGGCACCATGCTGTACCTCAAGGCGTTGCTGGAGGGCTTGAACGACATCCCCGCGGCCGACCCGCAGGTGCGCGCCCAAATCCACCAACAAGCCGAGCAACTCGGCTGGCCCGCCCTGCACGCGCAACTGGCCCAGGTGGACCCGCAAACGGCCGCCCGCCTGGCCCCCGGCGACAGCCAGCGCATTGGCCGCGCCTTGGAAGTCTGGACCGCCACAGGCCAGACCCTCACGTCCTTTCACCAAAGCGCCAAAGCGCATGCGCCCGACTGGCACATTCCCGTCATCAGCCTGGAACCACAGGACCGCGCTTGGCTGCACCAGCGCATCGCGCTGCGCTTTGAACAAATGATGGCGGCAGGATTCATGGATGAGGTGAAGGCCCTGCGGGCACGCGGCGACCTGCACCCCGACCTGCCCTCGATGCGCTGCGTGGGGTACCGCCAGGCCTGGGAAGGGCTGGATGCGGGCTGGACCGAAGCCGAGATCCTGGAGCGCGGCATCTTTGCCACGCGCCAACTGGCCAAGCGGCAGATCACTTGGCTGCGCAGCATGCCAGGGCGGCGGGTGGTTGATGCCGATGGGCTGGATGCCATGATGCAAGTGATCGCTTTGGGGCGAAACTTGGGCTCATTTAATTGAGTGACGGATAACAAGAAATGATTTTTGCGGAGCTTTCTCTGGTTACATATCTTGATTACCGACGACGCGTTGTGAAAATGGCAAACATCGCCATCAAGCTGGCCAAGAAGATCATGGCCCATTCAGACAAAGTTGGTATGGGCGCGGCATCTGTTGCCACATCTATCACGGGACCAAATGGATCAGTAATCAACCCGACGGCAGAATTCGAGTCGCCAGTTCCACCGTCTACAACTGAGTAGGTGACTGTATTTCCAGATACTGAAACCAGGTTTGTCCAATCCGCCCAAGCATCATTGATAAGTTTCAAATACCGTGTGTTGGTAGGCAATGCTTGAGGATATGTGATTGTGATGCTCACTGTCCCACCAGATGTGGTCTGGGCGGTGAATTCAAAAACACCGTAAGGAAATGTCTTGCCAGTCGGTGGTGCCCTACTGGCAGAAGAAAATTGGGCCGCAAGGAAGTTACCACCAGTTATGGTCGCTGAGCCGTTAGCACTGACGATTGGAATAGGTAGAAAATAAGTGAACAAGGTGTTGGCCGCATTGGTTCCACCTGCCGTGGTGACCAAGACACTGGCTGTACCTGCACTACCTGCTGGGGTGGTACAGGTTGCAGTCGTGCTATTGGTCACACTGAAAGCAGAACACGCCGAACCACCAACGGTGATTCCCGTTGCTCCTGTCAAATTAGTGCCCGTGATGGTGATGGACGTGCCACCAGTAGTTGACCCACTGGTTGGAGAGACAGCAGTCACAGTGGGTGCGGCAACGTAGGTGAACAGCGTGTTGGCCGCATTGGTTCCACCTGCAGTGGTGACGATCACGCTTGCAGTGCCTGCCGTACCTGCTGGCGTTGAACAAGTTGCTGAGGTGGCAGACGTTATGGTCACACCTGTACATGCTGCACCACCAACGGTGATTCCCGTTGCTCCTGTCAAATTAGTGCCCGTGATGGTGATGGATGTGACGCCGGCGGTTGACCCACTGGTTGGAGAGACAGCGCTCACTGTCGGCGCGGCAACATAGGTGAACAGCGTGTTGGCCGCATTGGTTCCACCAGCAGTGGTGACGATCACGCTTGCGGTGCCTGCCGTACCTGCTGGCGTTGAACAAGTTGCTGAGGTGGCAGACGTTATGGTCACACCTGTACATGCTGCACCACCAACTGTGATTCCCGTTGCTCCTGTCAAATTAGTGCCCGTGATGGTGATGGATGTGCCGCCGGCGGTTGACCCACTGGTTGGAGAGACAGCGCTCACTGTCGGCGCGGCAACATAGGTGAACAGCGTGTTGGCCGCATTGGTTCCACCAGCAGTGGTGACGATCACGCTTGCGGTGCCTGCCGTACCTGCTGGCGTTGAACAAGTTGCAGAGGTGGCAGACGTTATGGTCACACCTGTACATGCTGTACCACCAACGGTGATTCCCGTTGCTCCTGTCAAATTAGTGCCCGTGATGGTGATGGATGTGCCGCCGGCGGTTGACCCACTGGTTGGAGAGACAGCGCTCACTGTCGGCGCGGCAACATAGGTGAACAGCGTGTTGGCCGCATTGGTTCCACCAGCAGTGGTGACGATCACGCTTGCGGTGCCTGCCGTACCTGCTGGCGTTGAACAAGTTGCAGAGGTGGCAGACGTTATGGTCACACCTGTACATGCTGTACCACCAACGGTGATTCCCGTTGCTCCTGTCAAATTAGTGCCCGTGATGGTGATGGATGTGCCGCCGGCGGTTGTCCCACTGGTTGGAGAGACGGAGGTCACAGTGGGTGCGGCAACGTAGGTGAACAGCGTGTTGGCCGCATTGGTTCCACCTGCAGTGGTGACGATCACGCTTGCAGTGCCTGCCGTACCTGCTGGCGTTGAACAAGTTGCTGAGGTGGCAGACGTTATGGTCACACCTGTACATGCTGTACCACCAACGGTGATTCCCGTTGCTCCTGTCAAATTAGTGCCCGTGATGGTGATGGATGTGCCGCCGGCGGTTGTCCCACTGGTTGGAGAGACAGCGCTCACTGTCGGCGCGGCAACATAGGTGAACAGCGTGTTGGCCGCATTGGTTCCACCAGCAGTGGTAACGAGGATGCTTGCAGTGCCTGCGCTTCCTGCTGGCGTTGAACAGGTTGCTGAGGTGGCAGACGTTATGGTCACACCTGTACATGCTGCACCACCAACTGTGATTCCCGTTGCTCCTGTCAAATTAGTGCCCGTAATGGTAATGCTGGTACCACCAGTTGTTGTTCCTGATGTAGGTGAAACCGAAGAAACAGTCGGTGCAGGAACAGCACAAGCAACAGCAACGTTTGTGACATTGGAGACGCCAACAGTGCCTGAGCCCCTTGTGACGCTGCAAAT
This sequence comes from Limnohabitans sp. 2KL-51, assembly GCF_003063645.1. Lineage (GTDB taxonomy): Bacteria > Pseudomonadota > Gammaproteobacteria > Burkholderiales > Burkholderiaceae_C > Limnohabitans_A. Next base: position 121,619 of record NZ_NESJ01000002.1, read on the forward strand.
CTTGCCAGGAGGGTTGGTTCCAACAGTCACAGAATAGATGCTACCGCTTTCTAAAAAAGTATCGAATGTGAAGGATCCATTTGCTGAAACTGTTTTATTGTCTGACCCATTATTTATTAACGTGACTGCTTCACCAGCAGCCAAACCCGATACATTTCCACCCACAGAAGATAGTACTTCTACGCTAAAGTTACGGAAGCTTACGCCCGCTATGTTTGTAGCTGAAAAGTTAATGATCGCGGTTTTGAGTTTCAGATGGTTACCATTGAGTGTAATGGTTTGGGTTGTATTCGCTGGAACCGTGAAGTTTTCTGTCGCTACTACAACATCGATATTAGCAGGATCATCCCATATATCCATATTAGAAATTGATTGAACGCTTAGATTAAGAGAACCACCTGTTGTATTATTAACCTGAAAACTCTGAAAGTTAAAGAATCTTGAGGTATTAGAAAATGATAGTCTATTATAAGGATTTGCACTACTAACAAAACTATTGACATCAGTCCTACATGAAGCAGTTCCGCCAGTAAGACCTGCATAAAGAAAGTTACCAGTCGGTGGTGTATTGGGACTGTAATGGGCTGCACCACAGAATCCGTTCACAGATTGGTTGGCGAGGGGTTGCAAGTTTAGGTATGCACCAAATGCTTGACTTGAAATCGCCAATAGCGCAGAAATAAAAATATTTTTCATTTTCATTTATTTTGTTGAAGGATGGTCTGCATAACCCCTGCCAATGCGTGAGTGGATGCGTGAATATTCACAAGGCGAAACAAGAACTGAATTGGTCGTCGATTTCCCGTTTTTGAGGCTGCAGGGCCTACGCTTTTCAGCCTTTGCCCGCACTACAGTCGCACTCATGCCTGCAGCCCCTGCAAAATTCGTTTGCGTACCATCCACAAGTTCGACAGCGCAAACATCAGCAGCAACCGGCTGGTGTTCTTGGCCAAACCCCGGTAATGCGTCTCGCGATGCACAAACTGGCACTTGATCACCCGAAGCGGTTGCTCGACCTTGGTCCGGATACTGGCCTTGAGTTTTTAATGACAAAATTGCGACCCACACTTACGATTACCTGCATCAAAAGCCATCCGGTTTGACGCGCCTAAGCAATCAAATCTGATGTACGGAAGGTTGAACCTTAATTGAGCTCTTTTGATATCTCTAACAAATTCCAACAAACCGAGAAAACTGCTTTGAGTTTTATTGACTCGCCCCAAGAAGCCAACAAAAGCCAACTGATCATCCGTTCATGGATAGGTGCGCTAAGCGCACTTTTATGGCGGGTTAGGGTATTGGTTGTTGCCATCGCCTTGGTCTTGACCGTTAGCCACGCCATGGCCACCGCCCAACCGATCGCGCCAGTCAACACTACATTTGCCGCTTGGCTGGACCCCGATGGCACGGCAACAGCAGATACCGTGCTGGACAAGGCAAATTGGGAGACATTCACAGGTTGGAAGTCTTGGGGTTTTGGTCTGGAACCGATATGGCTGCGCATCACCGTGCCAGCAGCCTTGCGCAGCGATGAGTTGCCGCAAGTTCTCGTGGTACGCCCGCCTTACTTGGACCGGGTGACGTTTTACGACCCGACCACAGGGGTCATTCGCCATGCAGGTGACTTCTTGCCCGCACGTGAAGATGCACTGGGCAGCGTTGTTTTCACATTCGAGGTGTCACCACAAACCAAAGCACGTGACGTGCTACTTCGACTTGAAAGCTCGAGCACACGACTGGTCTACCTGGAAATGTTGCCCATGGCAGAAGCCAAGCGGTTCACTCGATGGGTGGAATGGGTGACCGGCAGTTTTTTGCTGGTATCGCTGTTTCTTTGGGTTTGGTCTGTGATGGAGTGGCTCATTTCGCGCGATCGGGTCACAGCCACCTTTGCCATCCAACAGTTGATGGTGACCTTGTGGGGTTTTTTCCATTTGGGTTTTGCCCGTGCGATTTTGGGTGAGTGGTTTCCAGAAGGGATGCTTTCTCAGACAACCAGCACAGTGGCCGCTGTCATGGTGGGAACCATCTTCTTGTTTTTTGCCTCCCTGCTGATCGAGTACTCATCTCCTGCCTGGATGCTGCGAGTCATGCGTTCAAGCTTGTGGGTGCTCATCGGGCTTGCTGTCTTTGGGATTTTGGGGCCTACCCACCTGGCCCTCATGGGCGTCAATGCGGTGGCAACCTTTCTGTTGGTATGGCTTGTTATAACGGTTTTGGTATCCCCAAAAAGCCAACCTCAGCCCCCCATACCCAAGGCAGTGATTCTGGCGTATGTCTTTTTTTATGCGTTTGTCAACGCCATCCCAACCATGACCAATTTAGGCCTGATACAAGAGTCCCGCATTCTTTTTTACGGCAACATGAGCAACCTTGTGGCCAACGGTTTTGTGATGTTGATTATCTTGGGGGTGCGTCATCGCCTTTTCCGATCAAGGCATGAGGCTTTGGCCAACCAGCTGATTCGGCAGCAAGAGCAGGCGCGAATGAACGAACAATACTTGAGTGATCAGCGGCAGTTGCTGGCCATGCTGGCGCACGAAATCAAAACCCCTTTGGCCAATCTTCGCATTTGGATGGAGGCAGGGCAAAAGGGACGTCCCGCCATGGAGCGCGCCATTGACGACATGAACCGTGTGATCGAACGCTGCGTGCACTCAGGGCAGTTGTCAGATCAGAGCCTACAGCCGCGCATGGAGTTGCTGGACGTTGCAGAGCTCACGCGATTTGTATGTTCGTCCAGCCGCCAACCTGAACGCATGCTGCTCGACCTGCCCACAGACCCTTGCCTGGCGCAAACAGATGCTCAGATACTTTCTATCGTTCTGAGCAATCTATTGGATAACGCCTACAAATACAGCGCACTCAATTCACGCATCACTTTGAGGCTGACAGCCACCACCGGATCACAAGGAATAAACGGGTGGCGTTGGCAAATTGAAAATGAAGTGGGCTCAACAGGTTGGCCCGAAGCCAGCAAGCTGTTTGGAAAGTACTACCGAAGCCCCTTGGCTCGAAAGCAATCTGGTTCGGGACTGGGCCTGTTTCTGGTCAAGGCACTCCTGGAATTGCTGAATGGGCATGTGACCTATTCACCGAGTGATGGTTTGGTGCGGTTTGAGATTTGGTTGCCCGCCCAGCTAAGCAACCGACCGACCTGAGGCGTTGGCTTGTGTTGGTTTGAAAGTCTCATTTGGTGCAGCATGAGCAGATCTTGGCATTTTTAAGAGTTAAGAATGGCATTTGCACTGAAAATCCTGATCGTGGAAGACAACGATGACCTTCGTGAGGGGTTGATGTCTTTTTTTCAGGAAAAAGGGCACTTTGTGCGAGGCGTGGGATTGGCTGCCGAAATACTGGACGAGTCGGGTGATTTCACGCCCGATGTTTATGTGATCGATTTGAATCTTCCAGACTCAGACGGACTGGTATTGGTCAAAAAACTGCGACAGGTTCATCCAAAAGTCGGCATCATCATCTCGACCGCGCGCAGCATGATTGGGGATAAAGTCATCGGTTACGAAAGCGGTGCAGATATTTATTTCACCAAACCGGTGGATCCTGTGGAACTCATGGCTGGAATTGCTGCCATAGCTCAAAAGCAACGGTCACTCGACGTTGAATCTGAGGCCTTGCATCTGAGACCGGATAGCCATGCTCTTGAAGGGCCCCATGGGATCGCGGACCTTAGCCCCAATGAAACAATGCTACTGGCAGGGCTGGTACGCGCTGCTGGTCAACCGCTGGCACCTTGGCAACTGGCTGAGCTTCTTGGCTTAAGTGATGCGCTCCCCACCGCAGCCGCGCTAGAAATGCGCATTGCCAGGTTGCGAAAAAAACTGATATCGGCTGGTGCCGCTTCCCCTGGCATCCGATCTGTATACAACCGCGGCTACATACTTTGCTGCAAAATATTGATTAGCCAGTGATTCCCATTTCAGATTGCGCGCATATCAGTCGTTTTCTAATCATTGCTGCCGATTTGGATTGTTAATTTCGAAGAGCGATAAACAGTCACCCGCGCAGTTACCAGCTCAGGCCAGCTCAGTGTTGCCGCCGATCCCATATTGCCCCACCCGCTTTCTGCCTTGACTATTTGTGCAGTTTACAAACAGCGCTGGCAAGTCGCGTTGTTCTTCACCCTGCTGGGCTAACTGCAGGATGGGCCTGAAATCGGCCAACACCCTATTTAACAAACCCTCTTCCCAACTCTGGGACGCTATTTATCATTTTGTTAATTTTTTTGGTTTTTGTTGGCAATTTTGTTGGTTTTTGTTGGCGAAAAAATTTTGCGCGTATTACTCTCGCGCGATCTTTTTTCTGACCCACATTGACCCGCAAAATGCCCAACAGACCTCTTCCCACTTATTGGCCTTTGCCTGTCGCATTGGGGCTGAGCTTTTCGGGCTGGGCCCAAACGCCTCCAGACGCTGGCAGCTTGCGTCAGCAAATCGAGCAACAGCGCCCACTGCCTTTGCCCGCAGCGCGCCCCCAAAGCGCACCGCTGCCCCCCCAAATCCAGCCCACATCGGGCATGACCGTCATGGTCAAATCCTTCCGCTTTGCAGGCAACAACTTGCTCAGCAGCGAACAACTGGCAACCGCCCTGCAGGCGTTTGTGGGCCAGCAGCTCGACTTTGCCGGGCTACAGCGCGCCGCCGATGCGGTCGCCACTGCCTACCGACAGGCAGGCTGGATCGTGCGTGTTTACCTGCCAGAGCAGGACATCAGCGAGGGCACGCTCACCCTGCAAGTCATCGAAGCGCGATTTGCAGGTTTGCTCTTTGAAGGCGAAAACACCCAACGGGTGACACGCGACCGGTTGCAAGCTTTTTTTGCACAACAACTGGCAACAGGCCAAGCGCTTGACGCCAACAAGCTCGACAGAGCCCTGCTCTTGGCGGACGACCTGCCCGGCATCAGCGTGGCGGGCACACTGGCACCCGGCGCGAGCGAGGGCGAAACTGCGCTTGCTCTGCAAACGACCGACGAGCCCTTGATTTATGGGGATATCGGACTGGACAACACTGGGGCCATCTCTACCGGCAGCGAACGCCTGACGGCCAACCTCAACATCAACAGCCCCACCGGCCGTGGTGACCTGCTCAGCCTGAACGTTTTGCGCACCCAGGGCAGTGACTATGGGCGCATCGCCTACACACAACCCTTCGGTTTCAGCGGTCTGCGCCTGGGCATCAGCGCCAGCCACATGCAATACAAGGTGGTGGATGGTCCGCAAAGCACTCGCGATCTGAACATCCAGGGCAGCTCCAGCAGTATGGGCCTGGACTGGAGCTACCCCTTGCTGCGCGCAAGGCTGCAGAACGTGTACTTTTCGGGCGGCCTGGAAGCCAAACGTTTTTACAGCGATAACAGCAGCAGCACCCCTGACAACGCCAAAAGCTACTCCGACTACAACACCAACGCCTTTCGTTTGGGTCTGTCGGGCAATCTCTTTGACAACTGGGGCCAAGGCGGCGCCAACAGCGCATCGGCCCAATGGCTGCAAGGTCAGCTCAGCAACATGCGCGCACACAGCTTGGTCAACAGCATTGACCGCAGTTACTCGAAGATCAACTACAGCCTCTCGCGCCAACAAACCATCACTGGCGCGCACACGGTGTTGCTCAGCTTGCAAGGGCAACACGCCAACCAAGCTCTGGACTCGTCCGAAAAGTTTTACATCGGTGGCTCGGGCACGGTTCGGGCTTACCCGGTCAGCGAGCTTGGCGGCGAAAGTGGCCAAGTGCTCGCCGCCGAATGGCGTTGGCGCGTCAACCCAAGCTGGGTACTCAGCGCCTTTATCGACCAAGGCAGTGTGGTCAGTCTGCCCACCACCTCAGGCGATCCCAAAAGTACGCTGTCGCTGAGCGGCCATGGCCTGAGTGCCAACTGGCAAGGCCCCGGCGGCATCTCCACCCGCATCACTTGGGCACACCGCAACGGCAACAACCCCAAACCCACGGCAAGCGGCACCGACAGCGACGGCACCCTGAAGCGCAACCGCGCATGGCTCAGCGCCAGCGTTCCTTTCTGACATGAAACACAGACATCCCCCAGGGAATGCAGCACCATGAACAAGACCTTCCACAGCGTTTGGAACGCCAGCAAACAAGCCTATGTCGCCGCCGCAGAGACGGTCTCGGCCAAAGGTAAACCCAGCTCGAGCGTCAAACTGGCAGCCACCCTGACCAGCCTCATGGTCGGCCTGTTGGCCAATGGCGCATACGCCCAAACGGCGCCCCCGCCCACGGCCCTTCCCACGGGTGGGCAAGTCAGCGCGGGTCAAGCAAGCATTGGCCAAAGCGGTGCCCACATGCTGATTCAGCAAAGCACTGACCGCGCCGCCATCAACTGGCAAAGTTTCAATGTGGGCAAAGACGCCAAGGTGCAGTTTGCGCAACCCAGTGCCAGCAGCGTCACGCTCAACCGCGTGCTGAGCAACGACCCCAGCCAAATCTTTGGCCAAATTACGGCGAACGGCCAAGTCATCCTCACCAACCCGTCGGGCGTGTTTTTCGGCAAAGACGCGCGGGTCGACGTGGGCGGCCTGATCGCCACCACACATGGCACAAGCGATGCCGACTTCATGGCCGGTAAAAACCGCTTCGAGCGCAACGGCAGTACGGGCAAAGTGGTCAACGAGGGCGAGATCAAAGCTGCTTTGGGCGGCTACATCGCCCTGCTCGCGCCCGAGGTGCGCAACCAAGGCGCGGTGATCGCGCACATGGGCACTGTGGCCCTGGCCGCTGGCGAGGCGGTGGATCTGCAGTTTGACACCCACAACCGCTTGACCAGCATCCGCGTCGAGCCCAGCCAAATTGCCGCTTTGGTGGACAACCGCCACGCGGTGCAGGCGCCGGGTGGTTTGATCATCATCAGCGCCCAATCGATGGACCGGCTGGTGGGCGGCGTGGTCAAGAACAGCGGCCGCATTGAGGCCAACGGCCTGCAGCAGCAAGGCGGGCGCATCATCCTGTCGGCCAGCAAGCGGGTCGAGAACACGGGCACCGTGAGCGCCAATGCCACCACAGCCTCGGCAGCAGGCAGCACCAGCGCCGACAGCGGCCCCGCAGGCCGCATCGAGATCAGCGCCCTCGAGGTCAACAACAGCGGCACGATCAGCGCCACCGGCAGCCCCCAGCACAGCGCAGGCAGCGTGCAAGTGCTGGCCACACACTTCACACAAACTGACACGGGCCGCATCGACCTGAGCGCACCCACACAAGGCGGCGCACTCAGCATCCAGACCACCAGCAAAGTGCAGATACAAGGCAGCGTGAGCGTGCAAGCCACGCAAGACAACACGCCTGCGACGCCCAATAGCCAAGGTGGGCTAATCAGCATCGAGGCGCAAGTTGACCTGGAGTTGAACAACGCCACGCTCGACGCCAGCGGCGGCCAGGGTGGGCAGATCCATTTGCGTGCGGGTGCACCAGCACAACCGAACAACGCCAACCCCCTGCCCCTCACACCAGATTCACCCAATGCACCGGGTACACCCGATGCGCCGGGACAGGGCCGACTGGCCATGATGGGCCACAGCACGCTGACTACCCGTGGGCGCACAGGGCAAGGCGGCGGGACCATCCTGGTGGGAGATCACATTGCCCTTTTGAACAACACCACCATCGACGCCCAAGGCGCCACGGGCGGCGGCTACGTGCTGGTGGGTGGTGACTGGCAAGGCGGCGCGAACGCAGAGCGCCGCGTGTTGGCAGACCCCAACGCGCTGCACCAAGCCACCACCGTGACCATGACGCAGGGCGTCACCATTGACGCCAGCGCCACGCAAAACGGCAATGGCGGCACCGTGGTGTTGTGGAGCGATCTGGGCAAGCCCGATGGCTTCACCCTGGCGCAGGGTTCAGTGGCGGCAAGAGGCGGTGCCCATGGTGGTGATGGCGGATGGGTGGAAACCTCTGGCCCCAGCATCGACATCGACAGGTTCTCGGTCGATACTCGGGCCGCCAGCCCGAGTGCTGGAAAAACCGGCCTGTGGTTGATTGACCCTTTCACTTACACCATCGGTGCATCCCAGGCGAGTGCCATTGTCTCGGCATTGAACTCCAGCAACGTGGAAGTCACAACCACCAACGACGTAGGCAGTTATGGTTCAGACGGAAACAGCGGGAGTTCTGGGGATATCAATATCAACTCGAACATCATCTCGAACAGTGCCAACAGCCTGACCCTGAAGTCGCATTCGAACATCACTCAAGCAGCAGGGGTAACGGTCAGCACCAACGGGGGCAGCGTGACTTATTGGTCCGACTCGGAAAGAGATGGTATTGGGTCAATTAAATTCAACGGGAACACCACGATCAGTACCAATGGCGGCAATATCACGCTGGCTGGGGGGGCTGACTCTGGAGGAAGTCCGAGTGGCTACGCCACTCAAATTTTTTCAACTGGCGGCCACTTCACTGCCAACTCGAACGGTGGCAATATTCTGCTCAAAAGTAGAGCTACAGCCGCATTCACCGGTGCGTATTTTGCAAGTGCGAGTTTTGATGCGGGCTCGGGCAGCATCACCATTGATGCCCAGCAGACAGGTTCGACCATCGCTCTATTTTTTGCAGGCGCTGTCAACATGACATCGTCCAAGAGTGGGGGTACTGCGATTTCACTGACCGGCGCCTCCAACTCCAGTTATGGCGTTCTGTTTAATTCCGGTGCTGGTGCGGTATCCACCATCAAAAGTACCGGCTCTGGTGCCATCTCGATCAATGGCTCCAGCACAAGCCCGTCGAGCGGAGCGATTGCGGGCATCTACCTTTTTGCCGATGTGCTGTCTGGCTCTGGGGCCATCACGCTCAATGGCGGCGCAGCCGGCGTTGTGATGTCAGCCAGCGGCGCGTCCGTGCTCGGCCAAAAGGCTGGTCAGGTCGACACCAGCAGCAGCAACATCAGCCTGGTCGCTGATCGGATTGATTCCACCGCCGCCAACACCGGCTTGTCCTTCGTCTCATCGGGTACGGCCAGCATCACGTCCAGCGCGGCCAGCTTTTCCAGCGCCTTAGACACGGCCAAACTGACTTTTGGCAGCACACTCACCGGCTTGACCCTCGGTAAAACAGGCAACGAACAGGCCATCACCCTGGCGGGCTCACCCAGCATCGCTGGCCCCATTTCTTTGATCGGCAGCAACATCACGCTCAACAGTGGCATGACCAGCACCGCCAGCGGTGCAGAAATTCTCATCAAAGCCAGCGGCGACATCATCACAAACGTCAACACAACGGCCAAAACGATCACCACCAACAACGGCAATGTCGTGTTGTGGGGTGATGGCGATACCAATGGCAGTGGATTGGTGAACCTGGACCATGTGACCGTGAACCCCGGCTCTGGCAACGTGACTGTGCGAGCAGAAACAGTCAACTGGAGTCTCGCAACCAAGCCCGCCATCAACGGCACCGGTGTTTTCACCTTCGAGCCCAGTGACGCTTCTTTTGGCCAAGGCGTTGGCAGTGATTTCTTCACTATCAACTCGACTTTGACAGGTCTCAACCTGGGCAAAACGGGCAACACCAGCGATATCGGCATTGGCTTCAACAACAGTATTGCGGGTCCCGTCAACATATTTGCCTCCGCTGTATCTATCGGTGCCGACCTCACCACCACCAACACCACCACAGGTGATGTGACCTTCAATGCAGCAACCGTCTCTGGCAGCGGCAACATTGCGCTGGCCAGTGGGCGGGCATTGAGCGTAACCCAGTCTGGTAACAGCACTTACAGCGGCATCGTTTCAGGCACCAGCAGCAGTTTGACCAAGCTGGGTGCAGGCACCCTCACCCTGACTGGGGCCAACAGCTATACCGGTGCCACCACGATTACCACTGGTGCGTTGCAAGTCGGTGATGGTGGTACAACGGGCACCCTTGGCTCTGGGGCCGTCGTCAACAACACGGCTTTGACCTTTAACCGGTCGAATGACTTGACGGTAGGCGGCAACATCAGTGGCACCGGCACTTTGACCAAAGTGGGTGCAGGCACCCTCACCTTGACCGGCACCAACAGCTACACCGGCGTCACCACCATCACAGCCGGCACTTTGCAGGTGGGTTCGGGCAGCACAACGGGCACCCTGGGCACCGGGGCCGTCACCAACAATGCGGCTTTGACCTTCAACCGGTCCGATGCCTTGGCTGTGGCCAACGTGATCAGCGGCACCGGCACCTTGACCAAATTAGGCGCAGGCACCCTCATATTGTCGGGTGCCAGCAGCTACACCGGCACCACCACCATCAGTGCGGGGGCTTTGCGGCTTGCCGCTGCAGGCAACGGCACCAACTCACCTTTGGGGACAGTTGCTGGAGGTACGGTGGTAGAGAGCGGTGCCACACTGGATCTCTATGGCAATTCGCTCAGTACCGCTGAACCTCTGTCTATCACGGGTTCAGGAGATGGGGGTGTGGGTCGAAATGGCGCATTGGTCAACTACGTCGGAACAAGCGTCACGTACAGCGGCTTGCTGAGCTTGGGTGGCAATGCAACGATTTCTCCTTCTTCGGGTTCAATCAATCTTTCCAACACAGGCACCATCACAGGCTCGGGCCATACCTTGACCCTGTCTGGCCAGTCGATCAATAACCAATTGGCTGGTATTTTGGATCTTGGCTCTGGTGGGGTCACAACATTCTTTAACGGGTCGGTCTACGCTTGGACTTTGTCTGGTGCCAACACCTACACAGGGCCAACCACCCTTAACGGTGGAACACTCAAAACGACCCACAGTTCTGCCCTTGGAATCGGTTCTGCTGTCACAGTCGCTTCGAATAACAGTGTTGTACTCGACATCAGTGGGAGCAACCTGAGTATCGGCTCCTTGGCTTCTACAGGGGCCAGCAGCGTGGTTTTGGGCTCTAGTTCACTGACCATAGGAACCAACAACACTTCGACCACGTTTGCAGGCGTGATTTCAGGAGCTGGTGGCGTCACCAAGGTAGGGACAGGTACGCTCACCCTGTCAGGCACCAATACTTTCACGGGTAGCACCACGGTGTCTGCAGGCACCTTGGCGTTGGGCAATGCAGCAGCTCTCGGCACCACTGCCGCAGGCACCACGGTGGCCAGCGGCGCTACGCTTGATGTGCGTGGTGTCGTGGTGGGCGCTGAGGCGTTGACGATCAACGGTGGTACTTTGGCTGCCAGTACCGGGACCAGCTCTTTGTCCGGCACGGTAATGCTGGGGGCTGATTCGACGGTCAATGTGGCGGGTATAGAGTTGACACTCTCAGGCGTGGTCAGCGGCACCGGTTTCGGCTTCACCAAAACCGGTACGGGCAGACTGGTACTGTCTGGCAGCAACACCTATACAGGCGCTACCACCATCGGCACTGGCGCTTTGCAGGTGGGTTCGGGCAGCACAACGGGCACGCTGGGCACCGGGGCCGTCACCAACAATTCGGCTTTGTCCTTCAACCGGTCGGATGACTTGGCAGTGGCCAACGTGATCAGCGGCACCGGCACCTTGACAAAGCTGGGAGCAGGCACCCTCACCTTGTCTGGCGACAGCAGCTACTCTGGCATCACCACCATCAGCGCTGGGACTTTGCAGGTCGGCGATGGCGGCACAACGGGTACGCTGGGATCTGGGGCCATCACCAACAATGCGGCTTTGAGCTTCAACCGGTCGGATGACTTGGCAGTGGCCAACGTCATCAGCAACACTGGCACCTTAACCAAACTGGGCGCAGGCACGCTCACCCTGACAGGGGCCAACAACTACACCGGCACCACCACGATTACCGCAGGCACTTTGCAGGTGGGTTCGGGCAGCACAACAGGCGCCCTGGGCTCCGGGGCCGTCGTCAACAACGCAGCTTTGACCTTCAACCGATCGGATGACTTGTCGGTAGGCGGCAATATCAGCGGCAACGGCACCTTGACCAAGCTGGGTGCAGGCACCCTCACCCTGACTGGGGCCAACAGCTATACCGGTGCTACCACGATTACCACTGGTGCATTGCAAGTCGGAGATGGTGGTACAACGGGCACCCTTGGCTCTGGGGCCGTTGTCAACAACACGGCTTTGACCTTTAACCGGTCGAATGACTTGACGGTAGGCGGCAACATCAGTGGCACCGGCACTTTGACCAAAGTGGGTGCAGGCACCCTCACCTTGACCGGCACCAACAGCTACACCGGCGTCACCACCATCACAGCCGGCACTTTGCAGGTGGGTTCGGGCAGCACAACGGGCACCCTGGGCACCGGGGCCGTCACCAACAATGCGGCTTTGACCTTCAACCGGTCCGATGCCTTGGCTGTGGCCAACGTGATCAGCGGCACCGGCACCTTGACCAAATTAGGCGCAGGCACCCTCATATTGTCGGGTGCCAGCAGCTACACCGGCACCACCACCATCAGTGCGGGGGCTTTGCGGCTTGCCGCTGCAGGCAACGGCACCAACTCACCTTTGGGGACAGTTGCTGGAGGTACGGTGGTAGAGAGCGGTGCCACACTGGATCTCTATGGCAATTCGCTCAGTACCGCTGAACCTCTGTCTATCACGGGTTCAGGAGATGGGGGTACGGGTCGAGATGGCGCATTGATCAACTACTCCGGAACAAACGTCACGTACAGCGGCTTACTGAGCTTGGGTGGCAATGCAACGATTTCTACTGAGACGGGTTCAATCAATCTTTCCAACACAGGCACCATCACAGGCTCGGGCCATACCTTGACCCTGTCGGGCATGTCGATCAATAACCAATTGGCTGGTATTTTGGCTCTTGGCTCTGGTGGGGTCACAACTGCCTACAACGGGAGGGTCTACGCTTGGACTTTGTCTGGTGCCAACACCTACACAGGGCCAACCAGTATTGGCGCTGGAACACTCAAAACGACCCACAGTTCTGCCCTTGGCAACGGTTCTGCTGTCACGATCAGTTTGAATAGCGCTGCTTTACTCGACATCAGTGGGAGCAACCTGACTATCGGCTCCTTGGCGTCTTCTGCTCCAGGGGGCAGCAGCGTGGTGGCTTTGGGCTCTAATTCACTGACCATTGGAACCAACAACACTTCGACCACGTTTGCAGGCGTGATTTCAGGAGCTGGTGGCGTCACCAAGGTAGGGACAGGTACGCTCACCCTGTCAGGGGCCAATAGCTATACCGGTTCTACCACCATCAGCGCGGGCACTTTGCAGGTGGGTTCGGGCAGCACACAGGGCACACTGGGCTCTGGGGCCGTGGTTAACAACGCGGCTTTGACCTTCAACCGTTCGAACGATCTGACGGTGGCCAACGCCATCAGCGGCACCGGCACCTTGACCAAACTGGGTGCAGGCGCCCTCACCGTGACAGGGACCAACAGCTACTCTGGCGTCACCACCATCACAGCCGGCACTTTGCAGGTGGGTTCGGGCAGCACAACGGGTGCTCTAGACTCTGGGGCCATAGTCAACAACGCGGCTTTGACCTTCAATCGTTCGAATGACTTGACGGTAGCTGGCGATATCAGCGGCACTGGCACCTTGACCAAGCTGGGTGCGGGCACCCTCACCTTGACGGGCACCAACAGCTACTCTGGCACGACCACCATCACCGCAGGCACTTTACAGGCCGGTGATGGCGGCACAACAGGTAGTCTTGGCTCTGGGGCCGTCACCAACAATGCGGCTTTGAGCTTCAACCGGTCGGATGATCTGACGGTGGCCAACGCCATCAGCAGCACCGGCACCGGTACCTTGACCAAGTTGAGCACGGGCACCCTCACCTTGACTGGCACCAACAGCTACTCTGGCGTCACCACCATCAGCGCCGGCACCTTGCAGGTCGGCAATGGCGGCACAACGGGTACTCTGGGTTATGGGGGCGTCACCAACAATTCAGCTCTGACCTTCAACCGGTCGAATAACTTGACGGTGGCCAACGTCATCAGCGGCTCGGGCACCTTGACCAAGCTGGGTGCCGGCACCCTCGCCTTGTCGGGTGCCAGCAGCTACGCAGGCACCACCACCATCAGTGCAGGGGTTCTGCGGCTGGGCGCTGCAGGCGACGGCACCAACTCACCTTTGGGGACCATTGCTGCAGGTACGGTGGTGGCAAACGGCGCCACACTGGATCTCAATGGCTATTCGCTCAGTACCGCTGAACCTCTGTCTATCACGGGTTCAGGAGCTGGAGGTGCAGGTGGCGCATTGGTCAACTCCTCTTTCACAACAAGCGTCACTTACAGCGGCTTGTTGAGCTTGGGTGGCAATGCAAGGATTTATGACAGAGGCGGTTCTATTCATCTTTCCAACACAGGCACTGTTACAGGCTTGGGGCATACCTTGACCCTCTCTGGCCAAGCGACCGATAACCGATTGGCCGGTATTCTGGATCTTGGCTCAGGTGGGCTCATCTCTGAGAGTGGCGGGTATTCTCAGGTCTGGACTTTGTCTGGTGCCAACTCCTACACAGGGCCAACCAGTATTGACGGTGGAACACTCAAAACGACCCACAGTTCTGCCCTTGGAATCAATTCTGCTGTCACTTTCTTATTTAACGGTAACGGTGTACTTGACATCAGTGGGGGTGACCTGACGATCGGTTCATTGGCTACTACAGGTAGCCGAAACATCTCTTTGGGCTCCAATACGCTGACCATAGGAACCAACAACACTTCGACCACGTTCGCAGGCGTGATTTCAGGAGCTGGTGGCGTCACCAAGGTAGGGACAGGTACGCTTACCCTGTCAGGCGCCAACACCTTCACGGGCGCCTCCACGGTTTCTGCAGGCACCTTGGCGGTGGGCAATGCAGCAGCTCTCGGCACCACAGCCGCAGGCACCACGGTGGCCAGCGGCGCTACGCTTGATGTGCGTGGTGTCGTGGTGGGCGCTGAGGCGTTGACGATCAACGGTGGTACTTTGGCTGCCAGTACCGGGACCAGCTCTTTGTCCGGCACGGTACTGCTGGGGGCTGATTCGACGGTCAATGTGGCGGGTACGGAGTTGACCCTCTCAGGCGTGGTCAGTGGCACCGGTTTCGGTTTCACAAAAACCGGTACGGGCCGACTGGTACTGTCGGGCAACAACACCTACACAGGTGCCACCACTGTCAGTGCGGGCACTGTACGCTTGGGTGCGGCAGGCGATGCAACCAACACACCCCTGGGTACCGCCGCTGCGGGCACAGTGGTGGCCAGTGGCGCCACCCTGGACTTGAACGGCTTTACCCTGGGCACGGCTGAAGCCTTGACGATCAATGGCACAGGCCTGAGCATTGCGGGTGCCCTGACCAACAGCTCGGCCACAGCAGCCACCTACAGTGGTTTGCTGACGCTGGGCAGCGATTCAACCATCAAGGCCAGCAGCGGGCACATCGTGCTGTCCAACACAGGCACCATCACCGGTTCAGGTTTTGGACTGACGCTCGACGGCACCAGCACGGCCAGCAGTCTGGCCAGTATTCTGGGCACGGGGGCTGGTGCCCTGACCAAGTCGGGTACGGGCACTTGGACGCTGGCAGGTGACAACACCTATACCGGCACCACCACCATCGGTACAGGCACTTTGCAGGTGGGTTCTGGGAGCACAACAGGTGCTCTGGGCTCAGGGGCCGTCGTCAACAACGCGGCTTTGTCATTCAACCGTTCGAATGACTTGACAGTAGGCGGCGATATCAGTGGCACCGGCACCTTGACCAAGCTGGGTGCGGGCACCCTCACTTTGCCGGGTGCCAGCAGCTACACAGGTCTTACTACCATCACTGCTGGCACTTTGCAGGTTGGCGATGGCGGTACAACGGGCACACTGGGCTCTGGGGCCGTAACCAACAATGCGGCTTTGCGCTTCAACCGATCCGACAACTTGACGTCGGCCAACGCCATCAGCGGCACTGGCACATTGACCAAGCTGGGTACGGGCAACCTCACGCTTTCTGGCGTCAGCAGCTACACCGGCGTCACCACCCTCACGAGCGGCGGCCTAGTTTTTTCCAACAACACCCGCCCGAGCACCACCGGCTTCACTGGCGCGGGTCAGCTCACTATTGAGCCCAGCACCAGCTTCAGCGCTGTGTTCAATACCAACAGTTACACCTATGCCACCACGCTCGCCGGTCTGACGTTCGGCAAGAGCGGCAATACAGCCGACATCACCGTCAACTCAAGCATTAATGTTGCTGGACCATTGTCTGTTTATGGCGGTGCAATCACCATCAACAGTGCTGTTGCACTGGCAGCAAACAACAGCCGAATTACGCTACAAGGCACTTCTGGAAAAACAGTGGGTGGAACCACTACAAGTGGCACCCTCACAGCAAATGAGTTGCTCCTGCTGGGAGGAAATATCTTTTTACAAAATACTGGCAACCTCGTTGGTACCGTGGCTGCAAGCGACGTGGGTTCCATGTTTTTAACAAACAGTGGTGCACTCGATATCGGAACTGTGGGTACCACCCAAGGTATCAACGCAACTGGAAGTGGCAACGTCGCCATCACCACAGTCAATGGCAACTTGACGCTTGTCAAAAACGTTTCTTCAGGTGGTCAACTGCAGCTTCAGGCGGGTTCGCAATCTTTGGCAGGGAATGCTTCTGGCGGTGACGTGATCCGCCCTGGATCTGCCACGGTCAGTTCGGGGGGAAGCGCCCGAACAATCATCAGAACAGGCAGTATTGCGGGCAGTACCGGTTTGGCCGAAACAGCCGCAAGTGCTGGAAATGGCTTGGTTGGTTTTGGTTCAGGCAATTTCCGATACAACGGCGTTACGGAGGGTTTAGGTGCTACGGGTATCTATCTTGTGTACCGCGAACAACCCACAGTTACTGTGATTGGTAGCAACCAGACGATCACCTATGGCAGCACCGTGCCATCTGCAGGCACCGCCAGTGGCCTGTTAAACGGCGACACGCTGATCCAGAGTGTGACGAGCCCGTCTTTGAGTGGTGCTAATTTATTGCGCGCAAGTGGGACCGCCTACGCGATAGGACACAACCTCATGGGGTTAGGCTACAACGTGTCGGGCACCCTGGGCACGATCACCGTCAACACCAAGGCGCTGACGGTCAGCGGCTTGGCCAGTGCTGATAAAGCCTATGACGGCAACAAAACAGCATCGGTAAGTGGCACGGCTGTTTTGCAAAGCCCCATTGCCGCAGCTTCAGCCGTCAGCAGCGATGGCCGCCGCATCACTGGGGATACCTTGAGCGTGTCGGGCGCAGCAACTGGCACCTTCAACAGCAAGGATGTAGCGTTTGCCACCACGGTGAGCTTCAGTGGTCTGAGCCTCTCTGGCGCAGATGCCGCCAACTACACGGTCACGCCTGGATCAGCCCCTTACAGCATCACGTCCAAGGCGCTGACCATTTCAGCACCGAGCATCGCCAGCAAGGTGTACGACGGCAGCACAGCCGCCGGCGCGCTCACCTTGGGCACACTCAGTGGCCTGGTGACTGGCGAAACCGTAACAGTCACCGGCAGCGCCGCAGCACTCACGAGCGCCAATGCGGGCAGCTATACCACCACGGTGAGCTACGGCCTGGGCGATGGCACCGGGCTGGCCTCAAACTACCGCCTCGCCAACAGCACCAACGTAGCGTCCTCCATTGGTCGGGCCATTCTCACGGTGCGCGCCAATGACGATGCGAAATTTGTCGCCCAGACGACTGATACCGCCAACTTTGCAGGCGTGAGCTACACGGGGTTCGTGAACGGGGAAACAGATTCGGTGCTGAGCGGCACGCCCACGGTGATCCGCAGCAACACCGCCTCTACGGCTGACACCTACATCGGTGTGCTCCAACCAGGTGGCCTGACCCTTGGCAACTACCAGTACAACTATGTCAATGGCGACTTCACCATCGTGGGCTCCAACCAGATGCTGGTACGCGTCAACAATGCCAGCAGCACCTATGGCACGGCAGCCAACTACAGCATCAGCAGCGCCGCTTATTACAACGGGTCCAACGTGGTGACACTTGGCTCTGGCGCTGGCAGCATTACTGCTCTGGGCAACAACCGCTTTAGAGTGGAAGATGGGGCCAGCGGTTCGGCCACTTTCACGGTATTACCCACTGGTTCTCAAATCACCAGTTCAGCAGGCCAGCTTAGAGTGGGCAGTTACCAATTGCGGGCTGACGATGTGGCAAAGGTCAATGCTGCGAACTTCGGCGGTAATTTGGTCTTGGTGGGCAGCCATGCCGTAGACCCTAAGGCCCTGACCGCATCGATCACCGGCACGACCAGCAAGGTCTACGACGGCAATAGAAGCCTGACCACGCCAACACTGGGACTGACAGGTCTGGAAACTAGCGGCTCGGTCACTGATTCGGTCACAGTATCTGGTTCAGGTCAGTTTGCCAGCCGCAATGCAGGCATCAACCTGAACTACTCCGTGGGCAACCTGACTCTGTCAGGAACCGATGCAGGCAACTACAGCATCGCACCAGGTACCAGTTTGAGTGGCACCAATGGCATCATCACGGCCAAACCCATCACATTGAACCCTCAGTCGGTGAGCAAACCCTACGATGGCGCAGGCGCTTACACCGCCAGCTCTGCAGATTTGAACGTCTTGACTGCATTGTTGGGTGTGGAAAGCGACACCGTGTCAGCGGCCACATTGGCCTTTGCAGACAAGAATGTTGGCAGCAACAAAACCCTGACGGTCAGCAGCGTGACCATTGCCGACGGCAACGGCGGCAACAACTACACCGTGACCCTCGGGTCCAACAGCACCAGCGCCATCACACGGTTGAACTCAGTGACCTGGCAGGGCGGCACATCAGGCAACTGGTTTGACCCAGCCAACTGGGTGGGCGGTGCAGTGCCGGACTTGGCCAACGTGGCCAATGTGGTGATTTCATCGGGTGTGACCGTGAGTTTTGGCAGCACAGTGGTCGCTCCTGCGCAAAGCGGTGCAGTCAGCATCGACGGGCTGACGGGCGCTGGTGGCAACCTGTCGCAAACCGCGGGCACCCTGAATGTGGGCGCAGGTGGCATCACTTTGGGGAGCTTGACCCAAAGTGACGGTATTTTGGTCAATACAGGCTCGACCACCTTGGATACCTTTACCCAAAGCGGGGGAAGTTTTTCGGGCACGGGCAACTTGATGGCCACTTCGTTTGCACAAACGGGCGGTAGCACATCCCTCTTGGCCAACTTTTCTGTGTCACAAGGCTTCGACCAAGGCAGCTTGGGCAATGTGTCTGTGGGAGGCAACGCCACCATCACGGACACAGCGGGCGGCTTGCAGCTGGGCAACTTGACAAGCACGGGCACACTGAGCGTGAGCAGCACCGATGGTGCCATTACACAAGCCAGCGGCACAGTGCTTACAGCGCAAAACACCGGCAGCTTCACAGCCACGCAAGGCGGTCAGCCCGCCGCCATTACCTTGGGCAATGCAGGCAATGATTTTGTGGGTGCAGTGAGCCTGAGTGGCAGCAACGTGAGCATTGTGGATGCGAACCCGCTGACGCTGGGCACCGTGAGCACCACCGGCAACTTGTCTTTGACCAACAACGGCGCTTTGGACTTGGGCACCACCACTGTGGGCGGCGCATTGGCTGCCACCACTGGCAATGGCGCCATCACACAGACCGGTCCTTTGAGCGTCACGGGCACCAGCAACTTGAACGCAGGCACCGCAAGCGTGACTTTGGGTAACGCGGGCAACGACTTTACTGGGGCTGTCTCGGCCACTGGCGCACAGGTTGCCCTGAGCGACTCCAATGCTCTGTCACTGGGCACCGTGAGCACCACCGGCAACTTGTCGCTGACCAACAACGGCGCTTTGAACTTAGGCACCACCACTGTGGGCGGCGCATTGGCTGCCACCACTGGCAATGGTGCCATCACACAGACCGGTCCTTTGAGCGTCACGGGCACCAGCAACTTGAACGCTGGCACCGCAAGCGTGACTTTGGGTAACGCGGGCAACGACTTTACTGGGGCTGTCTCGGCCACTGGCGCACAGGTTGCCCTGAGCGACTCCAATGCTCTGACGCTGGGAACCGTGAGCACCACCGGCAACTTGTCGTTGACCAACAACGGCGCTTTGGACTTGGGCACCACCACTGTGGGCGGCGCATTGGCTGCCACCACTGGCAATGGTGCCATCACACAAACCGGTCCGTTGAGTGTCACGGGCACCAGCAACTTGAACGCTGGCACCGCAAGCGTGACTTTGGGTAACGCGGGCAACGACTTTACTGGGGCTGTCTCGGCCACTGGCGCACAGGTTGCCCTGAGCGACTCCAATGCTCTGACGCTGGGAACCGTGAGCACCACCGGCAACTTGTCTTTGACCAACAACGGCGCTTTGGACTTGGGCACCACCACTGTGGGCGGCGCATTGGCTGCCACCACTGGCAATGGCGCCATCACACAAACCGGTCCGTTGAGTGTCACGGGCACCAGCAACTTGAACGCTGGCACCGCAAGCGTGACTTTGGGTAACGCGGGCAACAATTTAGTTGGCAACGTGATAACAACACAACAGACAGTTCCTAATACCAATCAACCATCAACCTCTCCAACCGTAGACCTCGGCTCACTGTCGAACAACCAAATCGCCGCACTGGCACCCGCACAGTTAGCGAACTTATCGGCAGCGCAACTGGCGACGCTAAGCCCCTCACAAATTACCGCTATCACGCCCACACAAGCAGCCGCTCTGAGCACAACCCAGCTAGCCTCTCTGACAACGACTCAACTGGCAGCCCTGGCCCCCTCCAGCTTGACGGCTTTGAGCAATATTCAACTCAGCGCCATCACGCCGACACAAATTGCCAGCTTGACGCCCTCTCAGATAGCCGCCTTGAACCCCACTCAGTTGGCTAACTTGTCAAGCGCTCAGCTGGCCTCTTTGAGCCCAGCACAACTGGCATCCCTCAATGCGACCCAACTGGCAGCACTCGCTCCTGCCAACCCGGCATCATTGACCAACAACCAAATCGCCGCACTGGCACCTGCTCAGTTGGCCAACTTGTCAAACACGCAGCTCGCTGCGCTCACTCCAACCCAAATATCGGCCATCACGCCCGCACAAGCAGCCGCTCTGAGCACAACCCAGCTGGCCTCTCTGACAACGACTCAACTGGCAGCCCTGGCCCCCTCCAGCTTGACGGCTTTGAGCAATGTTCAACTCAGCGCCATCACGCCGACACAAATTGCCAGCTTGACTCCTGCGCAGAAGGCAGCATTGACTTCAACTCAGCGAGACAGTTTGTCAACCGCGCAACTTGCCGCGCTGAACAATGCCCAGACAACTTCCCAGGATGGTGACCCACCGTTAGCCATTGCTGCAGGCAATGACAACAAGTCAGCAGAAAAAGCTGCTGCTGAAAAGGCTGCGGCTGAGAAGGCCGCTGCTGAGAAGGCTGCTGCTGAAAAGGCTGCTGCTGAAAAGGCTGCTGCTGAAAAGGCTGCTGCTGAGAAAGCCGCTGCTGAAAAGGCTGCTGCTGAAAAGGCTGCTGCTGAGAAAGCCGCTGCTGAAAAGGCTGCGGCAGAAAAGCTTAAACAGGAGCAGTTGCGAAGTGACAACGTCAATTTGGTCACCGACAGTTTGCTGTCCCAAGTTGCATCGTCTACCCAATTTAGTCGCGTCAGCTTACCCAACCCGACCAGCAGCGCACCTTTGGTTTTGGGTGGTGCGACGTCCTCGATAACATCTGGTGGCTCAGCAGCTTCGGGAGGAACGATTGCGGCGAGCGGCACGACCAACAGCAGCGGCATCACCATCGATGTCAAAGGCTCTCAACAGCAAGACGCGCTCACCATGGTTGCGGTCTCGTTGCCCAAAGGGATTTCCACTACGGGTACGGGCTTTAGCTTCGTATTGCCTGACAGCGTCAGAGAGATCGCTGGTGAAGGCGTGACTGTTCAGGCGACCCAGGTTGACGGCAGTGTGCTGCCAGCTTGGCTGAAGTTTGACCGTGTCAACCTGCGATTTGAAGCCACTGCGGTACCCGATGGGGCTTTCCCAATGCAACTGGCCCTCTCGATAGGTGGCCAGCGGCTGTTGCTGGTGATTTCGGAGCGCACAGACTAAGTCGGTCACGACCCAGTCGCACAGCTCTGAACTTGAATTAACCAGTGTAAATATTTGAAATCGAACGGCAGTAAGTCTTATCCATTCTTTACGTAGCAGGAAATATGCAAACTTCAAAAAACATCAACATCCAAAAATTACAGCGCCCCTTGCGGATGAGCCTGGTCGCACTGGCCAGCGTGGCTGCGGTGGGTTGCGCCAGTGTTCAGCCTGTTACCGTTTCACCGCAAGACATGGCCTCGCAAATCCAAAAAGACGGCGAGCTCATACGTAAAGATGTAGCCCCTCTGAGCGGTCCCCTGAACCTCGAAGAGGCCATGGCGCGCGCCTTAAAGTACAACTTGGACCGACGCTCGCGCATGATGGAAGAGGCCCTCGCCATGGGCCAGATGAACGTGAGCAAGTTCGACATGCTGCCCAAGATCATGGCGCAGGCGGGTTATGCCACCCGTGACCGTGCGCGTTTCACGCACAGCAGCAGCTTTCCCTCCGAGGAACCCAACACCAGCTCGTCCGCAACCACATCCGAACGCAATCACAGCACTTACGACCTCGGGTTGACCTGGAGTTTGCTGGACGTTGGCTTGGGTTATTACGGAGCCAAACAGCAAGCCGACCGGTTTTTGATTGCCAGTGAAAAGCGCCGCAAAGCCATGCACTTGCTGATGCAAGACGTGCGCACCGCCTACTGGCGTGCCGCCAGCGCCCAGCTGCTCAAGGCTGATGTGCAAAAAACTATTGCTTTGGCCGAAGAAGCCATGAACGATTCGCGCAAAGCCTCGGGTGAGCGCGTGCGCAACCCGCTGGAGCCCCTGCGCTACCAGCGCCAGTTGCTGGAAAACCTGCGCTTGCTGGAGAACATCAACCAAGAGCTTTCGTCTGCCCTAGTGGATTTGGCCGCCCTTATCAATGCACCTGTGGGGCAGGGCATTCAAATTGCCACCACCGACCTGAAAAACATCGATGACCAAGTGACCCAAGTGGCCGTGGACAAGCTCGAAGAGGTGGCTCTGCAGAACAACCCTGAACTGCGCGAGCAGCATTACAACGGCCGCATTGCCCGCGAGGAAACGCGCAGAACCATGTTGCGCATGTTCCCCAATTTGTCGTTCAACTACGGGGGCAAATACGACACCGACCGCTATCTGCTGAGCAACAACTGGAACGAAGCCGGTGTGCAGCTGTCCTTTAACTTGATGAACTTGGTGACGGCCGGCACCCAGATGAAACTGGCCGAAGCTGGCGTGGCCTTGGCTGACCAACGCCGCATGGCCACACAGGCGGCCGTACTGACCCAGGTGCACCTATCGCGCTTACAAGTCATCAACGCTCGCAGCCAGTTTGACCGTGCCGATGCCATCTACGACATCGACAGCAAAATTGCGCAGGTCATGCGCAACCGTCAGTTGGTGCAGGTCCAAAGCAAGCTGGATGTGGTGAGCACTGAAACCGCTTCCATCTTAAGCCTGCTGCGCCGCTACCAGGCCTTGGCCCAAGTGCAAGTCGCTGAAAACCGCATGCTCGCCACGCTGGGCTTGGAGCCTCAAATTGGCAGCACCCATGAGCTGCCGTTGGAGGAGCTGACCGCACAGATCACCCGCTCCAAGGCACCATGGCAGCAAATCGGCCAAGGAACCAAGGTGACCAAGTGATGCATAAAGTTGCTGCATTGGTTTGGGGCTTGAGCTTGTCGTGGGCCAACGCACAGAGTTTGCCGTCCCTACCGCCGACGGATCGAACCCCAGCGCCAACCGCTGCACCGACCATCGCACGGTACGACATTCGTGCCCAGCTGATGCCGCTTCGCTACACCACCATAGCCGCCGAAATTGGCGCCAAGGTCTCAGCGATAGCTGTGCCCGAAGGCGGTGTGTTCAAAGCTGGGCAAATGCTGGTGCAGTTTGATTGCTCGTTACAAAAGGCCCAGTTGGACAAAGCCCAGGCCGAGCTGGAAGGCGCCGAGCAAACCCTGCAGGCCAACGTGCGACTGGAGCAACTCAATGCCGTAGGTCAGTTGGAACTGGACTTGTCCAAGACAGCCACCAATAAAGCCAAAGCCGAAGTCGGTGCGCACAACGCGGTGCTGGCCAAGTGTCAAGTGAGCGCACCTTTCGCTGGCCGTGTGGCCGAACAAAGGGTGCGCGAGCAGCAGTATGTGCAGGCTGGCCAGTCCATGCTGGACATTATTGACGACAGTGTTTTGGAGCTGGAGTTTTTGGTGCCCTCAGTCTGGCTGCGCTGGCTGCGAACAGGCAGGGCATTCCAAGTGCAGATCGATGAAACCCGCAAGACCTATCCCGCTCGTTTGACCCGTATCGGCGCTCGCGTCGACCCGGTCAGCCAATCCGTGAAAGTTGCCGCGACCATCACCGGCAAACCCCCTGAATTGATCGCAGGCATGAGCGGCAAAGTGTTGCTCAACTCGCCCCAAGGACAATGACATGCAAACAAAAAAGAACCTCGGACTGGTCCGCCGCGCCAGCGGCCTGATGGCGCTGGAGCAGCGCTTCATGTTTGACGGGGCGGCGGTGGCGGATGCGCTGCAGGTAGTGGATGCGGTCACTGATGCAGGCAGCAAATCTGATGCAGTGTCATCCCAATTGTTTGATTTATTCGCACCGGCTGCACCCATTGCTTTGGCCCAAGCCCAAGCCGACGCGCAAAAAATGGTGCTCGACTTTTTAGTACGCCCAGAAGCCAAACAACAACTGCTTCAGATCTTTGACGGCGGACGTCATGATGCTGCGCCCAGTGATCAGTGGTCTTCGGCCTATGACGCCATGGTTGTGGCCATTCGCAGCGGTGAAATCAGCCTGCCGGTAGCCTTGCTCGATGCCTCGCAAATGCAGCACATTGCCGGTGCATTTGCGGACCAAGGCGTGTCTGGCGAACAAGTGATTTATTTGAATGCCGACTGGGTGGCGAAAGAAGCGAAAAGTCAGGCCATCGGACTGGTGTTGATCGAAGAACTGGGCCACGCCATTGACACTTGGTTGAACCCCGGACAAGACAGCACAGGGGACGAGGGCCATGCGTTTGCATCGCTCGTGGTGAATCCTGCAGGCAATGCCGTGACCGCTGGCAGCGAGGACGATCGTTTGGCCCTTCAAGTGAATGGGCAGACTGTTTGGGTCGAGGCGTCCGTGCCTTATGTGATTGCGCAAACCCATTACGTCCCTTTGGCCGAGGCCAACATTCAAACGGCCTTGAAGGCGATCAATACCCAGGTCACGGGCAACATTCAAACGGTCATTGCTATCACAGCCACCAGCAACGGCACTGTGGTGGTTTACGACCAGTGGGAAGATGGTTACGAAACCAACATCAACAACCCCGCTCAAGCCACCACCCGGGTGTGGACTTACAACAATGGTTGGTTTGTGGACACCAACCTCGATGGCATCCAAAACAACAGTGAGGCCGCCATCAGCGGAACGGGTGTCCGTGTTACTGGCCAAAGCATCATTTTGAGCAACGCGGTCAATCCCACAACGCCTGCAACGCTGGATTTTGATGGTCGCGACAAAGTTGGATCGACCAAGGCCATCTCATTGACACGCGCAGGCTGGTCGTCAACCCCCGGCACTGTTTTGGCGGGTGCTGTCAACGTTGTAGATGTGGGAAATGCCGGCAAGGTCTACACCTTGCCAGTGGGGCAAAACATCGAAACCGTCGCCGTGGGCACCAACAAGCTGTTTGAATACACCTCGGCTCACATCATTGCTACGCAAGACAACACCGTCGTCACCATCGACAAAGACGGCAATGGCTCGACCGACATCACGGTCATCCTCAATGAAGGCCAAAGCTACTTTGTCAATGGCGGTTTAAATGCAGGCGCCAAAGTCACAGCAGACAAAGGCGTCGGTGTTTACCTCATCGCCGGCGATGTGGCTTCTTCTTATGAAAACCGATGGTTTGCGCTGACGGCTGACGAGCAGTGGGCCAGCAGTTATTACGCCCCTGTGGGCACAACCCTCACGGCCAATCCAGCCTATGTGGTCATTTACAACCCCGAGGGTGCCAACATTCAGTACGAGACAGCCTTTGGCAGCGGCACGATCGCGACCACTGGCTCCAGCGGCACCACTTGGGCTTCGAACAGCACAACCAAGTCCTCATACTTTTTGATGCCCGCGTCTGCTGCGCGTTTTTTCACCACCGATACTGTCTCTGCTGGTGGCGCCCTTAAAAGGTTTTATGCCGTGAGTGTGATCGATGCGGATGCGACAGACAACGCCACGCACGATTGGTCTTATTCCTTGGTGCCAGAGTCTTACCTCACCGATAAATTTGTGGTGGCTTGGGGCCCAGGTGCAGACAATGTCACACGCACATTGGCTTCGGGCGACCTGAACGCCAGTCCTGTTTGGTTGACGCCTGTCAACAATGCTGTGATTTATGTAGACAGCACGACGGTTCAACTCAGGGATGGTGCCGGCAATGTGATCGCTGGTACCGTAACGGCTGCAACTGCCAATGACCCGGCACGCACCCGTTTTTCAGTCAGCAAGTTGCAGTCGTATCGACTTTTCGACACCTCTGATAAAGACCAAACAGGCTTGACCGTTTACACCTTGGACGGCACGCTTTTAACAGCCGCCTGGGGTGAGGACCCCTCCATTGCCGGGCCTGGAACACCTTATTTGGACATGGGCACCACAGTGACCCCATTCCCTGACTATGTGCTGACCAAAGAGTCCGTTGAGAACAACCCTGCCGATGCCAACACCACCGTAGAGTTGAGTGAGGAGGTGAAGTACACCGTGCGTTTGACCAACCGAGCGGTCATCGACCTGTTCAATGTGGTCCTGAAAGACGCGATCACGCCGACCGACAGTGCCACCTATGTGACCGACAGCATGGTTTTGACGGTTTTCAGGCCAGATGGCACCAAAGCTTGGAAGATTGAAGGTGGTTTGCAAACGCTTTATGCAGCAAATGGCACCACCACTGTTGGAACACCGACAGCCAACACAACGCTGACGGGCACGCCTGCCTTGTTCACCAACTCAGGTTACGGCATCAGTGACTTTGACCCCAGTAACGCAGCCAACACGAACGATGGTCTGCAGCGCGGCGCTGCGGTGGAGGTCACTTACCGCGTTTTGGTGCGCAGCTCCATCAACAAAGCTTTGTCGGATGCCGACTACACCATCACCAACAGTGTGAACATGACTGGAACTGGTGTTTCAAAGGACAAGCAAAACCAAATACGGCTGAACGTGAATGTCACCGACGGTGAAGTATTCTTGATGCGGTCTGATTTTTCTGCCACGGCAGCCAGTTTCATCAGTGGGAACAGCATCGGCCTGCGGGTGGTTGATGGCGATCAGAATAAAAATGCCGCTGCGGCTGAAACACTGTCGATCACAGTGAGCAAAGCCAATTCAAGTGAAGTCGAGGTGGTGACTTTGACTGAAACCGGGGTCGATACGGGAATTTTTCAGGCGACTTTGGCCACCAACGGCACGGACAGCACCAACAGCAACGGCACATTGAAATTGCTGGATGCCGAAACCATTCAAGCCACATACAGTGACCCGACTTCGGGTCAAACTGGCAGTGCGCTGGGCATTGACAACGCCATCAATTGGGGCATCACACCCGGCACCTACACATCGGGTAGCAACACCAATTTGAAAACCGCTGTGGGTGTGGCTGCACCGTCACCGCCGGCGACCGATGGTCGGGTGGATTTCTTCAATTCTTCCTTTGACAGCACAAGTGTCAACTTCACAGAGGGCAGCACATTAGGAATTCGGGTCACGGATGCCGATCAAGCTTCACGTACCAGCCTTCAGGTGACCGTGATCAATACCACCACCAATGAGCGTGAGGTGGTCACCCTGGCCAGAACGGACAGCGTCAATGGCGTTTTTCAAGGCACCTTGCTCACCACCACATTGGCCACGGATGTGGCAAACAACTCAGGCCAATTGAAAACGGCTTTAGGGCATGTTTTGCAGGTCGACTACACCGACCCTGTAACTGGTACATCGACCGACAACCCGACCACGCCGGGGTCCTTGCCTAACCGCGACACCGCGACGGTGACCTTCATCAAGAGTTTGTATTTGTCAGCCGATGCGGCCAGTGGTGATACCTCTGGCAACCTTGATCGCATTCATCCGGGCAACGCTGCAAACAGCGACCCTGATACAGACCAAACAGTTGCCATCACGCCAGAGAGCTCTGGTGGCTCGACAACAGTGACCACAACCAATCAAAATGGAGATGGGTACAGCTATGAAATCAAAAGTGGACAAAGTGCACAGCAAAGTTTCACAGTCACTGGTACTGGAACCTATGTGCCTACCCATTTGCTTTTGGCATTGGCAAGAGAAAACAACGGCGCCAATGCGAGTCAAGAAAACTTTACGGTTGAAATAGCCACAGCCGCTAGCGCGGGTACGGTATTGTTCAATTGGACAGGCAAGGGAGAAGTTTTTCCTCAAGATTCAGACAAAGATGATCTTGATAATCGGACTTCCGTTCAACTGACCAGGCTGAATAACGCCCAGCTCGATTTTGGTACGCAGTATTTCATTCGCGTTTCCACTTCACAGGGCGAAAAACTTAACTGGTCTGGTTCCAATACTAACTTGACAAATTTGCCCTCAGGCAACGCATTCGAGAAAGGATCTTCACAAAGCGGTAAAGATTTCGAATATCGAATCACTTACACCACAGGCACCAGCACACCTGCCGTGCCCGCCACTTTCACCCAAACGATCCCGATGGCCACTGCCATTGGTCTACCTGCATCCGGGTTGGTGAATGTCACCACATTCGTGAGTTCTGAGACAAATCTGACCAGCGGTACCTACGCGGGTATCACTGCGGCATTGACTTATTCAACCGGTGGGTCAGATGTGACGATTGCCTCTTTGGGCTCTGCCGCCTACAGCGAAACAACCTCTTCATCTGGCGTTGGGACCTTGACTTGGAGCGGCGAGCTCAGTTCTGGATTGACCATCCCCAAAGGCGCCAGCGTCAAATTGGTCATCACCAACAATGTGGCCGGTTCCAGCTTCAAAATCGACTACGACAGCAGCACGACCCCTTCCCGTATTGATTTGCCTGTGACCAACGTCATCCAGATCGTCGATGTAGATGGGGTAGACAGCGACAGCAATGGCGTGACGGAAACCAATGGTGTGGTTGCTGGTGTGCAAGAGATGGGTTTCTTTGACCAACCTTTCTCGGTGGGCGGCAATCAAATTTCGTCTGGCAGCATCGACGCCGGTGGCACGGTATACCTTCGCGTCAAGGTCATGGACCCTTTTGGTGCCTACGACATCACCAGCCTAAAGTTGTCGATCGATGGGCCGGGTGATATGGGTGACCTGGGTTTGCCTACGCCCATTTCAGCGACGGTGGTTGGGAGTCCAAGCTCTGGAGACACATACAAAGTTTTTGAGTATGTTTGGCAAACCTTGAACCAGATAGGTGAGTACGCCATCACCGCTACTGTGGCCGAAGGCTACGAAAACACCATCAGCGATGTGGCCACTGGCAGTTTCGTCGTCACGGCACGGGACTTGGGTACGCCCTCCATCACCCAGTTCACCACGTCTGCGGGTGCGGATGCTGGGGCCAACTACAGCGCCGGTGCCCCTGCTTACCTGCGCGTGACCGACCTGGACGAAGCCAGTTCTGTTGCTGGTAAAACCGTCACGGCGACTGTCAACGGCGTTTCTGTGACCTTGACGCAAACGGTTGCCAATACGGGTATTTTTGAAGCGTCACTGCCCTCGCCATTCAACAGTTTGGCAGCTGGCGCGGTGTTGCTGGCGGCATACACCGACCCCAATGACGGCAGTGACAGCAGCAACGACGACATCAGGGTGCCAGCAACTGTTCCGAACAATGCGCCCGTGGCTCGCCCCAATGTCTACACGGCCAATGAATCGACCCTCGTCACGGCTAACTCGATCAGTGACGTAACTGCAGATTCTGATCCAGACAATCAAGCGCTCACTGTGATTGGCATTGGCGGTCAAGGTGTTGCTGCATCTGGTAGTACGCTTTTGACGCTGACTTCAGGTGCCACGGTCACCATCAATGCCGCGGGTGCTTTTACATTCAATGCCAACGGGTCATTTGATTACCTCAACCAAGGGGAGTCGGCCACACAAACGGTGTCGTACACCATCAGCGATGGGAACGGTGGCACGAGCACCAGTGACCTCACTTTCACCATAACGGGCGTCACTTTGTTGCCCACCGTGGCAATTGAAGTCAGTCCTGTGGGCATCTCTGAAGGCGATGCCAGTGAAACAGCGGCCATGATGTTCAGGGTCAATTTGATCGGTGATGCATTGCCAACGGCTTCCTCGGTCACGATCAATTTGAGCGGAGCCGCAAACCCAGTTGATTACTTGCTCAAGGATGCGACTGGAACCTTGATCAGCCCTGATGGCTCTGGCAATTTCGTGTTGAGCATTGCTGCCGGTCAAATATCCAGCTTTTTCACGGTGGACCCGGTTGGAGACACGGTTTTTGAGGGCGCGGAGACGGTGGTGGCAACCATCGCGGCTGCAACCACCAACACGAGCGTGGCGTTGACGGTGACCACGTCGATAGCCTCAGGAACGATCTACGACGATGGTTCGCTGTTGATTCCGGGCGATTCTGCAAGTGGGGCCTATGACGACGACCGCACGCTGACCTTGACCGGTGGCCAGGTATTCAACGAAGCCTCACCGTATGCAACGTTCACGGTGACGGGTGTGGCCGGGTATGCGGTGAATTTGGCGCTGGGCAATGACAGCGATGCCAATACGTTGAACGCCACGACCAGCGGGTTCAGCTTCGATTACTCCACCAATGGCGGAACGAGCTGGACGACCTACAGCTGGAATGGCACAAGTGGCGATCGGCCGACGGTTCCGGTCTCAGGCAACATCTTGGTGCGGGTGAATATCGCCAGCGAGCAGGACAGCCCGTTTGAAGGTGCAGAGACCTTCACGCTGACGGCGAACTACGCCACCAACAGTGCCATCACGAGCACGGCGGCCAACACGATCATCGATGACGGCACAGGCCGCATGGACCGCAACGGCGATGGTGACATCACCGATGCCAACGAGGGCGCCGGCCCAGGTACTGGGTTTGACAACGACAGCACGTTGACCGTGACCGGTGGCCTGGTGTTCAATGAAGCCTCACCGTATGCAACGTTCACGGTGACGGGTGTGGCCGGGTATGCGGTGAATTTGGCGCTGGGCAATGACAGCGATGCCAATACGTTGAACGCCACGACCAGCGGGTTCAGCTTCGATTACTCCACCAATGGCGGAACGAGCTGGACGACCTACAGCTGGAATGGCACAAGTGGCGATCGGCCGACGGTTCCGGTCTCAGGCAACATCTTGGTGCGGGTGAATATCGCCAGCGAGCAGGACAGCCCGGCGGTGTTTGAAGGTGCAGAGACCTTCACGCTGACGGCGAACTACGCCACCAACAGCGCCATCACGAGCACGGCGGCCAACACGATCATCGATGACGGCACAGGCCGCATGGACCGCAACGGCGATGGTGACATCACCGATCCCAACGAGGGCGTCGGCCCAGGCCCGTTCACGCCGGGTCAGAGCACTGCAGACGACGACCGGCCGACCTTCAGCATTGCAGATGTCTCTATCAGCGAAGGCGGTTTGATGACGTTCACGGTCTCGCGCACCGGCAATGCGGTGGCCACCCAGACCATCGACTTCGCCACCAGCTCTGGCAGTGCCACCAGCGGCACGGACTTCACGGCCAACAATGGCACTTTGAGCTTTACTGCTGGTCAGACCAGCAAGACCTTCACCGTGCAAACCACCGTGGATAGCACCTCCGAAGGTGGCGAGAACTTCACCGTCACGCTCTCCAACAACAGTCCAGACTCCACCATCTCGGATGCAACGGCCATCGGCACGATCTTGGACATCGGCACAGGACCTGAACCCTCAGGCCCAGTCCCCAACGCAGACAACGACCGGACGGCCTTCAGCGTCGCAGATGTCTTCATCAGCGAAGGTGGCTTGATGACGTTCACGGTCTCGCGCACCGGCAACGCCGTGGCCACCCAGACCATCGGCTTTGCCACCAGCTCTGGCAGTGCCACCAGCGGCACGGACTTCACGGCCAACAGTGGCACTTTGAGTTTTGCCTCCGGTGAGACCAGGAAGACCTTCACCGTGCAAACCACCTTGGATAGCACCTACGAAGGTGGCGAGACCTTCAACGTCACGCTCGCCAACAACAGCGCAGGCTCCACTATCTCGGGTGCATCGGCCACCGGCACGATCTTGGACGACGGCACAGGGCCTGGCCCCTTTGGCCCAGGGCCGAATGCAGACGACGACCGGCCGACCTTCAGCGTTGCCGACGTTACCGTCAGTGAAGGCGGCCAGGCCACGTTTACCGTGACCCGAACCGGGGCATCTGATGTCAGCCAGACAGTAAATGTCTCGACACTGGCGTTGGCAAGTCCGGACACAGCCGAGATGGGAGACTTCACGGCGCGGAGTACCACGACGCTGACCTTTGCCGCTGGCGTGAACACCCAGACCTTCGGTGTCCAAACGACTCCGGACACCCTTTATGAAGGGGCTGAGACATTGCGGGTGCAGTTGGCCAATGCCAGCAATGGTGCACTGATCAGCGGCTCCAACGGCACGGCCACCGGCACCATCGTCGATGACGGCCGTGACATCAGCGGCACCCCGGCCAACGATGACCGTCCGACGTTGACGGTAGTGGGCAAGGATGATGTGTCCGAGGGCAGTCCTTCGGTGTTTGGTGTGAACCTGAGCAACGCGTATGAGACAGCTCAGACGATCACCTTAACGCTGGCCAATGTGACGACGCAATCGGCTGACTACAGCACAGCGATGGTGGTGAGTTACACCGACCCGGTAAGCAAACTTTTGGTGACGGTGAATGTGAGCAGTGGGGGCACGTTCAGCTTGTCGGCGCTGGTGACGAACTTCCAGGTTCGTGTAACGACGCAGGTAGACACTGTGTACGAAGGGGCGGAGGCATTTAGTTTGACGGTTGCTGTGAGCGGTGGTCCGTCGAGTTCGGATACGTCAACGATCCTCGATGATGGGTTGGGCAAGGTTTACAACCCTAACGGTACGGAAAACGTCTCTGGCACGCCTGATGACGACAGCCCCAAGCCAGCACCTTTGTCGTCAACCCCGCCTGCGCCTCCTGCGCCAGCAGCACTCGCTATCATGCTGTCACCGTCACCTCCTGCGGTCGTGCCTCCGCAGACGTTCGCTTCGGAGCTGTCGCCTTTGGCGCATGCCTTGGTGCCTGCCGATCCTCCCATGTCCATGGTCGGTGCGATGACCCGTGAATCTGGGTATCAGATTCCCGTGAGCGATACAGCACCAGTGGGACTGAGTCTTTACAGGGGTGTGACGGATCAGTTCGTCCAATCCACCACCACCACCACCAGGATCAGCTTGCCTTTTGACGCGTTCATCCACTCCAGCAAGGATGCGGTGATCAGGCTTCAAGCCAAGCAGGCCGACGACAGCAATTTGCCTAACTGGGTGCAGTTTGATCCGGTCACCGGTGTATTCACCTTGACACCGCCGCCCGACTTCAAAGGCAAGTTGGACTTGAAGATCTTGGCGCGTGACGACGATGGCCGCGAAGCAGTAGCGCTGTTCCAGATGTTCATTGGTGAGCAAACGGCGCCGCAACCACAAAGCCGCGACAGCTTCTCCGAGAAGCTGAAGATGGCGGGTAAGCGCCCGATCACTTTGGTGCGTGTGGGCGATGGGGTGAACAAGGCACCTGTGCGTGAGGTTGCGCCAGTGCGTGAGGCTGCGCCCGTGCGGGTGCGCGCCGGATGATGGGCGCTTTGTCTGAGCTGGCCCGCCGATCTCGGCAGGCCGGATCCGACCGCGAGCTCGGGTTTTTGTTGGTCAACGAGACGCTCGATCTGGCTTATTACCGCCAGGCGGCGTTGTGGTTGGCCGATGAGGGCGTCTGGAGTCTGTCGGGCGTGGTGCAGGTGGATGCCAATGTGCCCTATGCGCAGTGGCTGGACGCAGTGGCGCACCATTTGCAGGACATGGGCAGCGATGGCCCGCGTTTGTTCAGTGCACTGGATTTGCCCCCAGAGCTGGCCGATCAGTGGGCTCAGTGGTGGCCAGAAAATGGGCTGTGGCTGGCTTCCAGCGCTCAGGGCGTGACGGGCGTGACGGGCGTGACGGGCGGTGCGATTTTTGTGTCCGACGAGTCTTGGTCGATTTCGGCGACCGAGGCATTACATGAATGGTCTGAGGTTTGGTGGCACGCCTTTGCGGCGATGCACCGGCCGCGCATGGCCCGTTTGCGGGGTTGGCGTGGGATCTTGTCCAAGGTTTTGTTCTGGCAGGCTGAACGCCCTTGGTGGCGACAGCGCCGTCTGCTGGTGGTGGTGCTGTTGCTGGCCGTGATGGCTTGGCCTGTGCGGTTGACGGTGTTGGCACCGGGTGAATTGGTGCCCTCCAGTCCCTTGGTTATTCGCGCCCCGCTTGACGGGGTGATTGATGTGTTTCACATCCAGCCCAATCAACAAGTGCAGGCTGAGCAACCGCTGTTCAGCTTTGACGAAATGGTGATCAAGTCGCGGCTGGATGTGGCGGTGCAAGCCATGGTTACGGCAGAGACCGATTACCGCCAAACCAGCCAGATGGCGCTCAGCGATGCTCGCGCTAAATCTCAGCTGGGTTTGCTGGTGGGCAAGATTGAGGAGCGCCGAGCTGAGATCTATTACCTCAAGCAACAGCTCAAGCGTGCTCGCGTGTTGGCGCCCCAAACGGGTGTGGTGCTGATGGATGACCCCTCGGAGTGGATTGGAAAGCCGGTGGCCACTGGCGAGCGCATTTTGCGGATTGCTACTCTGGACGATGTCGAGGTTGAGGCTTGGGTTCCGATCGCCGATGCCATCAGGTTGGATGTGGGTGACGAAGTTTTGCTTTACCTGAGCGCCAGCCCCTTGTCGCCGGTGTCTGCCACTTTGCGTTACATGGCGCACGAAGCAGTGCAGCGCCCCGACGGCGCTTATGCCTACCGTGTGCGTGCTGCTCTGTCTGGCAAGACTGCGCATCGCGTGGGCCTCAAGGGGACTGCCAAGTTGCAGGGCGGCTTAGTGCCACTTGGATATTGGATGTTCCGGCGCCCGTGGGCCACGCTGCGCGCTTACCTGGGTCTTTGAGTCATGGCCCTACCGCGTCTTCGCGAAGAACTGGACTTGATACCCGGCCCCAGCTTGCCCGATGGCCAGCCGAGCTGGACGCTGCACGACCCGGTGCGCAACCAGTTCTTTCGGATTGACTGGCCCACCTTGCACATCATGCAGCGCTGGTCGATGGACGATCCGAAGCAGATAGCGGCCGACATTTCGGCCAAAACAACGTTGGCGTTGACCGCTGATGATGTTTTGGAGGTGGTGCAGTTTTTAATTCAACACCATTTGGTGCGTGGTTCAGGCCCCGACGGACCGCGCAAGATGGCGGAGCAGTTAGCCCGCTTGCAGGGCACGCCTTTGAAGTGGCTGTTGCACCACTATTTGTTTTTCAGGGTGCCACTCATCAAGCCCGATGCCTGGTTGTCGCGTTGGCTGCCGCTGGCACGCTGGTTTGGCTCCTCCGGTTTTGCTTGGTTGACAGCGTTGGCCATGTTGGCTGGGTTCACTCAGGTGCTGCGCCGTTGGGATGTGTTTACGGCTTCGTTGGTAGACACCTTTAATCTGGAAGGTTTGATGGCCTACGGGGTGGCGCTGTTTTGCGTCAAGCTGTTGCACGAATTGGGCCACGCCTTCACGGCCAAGCACTATGGTTGTCGTGTGCCAGCCATGGGGGTGGCATTTTTGGTGATGTGGCCAGTTGCCTACACCGATACGAACGAAACCTGGCGTCTGACCAACCGCTTTGACCGCTTGCGTGTGGCCAGCGCTGGCATTGCCACCGAGTTGGTGGTGGCGGTATGGGCCACACTGGCTTGGGCGTTGTTGCCCGAGGGGGGATTGAAGTCGGCGGCGTTTGTGTTGTCGACCACCAGTTGGGTGGCCACGCTGGCCATCAACGCCAGCCCGTTCATGCGCTTTGACGGCTACTTCATTTTGATGGACGCACTGGACATGCCCAATTTGCATGGCCGCAGTTTTGCGCTGGCCCGCTGGAAATTGCGTGAGTGGCTGTTTGGCTTGGGCGATGCGCCACCTGAACACTTTGGGCCATCGGCGGCACGCGCCCTGATCGCGTTTGCCTGTGCAACTTGGTTGTACCGGCTGGTGCTGTTTTTGGGCATCGCAGTGCTGGTGTACGTGTTCTTTTTCAAAGTACTGGGCTTACTGTTGTTTGCAGTTGAGATTGCTTGGTTCATCCTTTGGCCTATCCGTTCGGAGTTGCGTGTGTGGCAACAGTTATGGCCACGCATTCGCATGCAGCGACGCACCATTCACAGTGTTTTGATCTTGCTGCTGCTGATCTTGTTGCTGGCTTTGCCCTGGCCAGGACGAATTACCGCCAGTGCGGTACTCAGGCCGGTGGATGCTTGGCCGATCCATGCACCTGTGGGCGCGCGTGTGGAAGCCTTGCACTGGGCTCATGGGGCTTTGGCTCCGGCCGGAAGTCCCTTAGTCACTTTGCAAGTGCCCGATTTGGTAGGACGAGAAAATGTGTTGTCGGTGCGCCTCGATCAGCAGCGGCAACAAGCGGCCATTGCAGGTTTTGATGAGGAGATGCGCAAACGCTTGCGCGTGGCCGAACAGACCCTTGCTACCACCCAAGCCGAGTGGAAAGGAACGCAGGCTGAGCGCAGCCAGTTTCAACCGCGCGCGCCTTATGCAGGGCACTTTTTTATGAGCGACCCCGACTTGGCCGCAGGCCAATGGGTAAGCAAGAAAGAGCAGCTGGGGGTGCTGGTCAAACAAGGCACAACGTGGCGGGTTGAAACCTGGCTGGAAGAAGACGACGCCGGCCGCGTGCAAGTGGGGCAGCGGGCCAGTTTTTGGGTGGACAGCGCGACGGGCAAGATGTTGCAGCTCAAGGTGGCGGCCATCGACCAAGACGCTGCGCGAACTTTACCTCGGCGAGAGTTGGCCAGTGTGCTGGGCGGGCATGTGATCACTCGCGAAAAAAATGGTGTTTTAATGCCCGAGCGCGCGGTGTACCGCGTCACGCTAGAGCTGCAGAATATGCCGGAGGATATGCAGGACTTGTCATGGCGCGGCAATTTGATGATCCATGCCGATTTGGCCAGTCCGATCGCGCGTTATTTACGGCAAATCATGGTTGTTTTGGTCAGGGAAACTGGATTCTGACGAAGTGCGTGGTGGAGATTTACGTTTAGGAAGTTTGCGGATCATGACACCCGCGAAATGTCTAGAGGAGTGGAAATGAGTACTTTGACGATTAGGTTGCCCGACGACACTGCGCAGCGGCTTAAGTCGCTGGCGCAAAGCCGAGGCCTGAGCATGAACAAGTTGGTAGAGCAACTCAGTGCACATGCAATTTCAGCGTGGGACACAGAAAACCACTTCCGCGCTATGGCTGCCACAGGAGATGTGGGCAAGGCACTGGCCGTGCTGGATCGGCTGGACGCCACCGACACATTGACTTGATGGCCGTCAGTCCTGGCCCCGACCAGCTTGACGGATGGCGATCCTCTGCCGGCATGGCTCAAACGTTTAAATTCCAAAATTTACAGCCTATAAATCCGTAATTTACGTCGATTATTTCCGTAATTTACGGCATAATTTTCGACGTGGAACCTCACAATCTTTATTCACGCCGAATTGAACCTCGCCTGACGGAGGCGTTGGAAGACACGCCTGTTGTCTTGCTGGCTGGACCACGACAAGCTGGCAAAACCACACTGGTCAAACACATCGCCAAGCTCAAGGGGATGCGCTATCTGACATTGGATGACGAACTCACCCGACTGTCCGCACGCGAAGACCCCGTGGGCCTGATCCGCAACTTGGACAGATCGGTCATTGACGAAATTCAACGTGCGCCACAGCTCTTGCTGGCCATCAAAAAAAACATCGACGAAGACCGCCGAGCAGGTCGTTTTTTACTGACAGGTTCCGCCAATTTGTTGGCCATTCCAACCGTGGCAGATTCCTTAGCCGGCCGCATGGAAACCCTTTCGCTTCTGCCTTTGTCTCAAAGCGAAATCGAGGGCCATCACGCCAACTGGATAGACAACGCGTTCTCAGGACACCTGCTGAATGCAAACCCATCGGTGGCAGGCGAGTCTCTAATTCAACGCGTGTTGCGCGGAGGCTACCCGGAAGCGGTCTCACGTGAATCTCCAAGGCGTAGAAACGCTTGGGCACGGCAATACCTGGACGCCATCGTCCAGCGCGATGTCCGCGACATTGCAAACATCGAAAAACTTGCCCATTTGCCACGCTTTCTGAGCGCATTGGCTCAAACTGCCGGTCAAATGTGCAACTACACCCAACTGGGTGGACAGGTTGGCCTGGACAGCAAAACGGCATCGCGCTACATCGGTATTTTTGAGCACATGTATTTACTCAAACGTGTGGATGTTTGGTCCCGCAACCACCTCAACCGGATTGTCAAAACCCCGAAATTGCAATTCATTGATTCAGGCTTACTGGGAACACTTTTGGGCCTCACGGCCGAAGAAGTTGAACGAGATCGGACAAGATTTGGGCATGCCTTAGAGACCTTTGTCTATGGGGAGCTGCTCAAACAAACAACGACATCCGACGGAGACTATCGGCTGATGTACTACCGAGACGCTGACAAAGTCGAAGTCGATGTGGTCATTGAAAACGCTGCAGGTCAACTGATTGGCGTAGAAGTCAAGGCCGCTGCCACAGTCAAACAAAGCGACCTGCGCGGGCTGCGCAAATGGGCAAACTTGGCGGGCAACCAGTTCAAGCTGGGGGTACTGCTTTACGACGGTCTCGAAACAATGCCTTTGGGCGAAGGCATCTGGGCAGCACCGATTTCAAGTTTGTGGGGCAAACAATAGGCGCGCCACGACGTGTGACTTGATGGCCGTCAGTCCTGGCCCCGCCGTGAGGCCTTGATCTTGGACTGAATCGACTTGCCCTCTAGCCGCCTTTGTACCGAGCCATAAGTCGGCTTGGTGGCTTTGCGGGGTTTAGGGGGCTTGGCGTAGAGGTCCAGCGTTTCATACAGCCTGGCCCAGGCGTCCACCCGATTGGCTTCTTGTGTGCGGTGTTTTTGAGCTTTGAGGATGAACACGCCTTCCAGCGTCAATCGGCTGTCGCCCGATTGCAGCCAGCGCTGTTTGACGTCGTCGGGCAAGGACGAGCCCGCCACATCAAAACGCAGCTGGATGGCACTGGAGACCTTATTGACGTTTTGCCCACCCGGGCCTTGCGCACGGATGGCGCTCAGCTCGACCTCGGCGTCGTCGATGTGCAGGGCGTGTTTCATGGCAGACGTACCCCGTCGGGCGCCTGTTGAAAGGCAAAAGGGTTGAGAAATTGGCGACGCCAGAACAGCTGGCGTTCCACTTCGCTCAGGGCTGCATCATCGCAAGTGGCTTGCCATTCGCGCTCGATCACCGTCACCTGTTGGTTGACGATGGCAATGGCGTCTTCGCGCCCGAGCAAAAAAACAGTCGCGGCTGCGATGCAGCTGGCCACCTGGCTGGCGCGGTCAGCACCCTGAATCAGCATGGCTTGTGAGGCTTGCTGGCCCGAGCGGGATTGGGGGCAGATGTCGTAGGCAGGCGTCAGCGCCAGTTGGCGTCCATCCCAAAAGGCTGCGTGGTTGCGGGCGTGGTCGTCGGTGTTGCCACACAAGACATTGAAGACGATGCGCGAAAACAGTTCGCGCAAAGTGGCTTTGGCATGGGTGAATCGGTGGCGAATGATTTCGGCCAGTTTTTCGTAACTGGCATAAGCGGCCATCATTTCATCCAACTCAAACAGCGTGAGCGCAGACACCATGGCACGGCGACGCCATTGCCCCTGGTGCCGAATGCGATCAAAGCGTTCAATCAACAACACGTCTTTTCCCAGCGCTTGGCGCAGCTGTACCGGGGCCACGTTCAAGCCCACTTTGTGGGCCAATCGCATGGCGATGAACTCGGTCTTGACCACGCTGTAGAGGTCATTGCTGGCCGAAAATTTGGCGATGAATTTGCGCTCCCCATCATCCATCAACACCTTGGGCCGAGCGCCACCTAGGGAAGTGCCGTGCAGCAAAGCTTGGTCCAGCCCGGGTGCCAGCGGCAGGCCTCGGTCGACTTTTTCTGCCGCTGTTTGCAACGCCGCCAAAGAAGCCTCTTGGGCATGCCGCGCCACATAGCGCAGCGGGGACGCCTGAAAGTCCATGGCCCCCACCCTGTCAGAGCCAGATACGAGCAAATACGTCAACTCGTCCAACTCGAAGCCGTCTGACCCTGGCCCTTTGACGCCCAACTGCTGGTTGATCAATACACGGCGTCCCCAGGCATCGGGCGAGGCATCACGGATGCAACTGGGCATGGTCAAGCCCGGAAGCAAGGGCAAGGGACCGGCACGCAAGGGCAACTCGGGCGCAAACAGTGGGATGGCATTCGGGCGGTCCAGGTAACTGCGGCCGTAATTGAAGACAAATCGCGCCCCTTGCCGCGTCAATACACCTGCCACCACGGGCTCGCTGGCCTCGGGCAACCAGACCCAGACGAAGGCCTCTGTGGGCAAGGTGGGCTCAGAAGTCATCGTTGACCACCTGCTTGCCAGGCCGGCTGGCCTTGGGCATCAAGGCCATTTTTTCTTGCTGTCTGCCCAATTGCTGGGTCAGCAAACGGGCGTCCGACTCGAACAAAGGCACGCCACAGATAGCCGCCACTTCAAACACGGCACCGATGGAGCAGCCCGGGTCACCGCGCTCAATGCGTTGCAGCAAGCTGCGGGAAATACCTGCGCGCGCCGCCAAATCGGTGGTGGTGAGGGCCCTGCTCAGGCGCGCTTCACGCACGAGTTGCCCCAGCAGCGACAGGGCATCCAGGCTGTACTGCGAACAAGGGCGGGTGGTGGGCTTGGCCATGGCGGGTGTCGTGAAGAACCGTTTAAGAGCGGTCTAAAAGCGCATTGTTTCAAGTGCACCGCGCAAAGTCAAGCTTGATTTGATTCATAAACGAGTCAAATAGCCTTTTTTGGATCATGAATGAGCAAATACATACATGGCGCGAACCCAGATGGGGCATAAGTCCAGCGCACGGCGCACAGTCCAATGATGCAGTGGCCTTTATTGCAGCGGCCCCTTGAGGTTTTCTGGCACGGGCAAGGCCATGACCTCGATGCCTTCGTCGATCAGGGCCTCGGTTTCTTCGCGCGTGGCTTGGCCTCGGATGTTGCGCTCTTCGCGCTCGCCGTAATGGATCTTGCGGGCTTCTTCGGCAAATTGCGTTCCCACATCTTCGGTGTTGGCCATGACGTGGCGGACCATTTTCATCATGGCCGACTGGATCTGCTGCAAGGCATCGGGCGGCATATCAGCCAGGGCTGGTGTAGCAGGTGGGGCGACGGCAGCGGAGGATTGCGAGCCACCCGCAGCGCTGCCCGCGCCCGCAGGTTCAGCGCCCTGCCCCGGCTCCACTTTGGGGGCTGTGCCGTGGCCCAGGTTCAAGCGCGGTGCTGACAGCTTTTTGGTGATCTCGCTGTCGTTGCACACCGGGCAGGTCACCAGGCCGCGTTCGCGCTGAGCGTCGTAGTCGTCTTGAGAGCCAAACCAGCCTTCAAAGCTGTGGCCCAAGCGGCATTGCAGGTCAAGGACTTTCATGCCATCGACTCAGGTAACGGTTTGCCAATGCAAGGGCCACTGGCCCGATTGCACGTTTTGCAACCAGAGCAAGCCCGTTAAGCTCTTGGCATCGGTCAAACGGCCTTGCTGGCAAGCGGCCATCAACTCGGATGGGCTGGCGGTGAACACATCCAAGAATTCGTCGGTGTCCAGTCGGCGCTCACCCAGACTCAGTTCTTTGGCAAACCAGATCTCGATCACCTCGGTCGAATAGGAGATGACCGGGTGCAACACCCCGGCACGGGCCCACTGGCGCGCGGTATAGCCGGTTTCTTCTTGCAACTCGCGTTGGGCGCACAGCCAAGGGTCCTCGCCGGGGTCCAGCTTGCCGGCCGGGAACTCGGTCATGACTTGCCCCACGGGATAACGAAACTGCCGCTCCATCACCAAGCGCAAACCATCGGGTGTTTCGAGCATGGGGATGACCATGACGGCGCCGGGGTGCACCACGTATTCGCGGGTAGACAGGTTTTGATTGGGCAGCCGCACAGTGTCGCGGAAAGCATGCAGAAAACGCCCGCGCAAAAGCTCTTCCTGGTGGACCCGGTGCTCGATCAGGTGGTCGTCAGACATGCAAACCAATGTGAGGGCCGTGCTGCGCTCAGTGTTTGCGGTGCATCAGGTAGCGGTAGACGAAACCCGGAAACGCCAGCGTGACGAACATGGTGCCGGTCACCGCATAAAACTCCCAGCCCTGCGGGGCCACTTGTCCACTGTGGTTTTCCAGAGCCAGGCCCACCACCCCCACCACGAAGTACAAAACCAACAGCTCCATCAATCGCCACAGCAAAGGCTTGGACAGGCGTTGTGGACCCAGCAGCATGATGCGTTGATTGAAAAACGGCACGTTGGCGGCAAGCGTTGCCAGCAGGATCAACAAACCAATTTGGGTGGACGTGCTCATGGTGCGGTGTTCAAAGCATCAGACCGCCAGCATACGCACAATCGAGTCGGCACACAAAGCCATGAGCGCGCCGGGGAAAATGCCCAGCAACAAGACCAGCAGGCCGTTGGTGGACAAAACAAGGCGCACATCGAGCGAGGCAGACACGGTGGTGGCCGTGACCGGCTCGTCAAAGTACATGACCTTGACCACGCGCAGATAATAGAAAGCGCCGATCAGCGACATGATGACCGCAAAAATTGCCAGGCCCAAATAGAAGCCCTGCCCCGATGCGAGCAAAGATTGCAGCACCGACAGCTTGGCATAAAAGCCCACCATCGGCGGAATGCCGGCCATCGAAAACAAGCAGATCGCCATCACACCCGCATACAAGGGGCTGCGCTGGTTCAGACCTGACAGGTCGGTGATCTCTTCGCTCTCGAAGCCCTGACGGGCCAGCAACATGATCACGCCGAAAGCGGCCAAAGTGGTCAACACATACGACACCATGTAGAACATGGCCGAGCTGTAAGCGTTGGCGGCCAAGGTGGTCTCGCCATTGATCACGCCCGCCACAAAACCCAGCAGCACAAAGCCCATTTGAGAGATGGTCGAATAAGCCAGCATGCGTTTGAGGTTGGTCTGCGCGATGGCCGCCAAGTTACCAATGAGCAAGGAGCCAATGGCCAGCAGCGACAGCATTTGCTGCCAGTCAAACGCCAGCGGCAGCATGCCCTCCACCAGCAAGCGCACAAGAATCGCAAACGCGGCCAGCTTGGGCGCGCCACCGATCATCAAGGTTGCCGCAGTTGGGGCGCCCTGGTACACGTCAGGAATCCACATGTGGAAAGGCACGGCGCCGATCTTGAAGGCCAATCCAGCCACAATGAAGACCAAACCAAACACCAGCACCTGGTGGTTCACCTGGCCCGAGGCAATGGCTTTGAGCACCGCGGACAACTCCAGGCTGCCGGTCGCGCCATACATCATGGACATGCCGTACAGCAAGAAGCCTGAGGCCATGGCCCCCAGCACAAAGTACTTCATGGCTGCTTCACTCGCTTGCGCGTGGTCGCGGCGCAGGGCCACGAGCGCATAGCTCGACAGGGTCAGCAGCTCCAAGCCTAAATAGATCACGATGAAGTTCTGGCCCGAGATCATCATGCTCATGCCCAACAAGGCAAACAGGCTGAGGCTGAAAATTTCTCCGCCACGCAGCATCTCGCGGTCAGCAGCGTAGGGGCGCGAATACACCAAGGTCACCATCACGGCGATGGTGGCAAAGCACTTGAGCCAGTGGCCCATTGGATCGCTGACCACCATGCGGCCAAAGCCGTAGAGCGTTTGCCCGGCATCGGCGTAGAAGGCGTGCAACAAGGCCACGCCGCCCAGAGACGCCAGCGTCAGCACATAAGTGCCTGTGCGCTTGGGGCTTTTCACGAAGAGGTCGGCCAGCGTCACGACGCAGGCCATGACCAGCAACACGATCTCCGGATACATCGTCATCCAGCTGGAGTTGTCCATCATCTGTGTTCTTTCAATTCTTCAATTCAGGCGATACGTTCTGGCCCGGGCTGCTCAAGGC
The DNA here is from genome assembly GCF_003063645.1 of Limnohabitans sp. 2KL-51. Classification (GTDB taxonomy): domain Bacteria; phylum Pseudomonadota; class Gammaproteobacteria; order Burkholderiales; family Burkholderiaceae_C; genus Limnohabitans_A. The sequence goes on from NZ_NESJ01000002.1 coordinate 165,874, forward strand.
AGCTTGGACACGGCCACGTGCTTGAGCAAGTCCATCACCGAAGCATCCATCACATCGGTGAAAGGTTTGGGATAAATGCCCATGTAAAGCACGGCCACGGCCAGCAAACTGAGCATCATGAATTCACGCGCATTGATGTCGGCCAGCCCTTTGACATCGTCATTGGTCACAGGGCCCAGGTACACGCGCTTGAACATCCACAAGGTGTAAGCCGCGCCAAAGATCAGAGCCGAGGCGGCCAACAAGCCGATCCAGAAGTTGAACTTGACGGCGCCCAAAATGACCATCCACTCGCCCACAAAACCCGCGGTACCCGGCAAGCCCGCATTGGCCATGGCAAACAGCAAGGCAAAGGCGGCGAACTTGGGCATGGTATTGACCACGCCGCCATAGCTGGCAATTTCGCGCGAATGCACCCGGTCGTACAACACGCCAATGCACAGGAACATAGCGGCGGACACAAAGCCGTGCGCGATCATCTGCACAATGCCGCCGGACACGCCGAGCGGGTTGAAGATGAAAAAGCCAAGCGTCACAAAACCCATGTGCGCCACCGACGAATAAGCCACCAGCTTTTTCATGTCCTGCTGAACCATGGCGACCAGGCCCACATAAATCACGGCCACCAAAGAGAGCACGATGATCAGCATGCCCCACTCGCGGGCCGCATCGGGGGCGATGGGCATCGAGAAACGCAAGAAACCATAAGCGCCCAGCTTGAGCATGATGGCCGCCAGCACGGCAGAGCCGCCTGTAGGCGCTTCAACGTGCACATCGGGCAACCAAGTGTGCACCGGCCACATGGGCACCTTGACGGCAAAGGCCGCAAAGAACGCAAAGAACAACAAGGTCTGAACCGTGCCCGACAAGGGAAGCTGGTGCCAGGTCAAGATGTCAAAGCTGCCGCCCGACGTCACGTACAGGTAGATCAGCGCGATCAGCATCAGCAAAGAGCCGAGCAAGGTGTACAAGAAAAATTTAAACGCTGCGTAAATTTTGTTCGGGCCGCCCCAGATGCCGATGATCAGGTACATCGGGATCAAAGTGGCTTCAAAAAACACGTAGAACAAGATGCCGTCCAGCGCACAAAACACGCCGATCATCAGGCCCGACAAAATCAGGAATGCGGCCATGTACTGGTTGACCTTGCGGGTGATGACTTCCCAGCCCGCAATGACCACCACCACATTGATGAAGGCCGTCAGTGGAATCAGCCACAACGAGATGCCGTCCACACCCAGGTGGTAGTGCACATTGAAGCGCTCAATCCAAGAGATTTTTTCGACAAACTGCATCTCGGATGTGCCGAGCTGAAAGCCCGAAATCAAAGGCAGTGTGACGAGCAAACTGGCGATCGCGCCGACAAGAGCCAACCAGCGCACAGCGCCCGCTTGGCTGTCGCGACCGAAGGCCAGCAAGACGACACCGAAAGCGATCGGCATCCAGATGGCAAGGCTTAACAATCCCATTTTTATTTTGTCCTCAAAACCGTTAAGCGAGCCAGACGAAATACGTCATCAGCACGAACACACCCAAAATCATGACCAGGGCATAGTGGTACAGGAAACCCGACTGGAACCAGCGCACCACGCCAGACACCCAACCCACGACTTTCCAGGAACCGTTGACGAAGAAACCGTCGATGATGGCGCGGTCGCCCACCTTCCACAGACCCATGCCCAAACCACGGGCACCCATGGCCAGGATGTTTTCGTTGATCCAGTCCATGTAGTACTTGTTCTCCATGACCACGATCAGCGGACGCAGTACACGCGCAAAGAAGGCTGGTACTTTGGGGTTGACCAGGTACATGTACCAAGCGGTCACCACACCGGCCAAAGCCAGCCAGAACGGCGCCATGGTCATGCCGTGCAAAGCCATGGCCACTGGGCCGTGGAACAACTGACCCAACTGCTGCATCGCAGGGTGCTTGACGGCGTCGATGAAGATGACGTCCTTGAAGAAGTCGCCATACAACATGGGGCCGATCGTCATGTAGCCAATCACCACAGAAGGAATCGCCAGCAAGATGAGTGGCACCGTCACCACCCAAGGCGACTCATGGGGTTTGTCGTGGCCGTGATCGGTTCCGTGATCGTTGTGACCGTGGTGGTCATCGTGCCCATGGTGCGCGTCCGGGTTCTGGTCGTAGCGCTCCGGGCCATGGAAGACCAGGAAATACATGCGGAACGAATAGAAAGCCGTGACAAACACACCTGCCAAAACCGCGAAGTTGGCAAAGCCAGCCGCAGGCAAGGTGCTCAGGTGCACGGCTTCGATGATGCTGTCCTTGGAGTAAAAACCCGAGAACAAAGGTGTGCCAATCAGGGCCAGCGAACCCAGCAAAGAGGTGATCCAGGTGATGGGCATGTACTTGCGCAGACCGCCCATGTAGCGGATGTCCTGGTTGTGGTGCATGCCCATGATGACGGAGCCAGCGCCCAAGAAGAGCAGCGCTTTGAAGAACGCGTGCGTCATCAGGTGAAACACCGCGACCGAGTAGGCCGATGCACCCAAAGCCACCGTCATGTAACCCAGCTGCGACAAGGTGGAATAAGCCACCACGCGCTTGATGTCGTTTTGGATGATGCCCAAAAAGCCCATGAACAGCGCCGTGATCGAGCCGATGAGCATCATGAAGTTGAGCGCCGAGTCAGACAGCTCGAACAGCGGCGACATGCGCGCCACCATGAAGATGCCTGCTGTGACCATGGTCGCTGCGTGGATCAAAGCGGAGATGGGCGTGGGGCCTTCCATCGAGTCGGGCAGCCACACATGCAAAGGGAACTGCGCCGACTTGCCCATGGCACCAATAAAAAGGCAAATGCAGATCACGGTGATCAGCATCGCGTCCATGCCAAAGATGTACCAAGGGAAATCAATGGCGGCAAGCTCTTGCGCCTTGGCAAACAGCTCGGTGTAGTTGAGTGTGCCGGTGTAGGCCACAATCAGGCCGATGCCGATGATGAAACCAAAGTCACCGACCCGGTTGACCAAGAATGCCTTCATGTTGGCGAAGATGGCGGTCGGTTTGTTGTACCAAAAGCCAATCAGCAAGTACGACACCAGGCCCACAGCCTCCCAGCCGAAGAACAGCTGCAGCAAGTTGTTGCTCATGACGAGCATCAGCATGGAAAAGGTGAAGAGCGAGATGTAGGCAAAAAAGCGGTTGTAGCCTTCGTCCTCGTCCATGTAGCCGATGGTGTAGATGTGCACCATGAGGGACACGAAGGTGACGACGCACATCATCATAGCCGTGAGGCTGTCGACCATGAAGCCGACTTCCATCTTCAGGCCACCCACCACCATCCAGGTGTAGATGCTTTCGTTGAAACGGGCCCCACCCAAGACGCTGCTGAGCGTCATGGCCGACAGGATGAACGCCAAGAGCACACCCAAAATGGTGAAGCTGTGCGACAGGCGACGGCCAATCCAGTTGCCACCGAATTGGGTACCCCAAATGCCGGCCAACAGAGAGCCCGCCAGTGGGGCCAAGGGAATGGCCAGCAGTGTGCTGGCGTTGAGGGTCTGACTCATATTCTTGTTAACCCTTGAGCGAATTGAGTTCGTCCACGTTGATGTTGTTCTGGTTGCGGAACAACAGCACCAGAATGGCCAGGCCAATGGCCGATTCGGCCGCGGCCACCGTGAGGATGAAGAAGACGAACACTTGCCCGTGCATGTCACCCAGGTAGTGCGAAAACGCCACAAAGTTCATGTTCACGGCCAGCAGCATCAACTCGATGGCCATGAGCAACACGATCAGGTTCTTGCGGTTGAGGAAAATGCCGATCACGGACAACGCGAACAGCATGGCGCCAAGTGACAAAAAGTGTCCAAGGGTCAGTGTCATCATTTTTTCACCTCCACAGGTGCTGCATCAGTTGGAGCAACGGGGGCAGGCGCTGCTTGGGTCGGGGCCATTTTGACCACTTGCATGCGGTCGGAAGCTCGCACCTTGACTTGGGTGGACGGGTCAATCGCCTTGCTGTCCTTGCGCTCACGCAAAGTCAGAGCAATGGCCGCGATCATGGCCACCAGCAAAATGGCCGCAGCGATCTGGATCGGCATCAGGTATTCGGTGTAGAGCAAGATGCCCAGTGCCTTGGCATTGTCCACCGGCAAGGCACCGTTGCCCATGACAGGTGCTTCGGACACGCGAAAACCGGACAACAACACAGCGGCCATTTCCAGGGCCACGATGGCCCCCAAAGTGGCCGCCAAAGGAAAGTTTTTCCAGAAGCCTTTGCGTACTGTGTCGATGCCGATGTCCAGCATCATCACCACGAACAAGAACAACACCATCACCGCGCCCAGGTACACCAGCACCAACAAAATGGCCAGGAATTCGGCGTTGAGCAGGAACCACACGGCCGAGGCTTGCGAGAAAGCCAGCATGAGGTACAGCACCGCGTGCACGGGGTTGCGTGCGGTCACCACCCGGAAGGCTGCAAACAGCAGTACCACCGAGAAGAGGTAGAAGAAACCGGTCTTGACGTCCATAAGTCTGTCTTTTTAAGTGTTCAGGACTGGGCGGCGTTCAACGGTAAGGAGCATCGGCGGCACGGGCGGCAGCGATCTCTTTTTCGTAACGGTCGCCCACGGCCAGCAACATGTCTTTGGTGAAGTACAGGTCACCGCGTTTTTCGCCGTGGTATTCAAAAATGTGCGTCTCGACGATCGAGTCCACTGGGCAGCTTTCTTCACAAAAGCCGCAGAAGATGCACTTGGTCAAATCGATGTCGTAGCGCGTGGTGCGGCGTGAACCGTCTTCGCGCTGACCGGCTTCGATGGTGATGGCCATCGCTGGGCACACGGCTTCGCAGAGCTTGCAGGCAATGCAGCGCTCTTCACCATTGTCATAGCGACGCAGGGCATGCAATCCACGGAAACGCGGCGACAGCGGTGTTTTTTCTTCCGGGAACTGCACCGTCACCTTACGGGCGAAAGCGTAGCGTCCGGTCAGGGCCATGCCCTTGAGTAACTCCACGAGCATGAAGCTCTTGAGGAAGTCCTTGATCGAGAAAGAGGAAGCAGTCATTGTTGTCATGGTCATTCACCGCTCAAAGCCAGATGTTCCAAGGCGAGTGCAACCACACGCCCACGACCAGCAACCACACCAAGGTGACCGGGATGAAAATCTTCCAGCCCAGACGCATGATCTGGTCATAACGGAAGCGCGGAAATGTGGCACGGATCCAGATGAACATGGACACCACCAAGAAAGTCTTGAGGCCCAGCCAGATCCAGCCGGGTATCCAATTGAACAAGGCGCTGTCGATCGGCGACAACCAGCCGCCCAAGAACATGATCACGGCCAGGATGGACACGAGCCACATGCTGGCGTATTCGGCGAGGAAGAAGATGGCAAAGCCCATGCCCGAGTACTCAACCATGTGACCGGCCACGATCTCGGCTTCGCCCTCGACCACGTCAAAAGGGTGACGGTTGGTTTCGGCCACGCCCGAGATCAAGTAGACGATAAAAATCGGCAGCAGCGGCAACCAGTTCCAAGACAAGATGCTCAAGCCCATGTCGGCGGCTGCGCCCTTGCCTTGCGCCAGAACGATCTCGGTCAGGTTCATGCTGCCCGAGACCATCAGGACCACCAGGAAGCAAAAGCCCATGGCGATCTCATAGCTCACCATTTGCGCCGATGCACGCAGCGCACCCAAAAAGGCGTATTTGGAATTCGATGCCCAGCCCGCAATGATCACGCCATACACCTCGATCGAGGTGATGGCCATGACCAGCAGCAAGCCGGCATTGATGTTGGTCAGCGCCTGCTCGGGGCCGAAAGGAATAGCGACCCAAGCGGCCAACGCCGGCATGATGGCCATGATCGGGCCGAGGCGGAACAAGCCGGGACTGGCTGCTGTGGGGTTGATCAGTTCTTTGGTCAGCAACTTCAGGGCATCTGCAATCGGCTGCAACAAACCAAACGGCCCCACGCGGTTGGGTCCATGACGAACTTGCATAAAGCCCAAGAGTTTGCGTTCCCACAGCGTCAGGTAGGCCACGGCGCCCATCAGCGGTGCGAGGATGGCGACGATCTTGAGCAAAATCCACAAAACAGGCCAAACCATCGTGGCCCACCAGCTGGCCGCCACCAAATTCAGGCCGCCGTTGTACAGCGCGTCAATCATGGGTCACCTCCAGACGGGCGTCTGCGGTCAATTGCAATGACGGCGCGCGGCGCACGGTGCCATCAAGTTGGTAAATGGAAGCGACCGCCGGAGCAGGCGTGGTGGTCCCCGTCAGGTTGATGGCGGCCCGTGTGACGTTCGATGCCATTAGCGGTTGAGCCGTGGCGCGAGACAACACGTCTTGAGAGGTCTCGAAGGACACGCCCGGTATGTCAAGCAAGTTGGCCAGAACGCGCAGCACTTTCCAGGCTGGACGCGTATCGGCCAAAGGCTTGACCACGGCGTGGAAGCTTTGCAGAAGACCTTCGGCATTGACAAAAGAGCCTGAGGTTTCGGTGAAAGGGGAAATCGGCAGCAGCACATCGCTGAATGCCATGTTGGCCTTGAACGGGCTGAGGGTCACCACCATTTCGGTCTGCGCCAATGCATGGGCAGCGGCGCCACCTGCAGCGCTGTCAAACTCGGGCTCGGTGTTCAGCAAGATTGCAGCTTTCAGGCCACCGGCCAGCATCTGGCCCGCATGCTTGCCACCGGTTTGGGGCTGAGCGCCCACCCATTGCGCGCCCACGGTGTTGGCTGCTTCGGTCAGGTAACCGACAGACGCACCCGTTTGCTCGGCAATCCAGTTGGCCAGGACCAGCAAGGTCGAAGCGTTGGCATGGTGTGCTGCGGCATTGCCCAGCAGCACCGCCTTGCGCTCACCACCCAGCAGAGACTTGGCGATGGCTTGGGCTTGTGCAGAAGCCGTGCCAACACAGGGAGCTGTAACACCTTTCTCTGCTGCAATGGCGGTCGCCACATCGGCCAGGGTTTGCGCCCAGGCAAAAGCATCGGTCACCACGGCATTGGCCACAGGCATGGCCCAGGCATCGGCGTGGCTGAACGCGCCTTTGTCGGCGATCAGGTTCACGGCAGCGCCATGGCGCACAGCGTGGCGCACACGCAGCGCAAACAGCGGATGGTCTTTGCGCAGGTTGGAGCCCACGACCAAAATGCGCTGCAGTGTGCTCAGCGATGCGATCGATGTACCCAACGTGCGCACGCCTTCAGCAGCGCCAAATTCGGCGTTGCGCAAACGGTAATCAATGTTGTCAGAGCCCAGGCCGCGCATCAAAGCACCGGCCAGGTACAACTCTTCGACAGTGCTGTGCGGGCTGACCAAAGCGCCGATGCTGTTGGCACCGTGGTCGCGCTGGATATTGCGCAGACCGTTGGCCACGTATTCGAGGGCGGTTTGCCAGTCAACGGTTTTCCATTCACCGCCCTGCTTGAGCATGGGGTGGGTCAGGCGGTCAGTGCCATTCAGGGCTTCGTACGAGAAACGCTCACGGTCGGCGATCCAGCACTCGTTGACGTCTTCGTTTTCCAGAGGCACGACCCGCATGACCTGGTTGTTTTTGACCTGCACGATCAGGTTGGCACCCGATGAATCGTGGGCAGCGACCGACTTGCGGCGCGACAGTTCCCAAGTGCGGGCGTGGTAGCGGAACGGCTTGCTGGTCAACGCGCCCACGGGGCAAATGTCGATCATGTTGCCCGACAGTTCGGAGTCAATCGTTTGGCCCAAAAAGGTTTCGATCTCGGCGTGCTCACCGCGGTGCGACATGCCCAGCTCCATGGCGCCGGCCACTTCCTGGCCAAAGCGCACACAGCGTGTGCAGTGGATGCAGCGGCTCATCTCTTCCATCGAGATCAGCGGGCCGACTTCCTTGTGGAACACCACACGCTTTTCTTCTTCGTAGCGCGAGCTGCTGCCACCATAACCCACAGCCAAGTCTTGCAACTGGCACTCACCGCCCTGGTCGCAAATCGGGCAATCGAGCGGGTGGTTGATGAGCAAGAATTCCATGACCGACTTTTGGGCTGCAATCGCCTTGTCGCTCTTAGTGCGCACGATCATGCCTTGCGTCACGGGGGTGGCGCAGGCGGGCATGGGCTTGGGGGCCTTTTCAACCTCAACCAGACACATGCGGCAGTTGGCCGCAATCGAGAGTTTCTTGTGGTAGCAGAAATGGGGAATGTAGGTGCCCGCTTTTTCGGCGGCATGCATGACCATGCTGCCTTCGGCAACTTCCACTTTCTGACCGTCGAGTTCTATTTCAACCATGGGTCTTCACCGCTGTTGCATCGGCACCGACCTTGGAGGTCTTGTGCTCGATGAGGTGTACAAATTCGTGACGGAAATGCTTGAGCATGCCGCGAACTGGCATGGCCGCGGCGTCGCCCAAGGCGCAAATCGTGCGGCCCATGATGTTGCCGGCCACACTGTCGAGCATGTCGATGTCGCTGGCGCGGCCTTGGCCGTGTTCAATGCGGTCCACCATGCGCCACAGCCAGCCTGTGCCTTCGCGGCAAGGCGTGCATTGGCCGCAAGACTCGTGCGAGTAAAAGTAAGACAAACGCGCCAGAGCCTTGACCATGCAACGCGTCTCGTCCATGACAATCACCGCCCCCGAACCTAACATCGAGCCGCCTTCTTTGGCAATGCTGTCGTAGTCCATGGTGAGCTTCATCATCAACTCGGCAGGTACCACCGGCGAAGACGATCCGCCAGGGATCACCGCCTTGAGTTGGCGACCACCACGCACGCCACCGGCGAGCTCGAGCAGCTTGGCAAACGGTGTGCCCATGGGCACTTCGTAGTTGCCGGGACGCTCCACGTCACCGCTGACCGAGAAGATCTTGGTGCCGCCGTTGTTGGGTTTGCCGCATTCCAGATACGCCAGACCCCCATTGCGGATGATCCAGGGCACCGCCGCGAAGGTCTCGGTGTTGTTGATGGTGGTGGGCTTGCCGTACAGACCAAAGCTGGCGGGAAACGGTGGCTTGAAACGGGGCTGGCCTTTTTTGCCTTCCAGCGATTCGAGCAAGGCAGTTTCTTCACCGCAGATGTAAGCGCCAAAACCATGCGAGGCGTGCAACTGGAAGCTGAACGAACTGCCCATGATGTTGTCACCCAAGTAGCCTGCTGCGCGGGCTTCTTCGAGGGCCGCTTCAAAGCGCTCGTAGGTGTGGAAAATTTCGCCGTGGATGTAGTTGTAACCCACGCTGATGCCCATGGCATACGCGGCGATGATCATGCCTTCAATCACCGTGTGCGGGTTGTACTCCATGATGTCGCGGTCTTTGCAGGTGCCCGGCTCGCCTTCGTCCGAGTTGCACACCAAATACTTTTGACCGGGGAACTGGCGGGGCATGAAGCTCCACTTCAGGCCCGTGGGGAAACCCGCACCGCCGCGACCACGCAGACCGGACTCTTTGACGGTGGCGATCACCTGGTCTTGGGTGAGGCCAGCGATGCCGGTTTCTGCGTTGGGTGGTGTGCCGTCTTTGCCCAAGATTTTGCGCAAGGCCGCATAGCCAGCGCGTGCTTCGTAATCTTTGATGCCCCAGTTCGTGCCATTCAGCCCTGCATAGATTTGCGGGTTGATGTGGTGGTCATGGAAGCAGGATTCCACGCCATTGGCCTGAAATTGGCTGAGAATTTGTTCGACGTTCATCAGGTGGCCTCGGCTTTCTTCAAGCTGTCGACCAATTGGTCGAGCTTGTCGTGGCTCATGAAACTGCACATGTGGCGGTCATTGACCAACAAAACCGGCGCATCGGCGCAAGCCCCTTGGCACTCGCTGGGCTGCAAGGTGAACAGGCCGTCAAGCGTGGTTTCACCAACGTTCACACCCAGTTTGTGTTCCAGATGTTCCAACGCTTTTTGACCGCCGCGCAACTGGCAAGGCAGGTTGGTGCACACGTTCAGCTTGAACTTGCCCACCGGCTTTTGGTTGTACATGTTGTAAAAGGTGGTCACTTCGTGAACCGCCATCACAGGCATGCCCAACACCTCGGCCACGACTTGCTCACTGTCGGGGCTCACCCAGCCTTGTTCTTGCTGCACGATAGCCAGGCAGGCCATGACGGCCGACTGCTTTTGGTCCGCAGGGAACTTGGCAACTTCACGCGCAAAGCGTGCTCTGGTTGAATCAGAGATCATCGGTCAATCTCTCCAAAAACGATGTCCATGGTCCCGATGATCGCGACCGCATCGGCCAGCATGTGGCCACGGGCCATTTCATCGAGGGTGGCCAAATGGGCAAAGCCCGGGGCACGAATTTTGAGACGGTAAGGCTTGTTTGCCCCATCGCTCACCATGTAAATGCCGAACTCCCCCTTGGGGTGCTCGACGGCGGCATAGGCCTCGCCTTCGGGCACATGAAAACCTTCGGTAAAGAGCTTGAAGTGGTGAATCAAGTCTTCCATGTTGGACTTCATGCCTTCGCGCGCAGGCGGTGCCACTTTGTGGTTGTCGGTGATGACGGGGCCAGGGTTGGCACGCAGCCACTTCACGCATTGCTGGATGATGCGGTTCGATTCGCGCATCTCTTGCACACGCACCAAATAGCGGTCGTAGCTGTCACCGGTCTTGCCCACCGGCACGTCGAATTCGACCTGGTCGTAAGCGTCGTACGGCTGCTTTTTGCGCAAGTCCCAAGCGAAGCCTGAGCCGCGCAGCATGGGGCCGGTCATGCCCAGGTTCAGAGCACGCTCGGGTGCCACCACGCCGATGCCCACGGTGCGCTGCTTCCAGATGCGGTTATCGGTCAGCAGGGTTTCGTATTCGTCTACGCACTTGGGGAAGCGTTGCGTGAAGTCGTCGATGAAGTCCAGCAAGGAACCATTGCGGTTTTTGTTCAGCTGCTCGATGGCCTTGGCGTTCTTGATTTTGCTGACCTTGTACTGGGGCATGCTGTCTGGCAAGTCGCGGTACACGCCACCGGGTCTGAAGTACGCCGCGTGCATGCGGGCACCCGACACGGCCTCGTACATGTCGAACAAGTCTTCACGTTCGCGGAAGGTGTAGATCAGGATGGTCGAGCTGCCGCAGTCGTTGCCATGTGAACCGAGCCACATCAAATGGTTCAGCACGCGGGTGATTTCCGAGAACATCACGCGGATGTACTGCGCGCGCATGGGCACTTCCAGCCCCAGCATCTTTTCGATGGCCAAGCAATACGCATGCTCGTTGCACATCATCGACACGTAATCCAAGCGGTCCATGTAGGGGAGCGACTGGATGTAGGTTTTGCTCTCTGCCAACTTTTCGGTAGCGCGGTGCAGCAAGCCGATGTGCGGATCGGCACGTTGCACAACCTCGCCATCCAACTCGAGCACCAAGCGCAACACACCGTGCGCAGCCGGGTGCTGGGGGCCAAAGTTCAGCGTGTAATTCTTGATTTCGGCCATGTCAGTTCAGGCCTCCATAGTTGTCTTCGCGGATGATGCGCGGCGTGATCTCGCGTGGCTCAATGCTCACGGGCTCGTAAATCACGCGCTTGCGCTCGGCGTCGTAGCGCATTTCGACGTGGCCCGACAGCGGGAAGTCTTTGCGGAAGGGATGACCGATGAAGCCGTAGTCAGTCAAGATGCGGCGCAGGTCGTTGTGGCCTTCGAACACGATGCCATACAGGTCGAACGCTTCGCGCTCGTACCAGTTGGCCGAGTTCCAGATGTCGTTGACCGAGTCCACCAAAGGCAGGTCGTCGTCGGGGCACAGCACTTTGACGCGCACGCGCTGGTTCAGGCTCACGGACAACAAATGCACCGTGACACCAAAACGCGGGCCATCGGAGCCCACTTCGCGGTAAGCCGAGTAATCCAGACCTGCCAAATCTACAAGCTGTTCAAATTGGCAACCCGGCGCATCACGCAGGGTTTGCATCACGCCCAGGTAATGGGCTGCGCTCACCTGCACAGTCACCTCACCCAGGGCCAGGGTGATTTTTTGCACCCGATCACCCAAGGCTACAGCCAAGGTGTCTTGCAAGTCTTCGGGGCGAATGGCGAAAACGGTCATCGTCATTCCCTTCAAGCGCGCGCAATGGTGTGCGTGCGGCGAATTTTTTGCTGCAGCTGGATGATGCCGTAGATCAGTGCTTCGGCTGTGGGCGGGCAGCCCGGCACATACACATCCACCGGTACGATGCGGTCGCAACCGCGCACCACCGAATAGCTGTAGTGGTAATAACCGCCGCCGTTGGCGCAAGAACCCATGGAGATCACCCAGCGTGGTTCAGACATCTGGTCATAGACCTTGCGCAGCGCCGGAGCCATCTTGTTGCACAAGGTGCCCGCCACGATCATCAAGTCGGCCTGACGGGGGCTGGCACGGAACACTTCTGCACCGAAGCGCCCCAAGTCATAACGGGCAGCGGCCGAATGCATCATCTCGACTGCGCAGCAAGCCAGACCAAAGGTCATGGGCCAGAGCGAGCCCGTTTTGGCCCAGTTCACCACCGAGTCGTAACTCGTGGTGACGAAACCTTCTTTCATCACGCCTTCAATCATTTGGATTCCTCAAACAGGCAGTTTGCTGTGGTGCGTAAAACGGTCATTCCCAGTCCAGGGCGCCTTTTTTCCACTCGTAAACAAAGCCGACGACCAGAATGGCCAGAAAAATCACCGCAGCCACAAAGCCGGCCATGCCCACCTCCTTGAGGGCCACGGCCCAAGGAAACAGGAAGGCGATTTCAAGATCGAACAAGATGAACAAAATGGCCACCAGGTAGTAGCGCACATCGAACTTCATGCGAGCGTCTTCGAAGGCTTCGAAGCCGCATTCATAGGGGGAATTTTTTTCCGCGTCAGGCCGGTTGGGACCGAGGATGTAGCCTAAAACCTGGGGAATGATGCCGACAGCAACACCAACCAAAATGAACAAGAGAATGGGGAGGTACTGTTCGAGGTTCATTGGGTGACTGCCGGTTAATGACCGAATGAACCGCCCAAGCCTTCAGCACGAGCGATTCTGTTTGTCTGGTGCCGTCGGCGAGACTCGAACTCGCACAGCTTTCGCCACTACCCCCTCAAGATAGCGTGTCTACCAATTTCACCACGACGGCTGGATGCTCAGGACCAGCTTGCATGAGGTACACCTTGAGTGCGTATCGCTTACTGATCAATCTCTGATTTTACCCCGAAAAATGGGCTATTTCCCGACTTAAAACTGGAAAATTGTGCACAGCAGCAAAGCTGAATGACAGCTTACTGATGTGCCGTTTACTTCACCGGTGCGGGGGGGACGCTGTTGTCGGGCTGGGCCACAGGAGTGTTGCCGGGAATCTGCGCAGCGGGGCTGGTGTTCACTGGGGCAGGCGCCGTCACAGCCGCGCCTTCGAGCACACTGCCCGAAGAGGTGGGAGCGAGCTTGCCAAAATAAGCCAGCAACAAAGTACAGACGAAAAACACGGCCGCCAACACCGCCGTGGTGCGCGACATGAAGTTCGCACTGCCTGTCGCGCCAAACAAGCTGCCCGAACCACCGCTTCCAAAAGCGGCCCCCATGTCCGCGCCTTTGCCGTGCTGGATCAGGATCAGGCCAATCATGGCCAGCGCCGACAACATCTGCACCACCAATATCAAGGTCAACATCACGCTCATTTGAGTACTCCGAAAAAAATCAAAACTGGGTTGAAAAGCTCAGCGCGAAGCGGCTTTCAACATGGATAAAAAGTCTGGGGCCTTGAGTGACGCCCCCCCGATCAGACCGCCGTCCACATCGGGCTGGTCCAGCAAGGACGCGGCATTGGCGGCATTCATGCTGCCACCGTACAAGATCGACACCCGCTCAGCATGCGCTGTGGCGGCCTGCAACTGAGCACGCAAAACAGCGTGCACACTTTGGACTTTTTCAGGCGTGGCCGTCAATCCAGTGCCAATGGCCCAAACGGGCTCATAGGCCACCACGATTTCGCTGATGCAGTGGCCGTTGGTGTGGATCACCGCCGCCAATTGCCGTTTGACCACCGCCTCGGTCTGCCCTGCCTCGCGTTCGGCCAGGCTCTCGCCCACGCACACGATGGGGGTGATGCCTGCAGCCAAGGCGCGCTGGGCTTTGTTGGCCACCACGGTGTCTGTCTCGCCATGGTATTGACGCCGCTCCGAGTGGCCCACGATGGCGAAACGCACCGCAAAATCACGCAACATGTCGCACGACACCTCGCCGGTGTAGGCACCTGATTCATGGGCTGATACATCCTGCGCACCCAATGCCAAGGCCGATCCGGCCAATAAACTTTGAGCTTGCGCCAGATAGGGTGCGGGCAAGCACACCGCAGCATGGCAACTCACACCCGCCATGCCGTTCAAAATGTCGGATAACAAAGAAGCATTGGCAGCCAGGCTGCCATTCATCTTCCAATTGCCCACCATCAATTTGCCGGACATGCCCATCACCAAGTCACCACAATCTTGCCTACATGCTGGTTCGTTTCCATCAAGGCATGGGCTTGCGCCGCGCCCGAAGGCAAACCACCACCCGCCTCCACCGCGCCAAAAACGCTGTGGATGACCGGCTTGATGCGGCCCGACTCGATCCAGGGCCACACTGTCTGGCGCAAAGACTGGGCAATCGCTGCCTTGAAGGCCACGGGGCGCGGACGCAGTGTCGAACCGGTGATCGTCAAGCGACGGCGCAATACCATGCCGGCATTGAACTCGCTCTTGACGCCGCCTTGCACTGCGATGATGACCAAGCGACCGTCTTCGGCCAAGGCCTCAACTTCACGCGCCAAATAATCGCCAGCGACCATGTCCAAGATCACATTCACACCAGCGCCACCTGTGATGCGCTTGGCCTCGGCAACGAAATCTGAGGTTTTGTAGTTGATGGCATGGTCAGCGCCCAAGTCCAAGCAAGCCTGGCATTTGGCATCAGAACCTGCCGTGGCAATCACTTTAGCGCCAGCCGCCTTCGCCATCTGGATGGCTGTGACGCCGATGCCGCTGGTGCCGCCCTGGATCAACAGGGTCTCACCCGCTTGCAAACGCCCGCGGTCAAACACATTGCTCCACACGGTAAAAAATGTCTCAGGCAGCGAAGCAGCTTCGGTATCCGTCAAGCCTTTGGGGATTGGCAAACACTGGGCCACCGGTGCCACGCACAGTTGCGCATAACCACCACCCGCTACCAAAGCGCAGACACGGTCGCCCACTGCAAATCCCGCTTCGGCCATGGCCGCCGCATCACCCGACACCACCACGCCTGCGACCTCCAGACCCGGAATGTCCGAGGCACCCGGTGGCACGGGGTAATTGCCGGTGCGTTGCAGCACATCGGGGCGGTTGATGCCGCTGGCCGAAACGCGAATGAGCAACTCCCCTGCCCCGGCCACAGGCTCAGGACGGGTGCCGGGCACCAGCACTTCAGGGGCGCCGAAGCTTTGAATTTCGATGACGTTCATGGCAGGTTCAGCGTTGTGCGTTGGGCGTTAAGCGTTGGGCATTGAGGATTGGTTGAGCGTTGGGGTGAAAAGCATCTCGCTCAACGCCCAACTCTCAACTGATAAGGCTCAACGACTCAGCCTTGAGCCGGACGGTCCAACAAAGCCTTCATCGACAACTTGATGCGGCCTTTTTCGTCGGTTTCCATGACCTTGACCTTGACGATCTGGCCTTCACTCAGGTAGTCGGTGACCTTCTCAACGCGCTCGTGGGCGATCTGGCTGATGTGCAGCAGACCGTCTTTGCCAGGCAGCAAATTGATCAGGGCGCCGAAGTCAAGGATCTTGGTCACAGGGCCTTCGTAGACCTTGCCGATTTCAACTTCGGCGGTGATCTGCTCGATGCGCTTCTTGGCGATGTCGGCCTTTTCGCCGTCGGTGGCCGCGATGGTGATCGTGCCGTCTTCGGAGATGTTGATCTGGCAACCGGTTTCTTCGGTCAGGGCACGGATGGTCGCGCCGCCCTTGCCGATCACGTCACGGATTTTCTCGGGGTTGATCTTCATGGTGAAGAGCTTGGGCGCGAAATCCGACACTTCGGTGTTGGCCGTACTCATCGCCTCTTGCATCTTGCCCAGAATGTGCATGCGGGCTTCTTTGGCTTGGGCCAAAGCGACTTGCATGATTTCTTTGGTGATGCCCTGGATCTTGATGTCCATCTGCAAAGCAGTGATGCCGTTGGTGGTACCAGCGACCTTGAAGTCCATGTCACCCAGGTGGTCTTCGTCACCCAAGATGTCAGTCAACACCGCAAAGCGGTTTTCTTCCTTGATCAGGCCCATGGCGATACCCGCCACGTGGGCTTTCATCGGCACACCAGCGTCCATCATCGACAGGCAGCCACCGCAAACCGAAGCCATGGACGAAGAGCCGTTCGATTCGGTGATTTCGGACACCACACGCACGGTGTAGGGGAACTCTTCTTTGCTTGGCAACACAGCGGCCAAAGCACGCTTGGCCAAACGACCGTGGCCGATTTCGCGGCGCTTGGTGCTGCCCATGCGGCCCACTTCGCCGGTGGCAAAGGGAGGCATGTTGTAGTGGAACATGAAGCGGTCTTCGAACTCGCCAGCCAGCGCGTCGATGCGCTGAGCATCGCGCTCGGTGCCCAAAGTGGTGATGACCAAAGCCTGGGTTTCGCCACGTGTGAACAGGGCCGAGCCGTGGGTGCGGGGCAGCACGCTGTTGCGGATTTCGATGGGGCGCACAGTGCGTGTGTCGCGGCCGTCGATGCGGGGCTCACCGGCCAAAATCTGGCTGCGCACGATGCGCGCTTCGATTTCGAACATCAGGCCGTCGAGCTTGACGCCGTCAAAGGCCACACCTTCTGCAGCCAAAGCCGCTTTGACCGAAGCGTAAGCTTCGCGGCAAGCGTGTGTGCGGGCTTGCTTGTTGCGAATTTGGTAAGCAGCGCGCAGCTTTTCTTCTGCGAGTGCGGCCAGCTTGGCTTCGAAAGCCAAGTCGCGGGCAGGCGCTTGCCAGTCCCACACGGGCTTGCCAGCTTCACGCACCAGTTCGTGGATGGCGTTGATGGCAATGGCCGATTGCTCGTGACCGTACACCACACCGCCCAACATGATTTCTTCGGACAGTTGCTGGGCTTCGGATTCGACCATCAGCACAGCGGCTTCGGTACCGGCCACCACCAGGTCCATCACGCTGTCTTTGCGCTGGGTCTGGCCGGGGTTCAGGACGTATTCGCCGTTGATGTAACCCACGCGAGCGGCGCCAATGGGGCCGTTGAACGGGATGCCCGAGATGGACAAGGCGGCAGACACAGCGATCATCGCTGCGATGTCGGCGTCGACTTCAGGGTTCAAAGACACGGTGTGGATGACCACGTGCACGTCGTTGTAAAAACCTTCAGGGAACAGAGGACGGATCGGGCGATCGATCAGGCGGCTGGTCAGTGTCTCGTGCTCGCTGGGCTTGGCTTCACGCTTGAAGAAGCTGCCGGGAATCTTGCCTGCAGCATAAGTCTTCTCGATGTAATCGACAGTGAGAGGGAAGAAGTCTTGACCGGCTTTGGCGATCTTGGAGCCCACGACTGTGGCGAGCACAACGGTGCCTTCCATGTCGAGCAGCACAGCGCCGCCGGCTTGGCGTGCGACTTCGCCAGTTTCCATCTTGACCGTGTGCTGGCCCCACTGGAATGTTTTGGTAACTTTATTGAAAATAGACATGTTCAGAACTCCTGAAAACAAAAGCGCATGAGGCTGCACTGTGAGCCCGGAAGTTGACGCTCTGAACTCGATGCCATTCCACAAAACCTTGATTGAAAGCCTTGTGGAATGACACAGCGCGGGTTCTTTGTGGCAAATTCCGACTGAAAAAAAGAATAAAGCGCCTGAGCTAGTGAACTAACTCAGGCGCTTTTCATCTGGCGTGACGATTACTTGCGCAGGCCAAGTTTGGCGATCAGTGCAACGTAACGGTCAGCATCACGGGACTTGAGGTAGTCGAGTAATTTGCGGCGACGGCTGACCATGCGCAGCAAACCACGGCGACCGTGATGGTCTTTGGCGTGTGTTTTGAAGTGGGGTGTCAGCTCGTTGATACGGGCTGTGAGCAAAGCCACCTGGACTTCTGGGGACCCAGTGTCGTTGGCAGCACGGGCGTTGGCCTTGACGACCTCGGCCTTGATTGAAGATGCAATCATGGTTTTTCCTTGTTGTTTCGCTGGCATTCAATGAAGAATTTCAGCGGGTTAATGACTTGCGCCAACTGCCGGAAAAGCGGATGGCGTGCGCTTTGCAAATCGCAAAACAGCCGGATTATAGCCCGAAACATGGCCTCAGTGGACCGCGGCGCAACGTTGATCTTTTTGAATCAACCATCGTCCGCAAAGCGCGAATCAGACGCCTATTGATCCGGCCCCTTGAAGTCTTGAACAAGAGGTAAGGGATCGTTTTTTTGTGAGAGTCCACCCCTGTGGGCGATGGGCGTGGAACACGCCCTGCAAACCATCGCCCACGGGGTGGGCTCTTACAAAGACAACAATATCGGCATGCTCAGCACCCACAAGGGTCATTCAAACTTCATCGGGCCGGATAAGTAAGACAGACGAAGGTGCCTCCGCCCGATAAAATCTCCACCCATGACAAACCAACTCGACAAAAAATCCCAAGCCTGGTCTGCGCTCTTTTCTGAACCCATGAGCGAGTTGGTCAAGCGCTACACCGCCAGCGTGTTCTTTGACAAACGCCTCTGGCAAGCTGACATCACAGGCAGCCTGGCCCATGCCGACATGTTGGCGGCGCAAAAGATCATTGGCGCGAGCGACCTGGCCGACATCCAGCGCGGCATGGCTCAGATCACGAAAGAGATCGAATCTGGCGCTTTCGAATGGAAGCTGGACCTCGAAGACGTGCACCTGAACATTGAAGCACGCCTGACCCAATTGGTGGGCGATGCGGGCAAGCGCCTGCACACCGGCCGCAGCCGCAACGACCAAGTGGCCACCGACGTGCGCCTTTGGCTGCGCAGCGAGATGGACCTGATCATCGATTTGCTGAATGACTTGCAAAAGTCGCTGGTCGATGTGGCCGAGCAAAACGTCGAGGTCATCATGCCCGGCTTCACCCACCTGCAAGTGGCGCAACCTGTGAGCTTTGCGCACCACCTGCTGGCTTATGTGGAGATGTTCAGCCGGGATGCCGAGCGCATGGTCGACGTTCGTCGCCGCACCAATCGCCTGCCGCTGGGCAGCGCTGCTTTGGCCGGCACCACCTACCCGCTGGACCGTGAGCGCGTGGCGCGCACGCTGGGCATGGTCGATGTGGCGGGCAACCCACAGGTCTGCCAAAACAGCCTGGACGGCGTGAGCGATCGCGACTTCGCCATCGAATTTACCGCAGCGGCCAGTCTGTGCATGGTGCACATCAGCCGTTTCAGTGAAGAGTTGATTTTGTGGATGAGCCAGAACTTCGGCTTTGTGCGCATTGCCGACCGTTTCACCACCGGCTCGAGCATCATGCCGCAGAAAAAAAACCCCGACGTGCCAGAACTCGCACGCGGGAAAACCGGCCGCGTGGTCGGTCACCTGATGGGCCTGATCACCCTGATGAAGGGCCAGCCCTTGGCCTACAACAAGGACAACCAGGAAGACAAAGAGCCACTGTTTGACACCGTGGACACGCTCAAAGACACGCTACGCATCTTCAGCGAAATGGTAGGCGGTCAAGTCAACCCCGCCACAGGCCAAAAAGAAGGCGGCATCACCGTCAACGCCGCTGCGATGGAAGCGGCTGTGAAAAAAGGTTACGCCACCGCCACGGACCTCGCCGACTATTTGGTGAAAAAAGGCCTGCCCTTCCGCGACGCACACGAAGTGGTGGCCCACGCGGTCAAGACTGCGCAAGGCCTGGGTGTGGACTTGTCAGAGCTGTCGCTGGAAACCCTGCAAAAGTTCGACAGCCGCATCGAAGCCGATGTGTTCGGACCGCTCAGCGTGCAGGGGTCGCTGAATGCCCGCAACACCTTGGGCGGCACGGCACCGGTGCAAGTGCGGGCGCAGATTGCACGGCATCGCAGCCGTTTGGCCTGAAGGCCGCGCTATTTTTTTTGCACCGGGTTGGCCAGCAACAAATTGGCCGGGTAGGCCCGCATGAACTCGCGGGCTTTGTCGATGGGGGCGTTGAGCCAGGCGCCATATGCGCCTTCGTTCAAGATGGCGGGCATGCGTTTTTCATTGCCGTTTTGGCCATAGCGGTTCATCAGGGCGTGGCTGTTGGCGTTCACTGTGAGCAGGGTGAAGCTGACGATCTCTTCTTCGCCTTGTGTCCAGCACTCCCACAAACCCGCCACCCCCATGGGCTGGCCGTCGACGCGGGCGATGCGGGTGGGCACGGCTTTGCGGCTGCGCCAGTCGTCTTCCAAAAATGCCTGCATGGGGATGATGCAGCGCTGGCCTTTGAGCCAGGTCTCACGTGTGGCCGTGGCGGTGCTCATGGTTTCATAGCGGGTCACGGCCAACTTGGTAGACCGGAGTTTGGCGTCTGACGCCGACTTGACCCAGGTGGGCACCAGACCGAATTGGCCTTGGGCCAGTTCCATCACCAGTGGGCTGGCGGGGGCTGGCATGGGGGCGGCTTCAGCTGAATCCTCAACATCAGATTCAGAGAGGGGCATTTGGGCTTGTTCAGCCACTACCATCGCCTTGCGGATGAAAAAACCCGGCTGGCGCGGCCAGACCTCTTTGCCCCGAAGGGAATCGGGCGGAGCGATGCCAAAGGCCTCGGCGTACAGGTCGGGGCTTTTCAGGCATTCGTATTGGGTGCTCATGCGGTCGATGCTAACCGACCTGATACGCTAGGAACTCGATGACACGACCTACTTTCGAATGCTGATCCGCTTCAACAAGCCCTATGGCGTGCTCAGCCAGTTCACCCCCGAGGGTCGCTGGCGTGGGCTCAAGGACCACATCGACTTGCCCGGCGTCTACGTGGCCGGACGGCTGGACGCCGACAGCGAAGGCCTGCTGCTGCTGACCGACGACGGCCCAATGCAGGCTCGCATTGCCGACCCGCGCTTCAAGATGGAAAAAACCTACCTGGTGCAAGTGGAGGGAATGGTGACTCAGGCAGCGTTGAACCAACTGAGCCGGGGGGTGACGCTGAACGATGGCCCCACCCTGCCCGCATTCGCCATCGCGGTGGATCCGCCTGCCGACCTGTGGCCTCGCAACCCGCCAATTCGCGAGCGCAAGAACAGTCCGACTTCTTGGCTGGAGCTGGTGATTCGCGAGGGCCGCAACCGCCAAGTGCGCCGCATGTCCGCCGCCGTGGGCTTGCCCACGCTGCGCCTGATCCGCACCGCCGTGGGGCCTTACAACCTGGATGGCCTGCCCACGAGTACTTGGCAGCAAGTCTGAGTCCGGGGCATTGGCTTGCGCCAAAGCGACGCCGGTGCCCGGCGACTTCCTGCACAATCGCGCATCTTTCAACCCCCAGAGAACCCCCATGTCTGAATTGCTGAACAAACTCGAATGGCGCTACGCCTGCAAAAAAATGGACCCGGCGAAAGCCGTTCCGCAAGACAAGGTCGATCGCATCATCGAAGCGGCACGTCTGGCCCCTACGTCGAGCGGTCTGCAGCCCTTCGAAATCATCGTTGTGACCAACTCCGCTGTGCGCGAACAACTCAAGACCGCAGCGCGCGGCCAAGCCCAAATCACCGACGGTTCGCACCTGCTGGTGTTTGCTGCTTGGGACAACTACACCGCCGAGCGCATCAACATGATGTTTGACCTGACCAACGCCGAGCGCGGCGGCACCAACGAAGGCTGGGAAAACTACCGTCAGATGTTGCTCAAGAACTATCCCGCGCGCACCCCTGATGTGAACTACGAGCACGCCGCTCGCCAGGCTTACATTGGCTTGGGCGCTTCCCTGATCGCTGCGGCTTTTGAAGAAGTCGATGCCACGCCCATGGAAGGCTTTGACCCCAAAGCGGTGGACGCAATTTTGGGCCTGAGCGCTCGTGGCCTTCGCAGCGTGGTCATTGTGCCGCTGGGCTACCGCGCAACAGAAGGCGACTGGTTGGAGAACCTGAAGAAAGTGCGCCGCCCCACTGCGCAATTTGTGACCGAAGTCAAGTGATGACCCAGCCTGCTTGAAGCGCACCCGCTTCAAGCCCCCACAAAGCCGCAGATTCTGCGGCTTTGTGCTTTAACATCGAGCCTTCCCAAGTCGGGATGCAACCCAAGGAAACACCATGGCCAAAGGCGAACAACGCAGCAACAAAATGGCCAAGAAGCCAAAGAAGGACACCGCGCCCCCCAAGACGTTCACGTCCGACCGCCCCATGGCACCGGCCACCTTTGTGGCCCCACGCGGCAAAGTCAAAGACAAGTGATCTTTCCTGCCGAGCACATGGCTTGCGCAGTTCTGCCTGCATGATCCCGATCCACGAAGACGAGCACCTGCTGGTGCTGGAAAAACCCAGCGGATTATTGTCGGTGCCCGGTCGTGGCCCGGACAAGCAAGACTGCTTGTCCAAGCGGGTGCAAGACCGTTACCCCGAAGCCCTGATCGTGCACCGCCTGGACCAGGACACCTCTGGCCTGTTGCTCATGGCCCGGGGCATTGAAGCCCAACGCCGACTCAGCAAGTTGTTTGAAACCCGTCAAGTCAAAAAACGCTACGTCGCGGTGGTGACGGGCCAGCCTTTGCAATCCCAAGAGGCCGTAGTGCAAGACGACGATGGCTGGCGCACCATCGACGGCCCGATCTTGCTCGACTGGGAGCGCCGCCCCTTGCACATCATCCACCCCGAAGGCAAAGCCAGTCGCAGCCGTTGGCGGGCCCTGCAAACCAGCGACAGCGCCAGCCTGATTGAATTGGAGCCCGTCACAGGCCGCACGCACCAGTTGCGCGTGCATCTGCAAAGTATTGGCCATCCGATGCTGGGCGACTCACTTTACGCTCCACCGGACATCAAAGCGCTGAGCCCCCGCTTGCTGCTGCACGCACAAGAACTGGCCTTTGTGCACCCTTTTACAGACCAAGCTCTGGCATTCAAGGCCCCGGTGCAATGGTCGGCCACAACGCCGTTCACCACCTGAGTGGGCCGCGGCCCCAGGTCCAATGCCTGCCAGTAGGTCGGTGCCTTCACGGTCCAACACAACATCTTTTCGCGAAGCGACACTTTCAAAGGGCGATGGTGCACCTTGTCGGGCCTGAAGGTACCGAGCCTGCGCAGTCAGGGCCTCGCCAACTCACGGGGTTTGGCAATGCGGCCCGACACCAGGCCGCACAGCACCACCAGACCCATGCCCGTGAAGGCCATCGCGTCAGGGATGTGGTCAAACAACCACCAGCCCATCAGCGTTGAAAAGCCCACCCCGGTGTAGAGAAAAGGCGAGACCACGGAAGCTGGGGCTTTGGAAAAGGCCACGATCAGCAGGTACTGGCCCAGCGTGGCGGCCAGGCCCACCAAGAGCAGCAGCGCCCATTCGTGCAGACTTTGCGGTGTGACCCAAGCGTTGAACACCAGCAGCGTGCTCACCGCCCAGCCCACCCAACCCGTATAAAGCTGCATCACGGCCGGGTCTTCGGTACGCGTCATGTGGCTGGTCACGGCCTGGAACACGGCGTAAGTCAGCACTACCGTGAGCGCCATCCAGCCGACCGAGCTGTCCACCTGCCCACCCGGACGGATGACCAGCATGGCCCCAAGCAGACCACCCACCACCATGAGCCAGCGCAGCGGCGAGACCTGCTCTTTCATGACAAAGCGGGCCAGCGCTGTGAGCACCAGGGGTGTAAGCATGACAATGGCGGTGAACTCGGCCACCGGCATGCGCTGCAAGCAGTAAAAGGCCAACAAGCTGCAAGAGACCATGAGCAGGCCGCGCAGCAACTGCAAGCGCAGGCTGTGCGTGCGCCACATGGCGCCCCCCCGCAGCGGGGCCAGCACCAGCGCAGTGCCCAGGGCCTGCACCGCGTAGCGAAACCAAAGCACCATCACGGGCGTGACACTGAGCATGACCCATTTGCTGGTGGCATCACTGAAGCTCAGACTGGCCATAGCCAGCACGGCAAAAAGGATGCCGGGTCCTACCCAGGCGGCTTGGTCCGGGGAGTGGATGGCGTTCGGTGTGGTGTGCAAGCTCTATCCCATAAATGACTGGACTTATTTTTACATGCCATTTCCACTGACACAGTCACCTGCGGAAAGGGGTTTTTTAAGCCTGTTCACCGAAACGTTCATGACAACTGGGCCTGCAAGTCATTCGCCAGATAAAATAGCTTGCTTTGATTTGAGTCATATCCCTCCATGTTGTTTTTCCCCTTTGAGCCAAGGCGCTTGGCTCTCCTGCGCCATGCCTACTGCCTGTCCACGCTGGCCCTTTCCCTGGGCCTGCTCGGGTGTACTTCGGCCTCGTGGGCGCAAAGCTCTTTAGCCGCCGAAGAAGCCATCAAAAAAGCCCTGCAAGCCGGGCAACTCACACAAGCCCGCCAACTGGTGCAAAAAGAGCGTCAAAACGCGCCCCAAGCGGTGCAATGGCGCTTCATGGAGGGCGTGGTTCAAGCCCAGCAGGGTCAGATTGACAAGGCCATCGAGACCTTCAAGCAAATCACCCAAACGCACCCCGACCACTCCGAGGCCTACAACAACCTGGGCGTGCTTTACGCGTCCAAGGGTGAGCTGGAAGCTTCCAAAACCTATCTGGAAAAAGCCCTGCAAACCCACCCCAGTTATGCAGCCGCCCACCGCAATTTGTCGGATGTGCACAGCCAACTGGCCAAACAAAGCTACGCCAAGGCCCTGCAGGTCGACCCCAAAGCCAAGGACACCGCCCCTCAATTGACTTTGCTGGGCAGCATGGGCAACGATCTGCGTGGCCAGTCCCCCGCCCAGAATGTGGCTTCGCTCACGCGGCCTGCTCCTCCCGCTTCGGCTCCGGCTCTGACCCCGGGCCAAGCCGCCAACCAAGTCCCCGCAACTGTCAACGCTGCGACTTCAGCTTCGCCAGCTCCCTCAGCTGCCAAAGAGGCCCCCAGCATGCCGGCCGTCGCGCCCACTGCGAGTGCCTCGGGAGCGCGTGCGGCCACAGTGACACCAGCCAAGCCCAGCACCACAGTTGCGGCAGCGGCCCCTGCCGCAGCGCCAGCCGCCCCGCCAACAGAAAAGCCTGCCGCCGATGCACGGCAAGCTGACCGCGCCGCCATCGACAAAGCTGTGCGGGACTGGGCCAAGGCCTGGAGCAACAAGGACATGCCGCGTTATTACGCCGCCTACGCGAGCAATTTCACACCCGCCAATCGGGCCAGCCGGGCGCAATGGGAGAGTGACCGCCGCATCCGCATCGTGTCCAAAAAATCGATCTCGGTGGAAGTGCGGGAGATGAAAGTCAGCTTCACAGGCGAGTCAGCATCGGTCCGCTTCCAGCAGATCTACACCTCGGACAATTTGAAGGGCAGCAGCCGCAAGACCCTGGAAATGGTGCGTCAAGGCAACCGCTGGCTGATCGTGCGCGAGTCGGTGAATTGAAACCTCATCGCGGCTTGCCGCCCCACGCTTCCCCAGGCCGCCCTGAGGCCAGCCCCGACTCAGCCCCCGTGCCCAAACCCCAGGCCTGGCGACTGAAGTGGCTGAGCATCGTGGGCGTGCTGATGATGGTGGTGGCCTGCCTGTGGTGGTGGGCCGACAGCGAGGACAATCGCCTTCAAAACGTCTGGCACCGCGTCAGCCTCAGCATGGGCTGGGCCTCCTCGCCAGCACTGCAGTGGCGTCTGGACTTCACCCCCCAGCCCGCAGATTCGCAGCTTGCCAACACCACAGATCCCGAGCACTTGGTGCGGCAGATTTATGCCCACCTGGGCGAAGGCGAGCGTGCCCAGGCCCTGGCCACAGCCAGTGTGCTGGTGGAGCGGTTCCCCAACTTCCAACTGGGCCTGCTGCTGTACGCCGACTTGCTCAACATCAGCTCAGCCAAGCCGGTGGCCTGGCCCGATAACGAAGAGCTCAATGCCCCGTCTTTGCGCAAGCGCCTGGACGAACTGATCCTGGAATCCAAACGCCGTCTTCAGCGTGACAGCGCGCAAAGCCTGCAGGGCAAAATCCCGTCAGCCCTGGCCTTTCTCAGCCCACAGCAGGCCTACGTGGCGGCTGTAGACGCCTCCAAATCGCGTCTGTACTGGTTTGAAAACCGCAGTGACGGCGATGGCCGATTGCAGCTGCACCTGGTCAAGGAAAGCTACATCTCGGTGGGCATCAATGGGGTCGGCAAAAACAAAGAAGGCGATGGCAAAACACCACTGGGCGCTTATTTCATCCTGCGCAATTTGCCCGGCGAGAGCCTGCCCGATTTGTTTGGCGTTGGGGCCTTGACGCTGAATTACCCCAACGCAGTGGACGTGATGCGGAAAAAAACTGGCTCGGGCATCTGGCTGCACGGCACGCCCAGCGCCCAATACGCCAGAGCACCGGAGTCTACCGATGGCTGCGTTGTGCTCTCCAACCCCGAGATGGGGCGTTTGCTGCAAATGCCCGAGCTGCGCATGACCCCGGTGATCATTGCCGAGCAACTCGAATGGGTAAACGCAGACCAAGCCGGGCAAACATGGGCCGCCTTCAAGCCATCGCTGGACAAGTGGCTGCAGGCGCGCAACGGCCGCGATCCCGAGGCCCTGAAAATTCACTACAGCCAGCGCTATGAACAAGACGGTATGGCTCTGGCGCAAGTCTGGCCTCGACTGGCCCAAACCACCTTGGGTTACAGCCAAACCCAGCCACTGGAGTTGGTGTCTGTTTTGAACTGGAAAGACCAGGACAACACCATGGTGGTGACGATGAAAGACCCCAACCAGACCTATCCCCAAGGTGCAGCCTATTTGCGAACTTATTGGCAGAAGGAAAATGGTCAATGGCGGCTGGTGTTTCAGGGGCCCACCTGATCGCGCCAAACTTGACCCCGACAGTCACACAGCCAAAACCGCATGAACACCCTCATTCCGTTTTTCAATGCCCGCATCGCCCCTGACGGCGGCAGTTTTGATGCCTGGAAATCTCAGAACCTGCTCGACTCGCTGGAGCAAGGCGGCCTGCAATGGCCCAGCTCATGCCGATCGGGCACTTGCCGCACCTGCATGGGGCAGTTGGTCTCTGGGCAGGTGCATTACGATATGGCGTGGCCTGGCCTCACATCCGAAGAAAAAGCCGAGGGCTGCGTGCTACCTTGCGTGGCGCGCCCCCTGAGCGATGTGGTGCTGCAAGATCCCTTTGCTTAACTTATCGATCCGGTCCCTTGAAGTCTTGAACAACTTTCGAGAGATGTCCTTTTTTGTAGGAGCCACCCTGTAGGCGATGGGCGTGGAACACGCCTTGCAAGCCATCGCCCACGGGGTGGGCTCCTACAAAGACAACAATATCTACATGCTCAGCACCAACAAGTGTCATTCAAAATTCATTGGGCCGGATCAATAGGTACCCGCGTGCGTCAGGCCTCGTCCAGACCCAATTCATGGATTTTTCGGGTGATGGTGTTGCGTCCAATGCCAAGTTTTTGCGCCGCCTCGATGCGGCGGCCGCGCGTGGTTGCCAGCGCCGCCTGAATCAGACTGGTTTCAAAACGTCGGGTGAGCGCGTCCCACACATCGGTGCTGCCTGATTTGAGCAGTGCCAGGGCCTCTTGTTCCAGGCCAGGCTCCCAGCCCATAACCGCCGTGTTGACCACGTGGGTGTCAAAATTTGTCGTCAAGTTCTGGGCACGCAAGGACAGGTCATCACCGTTAATGTGGCCTGGCTCTGACAGGCCAAGTGGGGACTCGACCAAGCCCCCTACCCCGCCAAAAGACAAGGCCGTCAACGCAGCAACCGCTGCCCCGCGCGTGGACCCCAGCACTTCGGGCGGCAGGTCCTTGACTTCAATCACCTGCGTCGGTGCCATCACCGTGAGCCAATGGCAAATGTTTTCCAGCTGGCGCACATTGCCAGGAAACTGGAAGTGACTCAGACGCTCCAGCGCAGCATCGTCCATGCGTTTGGGCTCTACGCCGAGTTGCTGAGCACTGCGCTGCAAGAAGTAACGCGCCAGCACAGGCACGTCTTCGCGCCGCTCGCGCAGTGCGGGCAGGCGCAGGCGAATCACGTTCAGGCGGTGGTACAAGTCTTCGCGGAACACGCCTTCCTTGACGCGCTGCTCCAGGTCCTGGTGGGTGGCGGCGATCACGCGCACATTGGCCTTGACGGCGCTGTGCCCGCCCACGCGGTAAAAGTTGCCATCCGAGAGCACGCGCAGCAAACGCGTCTGCAGATCAAAAGGCATGTCACCAATTTCGTCCAGAAACAAGGTTCCACCATCAGCCTGTTCAAAGCGGCCCCGGCGCGAAGCTTGTGCGCCCGTGAAGGCGCCGCGCTCATGGCCAAAGAGTTCGCTCTCGAGCAGGTCTTTGGGGATGGCAGCCGTGTTGATGGCCACAAAAGGCTGGTTGGCGCGTGGTGAATGTTTGTGCAACGCGTGCGCCACCAGCTCCTTGCCCGACCCCGACTCGCCCGTGATCAGCACCGTGACATGGCTTTGTGCCAAACGACCAATGCCGCGAAACACATCCTGCATGGCCGGGGCTTGGCCTAGCATTTCGGGTGCGTCGGCCATTTTTTCTTCGGCCACATCTTCGCGTTGGCTCTCACCGACCGCGCGGCGGATCAGCTCCACTGCCTTGGGCAAATCAAAGGGCTTGGGCAGGTACTCAAAGGCCCCGCTTTGAAAGGCTGACACGGCGCTGTCCAGATCGGAAAAGGCCGTCATGATGATGACCGGCAAACCGGGCATGCGTTGCTTGATGGCCGTGAGCAAATCCAACCCCGAACCGCCGGGCATGCGGATATCGCTGACGAGCACCTGAGGACCGTCGCTCTCGCCTTCGGCCTCCAGCGCCTTCATCACCTCGCGCGGATTGGTGAAGCTGCGGGTCGGCAGCCCTTCGCGCAGCAGTGCTTTTTCGAGCACAAAGCGAATGGATTGGTCATCGTCTACGATCCAGATCGGCTTCATCAAAGTGGCACTTTCTGTGGTCAAACTGGTGTGCTTCAAGGCAGAGGAATCAGGATCTTGAAGTCCGTACGGCCCGGCTCGCTGTCACACTCGATCAGGCCATGGTGTTGCTGCACAAAGGTTTGCGCCAATGTCAGCCCCAGGCCTGAACCGCCTTCGCGCCCCGAAATCAACGGGAAGAAAATGCGGTCCTTGATCGAGTCTGGAACACCAGGCCCGTTGTCCATCACATGCAATTCCAATGCCAGGCGATAACGCTGCTTTCCAAACGTGACTTGCCTCAAGATCCGGGTCTTGAGCATGATCTGCGCATCGCCCTGCGACACGCGCTCTTGCAGGGCCTGAGCTGCGTTGTGCGCGATGTTGAGCACCGCCTGGATGAGCTGCTCGCGGTCGCCGCGAAACTCGGGGATCGAGATGTCGTAGTCGCGCACCACCTTGAGGCCCCGGGGGAACTCGGCCAGGATCAGGGCACGCACCCGCTCGCACACCTCGTGGATGTTCACATCGCCCACCACATGCGGCCTGCGGTGCGGCGCCAGCAAGCGGTCCACCAGGGTTTGCAGGCGATCGGCCTCACGGATGATGACCTGGGTGTATTCAGTCAGATCCTTGTCGTCGAGCTCCATCTCCAGCAACTGGGCCGAGCCGCGGATGCCGCCCAGCGGGTTCTTGATCTCATGCGCCAGATTGCGAATCAACTCTTTGTTGGCTTGGGCCTGGTCGAACAGCCGCTCTTCGCGCTCTTGCCGCGTTTGCTGCTCCACCGGCAGCAACTCCACGATCACCTCGTCGGGCAAATCGGTCAGCGCCACGATCACGTGCACGGGCAAAGGCTCGTCGTGGTGCAGTCGGCGCAGTTGGGCTTCGTAGCGCAGCGCGGCAAACTCGTTGGACTGCGCTCCGGACAAAGCCATGATCAGGGGCTGCGGGTCGACAAAATAGTCGGGCAAATGCGTGTCATGCAGCGTGCGCCGGGACAAGCCCAAAGCATCTTCGAGCGCGGCGTTGACAAAGCGCACACGGCCTTGGCCCTGCATCACGGCCACGGGCGTGGCCAGCAGGTCAAAGGCCTGGAATCGATTGGGTTTGCTCATGGTGTGCGCCGGCTGGTCTGAACAGTGCGGCGCACCAGCTCTCGTTGCAAGCTGTCGATGTCGCGTTCGGTCCGTTCAATGGCCGCCTTCATCTCGGCCACACGGTCCAGGTATTTCTGGTGGTGACGGGTTTCGGTGGCCCATTTCTCAGGCTCGCCGTGGTTGTAGCTTTGCACCAACTGCGCCAGCTGTGCACGGGCCTTGTCCAGCTCCTGCGTCAAGATGGTGCGCGCTTGCGCATCGCGCTCGCTCTGCTGCACATCCGGGGTGCGGGCAGGCACTGCGAGCGTCAGGGGCTGACCAGGGGAGGAAGTTTCAGCGGCAACGGGATCAGGCTTGGTGCTGCGGGTTGGCACGGAAGCAGGAGCCGCAGCAAGGGAAGGTGCGGGGCGGGTGCCGTTGATCACGGTAATGGCCTGTTGGGCCAAGGGTTCGCACAACCCAGGCTCACGCGGGGCATTGGTGTACTCCTGGCCGCAGCGGTAAACCGCTTGCTGGGCTTGTGCGGCCATACCTGCGCTGAGCAAAAGAAAAAAAAGGACGGCCGAAGCCGTCCTTTCAGGGATTGCACGGGTGGGTGCAATGCCGTACATGTTCGCTTACAGCGAGTAGTACATGTCGTACTCAACCGGCGACACTTCGACGCGGCTGCGGTTGACTTCTTGCATCTTCAATTCGATATAAGCGTCGATCCACGAGTCGGTGAACACGCCGCCCTTGGTCAAGAAAGCGCGGTCAGCATTCAGACAGTCCAAAGCCTGGTCGAGGCTGGAGCAAACTGTTGGCACCAACTTGTCTTCTTCCGGCGGCAAGTGGTACAGGTCTTTGGTTGCGGCTTCGCCGGGATGGATCTT
Organism: Limnohabitans sp. 2KL-51; assembly: GCF_003063645.1. Taxonomy (GTDB): domain Bacteria; phylum Pseudomonadota; class Gammaproteobacteria; order Burkholderiales; family Burkholderiaceae_C; genus Limnohabitans_A. Next base: position 196,744 of record NZ_NESJ01000002.1, read on the forward strand.
GTTTTCGATACCGTCCAAGCCCGCCATCAACAAGGCCGCGAAGCCGAGATAGGGGTTGCACAATGGATCTGGGAAGCGGGCTTCCACACGGCGGCCCTTGTCGCTGGCGACGTTGGGGATGCGGATCGAAGCCGAGCGGTTTTTGGCCGAGTAAGCCAATTTCACGGGCGCTTCGTAATGAGGAACCAAACGCTTGTAGCTGTTGGTGCCGGGGTTGGTGATCGCATTCAGGGCACGGGCGTGCTTGATGATGCCGCCGATGTAAAACAAAGCGAATTCAGACAAACCAGCATAGCCATTGCCTGCAAACAGGTTCTTGCCGTCTTTCCAGATGGACTGATGCACGTGCATGCCGGAGCCGTTGTCGCCAGCGTAGGGCTTGGGCATGAAGGTGGCGGTTTTTCCGTACGCGTTGGCCACGTTGTGGATCACGTACTTTTGCAGCAATGTCCAGTCGGCGCGCTCGACCAAGGTCGAAAAACGTGTACCGATTTCGCATTGACCAGCGCCAGCCACTTCGTGGTGATGCACTTCGACCGGGATGCCCACGGATTCGAGGATCAGCGACATCTCACTGCGCATGTCGTGTGTGCTGTCGACGGGAGGCACCGGGAAGTAGCCACCTTTGACGCGGTTGCGGTGACCGCTGTTACCGCCTTCGATTTTGGTACCGCTGTTCCAAGGGGCTTCGCCTTCGTCGATGGCGTAGAAAGTGTTGTTCGGCTCTGTGCTCCAACGTACTTCGTCAAACAAGAAGAATTCTGGCTCGGGACCGAAATAGGCGGTGTCGCCCAGGCCCGATTGCTTGAGGTATGTCTCAGCGCGCTTGGCGATCGAACGCGGGTCACGCTCGTAAGCCTTGCCGTCGGTCGGCTCGATCACGTCGCAAATCATGACCAAGGTGACTTCTTCGAAAAAGGGGTCAATGATGGCGCTATTGGGATCGGGGATCAACAGCATGTCCGAAGCTTCAATGCCTTTCCAGCCAGCAATGGAAGAACCGTCAAAAGCTTGACCGTCTTCGAACTTGCTTTCGTCAAACTGCGACACGGGCGCAGTGATGTGCTGCCATTTGCCACGGGTATCGGTGAATCGGAAGTCAACAAACTTGACTTCGTTCTCTTTCACCATCTTCATCACGTCTGCGACGGTCTTGGCCATCAAATTCTCCTGAATGGAAAGGGGTTAAAAAGCTTGCTCACAGGTCTTGCAGTTTCTGTGCCAACCAGGCCATGACCACGCCACCGAACAGCCTGTGATTGTGCCCTGAGCAGCCCAGAGTGGGCCTTGGCTCTGCACAAAAAAAGAAGCTGTCGTGGTCATCACCCAAAATGTAGCGCCTCTTGGCTGAAACCTGAGGGAGAAGGACTGGACTTGCGGGCCTATTCGTCATCTTGAAACGCACCACCATGGTGCAATTTTGCATTATTTTGGTGCAATCGAGCTTAACGCACCAATTCGGGGCCATATTCGAGTGTGAAAGCCTTTAGACCTTCCCGCAAGCTGAAGTATGCCGCATCCGCGTTGACGGGTTCGCCTTTAACGCCCAGTTCAATGTGACGGCCCCATTGCGGGTGGTCCACACTGGGAAGACTGAACACCTTCACGCCCGGGTGCGCAGCCTCGATGGTCTCCATGAGTGGGGTCAAGGTGGCTTCCATTGCGCCCAAAACGATCACCGACTTCTCAACATAAGCGTGTTGGCGGAAATAGGCGCTGAACTGGGTGTCCAGCACCGACGCGATCATGGGCCAGGCCATGACAGGAAAGCCCGGCACAAAGTGCACTGCCCCGCCACCCAGGCCACGACAACTGAAGCCGGGAATCTTGTTGTACGGATTGAGAATGATGTCTGCGCCCGCTGGAAAGGCGCCCATGTTCAGGCGGTGAATATTGTCTGGCCGGTCTGGCTCGTAAGCCACGCCCTGTTCTTTGGCGGTGTCTTGCATGCGCTCTTGAATCAAGCGCTTGGCCTCGGTGTGCAAGACCAGCTGCACACCCATCGCTTTGCCCGCGCATTGGCGGGTGTGGTCGTCCGGCGTGGCGCCGATGCCGCCGCAGCTGAACACCACGTCGGCCGACTCCAAAGCACGCTTCAAGGTAGCCGTGATGCGCTCAGGCGAGTCACCCACGTACTCGACCCAACTCAAGCTCAGGCCGCGCTCATTCATCAGTTCGATGACTTTGGGCATGTGCTTGTCCTGGCGCTTACCAGACATGATTTCGTCGCCAATGATGATCAGGCCAAAGGTGGGGGTCATGGAAAAACTCATGGGTTAAAGTTAAAAGAACCGCCCGGCATCAGGGCTTGAGGCGCGGCACAACATCGGTGATGCCATCGATCGGACCTGGCTCGTCGCCACCCAAGCGGGCCGTGGCATGAGGCGCAACGTCCGCCACTGCAGGCGCAGCGGGCAAGACCTCGTCCACGGCCGCTTGCCGGGGCTCGTCCCGCAGGGCATGCAGGGCGGCCAGGCCGAAATGCGCGAACCACAGCGACGAAAAGGCGAATACCAGGGTGTAAATCCAGATGGCCACAGGCACCAAAATCACAAAGGCCGCTGCAAACAAGGCCCCCGAGGCCCAAACCATGCTGGGCGCAGCGCCCATGAGACCAGTGACCACGCCCATGCCCAAAAAGCTCATGCGGTGGCGTGCCATGAGGGTGTGGCGCTCCTCGGCGCTGGCAAATTCCGCCAGCACGTCAAACGCCATAACGCGGTAGGTCAGCCAGCCCCAGATGAAGGCGGGCAGCACCAAGGCCAGTGGCGGCACCAACCACATGGGCAAGGTCAGCAGCAGCGCCCCCAGCGCCAGCACCAGCGAGAAGAAGGTCCACCACAAACTCAAGAGCAAACTGCCGCCGTGCTTGCGCTGCAAACCGGCAAAACGCCGCTCGGCCACCATGCGCGTGAGAGACGGGGTCATCATGAACGACACCGCCAGCAAGGACGCCACCACCACCAAGGGCGTGAAAGCAAAGATCACGAGCAACGGGGCCACCACGGTGTTGAGGTTGCCCAATCCAACGCCTTCGAACCAGCGCCAGACTGTGTCCAGCCAGGCGCTGGCATCGAGCCAGCCACGCACAAAGGTGACGGCCGTGTCCCAATACAAATACCCCAGCAACCAGGACAGACCCACGATCAGCACCAAGGGCAACACCGACAAGCCTATGACCCGGGGGTACAGGCAATACAAGGCCGCGCGCCAAAAGGAATCGATCAGGAGTTTCATGCGGGAAAGCTTAACTCAAGCCCGCCCGAACAAGCGCATAACCCCCAACCACTGCTGCGCCCAAAAGCCCTGGCCGTAATCGCGGCCTTTTTCTATCTGGTCGCGTATGCCGGTCGGGTCGTAGCGCAGGGTGAAATCGGCGGTGCCAAACAGCATGTCCCACCACGGCAAGAGCACGCCGTAGTTGCAGCCGCCCAGGCGCCGCTGGCCTTGGCGCTCGGTCTCGTGGCCAATGCCGATGCTGTGGTGCCGGCGGTGAAAACGCGGGCTGACCCACAGCCGTTCGCCGACGCGGCCAAACCAGATGCGCACATTGGCGTGCTGGAAGTTTTCACTCAACTGACCCAGCGCCACCAGGGCCACAAACTGCCCCGGCCCCACCCCGACCAGTACAGCCACCACCGACAGGGCCAAACTGGTCAGCACATCGTCAAGAAGGTGGTTGCGGTTGTCAGACCACATGGTCATCTGGCGCTGCGAGTGGTGCAGGCTATGCAGTGCCCACCAACGCGGCAGTTGGTGCTGACCCCGGTGAATGCAGTAGTTGACAAAATCAAACACCACCAGGTAAATCAAAAAGCTGACCCAGGCCAAATCACTGACACCGGGCCAGAACTGGTCGAGGTGCCAAGTGGGTGCGCCCAAGCCGCGCAAGCTGCCCCAAGCTTGCTCAAAGAGCCAGTCGAAAGAAAAGAACATGGCCAGCTTGAACAAGCCCAGGCGTTGGATCAGGGTGTAGATCACGTCCACACGCACGGCGCGGGTGTCTTGCACAGGCTCTGCCGGCCAGCGCCGCTGCATGGGGCCGAGCACCGTGAGCAAGACCGCGATTTGCAGCAGACCCACCACAAGCCAACCTGTCCCTTCGTAGGCTTTGTCCAACAAATGGGCCAAGCCTAGGGCAAAGACCAGATGCTGCACCAAGGCTTCGAACAGGCTTTGTTGCATCCAAGAAAAGGCGTCGATGAAGGTGTCCATGGCGGGTCAGGGTCGCAAAGCGGGCTGGGTCACGGTAGGAGGCTTGGGCTGCGTCAACTGCAGGGGCTGCTGGCGGACCCAGTCGCGGTATTGGGGGTGCTCGCGCAAGGTGGCAAAGCACAGGCCACGGGCCTTGAGGCCCACAATCAAAGGCTCCAGCACGGACGGGGCCCACGGGTCTTGGCGCGACCAGATGCCCAAGTGGGCCATCAGGATGTCGCCAGGCCGGATGTTCTTCAGGGCTTTTTGCAGCAAATAGGCGTTGCTGTAGCGCTCGCTGGGCAGCTCGTCGCCCAAAAAGCCCGCATCCGCCCAACCCACATGGGCAAAACCACATTGCCGGGCCGCTTGCAGTAGACGAGACGAGGTTTTTCCACCGGGTGCACGAAACAACGGCAAAGGCGTTTGCCCGGTCAGGGCTTGCAACCGGCTGGCGGCTAGGTGCAGGTTGTCGCAATACTGAGGGGCACTCCAAAGCAAGTTTTGCCCGGTATGCTGGCCCGCACTGGGGCGTATGCGAAAGCGCACATCACCCGGGCCATCCAGGTCGGCGCGCCAATAGGCGTGGTCCCAGGTGTGCGAGGCAAAGGCATGACCTTCGGCCCCCCGTGCACGCCACCAGTCGGCCCAGTGATCACCCAGGGAGCCATCGCCTTGCTGGGTCTTTTCATGCGCCGCAAAAAAAGTGACCGGCACATTGTGGCGCTGCAACACTTGGGCAATCAGCGGTGCTGTACCCATGTGGCCAGTGTCGAAAGTCAGGTAAACCGGGCGGGTGCAGGTTGCAGGCTCAGCTGAAGTTTGGGCCAAAACCTGTGCTGGGCCTGCCAGGACGCACAGGGCCAGCCAGGCGAATGGGCCACTCTTGGATGGATGGGCCTCAGTTGCGCGGCGCATGGTCCAGGGTCCAGACCCCGTGGGGCGACTTGCCTACCGGCACTTGCCTGACCAGTTTGCGCGAGGCAATGTCGATCACGCTCAATTTGCGCGACCAACGTGAGGCCACCAAAATCAGCTGGCCATCTGCGGTGATGTCCATGCAGTCTGGACCTGAAGGACCGGGCAATTGCGCCACCACTTTCCAGTCGATGAAATCAATCTGACTGATGGAGTTGGCCACACGGTTACTCACAAACACATGGCGTTTGTCGCCCTGCGCGCGAAAGGCATGTGCCCCTTTGCCCGTGGGTATGTTCTTGAACAATTTGGGCTTGGGCCCTGAGATGTCGTAGACCTCTACCCCATCGCCACCGGTCAGTCCTACCAAAAGGTATTTGTCGTCGGGCGTGCCGTACACATCGGCGGGCACCGCACCGACGGGGGTGCGCGTGCTGAGGGTTTGGGTACTCAGGTCAATCGAGACGATCTCGTTGCTGTCCTGCATCGAGGCCCAAACGGTCTTGCTTCGGCTGTCGATCCACAGATGGCTGGGCGTTTTGCCGGTGGCAATGCGTTTGGACAAATGCGCGTTTTGGCCATCCCAACGGTAAATATCCACATGGTTCAAACGGTTGGCGGCTGTGACGAACCACTTCATGTCTGGCGAAAAACGCAGGTGGTAAGGGTCAAGAATGCCGGTCACCGTACGCTGCACTTGCGCGGTGCGCGGGTCGATGAAGGTGAGGGAATCGCTCATGGCATTGGCCACAATGAGCGATTTTTCATCCGGCGTCAAATACAAATGGTGGGGCTCTTTGCCCGTCGGGATGCGTTGTTTTTCGGTCCAGGTGACCGGATCGATCACACTTACGTTGCCGTCGAGCGAATTGAGAACAAAAACGGGGGCGGGCTGCTTGGCCAGCACAGTGCCGGCAAGTGTTACAGCTAAAAAAAGTACCAAAATTCTGGAAAATGCACAAAAACGGATCACTTGGGGGCTTTCTAAATCGCACTCAAGTGTAACGGCCCACCCTCAGGATTTCAGATGCAGACGCACTGCTTTCAAAAAATTAAGATTTGCGGCATTGGGCTAGAAACCCTGAGCATCGCCCCACCCGCCGGCGCCGATGGTCCGACCCTGGTTTTTTTACACGAAGGTCTGGGCAGCGTGCGCATGTGGCGCGACTGGCCGAGCCGGCTGTGCGCGCAACTGGGCTGCGCGGGTCTGGTGTATTCGCGCCAGGGTTACGGGCAGTCCGACCCCGTGCCCGATGTGCGTGGCCCCTCTGGCCAGACGGATGGACGTCGGCATGGGCGCTTGCTGCCCGACTACATGCACCGCGAAGCGTTTGAGGTTTTGCCTGCCTTGTTGCAGGCCTTGGGCATCGAACGGCCCGTATTGCTTGGACACTCGGACGGAGGCACCATTGCCTTGCTGCACGCCAGCCGTTGGGAGGTGCGTGGCTGCATCGTCATCGCCCCCCACATCATGGTGGAGCCCATCTCCCTGCAGGCCATCGACCAAGCCCGCCAAGCTTTTGAGCAAGGCGTATTGCGCGAGCGGCTGGCCGCTTACCACGCCGATGTAGACTGCGCTTTTTGGCAATGGAACGAGGTGTGGTTGAGTCCGGCTTTCGCCAGTTTTGACATCCGTGTCGACTTGCCCGGCATCCGCGCCCCTCTGCTGGCCATCCAGGGCGTGGACGACCCCTACGGCACCTTGGCACAAATCGAGGACATCGCCCAAGCTGTGCCGCACACCTGTTTGCTCACACTGCCCGCCTGCGGTCATTCACCCCACCGAGATCAATCCGAGACCGTGGTCAAGGCTGTGGCAGATTTCATGTCCAGCCTGGCGAGTCCCCGGACCTGAAGGCACCGAACAGCGAATACCGACGCATTTATCGGGTTCGATGTCTTCGCGTAGTTCGGGCCTTTACGGTCCGACAGCCAACTTTTCGCGAAGCGACATTTCAGGGCTTAAGCGCCACCAAATCCGATGGCGTCAAAAAGCGCCATTGACCGGGGGCCAAGTCGGCCAGCACCAAACCGCCGATTTGCGAGCGGTGCAAACCCTCCACCCGGTTGCCCACGGCCGCCACCATGCGCTTGACCTGGTGGTATTTGCCCTCGGTCAGGGTGAGTTTCAGGTGCAGCTCGCTCACCGCCTCGCAGGCGGCGGCCTTGACCGGCTGGGGGTCGTCGTCCAGCACCACGCCGGCCAGCAGCTTCGCCACTATGTCTGGCGTGATCGGGTGCTTGGTGGTCACTTCGTAGACCTTGGGCACATGGTGCTTGGGTGAGCTCATCTTGTGGATGAACTGGCCGTCATCGGTCAGCAGAAGCAAACCGGTGGTGTCCTGGTCGAGTCGACCCACCGCCTGCACACCTTGCACCGCCGCTTTTTGCGGGCGCTGGCGCAAAGGCGCGGGCAGCAAGGTGTAGATGCTGGGCCAGGTGGAGGGTTTTTGCGAGCACTCGGTGCCCGCGGGCTTGTGCAGCAGCACGTAAGCTTTGTCCAGGTAGGGCCAATCGGTGCCTTGCACCGTGAAGTGCAGGCCCTCTAGGTCGAAAAATTCACCCGCGTCGGTGACGGTTTGGCCCTGAACTTGCACATGGCCTTGCTGGACCAGGCCTGCGCACACGCGGCGGGTGCCAAAGCCCTGGCTGAACAAGATGTCTTCCAGGCGCATGGGTTTGAGAGGTTTGGCTTTCATGGGGCATGATTGTCGCCTCGAAAACGACCCCATCGCTTGCAGGAGACCCAGCCCATGAGTGCTGCCCTTGAAACGCTCGACCGCATGAACACCGCCCTGGCCCAAAGCCAAAACGGCCAGCTGCCACAAAGCGAGATGATCCGCCTGTGGCGCACACAAGCGGCCTCGTTGGCGCTGCCCGCACGTTTTGACGAGGTGTTGCAACCCTTGCTCGACCGCATCGAGGCCAGCGTCTTGTTCAGCGAAGAAAGCTGCTCGTTCAGCCAAAAGGATTTGCTCGCCAACCTGCAGATATGGGCCGACAAAGCGCGCCTGCGGCTGTCCAGCCCAAGCGCCGCGCAGACCTAAAGCGCGGGAGCGAAGTCCTGAGATGGGGCAGTGTGCAGCGCCAGCCAACGCTCGATGTGCGCTGCGTCGTGCACCAGACGCAGCTCGTCAAAGGCCTGCTGCGCTTCGGGGTAGACCCGGCGCATGTAGTTGAGCCACTGCTTGAGCCGCCCCGCCCGGTGCCGCGTGGCCACACGCGCGCTCACGCCCAGCCAGAACACCTGCATCAACACCAACAAGGTGGACCACGGCACACCCTGCCCCGGCGCGCGCCCTTGCCCTGTGGCCAACTGGTGCGCAATGGCCAGCGCAAGCCCCGGGTCGGTGACCATGCCGCGCCCGATCATCAGGCGGTCGCAGCCCGTCACCTCGCGGCAACGCAGCGCGTCGGCCACTGTCCAGATTTCACCGTTGGCCACGATGGGCAAGCGCACATGCTGGCGCAAGTCGGCAATGCGGTCCCAATAAGCGGGCGGGCGGTAGCCGTGCGCCTTGGTGCGCGCGTGCACCACCAGCTCGCTGGCCCCGGCCGCCTCGATGGCCAAGGCGCAGTCCTCGGCGCGGCTGTCGTCGTTGTAACCCAGGCGCATCTTGGCCGAGACCGGGATGTGCGCAGGCACCGCACGGCGCACCGCCGCCACGATCTGCCCCACCAGCTCGGGCTCTTCCAGCAGCACGGCGCCGCCCCGATGCTGGTTCACGGTTTTGGCAGGGCAACCGAAGTTCAGGTCAATGCCATGCGGCTGCAACTCGGCCAGAGTCGCCGCGTTGTCGGCCAGGCACACCGGGTCTGAGCCCAGCAGCTGCACCTTGACCGGCACGCCCGCCATCGTGCGGCTGCGGTTGAGCAACTCGGGGGCCACCCGAATGAAAGCGCGTCGTGGCAAGACCGTGTTGGTCACGCGGATGAATTCGGACACGCACTCGTGCACCCCACCCACGCGCGTGAGCACATCGCGCAGGGTGTGGTCGAGCAGCCCCTCCATGGGGGCCAGCATGATGTGCATGGGAAGACTGAAAGTCGGCTGTATGTTCAGCCGAGCTTGCGCTTAAGACGCACTTCTTCCACCTTCACACCGCCCAAGGGCACGGTGCGGGCGGTGTTCATCTCGCGCTTGAAGCCGGCCAGATCGTGAAAGCGCAAGGTGCGCTCGTGCAACAGCGGCAACCAGACGGTCACTTCGGTGCAGTCCTCGTCTTCCAGGCCTTCACGGGCGGCGTCCCACAAGGCCAGGCCAACGCCTTGGCCTATGCGGTCCGGCGCAGCATAGATGGCCCAGATTTCACCGGTGGTGTTTTTGCTCTTGGGGTCGCGCGAGCGGTCAAAGCCCACAAAGCCCACGATCTCACGGTCGGCCACCGCCACCATGACTTGCGGCTCGCCGTATTCAATGGCCTCTCTCCAGAATGACACGCGTTTGGGCATGGGCGTGGCGTCCCAATGGGTATCGGGCACTTGGCCAGCGTAGGCGGCGCGGCAGGCGTTCACATGCAAAGCAGCCACAGCAGGGGCATCTTGGAGGGTGGCGAATCGGACTTGGATATCGGACATGGCTTGAACAGATGAGGGGAAAACAACACACTGGAGCCACAGGGCTTTCAGCGCAAAACCCGACATTGTCGCCGCATCGGTTATCTTCAATTGATGAGGACGTTTTCAAGCAGTCAGACTTTCACCGCGCCAAGGTCACCCGCCCACCTGGATCACCCGCCCCCCACCCGTGTGCGCCAGCCCAGCGATTGGTGGATCAAAGGCCTGTTCAGAAGCCTGTTTTGGGCCGCAGCCGCCTTGTGTGCAGGCCCCTTGAGCGCCCAAGCCCAGGCCCCCAAGCGTTTTGCCGACGACATGGCCGAGCGCACCCGCGCCTGCACCGCCTGCCATGGCGATCAAGGCCGCGCCGGGCCCGATGGTTATTACCCCCGTCTGGCGGGCAAACCGGCGGGTTACCTGCACAACCAGCTGCGCAATTTCGCCCAAGGCCGCCGCCACTATGACCTGATGGCCCGCCTGGTCGACCCTTTGACCGACGCCTATTTAGGCGAGATGGCTCAGTACTTTGCCAACTTGCAGTTGCCCTACCCCACACCCACCGCGAACAACGCCATCACGCCCGAGCGCCTGGCCAAAGGCCAGCAACTGGTGACACAAGGCGACGCCGCACGCGGCCTGCCCGCCTGCACCCAGTGCCACGGCGTGCGCCTGACGGGCGTGCAGCCCAACGTGCCGGGGCTGCTGGGCTTGCCGCTGGACTACCTGAACGCGCAACTGGGCGCTTGGCAAACCGCCCAGCGCCGCGCCCACGCCCCCGACTGCATGGCCGAAATTGTCCAACGCATGCCCGCGCAAGACCTGATCGCCGTGTCCAGTTGGTTGGCGCGCCAGCCGCTGCCGGCCGACACCCGGCCTGCCGAACGCGCCCCTGCAGGGCCTGCACTGTCTGAAGCCTTGCGCTGCGGCAGCGCACCCGAGTTGTCGGCCACCGCCGCCAAGCCAATGAACGGGGGCAAACCATGAAGCGCCCATGGCAAGGCATGCACCCGGTCAAACGCCTGGGCTGGGTCACACTGATCAGCTTGGCTGTGCTGGCCATCGGGGTGGTGTGGGACAACTGGGGCGACCTGTTGCTGCACACCCCAACCACGGCCACCCAAATCACGACCACCGAAACAGCGCAGACCCAACAGGCCAGCGCAGACCAGATCGAACAAGGCCGCTACCTGGCCCTGGCAGGTAACTGCATGGCCTGCCACACCACCCGGGGCGGCACACCTCTTGCGGGCGGGCGGCGCATCGACACGCCCTTTGGCGGCGTGTACAGCAGCAACCTCACGCCCGACCCGGCCACAGGCTTGGGGCAATGGACTGCGCAAGACTTCTGGCAAGCCCTGCACCGTGGCCGCTCCAAAGACGCTCGCTTGCTGGCCCCGGCGTTCCCCTACAACCACACCAGCGTCATCACGCGCCAGGACAGCGATGCGATATTTTCGTGGCTGAACACCCTACCCCCGGTGGTTCAGGCCCAGCCAGCCCACACCCTGGTCTGGCCCGTGGGCACGCAGCCCGCACTGGCCGTGTGGCGCAGCCTGTTTTTTGAACCCAGCCCGTTTCAAGCCGACAAGTCGCAAAGCGCTGAATGGAACCGGGGCGCTTACCTGGTGCAAGGCCTGGGCCACTGCGCCGCATGCCACAGCCCACGCAACGCGCTGGGCGCCAGCGGCGCGGTCAACGACTTGTCGGGCGGCCTCATGCCGGTGGTCAACTGGTACGCCCCCGACCTGACGCGCGAGGCCGAATCGGGGCTGGCCAGCACGCCTGTGACTGAGATCGTGCGCCTGCTGCGCACCGGCGGCTCGGCCACAGCGCAAACCAGCGGCCCCATGGGCGAAGTGGTGCAACACAGCCTGCAGCACCTGAAACCAGCTGACCTGCAGGCCATGGCGCTGTACCTGCAGTCACGCGCCCAAAGCACACCCCAGCCCGCACCAACGACGACCAAACCCAGCCGCATCAGCTTGCAGGTGGCCACACAGGGCGCCAAAGTCTACGAACGTCAATGCCTGCAATGCCACGGCGAACATGGCGAAGGCATCCCAACCGCATCGGGCGAGGTGGCCTACCCCGCCCTGGCGGGCAACCGCGCTGTACTGCTGAACGACCCCACCAACCTGGTGCAACTGGTGCTGTACGGCGGCTACGGCCCTGCCACCCTAGGCCACCCACGCCCCTTTGGCATGCCGCCTGCGGTGCTGGACCTGCAAGACCGCGACATCGCGGCTGTTCTCACGCATCTGCGCACCCGCTGGGGTAACCAAGCCAGTGAAGTCACGCCCCTGCAGGTCAACCGGATCCGGGCAGCGCAAGGGCAATGAGCCCCTGATCAGCGCAACACCTCCACGCGCCAAACGCCCTCGCTGATCAATTTGGCATAAGGCCCGGGAATGTCGGCGCGCCATTGGCCCTGGCGCACCGTGCTGGTGTATTGACAAATGGTCTGCTGCTGCGCATCCACGATTTTCCAGCCCACCTGCTGACCCTCGGGCAAGGCCGATTCGGCGCCAATGCTGCTGCTCGACAGGTTGCAGCCCACATGAAATTCCTGCCCCATGTCCTGCGCTTCGTGCGGCGGAAAATCCTGCCCCTGCATGAATCCAAACACCGGGTCGTGCGAAAGCAGGCTCTGGCGCACCGTGGGCCAAATGTGCATGCGCAGAAAATGCTGGTCCACCACCCGCTGGCCCAAATACTGGCCTTGCGCCACAAAATCCACCATCTGCTGACGCATGTTTTTGAACACCCCGCCGCAGCCCCCCCACATGCCCGCCAACAGCAGTTCGGTGTGCGAAAAATAATCGCGCATCAAATGGAAAAACCGGTCACTTTGGAGCCAGGCCTCGATGGCCGCCACCTCGCGCCTTGAAATCAGCGAATCGGCATCCCGGATCAAGAACCGGTCCACGCTGTCGTCTTCCAGCACCAAAAAGCGCCACATCAAACCGCTCAACGCCTGCCGATCGGCAGCCGACACCTCCAGCACCTGCGCGCCCAGAGACCGCAATGAGTCTCTTACCGCAAGCGGCACCGTGTCGTCCACATAAAAGCGGCACGTCCATTGGGGCAACAATTGCTGCGCCACCATAACGTTCAGCTTGGCGGTTTCACAGTAACGCGGTTGGTCGCCAAACAGGCTGAAGGCGATCACCTGGCGGCGCGCATCGGTGTTGGGTGCAGGCAGGTTCGCGGGCAAAGGCTGGGCCGCGTGCGACTGGGTTTTTTGATCTTTGAGCGTCAGGCTGTGCAGCCCATGCTGACGCACCTCGGCCATGCGGCCCAGATGTCCGCAGGTCTCGGTCAGACCGTCCCACAGGTTCACGTCTTGCGGCCCCAACTCGCAGGCTTGCAGGTAAATGTCGCGCGCCTTTTCCCGGTCCCCCAAGCGCAAATGGCAAAGCGCCGCATCACCCAAAATTTGAGGATGACGAGGCACGATGCGGCGAGCTTGCTCGTTCACCGCCAGTGCGGCGGCAAAGTCGCCTTGCGCTGACAACTGCACAAAGCGCTGGCCCAACTCGGTCAAACGCTGGTTCAGGGCCTGCACCTGAGCGGCTGATTGGGGCTGCGCTTTGCGGTGATTCGTTTTTCTCATGCCTTAAGAACCCAAAAAATTCATCCAAAGAATTCTTGAGCATACCCAATCAAGCCCAATGCCCCCAACACCTGCCCTCTCCGGTCGCCCTGCTGTCATCTTCGCTACTGTTGGCCCGCCCTCGGCTTTGCGCATTCGGGGCGAAGCCCCTAACATCCCCGTCATGAAACACCACCAATACATCCTCACCGGCGCTTCGCGAGGCATGGGCTTAGGCCTCGCTGAACAACTGCTGCAAGCGGGCAACCGCCTGCTGTGCATCTCACGCAACGCCAACCCCGACCTGGCCGCCACCGCCCAAAAAGCCGGGGTGCCACTCACCCAATGGACGCACGACTTGGCCGACGGCGTGGGCGCCAGCGAACGCCTCAAGGCTTGGCTGCAAACCCTCAACCCCGGCGAACTGGCCAGCATCAGCCTGATCAACAACGCCGGCACCATCCCGCCCATCTTGCCGCTGGGCCAATCGCACCCGGCCGATCTGGCCCAAGCACTGCGCGTGGGCCTGGAAGCGCCCATGGCCCTGTGCGCTGCATTTTTGGGTGCCACCGCGTCCTGGACATTGCCCCGCAAAGTGCTCAACATCTCTTCCGGCCTGGGCCGCTATCCCATGGCCTCGCAGGCCGGCTATTGCGCAGCCAAGGCGGGCATGGACCATTTCACGCGCTGCATGGCCCTGGACGAGGCCCTGCAAACCCACGGGGCCAAAGTCTGCTCGCTCGCACCCGGCGTCATCGACACCGACATGCAGGTGCAAATGCGCGGCGCAGCGGGCGAAGCGTTTCCGGACCAATCCAAGTTTTTACAACTCAAGGCGCAAGGCCAACTCAGTTCGCCCGCCCAAGCCGCCGCCCAGGTGCTTGGCTACCTGGCTCGGCCCGACTTTGGTGACAAGCCCGTAGCAGACGTGCGGGACTGAGCGTTGGGCGTTAGTCCGCCTTGGACTTGTCAGGTCGCTGTAGCCATTGAGCCTGAAACTGCCCGGATTCAATCCTTTTGTTTTTGTCGTTTTTTCAATTCTGGAGACATTCCCATGAGCCGTGAAGTTGTTGTTGTCAGCGGTGTGCGCACCGCCATTGGTACCTTTGGCGGCAGCCTGAAGGACATTGCCCCCACCGAGCTGGCCGCTCAAGTCGTGCGCGAAGCCCTGTCACGCGCGGCCACTGACGGCAAGGACGTCGGTCACGTCGTGTTTGGTCATGTGGTCAACACCGAGCCCAAAGACATGTATTTGTCGCGCGTGGCGGCCATCAACGGCGGCTGTGGCGAAGCCACCCCCGCTTACAACGTGAACCGCCTCTGTGGCTCGGGCCTGCAGGCCATCGTGAACGCCAGCCAGTCCATCTTGCTGGGTGACTGCGACATCGCCATTGGCGGCGGCGCAGAAAACATGAGCCGCGCGCCTTACGCCAGCCTGGCCACCCGCTTTGGCGCACGCATGGGCGACACCAAGATGATCGACATGATGGTCGGTGCCCTGCACGACCCCTTCCACAACATCCACATGGGCGTGACCGCCGAGAACGTGGCCGCCCAATACGGCATCACCCGCGAAATGCAAGATGCGCTGGCCCTGGAAAGCCACAACCGCGCCGAGCGCGCCACTTTGGAAGGCCGCTTCAAAGACCAGATCATGCCGGTCATGCTCAAAAGCAAAAAAGGCGACGTAGCCTACGCCACCGACGAGCATTTCCGCCCAGGCTGCAAACTCGAAGACATGACCAAACTCAAGCCCGTTTTTGTGAAGGAAAACGGCACCGTGACCGCGGGCAATGCCTCGGGCATCAATGACGCGGCCGCTGCCGTGGTGCTGATGGAAGCTGGCGCGGCCAAAGCCCGTGGTGCCAAACCCATGGCCCGTCTGGTGGGCTATGCCCACACGGGGCTGGACCCCAAAATCATGGGCGTGGGTCCAATCTCAGCCACCCACGCCGTGCTCAAGAAAACAGGGCTGACCGTCAAGGACCTGGACGTGATCGAGGCTAACGAAGCCTTTGCCGCCCAGGCCTGCGCCGTCACCCGCGAGTTGGGCCTGGACCCGGCCAAAGTCAACCCCAACGGCTCAGGCATTTCCCTGGGTCACCCCATCGGCGCGACCGGCGCACTGATCACCGTAAAAGCCTTGTACGAGCTGCAGCGTGTGAACGGCCGCTATGCCCTGGTGACCATGTGCATCGGCGGCGGTCAGGGCATCGCGGCGATTTTTGAGCGCATGTGATGTTGCTGGGCTGACCCAAACGAATAATGGGCATCAAGAGATGCCCATTATTTGGCCTGAAAAAGCTTGGTGTGTCAGGGCTTGACCGCCGCCGTGACCACCACCTCGATCAAATAAACTGGATTGGCCAGTGCTGCCTGAACCGTGGCACGCGGTGGCGCACTGCCTGCCACCACCCACGCATCCCACACCTCGTTCATGGCGGCGATGTCGGCAATGTCTTTGAGGAAAATCTGGGTGCGCAAGATGCGGGTTTTGTCGCTGTTCGACTCTCTCAGGCGCTGCTCGATCTGCTGCAACACATCGGCCGTTTGGCTTCGAATGTCGGTGGCCTCGCACTCGGGCACCATGCCCGCGAGGTACACCACACCGTTGAAAATAGCCGCCTCGCTTAAGCGAGCCCCCACATGCATGCGTTGAATGTCTTGGCTCATGCTTTTTTCTTTCCCAGTTGTGACTCGGTGCCCGCCATCAAGCGGTGGATGTTTTCTCGGTGCCGCCAGACCAACAGCAAGGCCATGACCGCCAGGCTCATCACTTCGGGCAGAGACGCTTGCCAGGCCACCCCATCGCCAAACAGGTAAAAAACAGGTGCGAACACCGCAGCCACCATCGAGGCCAAGGACACGTAGCGCGAGAAAAGCAGCACGATGGCAAAGCTGAGCACCACCGCCAGCGCCAAGCTGCCGTTGACGCCCACCACCACACCCACCGCCGTGGCCACACCCTTGCCACCGGCAAAGCCAAAAAATACCGGGTACAGGTGCCCCAAAAAGGCGGCTAACCCGGCCAGCGCGGCCAAACCAGCGCCAGCACCGTATTCGGGGCCATAGGCCAGCACCAGCGCCACCGGCAACCAGCCTTTGAAGGCGTCCAGCAGCAAGGTCAGGATGGCCGCTTTTTTGCTGCCCGAACGCAGCACATTGGTGGCCCCCGGGTTTTTGCTGCCGTAGCTGCGCGGGTCGTTCAGGCCCATCAGGCGGCTGACGATCACCGCAAAGCTGAGCGAACCCACCAAATAACTGGCCACCAACACCGCCACTGGCATCAATACATTCATCGAAAGCTCCCTTGTTCTTGTGTGGGCGTCATTCTGCCAGTGCGCAGTTCACCGACTGGGCACCGAGCAACTGCACACACACCTGCGGGTCGATGCCCACCAAGTAACCGCGCCTGCCGCCATTGATGCAAATGCGCGGCAGGGCCAGGATGGTCTCTTCGATGAACACGGGCATGACCCGCCGCGTGGCAAAGGGCGAGGTGCCGCCCACCAAGTAGCCGCTGTGCCGGTTGGCCACCTCGGGCGCACAAGGCTCGACCGATTTCAAGCCGATCTGCCGCGCCAGGTTTTTGGTAGACACCTTGCGGTTGCCATGCATCAGTACCACCAAGGGCTTGGCATCCTGGTCTTGCATGATCAGGGTCTTGACCACGGCAAACGGGTCCATGCCCAGCACCTGCGCGCTGTGCTGGGCACCACCGTGCTCGAGGTATTCATAGGGATGCTCAGTGAAACTCACCCCCTGCTGGCGCAAGAGCGCCGTGGCGGGGGTCTCACTGACTTTGTCTTTTTTGGCCATGGGCCTGCATCACAAAGCCGGGTCACGGATTTCCCAGCGAATCTGGTCAATGGCCTTCAGCACCTCGGGCGAGAGCTGCACCGACCAGGCGGCCAGGTCTTCGTCCAGCTGCGCCACCGAGGTCACACCGATGATGGTGCTGGTCACGTTCCAGCGGTGGTAACAAAAGGCAAGGGCCATTTCGGTAGGCGTCATGCCGTGGTCACGCGCCAGCTGGTTGTAGCGGCGTGCAGCAGCCAAAGCTTCCGGACGGGACCAACGCTGCTTGCGCACCGACTCGTACCGGGACACACGGCCATCGGGAGCACCGGGGCCTTCAAAGCCGGTTTCGTCGTACTTACCCGTGAGCAAGCCAAAACCCAGCGGCGAATACGCCAGCAAGGACACATTCAGGCGGTGGCAGGTTTCATCGAGGCCGTTGTCGACTACCCGATTGACCAGCGTGTAGGGATTTTGCACGGTTGCCACACGGGGCAAGCCGTGCTGCTCGGCCAGGCGCACAAACTCGTGCACGCCATAGGGCGTTTCGTTGGACAGACCGATGTGACGCACCTTGCCTACTTTGACCAGCTGGGCCAGGGCTTCGAGTTGTTCATGAATCGAGGTGGCCGACTTGTCCTTGCTCGGTTCGAAATAATGAAAACCAAGCGCCATCACATGGCGCTCGGGCCAGTGGATCTGGTACAGGTCGATCACATCGGTCTGCAGGCGGCGCAAACTGCCTTCGCACGAGGTCAGGATGTCTTGTGCCGTCATGCCCGCACCTTCGCGCACCCAGGGCATGCTGCGCGAGGGGCCCGCCACCTTGGTGGCCAGCACCAGCTTATGGCGCGCGCCGGGATTTTTGGCAAACCAGTTGCCAATGTAGGTTTCGGTCAGGCCACAGGTGTCGGCCGTGGCGGGCACAGCGTACATCTCGGCGGTGTCAATAAAATTGATGCCAGCGGCCAAAGAGCGGCCGAGGATGGCGTGGGCGCCCTCTTCGCTCACTTGCTGACCAAAGGTCATGGTGCCCAGACAAATGGGCGTGACGTGCAGGTCGGATTGACCAAGTTGTACTTTTTTCATGGGCTTGTCTTTGGCTGCGTCTTAAAATCCTGATTTTGACATGTTGAGCGTTTTGGCTTGGGCGTTTGTTGTGCAATTGCTCGGCAACACGCTCAATGTTCACCACGCTTCTCATAATGCGCTTGCTCCTGCAGGCGCAGCACGCGGCGCTGCACCTTGCCGGTGGTGGTCATCGGCAACTGGTCGATGAATTCGATCTCTTTGGGGTATTCATACGGGGCGAGCAAACCGCGCACATGGGCTTGCAACTCGCGGCGCACCTCGTCGTCAAAAGCCGTCTGCCCTGGCCCATTGGGCCTGCGGCTTTGCCAGTCGGGCGACATGACCACATAGGCTTTGACCAGCGCCCCCCGGTCTTTGTCGGGCTTGGGCACCACGGCGGCGTTGGTCACGGCGGGGTGCTTGACCAAGCAGTTTTCAATTTCACCCGGGCCAATGCGGTAGCCCGCCGCCTTGAACATGTCGTCGGTGCGGCCCAGGTACCAAAGGTAGCCGTCCTCATCCGCCACCGCCATGTCGCCCGTGCGGCACCAGTTGCCGGTGTATTTGGCCTTCGTGGCCTTCTCGTTGTTCCAATAACCCAAAAAGAACACCGGGTCAGGCTGGCCGTGCACATCGAAGCGGTTCACCGCCACTTCGCCGGGTGTGCCGGGCGGGCAAAGCTGCCCCAAATCGTTGATGACCGCGACCTGGTGACCCGGATACCCTTTGCCCATGCTGCCAGGCTTGGCCGGCCACAGGCGGGTGCAGTTGCCCACCACGTAGTTGATCTCGGTCTGGCCGAACATCTCGTTCACCGTAACGCCCAACTGTTGTTGACAATAGCCAAACACCGCGTCACCCACCGCCTCGCCCGCGCTCATCATGGCTTGCAGCTTCAGGCGGTAGCGCCCCTTCACCTCGGGCACGGCCTTCATCATGGCTTTGAGCGCAGTGGGGAACAAAAAAGTGTGGGTGACCGCATGGCTTTGCAAAATCTCGAACGCGACCTCGGGTGAGAAGCGCCCATTGAAGGCCACGATGGGACGCCCAAAGTAGAGGCTGGGCAGCAGCGCGTCCATCAGCCCGCCCGTCCAAGCCCAGTCTGCAGGCGACCAGAACACCGCTTTGGAGGGCTTTTCTGCCTTAAAAGGGTCAAAGCCAAACCAATTTTGGCTGCACACAAAGCCCGTGAGGTTACCGATCAGCGCCCGATGCGGGATCAAGGCCCCCTTGGGGTTGCCGGTGGTGCCGCTGGTGTAGATCAGCACCGCCGGGTCTTCAGCCAAAGTGGACACGGGTTTGAACGTGCTCGCGCTGGCGGCCATGGCTTGGTTCAGGTTCAAGTCGGCCAAGGCGCCAGCTTCGCCTGCCCCCAATAGCGAGTGCAAACCGGGGCAATCGGCTCTGGCCTGCAACAAGGCCTGCACGGTGGATTCATCGCACACCGCCACGCGCGCTTGGCTGTCGTTGATCCGAAATGACAAGGCCTCGGGGCCAAACAGCATCGACAGTGGCATGGCCACCGCACCCATTTGCAGCACGGCGATATAGGCCACCGCCGTTTCATAGCGCTGAGGCATGACGATGGCCACGCGGTCACCACGCTGCACACCCTGAGAACGCAGCACCCGGCTCAGCCGATTGGCGTCTTGCTGCAGCTGCCCGAAGGTCCAGCTGCTCCCCAGGCCCTGCCCTGCCAAGTGCTCGCGCACGGCGTGGTGTTTGGCGGTGGCCGCTTGCGCTGCCCATCGCCCGCAACAGGCCTGTGCCATGTTGAAGCGCTTGGGCACTTTCCAGCCAAAACTTTGGTGGATGGCCGCATAGCTGTCGGTGGCCCGACTTAGGGCAGGGTGCTTGGTTGCTGGGGGGGTCTGCGAGCTGAAGGCTTCATTGGGGGCGGCTGGGCGGTCCTGGTGGCGACTGATGTTCACGGTGTCTCTCCTTATGATCGAAAGTATGTACCAAGTTTTACGCCCCTCACAAAGTCTCTGGGTGCCGCTGCGCGGCTGTCGTTACCATGTCCGCCAATGGGGCACGCCCACACCCGGCACCACGCCGCTGGTGCTGGCGCATGGCTGGATGGATGTGGCCGCCTCCTGGCAGTTCATGGTGGACGCGTTCAGCGAGGCCTTTGTCAGCCAGCGCCCCATCATTGCCATGGACTGGCGCGGCTATGGCCTGACCGAGACGCCCACGACCGACAGTTATTGGTTCCCCGACTACCTCGCAGATCTGGACGCGCTGCTGGACACGCTGTACCCTGGTCAAAGCATCGACCTGGTGGGCCACAGCATGGGCGGCAACGTGGTCATGATGTACGCGGGGACCCGGCCCGAGCGCATACGCCGCTTAGTCAACCTCGAAGGCTTTGGCATGGCTGCCACCCAAACGAGCCAAGCGCCCACGCGCATGGCCCAGTGGCTGGACGAACTCAAGGCGCAGCGTGCAGGCAGCAACGATCTCAAACCCTATGCCGATGCAGCCGGCGTTGCCGCGCGCCTGATGAAAACCAACCGCCGTCTGAGCCAGGACAAGGCCGACTGGCTGGCCCTGCACTGGTCAAGCCCCGGCCCCGATGGTCAATGGCGCATCCTCGGAGACTCGGCGCACAAGGTTATCAACCCCTATCTGTACCAAGTCGACGAGGCGCTGGAAATGTACCGCCGCATCAGCGCTCCCGTGCTGTCCGTGGAGGCGGCAGGCGACTCGCTCGGCCAGTGGTGGAAAGGCCGTTACACCCTGGCCGAATACCATGAACGCCTGAGATCGGTGCCCCAATCGGAGAAAGCGGTCATTCAGGACGCAGGGCACATGCTGCAACACGACCAACCCGAAACTCTGGCCCATCTGATTGAAAAATTCAGTCACTGAAAAGCCCTAGAATCCATTTGTTTTTTTGATGGTTATCCAATATGCCGATCGCGCACATTTCCCGTTTTTTCCTGGCTGTATTTTTGTGTTCAGGCTTGTCTTTGGCACAGGCACAAACAAGCAACCGCTTTTGCCCAGACTTTTTGTCTGTCAAAGGGGCACCCGAGCCTACGCATCGGGGTGAGTTCACGTTTTCCCCCTACACCCACCACTGGAAACACAGCACGGAACACAAACAAGTGGTCCTGGTGGCAATTGACGAACAACTGCCCGGCGACCGTTTGTGCGGTGTCAGCTTTTTCAGCAACTCTTTTGGACAGCCTTCGGTGTATGTTTATGCGGGTTTGCAGTACAACAACCTGATGGGTATGCCTGAACTCTTCGCCAAAGTCACGGGCGGCCTGATGTATGGCTACGTGGCCCCTTACGAGGGCAAGGTGCCCCTCAATTACAAGGGATTCAATCCGGCCATCATCCCAGTCTTGGGCTACAAGTTGACGCAGCACGACTCGGTTCAAATTAAATTTCTGGGCAGCGCCGGCCTGATGTTCTCTTACGGGCGGCAGTTTTAAGCCCCACAGGGGGCATGCGTCTTACCAACTCATGAGAAAATGCCTGGTTTACTGAACCGGACACTTATCCCATGGACGCAGAACGCATCAACCAAATCGGCGCAACCCTCACAGACCTGACCGCTCGTACCCACGAGTTACGGGGGTATCTTTGACTACGATGCCAAATCTGAACGGCTGAGAACCGTCAACGCATCGCTCGAAGATCCCGCGGTCTGGAATGACCCCAAAAAAGCCCAAGAGCTGGGCAAAGAGAAAAAAGCCTTGGACGGCGTGGTGGTGACCATCACCAACCTGACCAGCGAGCTGGCCGACAACCTTGAACTCTTTGAGATGAGCAAGGAAGAAGGCGATGACGATGGCCTGATGACCATCGAAGATGAATCCGCCAAACTGATTGCGCTGGTCGCAGACCTTGAGTTCCGCCGCATGTTCCGACACGAGGCCGACCCGCTGAACTGCTTTGTCGACATCCAGGCTGGCGCCGGCGGCACCGAGGCCTGTGACTGGGCCAGCATGCTGCTGCGCCAGTACCTCAAGTACGCCGAACGCAAAGGTTTTAAAGCAACCGTGGAAGACGAAACCCCGGGCGACACGGCGGGCATCAAGGGCGCGACCATCAAGATTGAGGGCGAATACGCGTTTGGACTTCTGCGCACCGAAACCGGTGTGCACCGCCTGGTCCGCAAAAGCCCCTTCGACTCGTCTGGCGGCCGACACACGTCATTTGCCTCGTTGTTTGTGTACCCTGATATCGACGACTCGATCGAGATCAACATCAACCCGTCTGATGTGCGCACCGACACCTTTCGGGCCAGCGGCGCCGGCGGTCAGCACATCAACAAAACCGACTCGGCGGTGCGATTGACGCACATCCCCACCGGCATCGTGGTGCAATGCCAAGACGGACGCAGCCAGCACAGCAACCGCGATGTCGCTTGGCAACGCCTGCGCTCGCGCCTGTACGACTTTGAAATGCGCAAACGCATGGAAGAGCAGCAAAAGCTGGAAGACACCAAGACCGATGTGGGCTGGGGTCATCAGATCCGCAGCTATGTGCTGGACAACAGCCGCATCAAGGATTTGCGCACCAACGTCGAAATTTCGGCCACCCAAAAGGTGCTCGATGGCGACCTCGATGCGTTCATCGAAGCCTCACTGAAACAAGGCCTCTGAACTGCTCAGACCTCAACCAAAACGGAGTTAGTGATGCTTGAAGGACAACCCACAGCGATTCACCGGGAGGCTTATGCTGCTCCGACGTTCTGGATCGACACGGTCGATCTGACGTTCGACCTCGACCCTGCTAAAACCCGCGTGCTCAACAAAATGCGCCTGCGCCGCAACCCCGATGTGGCGGCGCAGCCGCTGCGCCTGGATGGCGAAGACCTGAACTTGGCCCGAGTGCTGGTCAACGGTGGTGGTACCTCGTTCAAGATGGACGGTAACCAGTTGGTTTTGGAAAACTTGCCCGAAGACCACGAGCCCTTCGATCTGGAAATCTTCACCACTTGCAACCCGGAAAAGAACACCCAGCTGATGGGCTTGTACGTCAGCCAGGGCACCTTCTTCACCCAGTGCGAGGCCGAAGGTTTCCGCCGCATCACCTATTTCCTGGACCGCCCGGATGTGATGGCCAGCTACACCGTCACCTTGCGTGCTGACAAAACCAAATACCCGGTGCTGCTGAGTAACGGCAACCTGGTTGAACAAGGCGCACTGGAAGATGGGCGTCACTTTGCCAAGTGGGTCGACCCGCACAAAAAACCCTGCTACCTGTTTGCCTTGGTGGCTGGTCAGCTGGTCGCGCGCGAGCAACGCATCGTCAGCCGCAGCGGCAAAGATCACTTGCTGCAAGTGTTTGTGCGCCCCGGTGATCTGGACAAGACCGAACACGCGATGAACTCGCTGATGGCCAGCGTGGCCTGGGACGAAGCACGCTTTGGCCTGCCGCTCGATCTGGAACGCTTCATGATCGTCGCCACCAGCGACTTCAACATGGGCGCGATGGAAAACAAGGGCCTGAACATTTTCAACACCAAGTACGTGCTGGCCAACCCGAACACGGCCACCGACATGGATTTTGGCGGTATCGAAAGCGTGGTCGGCCACGAGTACTTCCACAACTGGACGGGCAACCGCATCACCTGCCGCGACTGGTTTCAGCTCTCGCTCAAAGAGGGACTGACGGTCTTTCGTGACCAGGAATTCAGCCAGGACATGGCGGGCGTGGCCAGTGCCCGTGCCGTCAAACGCATTGAAGACGTGCGTGTCTTGCGCACGGTGCAGTTTGCCGAAGACGCCGGCCCCATGGCCCACCCGGTGCGTCCCGACAGCTACGTCGAGATCAACAACTTCTACACCGTCACCATTTACGAAAAAGGCTCGGAAGTCGTTCGCATGATGCAAACGCTGGTGGCCACCCCAGCTGACAGCCTAGGCCGCGATGGATTTGCCAAAGGCATGAAGCTGTACTTTGAGCGCCATGACGGCCAAGCCGTGACCTGCGACGACTTTGCGCAGGCTATCGCCGACGCCAACCCCAGCTCGGCGCTGGCACAGAACCTGAGCGCGTTCAAGCATTGGTACAGCCAAGCAGGCACCCCACGCCTGCAAGCGAGCGGTGCCTACAACGCTGACGAACGCAGCTACACCCTGACCCTGCGTCAAAGGTGCCCAGCGACACCTGACCAAACCGATAAAAAACCTTTTGTGGTTCCAGTCACGCTGGGCTTGCTCAGCCGAGACGGCGCTGCCATGCCCTTGCAGTTGGCTGACGCCAACGACAGCGTCCTGCAGCAAACCCTTGTGCTGACCGAAGAGAGCGCCAGCTTCACCTTTGCCAACATCAACAGCGAACCCGTGCCCTCCTTGCTGCGCGGTTTCAGCGCCCCCGTGGTGCTAGAAGACGGTTTGTCCGCGACCGACCTTCTCATCTTGTTGGCCCACGACAGTGACCCCTTCAACCAGTGGGAAGCTGGCCAGCGCCTGATGCTGCAAAGCGCGCTCGATGCCATTCAGCAAAACAAGGACTTGACGGGCCAGCCTGTGTTGTCTGAGGCCCTGGTGGCGGCCCTGCGCAACGTGCTGCGCCATCCCCAACTGGACGCCGCATTCAAGGACCTGGCGCTCACACTGCCCTCAGAAAATTACATCGCCGACCACCTAGACGTGGTGGACCCGCAACGCGTACACGCGCTGCGCGAAAACATGCGCCTGCAACTGGCCACCGCCCTGCAAGCCGACTGGCTATGGGCCTGGGATGCCCACAAGTACAACGGCGTCTACTCGCCCGATGCCCAATCCAGCGGCCGCCGTGCCTTGGCAGGCCTGTCCATGACCATGTTGTGCGTGGCCGCTGTGCACAGCGGTGACGCCGTCACGCCAGGCCGCGTGTACCAGCAATTCAAGGACGCGGGCAATATGACCGACCGTTTCAACGCTTTGTCGGCACTGGTGGTGAGCGGCCATGCCTTGGCGCAAGACGCTTTGGCCTTATTCCACAAAATGTTCCAGCACGAAGCGCTGGTGATCGACAAATGGTTTGCCCTGCAAGCCGGTGCGCCCGACCGTGCGGGCGACGTGTTGCCGCGTGTGCGCCAGCTCATGCAACACCCCGACTTCAGCCTGCGCAACCCCAACCGCGCCCGCAGCCTGATCTTCAGCTACTGCAGCGCCAACCCGGCTGGTTTCCACCGCGCCGACGCGGCAGGCTATGTGTATTGGAGCGAGCAGGTGCTGGCGCTCGACGCGATCAACCCGCAAGTGGCCGCACGCCTGGCGCGCGCCATGGACCGCTGGAGCCGCCTGGCCGAGCCCTACCGCAGCGCGGCCAAAGTCGCCATCGAGCGCGTGGCCGCCAAAACCGACCTGTCTAACGATGCGCGCGAAGTGATCAGCCGAGCCCTGAGTGCGGCTTGAAGTGCAGCACCTGACTTCGACGCCCGAACCCAAGGAATGAACATGAGCAGCAAAATTTCCCTGTCCCGCTACCTGGTGGAACAGCAACGCGACAAAGGCCATATCCCGGCCGACTTGCGCTTGCTGCTCGAAGTGGTGGCTCGCGCCTGCAAAAGCATCAGCCACGCCGTCAACAAAGGCGCTTTGGGCGGCGTGTTAGGCAGTGCCGAAATTGAAAACGTGCAAGGCGAGGTGCAAAAGAAACTTGACATCATCGCCAACGAAGTACTGCTAGAAGCCAACGAATGGGGTGGCCACTTAGCGGCCATGGCCTCTGAAGAGATGGACAGCATCTACTTGGTACCCAACCGTTACCCGCAAGGCGAATACCTGCTGCTGTTTGATCCACTCGATGGTTCCTCCAACATCGACGTCAACGTCAGCATCGGCACCATCTTCAGCGTGCTCAAAAAACCCGAAGACAGCCAAGGCGTCACTGAGCAAGACTTTTTGCAATCCGGCAAGAAGCAGGTGGCGGCAGGTTACTGCGTGTACGGACCGCAAACCACCTTGGTGCTCACCGTGGGCGATGGCGTGGCCATGTTCACCCTCGACCGCGAGCAAGGCTCTTTCGTACTGACCCAAGAAAACGTGCAAGTGCCCGCCGACACCCAAGAGTTCGCCATCAACATGAGCAATATGCGCCACTGGGACGAACCCGTACGCCGCTACATTGATGAATGCCTGCAGGGCAAGGAAGGCCCGCGTGACAAGGACTTCAACATGCGCTGGATCGCCAGCATGGTGGCCGACGTGCACCGCATCCTGACCCGTGGCGGCGTCTTCATGTACCCCTGGGACAAGCGCGAACCCCACAAAGCCGGCAAGCTCCGTTTGTTATATGAGGCCAATCCCATGAGCTGGCTGATCGAACAAGCCGGGGGGGCGTCCACCAATGGCAAAGAGCGCATTCTGGATCTGCAACCGGGCCAGTTGCACGAACGGGTGAGCGTGATTCTGGGCTCCAAAAACGAAGTTGAGCGCGTGACCCGATACCACGCCCAAGCTTGATTTTTGCTGACCACGGCAAGGAGGTGCCGTCAGGCTGGCAAGTCGATGGGGGCAAGTGCAGGAACGCACTGTCCCGGAACACCTGAACAAACCCAGTGGCCCAGGCCTTTTGGGGGTTTTAAGCGCGTCCTGTGGTGTGCGCACCCGAGCCCAAAGACAACATTTCGAGACGGTTCAAGGCACCCAGTGCCTGCACGGCTTTGCGCGTGGCACCGGGCACGTTGCTGCCGCTGGAGCGCAAATAATGCAGCGCCATCGCCAAGGCATTTTCTGCTTCCTGGTGCATGGCCAAGGTGAAGTGGTCCTGGTGCACTGGGGTGCTGAAGTGGCGCGAGTTCAGAGGTGTCAAGTGGGCTGCGGTGGTCATGGTTTCATGCTCCTGTGAATGGATGCTGGTTCGCATGGATTAAATTTATCAGCATTTTGGTCAAATTTAATACTTTGATAATCTTTAATTGCAACAAATTGCAAAATAGAAATGATGAAATGCTGAGATCACAGCATCAAGACCACCAACGCTGGCCCAGGCCGAGAAAAAGAAACTTGCACAAGCAAAAAAACAGCCACTCCGAGGAGTGGCTGCATCATGAAACGGGTGGCCTGGAGCGCCTCAAAAATCTGGGTGAGGCCCCAACATGCCCCATGCCCGCAAGGCACAGTTGCCCAGATCAGTCGTCCAGATCAGGCGGCAAACCATCACCCACCACCGGCGCTGAGGCGGCAGTCTCTGTTACCACCTGACGCAAGGTTTCGCGCAGCATTTTTTTCTCGGGCAAGCTCAAGGCGCGGGCCAGTCGCTGGCGCATGCGCAGCAAAAGCTGGCGGTCCACTTCTTGCGGAATGCCCCGGCTGATCTGCAAAGCGTCGCGCAGGTCTTCGCGCAGATCCTCAGGTTCGTCGGCCCACCAGGCGGTTATGACCTCGTGCATCGATTTGCGCAGCTCTTCCACGTCTTCCCCGGCCGGGCCCATCCCCGTGGACAGCTTGCCTTGCAACATGTCGGCCAGGGCTTGCGAATTGACCACCACACGGCGGTCGGCCTGGGTCAGCAAACGGGCCCAGCCCGGGTCGGTGCGCACCATTTGCGGCATGTTGCGTGCCGATTCATCGGCCAACAGGTGCACGCTCAAGCCGCTGAGCTGGGCTTCGTCGATGGTGGCCAAAAAGCGCTCATCGTCGCTGGCCACCAGCACATGGTCACATGCATGGTGATCGGCCAGTTGTTTGAGGTCGTGGCCCAGTGAGCGCAACAAAGAAGCACCACCATCGGCATCGTGGGTCTGCACCAGGCGCACGATCTGGTCGTCGATAACAAGACCATCCGATCGGTCGCTGTACCAGTAAATGCGGCGCAGATCTACATCCAGCGCCGCGTGTGATAAGGCCTGTGACAGCAAGCTGATCAAGCCCTGGCGGTTGACCGATTCGCCGGTGGCCCCCATCACGCCTTGCTGGGCCAGCCAGATCAAAAATCGGCCGTCGATCAAAGCCATGCAGGTGCCCCCTCGGTGTTCGCCAAAGCGGCGTTCGGAACGGACGTCGGGAGAGAAATAATCGCGTTTCATGAAATGACCTGTATCCATATGTGTAAAACCAGTAACGTTGCTAAATAGGGCAACCTGCCTATTTTACGGCCAGGCCTTTGTATGCTTGGGCCAAGACCGCTGCCGGAGCCTCGCCAGCGTGCTTGCCCTTGTCGGTTATAAAGAACGACTGTGTCCAAAAATCCACTGTTTGATCCCCGACAAGTCCCAGTTTGGCAAATCGACCACGAAATGCCCGCTGTGCCGACTGCTTTTTTGCAGCCCGAAGCCCTGAAGGCCCGGTTTGAGCAGCCGCCTGAGTGGCAGCCGGAAGTGGTGCGCGAAAGCTTCACCTCTGAACGCCCCCCTGCCCAAGCGGCAGTGCTGGTGCCCATTGTGATGCGAGGGCCTCAAGCTTCCTCACCCACGGTGTTGCTGACGCGCCGCGCCGCTCACATGAAGACCCATTCGGGTCAAATTGCCTTTCCAGGTGGGAAAGTGGACCCCGTGGACGCCAACATGCAGGCCACCGCTTTGCGCGAGGCTGAAGAGGAAGTGGGCTTGTCGGCCCGCCACGTGGAGGTCATTGGCGAGTTGCCCATTTACATCACGGGCACTTCGTTCTGGGTGACGCCGGTGATTGGCCTGGTCTCGCCCGATTTCGAATTGCTTATCAATGCCGACGAAGTGGAAGATGTGTTTGAGGTGCCTTTGTCTTTTTTGATGAACCCGGCCAACCACCGGCGACATGCCTTCGATTGGCAAGGGTCTCAGCGACAATGGTTTTCAATGCCGTACGAGGAGTGCCGAATCGCCCCCAATGGCGAAGTCCAGACGGTGGAACATTTCATCTGGGGTGCCACGGCCGGGATGCTGCGCAATTTCTACCGCTTCCTGGCTGCCAACCCGTCAACATGAGAATGCCATGAGTTTTTTTGCCATCTTGCTGGCCCTGGTGCTGGAGCAAGCCCGCCCCCTCAAGACCGACAACCAGGTCTTTGCCGCTGTCGAGCAATGGACGGCCTGGGTGGTGCGCACCTTCGACGCAGGCACCCGTCCACAGGCTTGGGTGACATGGGGTATCACCGTTTTGTCCCCTGCCTTGCTGGCCGTGCTAGTGCATTGGTTGCTCGATTGGACGCTGGGCTGGTGGGTGGCTGTGCTCTGGAATGTGGCCCTGCTTTATGTGACGCTGGGTTTCCGTCAATTCAGCCACCACTTTACTGGCATCCGCGAAGCCCTGGAAAACGGCGACGAAGACAAAGCCCGCGAGTTTCTGGCGCAATGGCAGCAGGTGCAGGTGGGACAAATTCCGCGCAGCGAAATCGTGCGGCACGTGATCGAGTACTCGGTGATCGCCGCGCACCGCCATGTGTTCGGGGTGTTTTTTTGGTACGCCGCCCTGTCCATCATCGGCCTGGGGCCAGTGGGTGCGGTGATTTACCGCCTGACAGAATTCACCCAGCGCCGCTGGCAAGCACCTTCAGCCGATGGCTCTTTGCCCAGCGAGGTTTTGCGCTCCGTCTCGACAAGGGCGTGGCAGGCCGTGGACTGGCTACCCTCGCACATGACGGCTTTGGGCTTTGCAATTGTGGGCAGCTTTGAAGATGCCATGGACGGCTGGCGACAACACGCACAGAATTTTCCGCAAGACAATGATGGGGTGATCCTGGCGGCAACGGCAGGGGCCATCAACATCCGTTTGGGTGGCGCTGCTTTGCAACCCGTGGTCGAGGGCATGACAACGCCCGACAATCAGGACAGCAGCAGTACCCCCGGGCGTGTGGCCAGCGTGGCCCACTTTGCCCAAGTGGTGGGCCTGGTCTGGCGCACCGTCATCATGTGGTTGGTGCTGGTGGCCTTGCTGACCATGGCCAATTTGGTGGGCTAAAGTCGCCCTGCCCTTCACCAGCGCTGCTGGCCCAACTCTTCAAACAGCTGCGCGTAAATGCGGTGACGGCGTACGCTGATGGTGCCGGGGTGCTCAGCGGTTTCTACTTGCGCCAAAACGGCGCAACCGGGCTCGTGCAAATGCGTGCAGTTGTAGAACTTGCAGCCGCCCAAATGCTGGCGCAAATCGGGCATGCAGTCGGCCAGGCGGGTGGGCTCGATGTGGTGCAGGCCAAACTCCTGAAAGCCAGGTGAATCGATCAAGGCCGTCCGAGCAGCGCCATCTTCAGCAGACCCATCCAGCGCGGGCACCCAGTACCAACGCGTGCTGGTCGTGGTGTGCTTGCCCGAGTTGAGCGCCAGCGAAATCTCACCCGTCTCGACCAGCGCATCGGGCACCAAGCGGTTGATCAGCGTGCTTTTGCCACTGCCCGACGGCCCCAGCACCAAGGTGGTCAGGCCTTGCAAATGCTTGCACAAGGCGGCCACGCCGTCGTCGGCTACCGGGCTGCGCGGGCTCAGGCTGATGGGCATGACGCTGTAACCCATGGCGCGGTAAGGGGCCAGGCGCTCCCAAGCTTGGGCAAAGGGCTGAGCCAAATCACTCTTGTTGAGCGCGATGATGGGCGTGATGCGCTCGGCCTCGGCCGCCACCAAGGCGCGTGAGAGTTGGCTTTCCGAATACTCGGGGTCGGCTGCAATCAAGATCAGCACGCGGTCCAGATTGGCTGCAAAGGATTTGGTGCGTATTTCGTCTTGCCGGTAAAACAGGTTGCGGCGCTCCTGCAGTTTTTCGATGCTGCCCTCATCGCCTGCGATTTGCCACAGCACCTGGTCGCCCACCACCACCTGGTTTTTTTTTCCACGCGGGTGGCAAATCAGGCGTCGGCCTTCGGGTGTCTCGACCAGGCAGTGGCGGCCATAGGTGGCGACCACCAAGCCCGGCTCCAGATCGTGGGCCTGGGGCAAGGCCGGTCGAGTTTTGGGTTTGTTCATTCAGGCTTTTGCCACTAAAAAGGCGTCGGTCTGGGTGGCCGCCTCAAAATCGAGTCGGCTCAGGCCGCGCACATCGTGCGTGTTCCAGCGCACCACACAACGTTTGTAGGTCAACACCAGCTCGGGGTGGTGGTTGAGCTTTTCAGACAACCAGCCCACGCTGTTGACGAACAGCAGTGCGTGTGTGTGCTCGGCAAACTCAAAGGTCTTTTCAATGGCAATGTTGTCGCCATCGCCCGACAAGCCCCAACCCGAAATTTGGCTCAGTGCCATGATGATCTCGGTGGGCTTGAGGGCCCTCACTTCTGGGATGCTCATGCGGTTTTCATCCGCAGCAAACGCTCGCTGGCCGGGGGGTGCGAGTAATAAAACTTCACATACCAAGGGTCGGGCGTGAGGGTCGAGGCGTTGTCCTGGTAAAGCTTGAGCAGGGCCGAAGACAAGTCTGCGCCCGGGGTTTGCGACACGGCATAGGCATCGGCCTCGAACTCTTGCTGGCGCGATCGCCAGGACGATACGGGCGCAAAGAACAAAGTGAATACGGGCGTGACCAGCATGAACAACACCAGCGCCAGCGCATCGTTGCTGCCCGACAAATTGGGCATTACGCCCAAGCCTGTGTAAAACCAAACCTGCTGCGCCAACCAGCCCAGCAGCGCCAGCCCGGCCAACGTCATGGCAAAACTGGTCACCATCATTTTCACGATGTGTTTGTGCTTGAAGTGGCCCAGCTCATGGGCCAGCACTGCTTCCATTTCAGCCGGGCTCAGTTGCTTGAGCAATGTGTCGAAAAACACCACGCGCTTGCTGGCCCCAAAGCCTGTGAAAAAAGCATTGGAATGCGCCGAGCGGCGGCTGCCGTCCATCACAAAAAAACCTTTGGCGGTGAAGCCTGCGCGTTGCATCAGGCCCTGCACACGGGCCTTGAGCGACTCGTCTTCCAAAGGCGTGAATTTGTTGAACAGCGGCATGATCACATTCGGGGCAATCGCCATCAAAAACAATTGCCAGCCCACCAACACGCCCCAGGCCCACAGCCACCACCATTCGCCTCCGGTTTGCATGAGCCACAGCACCACCGACAAAAGCGGCAGGCCCAGCACCAAACCCAGCGCCAGGCCTTTGGCCATGTCGCCCAGCCACAAAGCGGGTGTGATCTTGTTGAAGCCAAAGCGCTGCTCCACGCCAAAGGTTTGCATGAGCGACAGGGGCAATCCGATCAGACCGCCGACCAGCGTGAAGCCCAGCACCAGCGCGATTTGCTGCGCCATGCCCGGGCCCATCCAATCCAGCAGCACCTGGTTGAGCGAATCGAGCCCGCCCAGCAGCGTCCAGCCCAGCAGCACGGCGGCATCCAGAGCAATGTCGATTTGCGACAGACGGGCTTTGGCCAGGGTGTAATCGGCCGCTTTTTGGTGGTCGGTCAAGGTCATGGTTTCGGTATAAGCCTGCGGCACCGCGCTTCGGTGGCGTGCCACATGCCGCACCTGGCGGGCGTTCAGCCAAAACTTGAGCGCCACATGGGCCAGCAAGGCCACCACCAGAGTCAGGGTCAAAGTCAGGGAAGCATTCATCGCTGTATTGTAGAAGCGGCCTTGTCTTGTTGAGCTTGGCAAGGGCTTGTGTGCCCATGCAGCGGGCCAGCATCAGCGACAATCAACGCATGTCTGACGTGAACACCCCCCCCCAAGAAGCGGCACAGCTGCCCAAGTCTGACCAAAACCTGGTCTGGATCGATTGTGAAATGACGGGCCTGGACCCTGAAAAAGAACGACTGCTGGAGATCGCCGTCATCGTGACCGGCCCGCACCTCACGCCCCGCATTGAAGGCCCGGTGCTGGTGATTCACCAAAGCGACGAGCTGCTCAACCAAATGGACAAGTGGAACAAGGGCACCCACGGCAAAAGCGGCTTGATCGACAAGGTCAAAGCCTCCACCACGAGCGAAGCCGATGCCGAAGAACAGATTCTGGCCTTTCTGAAAAAGTACCTGCCCAAGAGCGCCTCCCCACTGTGCGGCAACACCATCAGTCAGGACCGCCGTTTTTTGGTCAAGTACATGCCCAAGCTGGAAGCGTTTTTCCACTACCGCAATCTGGATGTAAGTACCCTCAAAGAGTTGTCTCGCCGCTGGAAGCCCGAGGTGTACGCCAGTTTCAAAAAGCAGCAAAAGCACACCGCCCTGGCCGACGTGCACGAATCGATCGATGAGCTGGCACATTACCGCGAGCATTTCATCCGTTTGTGATTTTTCAGGGAAAACCCTAGCGGTTTTTTCTGATCCGTGCCATAATAGTGGGCTCGCTGTACAAAGGTGCAGCGTTTCATACATCTCCCTTCATGCCTTGACCCAACGATAGGGTCACTCACAGCGGCCAGGCTCCACGCCCAGCGCCACTCGCGAGCACCGTTTGATGGTTGATGTTTTTTCAACCTTGCGGTGCCTGCGGCCATCAGCAACAGTTTTCTGTTAGCGGCCGTTGTTCCGTGCGAGTTTTATACATACACATGACCGACACTTTGAACACAGTGCAGGACGACTTGTCGCCTGCCGAAATCACATCCATCCCCACCGAGTCCACGGCACAGAGCGCCCCGACCAACCTGGCCACTGAAATCATGGTCGCTGCGGCGGCCGAAATCACCCCCGAAGCCGCTCCTGAAGCCACGACTGCAGTGGCCGAAGAAGTCGAAGCCATCGTCGACATGCCTAACGGTTTCGTTGAGTTGGGCCTGGCCCCTGAGCTGGTGCAAGCCGTGGCCGATCTGGGCTACACCCAGCCAACCGCTGTGCAATTGCGCACCATTCCTTTGGCTTTGCCCACTGCAGGCGGCTCCAAAGACGGCAAGTCCAATGGCTACACCGACATGATGGTGTCCAGCCAGACCGGCAGCGGCAAAACCGCCGCCTTTTTGCTACCCGTTTTGCACACCCTGATTCAGCAAATGGCCGAGCAAGAAGCTGCTGAACGCGCCGAATTCGACCAAGCCTGCGCCGACGCCGTTGCCAAAGGCGAACCCGCCCCCAAGCGCTCCAAGCGCAAAGACCCCACCA
This sequence comes from Limnohabitans sp. 2KL-51, assembly GCF_003063645.1. GTDB lineage: Bacteria > Pseudomonadota > Gammaproteobacteria > Burkholderiales > Burkholderiaceae_C > Limnohabitans_A. The sequence goes on from NZ_NESJ01000002.1 coordinate 230,752, forward strand.
ACCCACGCAACTTCAAGGCCCCGACACCTGGCGCCCTGATAGTCTGCCCAACGCGCGAACTGGCCCAGCAAGTGGCGCAAGACGCCATCGAGCTGGTCAAGCACACGCGTGGTCTGCGCGTTGCCAACGTGGTCGGCGGCATGCCTTACCAACTGCAAATTGCCAAGCTGCAAAACGCCAACCTGGTGGTTGCCACACCCGGCCGTTTGCTGGACCTGCAGCGCTCCATGCAAATCAAACTGGACCAAGTGCAGTTTTTGGTAGTGGACGAAGCTGACCGCATGCTCGATCTGGGCTTCTCGGACGACTTGGCCGACATCAACGACATGACCAGCCAACGTCGCCAGACCATGATGTTCAGCGCCACCTTCGCGCCGCGCATTCAGCAACTGGCCATGCGCGTGATGCACGACGGCGGTTCTTCGGTCCAGAAAATCCAGATCGACAACCCCCAAGAAAAGCACAACAACATCAAGCAGGTGCTTTTCTGGGCCGACAACGCCCAACACAAGCGCCAGATGCTGGACCACTGGTTGCGTGACGCCACGATCGACCAAGCCATCGTGTTCTCCAGCACCCAAATCGAGTGCGACGGCCTGGCCGCTGACTTGCAGCAAGACGGCTTCTCGGCTGTGGCCCTGCACGGCGCCTTGAGCCAAGGCATGCGCAACCGCCGCCTGATGGCCTTGCGCAACGGTCAAGTCCAGATTTTGGTCGCCACCGACGTGGCCGCTCGCGGCATCGACGTGCCCACCATCACCCACGTCTTTAACTTCGGCTTGCCGATGAAGGCCGAGGACTATACCCACCGCATTGGCCGTACAGGCCGCGCTGGCCGCGACGGCTTGGCTGTGACCTTCGCTGAGATTCGTGACCGCCGCAAGATCAGTGACATCGAGTCCTACACACGCCAGCCGTTCAAGGCCGAAGTGATTCCAGGCCTCGAGCCCAAAGTGCGCATGCCCGAAGCCCGCAAGCCCATGGGCCGTGGCGGTGACCGCTTTGGCGGCGAGCGCAATTACGCCAACGCAGGTGGTGGTTTCCGTGGTGGCCGTCCCGCCCCCGGTGGCCGTGACTTCGGTGGCAACCGTGACCGCGACAATGGTGGTGGCGGCTTTGACAACCGCGCCCCTCGTGGCAACTTCCGCGATGAGCAGCCACGCTTTGAGCAGCGCAGCGAACCCCGCTTCGATGCCCGCAAAGACGGCGGCCGTTTTGACGCCCCCCGTGGTGACAACCGCGGTGGTGACCGCTTTGAGCAGCGCGCTGCACCTGCGCACCCTTGGGACAAGGGCGACAGCCGCCCTGCCCCGCGCCAAGACGCACGCCAGGACGGTCCACGTCAAGGCGGCCGCTGGGAAGATCGTGGTGGTGACAACCGCAACGCCGCCCGTCCTGCCCCTCGCGGTGCAGCGGGTGCAGGTGACAAGTTTGCCCGCGGCCCTAAACAGTTTGGTGCCGGCAACTTCAAACCCCATGCTGCTGGCGAAGGTCCTGCAGGCAAGCGTGGTGGCACCCGCGTGCTGAAAATCACGCGCGCTTGATCCTTGTCCTGGGCTCGACCCAGGACTTCAAGATCCCCTCCAAGGTCTTGCCCTCACCGGCAAGGCCTTTTTTCATGGCCGGGTGGCATGCATGTGCGCATGAACGAGGGCTTTGAAGCGCCCATAAAAAAACCGCCCTGGGCGCAAACCCGGGCGGTTTTTTCGTACGAACGAAAAGGCTTTACGCTTTGGCAGCAGGTGCTGCTTTGCGCTGAGGCAACTTTTCCTTGATACGTGCCGACTTGCCGCTGCGGTCGCGCAGGTAGTACAGCTTGGCGCGGCGAACATCACCACGGCGTTTGACTTCGATACTGGCGATCACAGGGCTGTAAGTTTGGAACGTGCGTTCCACACCTTCGCCACTGGAGATCTTGCGCACAGTGAAGCCGCTGTTCAGACCACGGTTACGCTTGGCGATCACAACACCTTCGTAGGCTTGGACACGCTTGCGCGCACCTTCCACCACGTTGACGCTGACGATCACGGTGTCGCCGGGAGAAAACTCAGGAATCACTTTACCCAAACGGGCAATTTCTTCCTGCTCAAGAGTTTGAATCAAATTCATTTTTTGAACTCCGTCCGATCATGCCTCGCTACACAAGGGGCGTTCTGTGTTGTAAGGGCCATACACAAGCATGACTGAACCAGATCGCGGCGGGTAGAGGATCGAAAAGCCTTTGATTATAACTTTTTCAAACCCTGTTGAGAGAACTTATTGGACCGAGCAGGATTAACGTTGTTTCAGTAAGGTCTCGTCCTGGCGACTGAGATGGCCCGCCGCACGGGCTTGGTCTATCAACTCTGGTCGATGCAAGGCCGTCAAACGAAGGCTTTGCTCTCGTCGCCAGCGCTCGATGTGCGCATGGTGGCCTGACATCAATTCAGGCGGTACGGCGTGACCTTGCCAAACTTCGGGCCGGGTGTAGTGCGGGCTGTCCAGCAAACCATCGAGCGCTGGGTTGAAGCTGTCCAATTGGTGGCTACCCTCGTCATTGAGCACACCCGGTTGCAAACGGGCTACCGCGTCCAGCAAGGCCATGGCGGCGATTTCACCGCCCGACAGCACAAAATCACCTAAGCTGATTTGCTGGTCAACGTGTTGGTCGATGAAGCGTTGGTCCACGCCTTCGTAGCGGCCGCACAACAACACAGCGCCCTCGCTGCCAGACCATTGCGCCACAGCGGTGTGATTCAAAGCCCGACCGATCGGGGAAAACAACACCAAAGGCGCAGGCATCGCCTCTTGACGCTCTTCACGAATGGCATTGAGGCATTTGAACAAGGGTTCGGCCAGCATGACCATACCTGGGCCGCCGCCAAAGGAGCGGTCGTCCACACGACGGTAATTGCCTTCAGCATGGTCGCGGGGATTCCACAAACGCACATCCACCAAGCCGCTTTCGTAGGCACGGCGCGTGATGCCACTGGTCAGCAGCGGCGCAAACAACTCGGGAAACAGGGTGATGATGTCAAAGCGCATGGATGGCCCCCACTGCTGTGGCTGCGATTCAGTAATCGAGCTGCCAGTCAACGGTGATGCGTTTGCCGGGCAGATCGACCGCATCGACGAACGCCGCAACAAAAGGAATCATGCGCTCAACGGCTTTTCCGCCTTCGACTTCTGAAGGCGCCTCAATGACAAGCACCGTTTGTGGGCCTGTGGACATGAGGTCACGCACCAGACCCAGGTCGATACCCTCTCGGTTGAGCACCTGCAAGCCCAGCAAATCAACCCAGTAATACTCGCCATCGGCCACAGCAGGAAAGCTGGAACGGGGGATGAAAATGCGCGCGCCACGCAAAGACTCTGCCGCATTGCGGTCGTCTATGCCTTGAGCAAAGGCCACCACCGTATCGGAATGATTTTTGACTTCTTTGATGGGGAGCAACAAGGGCTCAACCCAAATTGCCTGACCCGGTGCAACTTGGGCAGCCTCTGTCGGACGTTTGGGCTTCATTGGCCTGTCAGGCGGCAACAAGAACCACTGCTTGGAAGAAAAAAGCGCCTCGGGGGAGGCGCTGTGGGGCAAGACTTTGAACCAGCCTTTGATACCCCAGGCATCGGTGATGCGCCCGATTTCGATGGCGTCAGCCGGCAAAGCGGCTGTATCCAAGACGGGGCGCATGGGCTTTAACGGCCTATCAGACTGCGGCTTTGCCGGCCTGGCGGATCAGGCGTTCCACAGTGGGAGAAGCCTGGGCACCAACGCCCGTCCAGTAGGTTAGGCGGTCTTGAGCGATGCGCAAACCCTCTTCGCCGCCTTTTGCTGTGGGGTTGTAGAAACCAATGCGCTCGAGGAAGCGACCATCGCGTCGCACGCGCTTGTCAGCGACGACGATGTTGAAAAAAGGACGTGCTTTAGAGCCGCCGCGGTTCAGACGAATAACAACCATGATTTATCCTTGGGTGGTTGGGTCTGTCCGGAACAAATGCCGGTCAACCCGTTTTCTATCAGCGTTTGAGACACGCAACTGGCCACCCGGCCAGTGACACACTGATTAGCCCACTATTATACAACGAGAGCCTTGTCTCTGATCCGACCCTGCCGCGACAAAGACGTCGTCGCATTCACCGCCATTTACGGCCACCACGTGCTCACCGGCACAGGCACCTTCGAAATCGCCCCCCACCGAGGCCGATAGGGCGGGCCGCCTGGCGCGTTGGGGTGCGCACATTTTTGGCGGTCATTGGCGATTCTGCCGATGCGGGCTCGATATGGTCATAAAAAAAAGCCTTTGAGTGCAGTTGACAGCACTGCTCCGCAATAATCAACAAGATGAAAAACAAAACAATTGCAACTTGGTTGGCTTTTTGGACGGGCCCTCTGGGCCTTCACCGCTTTTACCTTTACGGATTTTCAGACACGCTGGCCTGGTTGCTGCCTATTCCAACGGCACTGGGTTTTTATGGGCTGGAGCGTGTGCAGCAGTTGGGCCAAGACGACACGCTCAGTTGGTTGCTGATCCCCTTACTGGGGTTCACGATTGCGGGCTGCGCTTTGAACGCCATTGTTTACGGCCTGAGCGGCATTGAAAAGTGGAATGCCAAATTCAACCCCGAAGGCGACGAACTCAACCCAGCAGGCCGCACCCACTGGGGCACAGTCATCGGCATCGCCAGCGCATTGCTGCTGGGCACCACCGCCTTGATGGCGAGCCTGGTCTTCAGCTTCCAGCGCTATTTCGAATACCAGATCGAGGCCGCCCGCCTGATCAGCCAGTAAAGCCTGCACCAGATTAGGCAACGCCTGGCGCATCCTCTGGCACGCGTTCAATGCCCTGCCCGGCCACACGCATCAAGTCTTCAGAGCTGACGCGCTCTGGCCACACATCGGCCAAGGGAAAGAGCACAAAGGCTCTTTCACGCCAGCGCGGATGGGGCACCGTCAGGCGCGGGCTGAGCACCTGGGCGTCGCCGTAGAAAAGCAAATCCAAATCCAAAGTTCTTGGGGCATGCAGATAAGGTCGCAATCGGCCTGCTTGGTTTTCGATGGCCTGCAAAGCATCCAGCAAATCGGGGGCCGTCAAGCCCGTCTCGATGCGGGCCACAGCATTGAAAAAATCCGGCCCCTGAGTCTCGTGAGGCGCTGTGCGGTAAATGTGCGAAGAGTTTGTGAGTTGCGTATCGGGCAACAGCGCCAAGGCATCGAAGGCTTCCCGCGCCCTCTGCCGTGCGTCGCCCAAATTGGCCCCAATGGCCACATAAGCGGTCACGCTCTGACGCGGCAAGAGGGTCATAGGCGAGGTTCAGGGTTCAATCAGGGCCGACTCACGCCAGAATCAGCAGCCGAATCGCTCCCCTCACCGGGTTTACGACGGCGGCGGCGGCGTTTTCTGGGCTCGCCAACGCCAGCGTTATCTGCATCTGAAGCAGCGGGCATTGTGTCCAGTGGTGCAGGCGCTGGCGCACCTTCTGGTCGGGGTGCTCGGCGCACACGCGGCTTGGCTGCCTGAGAGATCTGTTGCTCGGCCTTGGCAACCTGCACCAAATCTTCCCGCTCTGAATCGCTGGCCATGCTGAATTCTTGCCACCAGTCAGCCAGTCGAATATCCACTTCTTCGATGTCAGCACGCAGCCGCAAAAAGTCAAAGCCTGCGCGAAATCGCGGCTGTTCGACAAGGCCAAACGGTGCGCTGCCCACCCGCTTTTCAAAGCGCGGCTGCATCATCCAGATCTCACGCATGTCAGCCGCCAGCTTGCCTCTACCGGACACATCGCCGATGCGTGCATCAAACACCTCGTCAATCGCATCCTGCAAAGCCGGGTGCGGGTGCTCTTTGCGAGCCAGGCGTTTGGCCCAGCCTTCGCGCACATCGGCCCAGAGCACACAGGCCAGCAAGAAGCTCGGGGCGACCGGCTTGCCCTCGCCCACGCGCCGGTCGGTGTCGGCCAGCGCCACTTGCACAAAAGCACTGTCCACCCGCTCCACCACCACATCCAGCAAAGGGTAAATGCCGGTGGCCAGGCCCAGCTTTTTCAGCTGCTCAATGGACGCCAGCGCATGTCCTGTTTGCAGCAGCTTGAGCATCTCGTCAAACAAACGGCTTTGCGGCACATCGGCCAGCAAAGTGGCCGACTGGGTCAGCGGCTTGGCGGTCTTGGTCTCCAGTTTGAAGCCTAAGTGGCTGAGTTTGGCGGCAAAACGCACGGCACGAATGATGCGCACCGGGTCTTCGCGGTAACGCGCCACAGGATCGCCAATCATGCGCAGGACGCGTTTTTTCGAATCCTGAATGCCCCCGTGGTAGTCCACCACGATCTGCGACTCGGGGTCGTAGTACATGGCGTTCACGGTGAAGTCGCGGCGCGTGGCGTCTTCGTCTTGTGGGCCCCAGACGTTGTCGCGCAGCACACGGCCTGAGGAGTCCACCGCGTGCTTCATGCCCGCCAACTCACTCTTACTGGTGCGTTCGTTGCCTTTGACCTGCTCAGCCGCCGCGTTGTCCAGGTGCGCCCGGAAGGTGGAGACTTCGATCACTTCGTTGTCGCGCCCCCGGCCGTAGACCACATGCACGATGCGAAAGCGCCGGCCGATGATGAAAGCACGGCGAAACAGGCCCTTGACCTGCTCTGGCGTAGCATTGGTGGCCACGTCAAAGTCTTTGGGACGCAGGCCCAGCAGCAAGTCGCGCACTGCGCCGCCCACTATGTAGGCCTCAAAACCGGCTTGCTGCAGGGTGCGCGTCACGTTGATGGCGCGCTCGTCCACCAGGTTCGGGTCGATGCCGTGAACATTCGCGGGCACCTCGGTGCGGCTGCCAAAATGGGGTTTGTTAGTTTTGGGCGCTTTGCCCATCAACTTGTCGATGAATTGTTTGATCATTCTTGAAAGAGTTCGAGGATGCGCCAGCCACGCTCTGTGGCCAGTTGACGCAACCGAGCGTCAGGGTTCGTTGCCACCGGATGGTGGGCTTTTTCCAGAAGCGGCAGATCGTTCGTGGAGTCAGAATAAAAGGTCATCTCCACATCGCCCCAGTCCAAGCCTTTTTGGCCTAACCAATCGGCGACCCTGGAGACTTTACCCTCGCGAAACGACGGAGTGCCCCTGATCTCGCCCGTGATCCAGCCGCTGGCATCGCGCTCAAGCTCTACCGCAATCAGCTCATTCACCCCAAACGCCTGGGCAATCGGACGGGTCACAAACTCGTTGGTGGCGGTCACGATGATGACCGTATCACCCGCATGTTGGTGCGATCGTACCAGCGCCAGCGCCTCTGGAGTGATGCGCGGGCGGATCACCTCGTTCATGTAACGGGCGTGGGCTTGGGCCGCCTCGGCTGCGCCGCGCTCGCAGGTGGCGCGGGTGGCAAAGCGTACGTAATCATGAATATCGAGTGTGCCCGCCTGATAGTGGGCATAAAACTCGTCGTTGCGCTGGCCGAACACCACCGGGTCGGTCCAACCCATTTCGGTGGTGAACTGACCCCAGCTGTGGTCAGAGTCCAGCGGCAGCAAGGTGTGGTCCAGGTCAAACAGGGCGAGTTTCATTCATTCTCCAGCATCGCACGCACCAACGGGATGGTCAGGCCGCGCTGCGTTTGCAAGGCGTAGTGGTCCAAATGGTCGAGCAGCTGCATCAGGCTGCCCAAATCACGCGAAAAGCGCTTGAGCATGTAAGACATGACCTCGTCGCTCAAGAACAGGCCCCGGACGTCAGCCTCTTGTTGCAGCACGGCACGGCGCTCGGGCTCTCCAAGGACCTGCAGGGCCTCGATGTGGCCCCAGCCCAAGCGGCTGCGCAAGTCGTCGCGCAGCTTCAGATCGGCCGGGGGCAAAGCCCCTGCGGCCAAGACCCAGCGCGGCGTGCCGCAGCGGGGCGTCAAAGCGTTGACAAACCAATTGAAGGCGGTGTGTTGTTGCTCGGCGTTGTACAGGTGCACATCGTCCATCAGCACGGCAACCCATCCGTCGTTGAACTCGGGCGGGTCCATGCTGTGGGCATCCAGCCACCCGACCTGCGTGCCCAGCTCTAGCAGCGCATGGTGCACCGCGTGTAGCAAATGGGTTTTGCCTGAACCGCTTTCGCCCCACAAATAAGTGGGCACGGGGGAGCGGCTTCCCGTTGCGGTCCACAAACGCAAGTGGCTCAAGGCCGCCGCGTTGGGGCCTGCAAAAAAATTGTCCAGCGTGGGCGTTGAAGCCAAGCCGATGTCCAAAGCCAGTTGCTTCATGCCCGGTCTGGTCCCTGCTTGGCATCGTCAGAACCGCTTTTTTGGTAAAGATCGCTTTGCAGGTATTGGTGACGCAAACGGCGCAAGCCCACCAACAAGACGGCACTGGCTGGCAAGGCGATCAGCACACCCACAAAACCCAGCACCTGACCAAAAGCCATCAAGGCCAAAATCACAGCCAGCGGGTGCAAGCCGATGCGCTCCCCCACCAGGCGAGGCGTCAGCACAAAGCTCTCAAGCAACTGCCCCAGGCCGTAGACCACGGCCACCATCATCACGGCTTGCGAGGGCGCCAACTGCAGCAAGCCCGCCAACAGCGCCAGCACCAGGCCCAGGCCAAAACCCAGGTAAGGCACAAACACGGCCAGCCCGGTGAACACGCCGATGGGCAGCGCCAGATCCAGACCAAACAAACTCAGGCCCAATGCGTAAAACACGGCCAGTGCCAGCATCACCAGCGTCTGCCCGCGCAGGTACTCGCCCAGCACCTCGTCGCAGTCGTGCATGAAGCCATCAAATCGCTCGCGCCAAGCCGGTGGCACCAACTCCAGCACACTGTTGACCAGCCGAGTCCAGTCGTACAACATGTAAAACAAAGCAACGGGCACCAGCACCGCATAACCCGCCAAGGCCAGCGCCACGCTGCCGCCGAGTTTGAGCGAGGACATGAGCGGGGCCCACCAATCTTCGCGGTTCGCGCTCAGGTAAGTCACCAGTTGTTTCTTCAGCTCGCCCAGATCCAGCGAGACATTCAGGCCCAGCTGGGCCAACAAAGGGTTGATGGCATCGCCCACGCGGTCGAGCAGCAAAGGCAGTTGCTGCTGCAACAGGGGCCATTCGCGCACCAGGATCGGCACCAGCAACAAAAACAAACCCAAAAGGGACAGCAAGGCCAGCGCCTCCACCAACACCACCGCCAGGGCACGAGGCAAACGCCCACCGGATACACCCTCAAGCCTGATCACCAAGGGGTGCAGAACATAGGCCATGACCGCTGCAATGACAAACGGGGCCAGCACCGGGGCGAGCAACCATAAAACCAGCACGGCCAGCAGGGCCACGCCCAGCCAGGCGGCCAGTCGGGTCATCAAAAAAGGAAGGGGGGCTTGCATGCAGTCTCTTGTTTTGTCAGGGCCTGGCCCGAGGGCTCAGGGCTAACCCTTAAAATAAGCATTGATTTTAGTCTGCAAGCCCCGTTTATTGGCCCTCTCCCCATTCACAAGCCCCAACCGGGCCAAATCCATGACTCAAACCCCTCTTTCCTACAAAGACGCTGGCGTCGACATCGTTGCCGGAGACGCGCTGGTCGAACGCATCAAGCCCCTGGCCAAGAAAACCATGCGCGAAGGCGTGCTGGCCGGCATCGGCGGCTTTGGCGCGCTGTTTGAAGTGCCCAAGCGCTACAAAGAGCCCGTGCTGGTGAGCGGCACCGACGGCGTGGGCACCAAACTCAAGCTGGCCTTTGAATGGAACATGCACGACACCGTGGGCATCGATCTGGTGGCCATGAGCGTGAACGATGTGCTGGTGCAAGGGGCCGAGCCCTTATTCTTCCTGGATTACTTTGCCTGCGGCAAACTGGATGTGGACACCGCCGTCGCCGTGGTGGGCGGCATTGCCAAAGGTTGCGAACTGTCGGGCTGCGCTTTGATCGGCGGCGAAACCGCCGAGATGCCCGGCATGTACCCCTCTGGCGAATACGACCTGGCCGGTTTTGCGGTCGGTGCCGTCGAAAAATCCAAAATCCTCACGGGACAAAACGTGAAAGCGGGCGATGTGGTTCTGGGCCTGGCGTCCAGCGGCGTGCACTCCAACGGTTTTTCCCTCGTGCGCAAATGCATTGAGCGCGCAGGTGCCAACACCCCGGCCACGCTCGACGGCAAACCCTTCAAGCAAGCCCTGATGGAGCCCACCCGCCTGTATGTGCTGAACGTGTTGGCGGCGCTGGCGGCGCATCCGAACACGGAAGATGCCTCTGGCATCAAGGCATTGGCCCACATCACCGGTGGCGGTTTGCTAGAAAACATCCCCCGCGTGTTGCCCGATGGCCTGGCTGCGCACCTGCAAAAAGGCAGCTGGCCCCAAACCGATCTGTTTGCCTGGCTGCAAAAGACGGCTGGCATCGACGACATCGAAATGAACCGCACCTTCAACAACGGCATCGGCATGGTGGTGGTCATCGACGCGGCCGAATCCGAGGCCTGCGCCGCCACACTGCGCGGCTTGGGTGAAGCGGTTTACACGATCGGCCGCATCGCGCCGCAAGGCGATGGCGCGCAGGTGGTGGTGGCCTGAGCTTTTGGGCCTCAAGCCATTGGGCTCGTAAACTAACAATTGAGGCCGAATCAGGGCCCAGTCAAAGCGCAGAAAGCTCGCTGACCCGGTTGCGCAAAGCCGCTGTGTCGGGCGCTGCCGGCACGGCCTCCAAATACTGCCTCAGGTCCTGCAAGGCCTCGTGCACATGCCCCAACTCGGCGTGCACCAAGCCCCGGTCGCGTCGCTCGTCCCAAGCCTCGGGCAGCAAAACCACCAACCGCTCGAGCACCTGCAACATGCGGGGCCAATCTTCTTGCGAGCGAAAAATTTCTTTCAGATTGCGCAACATGCGGGCCAGCATGTCGCGGGGCGGGCAGGCTTGCAAATACAAGCCCAAAGGGGTTTCACCCTCGTCCAAGTCGGGGGCAGCGAACTGGTCTTCGGGGGCCCTGTAAGGACTCAGCCGATCTGACAAACTGTCCAACCCCAAGGACTCGCCCGTGAGCGGATCCAACACCACCAAGCCGCCCTCCAGCGTCACTTTGACCAAAAAATGGCCAGGAAAGGAAATGCCTTGGGCCTGCAAGTCCAAGGCTTGAGCCAACTCCAGCCAAATCACTGCCAGTGAGATCGGAATCCCCCGGCGCGTGCGCAACACGTCGAAGATGTAACTGTTTTCAGGGGCGTAATAGTCGTTGGCATTCATCCCAAAACCCAGGTCTTTGTAAAACACCTGCGTCAAGTTGGCCAATCGGGTCAGGTCATCGGCCGCCTCGGGCATGCGCGCCTTCACCCTTTTGACCAAGCGCGCCACATCGTCGAGCACCTGCTGCACATCCAGCGTAGGTTCTTCATCCTGCGCCAAACTGGCCGCAGCCTCCAGCAAGGGGAACTGATCGTCGCTTTGCACCAAGCTGGCAAAGTAACTGAGCGGGGTCGGGGGGGATAAATTCAAAGGCATTTGGAATGGTTCAACGCTTGAGAAAGGCCTTGAGCCGCAAACCCGTGGCCCACAATACACCAAAATAAAGCAAGGCAGAGCCCGCCAAAACCGCCACCATCCAGCCGATGCGCAGCCAGGCCTCTTGGCGCAAGGCAACCCAAGGCAAATGGTTCGCAGCGAACCACAGCAAGGCGGTCAACAAACTCGTGGCCAGCAGCACCTGCAAGCCAAAGCGCCACCAGCCGGGTTGTGGCTTGTAACTGCCCCGGCGCAACAGACCCACCAGCAGCCACAAGGCATTGACCAAAGCGCCCAAGCCAATGGACAGCGCCAGCCCGGCGTGGGCCAGATAAGGCACCAGCAGTACGTTCAAGACCTGCGTGAGCACCAGCACCACCACCGCGATGCGCACCGGCGTGCGAATGTCTTGGCTGGCATAGTAACCCGGAGCCAACACCTTGATCGCCACCAGGCCCAGCAAGCCCACACCGTAACCCGTCAAAGCCAAGGTGGTTTGCTGCACATCGCGGTCGGTGAAGGCCCCATAGTGGTAAAGCACCGACACCAGCGGCTGCGAAAACACCAGCAAAGCCGCCGCACAAGGCAAGGCCAGCAGCAACACCAAACGCAAACCCCAGTCGAGCATGGCCGCATAACGTTCAGTGTCTCCTGTGGCTTTGGCTGCGGCCAATTGCGGCATCAGCACCACGCCCAGCGCCACGCCCAAAATGGCCGTCGGGAACTCCATCAAACGGTCGGCATAAGTCAACCAACTGACGCTGCCCGGAGCCATATAAGAAGCGATCTGGGTGTTGATGAGCAAAGAAATTTGGGCCACGCCCACGCCCAGCAAAGCCGGCCCCATCAGGCGCAGGATGTTCAAAGTGGCGGGGTTGGTCCAGGCTTTCTTGACGGCGCGGGGCCGCACGCCCAGGCGGGGCAACAAACCCAGCCGGGCCAAGGCCGGAATTTGCACCGCCAACTGCAAAACACCGCCCACCATCACTCCCACGGGCAAGGCGTAAATAGCTTCCACACCTTGCTTGGCCAACCAGGGCGACAAAAACCAAGTGGCGGCGATCACGCTCACATTCAGCAGCACGGGCGTGGCTGCGGGCACAGCAAAACGCTTCCAGGTGTTCAAAATCCCCGCCGACAAGGCCACCATGGACATGAAGGCGATGTAGGGAAACATCCAACTTGTCATGTTCACGGCGGCTTCATAACCCCGGGCATCTTGCTGCAAACCACTGGCCAAGGCCCACACCAGCCAAGGTGAGGCCAGCACACCCAAGACTGACAAAGCCAGCACCGACCAGGCCAGGGCCGTGGCCACGCTGTCGATCACCTCGCGGGTGGCTTCGTCGCCATGCTGGGCACGGCTGGCGGCCAGCACTGGCACAAAGGCCTGGCTGAACGCCCCCTCGGCAAACAGCCGACGAAACAAGTTGGGAATGCGAAAGGCCACATTGAAGGCGTCGGTCAAGGCGCTGGCCCCGAACATGGAGGCGATGAGCAGCTCGCGCACCAAACCCGTGACCCGGGAGGCCAGGGTAAAAATCGACACGACAGAAGCAGATCTAAGGAGGCTCACAAAGGGCGAGTGTAGCGGTCGCTTTCTGACTGACCCGCAAGGCCATGGCGACGACGGGGATTGGCGCGCAGGCCAAGGCTGGCGCTCACTACTCAGAGCAGAACGCTCGCTGAAGGTCTGCTAGAATATTCGGTTCGCTGGACATCATCCTCAGACATTGAAAGAATTTATACATGGCATCCGCTAAACCCAAAAAGAAAAACCCCCGCCTTGCTTCTGGCCGCAAACGCGTCCGTCAAGACGTCAAAATTAATGCCGCGAACTCTTCGTTGCGCTCCAAATACCGCACTGCTGTGAAAAACGTCGAAAAAGCCGTTGCAGCAGGCGACAAGTCCAAAGCCACAGAGTTGTTTGCCAAAATGCAAACCGTGGTGGACATCATTGCCGACAAGGGCATCTTCCACAAGAACAAGGCAGCTCGTGACAAGAGCCGCCTGAGCGCCAAAGTCAAGACCTTGGCCCTTTCCGCAGCGCCTGCTGCAGCCTGATCCGCTCCACCAGATCAACAGCCCGGCGAGGCCAGTCCTCGCTGCCGTTTGAAACGGGTGCGCTGTCCGCGAAAACTAAACCGCCTTCGGGCGGTTTTTTCATGGTCGCTCGTAACCCGCCGGGGGCAGGGCATTAGCGGGTTCCTCATGACTCGTTTCGCTCGCAAAAATCGTCACACACCAATGCCCTGCCCCCGGCTTTGTGGGCTCAACATGAAAAAACCGCCCGAAGGCGGTTTGGTTTTTTTGGTCGGGTTATTTTTGGGAGGGTGGGTCAGGCAACAAACAGGCTTCAGCCACTTGCAAGCCGTTGTCGCGCGCGAAGTTCATCACGAAATCCCAGGCCATGACGTTGTGATCGCGCAGATCGTGATTCACGATGACACACTTCACCCCCGCCAAGGTGGTGGGAATGCACCAAGGCGAATAACTCAGGTGACTGCCGGGGGAGGCGCCGCCGGGGCGAAAGGGGCTCATGACGCCCGCCAAGCGTTCGGCCCAGTCGCTGGGCCTGAAAGGCTTGCCTTCCTGGGTGATGCCCTGGATGAAGACTTCTTTGGCGTTGTTGGAAACCATCGGATAGAGGTGTAATTCGGTCGGACCTGCAGGGCGGGATCGCCACCCACGGGTTTACCCAAGTATTCTATCTTATATAAGACTTAAAGCCATTCAAAATCCCTTGGTAAAAGGCTGGAAAGGACAGGCCGCCTCTCGCCCTTTCTGCCTCTAAAATCTCACTCCAACGGCTCTTGATGTTGAGCCGCTTTTTATTTTCGGAGTTCACGCATGACCGCTCACATTGAAGCCGCCTCACCGCACACCATGAACACCTATGGCCGACTGCCCATCGCGCTCAGCCATGGTCAAGGTTGCCGAGTCTGGGACGTCAATGGCAAGCCGTACCTCGATGCCCTCGCTGGCATCGCCGTGAACACCTTGGGCCACAACCACCCGGATCTGGTGCCTGCTCTACAGGACCAAATCAGCAAGATGATCCACAGCTGCAACTATTTCCATGTGCCCAACGCCGAAGTGCTGGCGGCAAAGCTGGTCGAGCTGTCAGGCATGACCAACGTGTTTTTCTGCTGCACCGGCCTCGAAGCCAACGAAGCGGCCATCAAGCTGGCGCGCAAATACGGCCACGACAAAGGCATCGAGCGACCCGAAATCGTGGTTTACGAAAAAGCTTTCCATGGCCGCAGCATCGCCACGCTGAGCGCCACCGCCAACGAAAAGCTCAAAACTGGCTTTGGCCCCATGCTCGAAGGTTTTGTGCGCGTGCCAGTCAACGACATCGAAGCCCTGAAAAAAGCCACCGAAGGCAATCCCAATGTGGTGGCCGTGTTCATGGAAACCATTCAGGGTGAAGGTGGCATCAACCCAATGCGTATCGAATACCTGCAGCAAGTGCGCGCCCTGTGCGACCAAAAAGACTGGCTGATGATGGTGGACGAAGTACAGTGCGGCATGGGTCGCACGGGCAAGTGGTTCGCACACCAGTGGTCTGGCATCGTTCCCGACGTGATGCCGCTGGCCAAGGGCCTGGGCTCGGGCGTGCCGATTGGTGCGGTGGTGGCGGGCCCCAAGGCCGCCCACATCTTCCAGCCCGGCAACCACGGCACCACTTTTGGCGGCAACCCGCTGGCCATGCGCGCTGGGGTCGAAACCATCCGCATCATGGAAAAAGACGGCCTGATGGCCAATGCAGCACGGGTGGGTGACCATCTGCGCGGTGCACTTGAAAAAGCCCTGGCAGGGGTGCAAGGCGTGAAGGAAATTAGGGGTCAAGGCCTGATGCTGGGCATTGAACTCGACCGCCCCTGCGGTGCCATCTGGACGCGCGCCGCAGAAGCTGGTTTGCTTCTGAGCGTGACGGCCGACAGCGTGATCCGCTTGGTACCGCCGCTGATCATGACCGAGGCCGAAGCCGACGAGGTGGTCGCCATTTTGGTGCCCCTGATCAAGACTTTTTTGGCAGAAACGCCATGAGCAACGCCCCAGCGCCCGTGAGGCACTACCTGCAGTTCACCGACCTCTCGGCTGAAGAGTACGCACATGTGTTTGCTCGCGCCGCTGAGATCAAGCGCAAGTTCAAGGCCTACGAAAAATACCACCCGCTGGCCGACCGCACGCTGGCGATGATTTTTGAAAAAGCCAGCACCCGCACCCGCGTGAGCTTTGAAGCCGGCATGTACCAGCTCGGCGGCTCGGTGGTGCACCTGACCACAGGCGACAGCCAGCTAGGGCGATCTGAGCCCATCGAAGACAGCGCCCGCGTGATCAGCCGCATGACCGATCTGGTGATGATCCGCACCTACGGTCAGGACAAGATTGAGCGCTTTGCCTCGCACTCGCGTGTACCCGTCATCAACGGCCTGACCAACGAGTTCCACCCCTGTCAGATCCTGGCCGACATCTTCACCTACATCGAGCACCGGGGTTCACGTGGGGCCGAAGGCAACGTTCTGGACTGTCTTAAGGGCAAGGTGGTGGCCTGGGTCGGCGACGGCAACAACATGGCCAACACCTGGTTGCAAGCCTCCGAATTGCTGGGCTTCACGGTGCACCTGAGCACGCCCAGCGGCTACGAGGTGGACCAGGCCGTGGCCGGTTTGCGCAGCGCCGACAGCTACAAAATTTTCAAAGACCCCGAAGACGCCTGCCGGGGTGCAGACCTCGTGACCACCGACGTGTGGACCAGCATGGGCTTTGAGGCCGAAAACGAAGCGCGCAAAAAAGCCTTTGCCGATTGGTGCGTGGACGAAACCATGATGCAAGTGGCCAAGCCCGACGCCCTGTTCATGCACTGCCTGCCCGCGCACCGGGGGGAAGAAGTCAGCGAAGAAGTCATCGACGGCCCACAATCGGTCGTATGGGACGAAGCCGAAAACCGCATGCATGCACAAAAAGCGCTCATGGAGTTTTTGCTGCTGGGTCGCATCAAAGCTTGATCTGTCACCCCTCACTTGATCCGGGGTCCATCCCCCTTTTCACCCCATGTCCCACTGCTCCACCTGCGGCGCTTGCTGCGTGAGCTTTCGGGTGGACTTTTCCGTTTACGAATACGAAGAAGGCGGCGGCGATGTGCCCGCAGGCTTGGCTTCGCCGATCACCGAGCACACCTGCCGCATGCGCGGCACCGACCACAGCCCGCCACGTTGTGCGGCGCTGTATGGCAAGACTGGCGAAAAAGCCATTTGCGGCATTTACGAATGGCGCCCATCGCCCTGTCGTGAGTTTGAAGAAGGCAGCCCCGCCTGTGAACAAGCCCGCCGCCGCCAAGGCCTGCCAGCGCTGAACGTCTGAATTCATTTTCACGGGTGTTGGAAATAACCGACACCACGGCTTTTAGCGCGGTGCTACCTTCACGCACGATGAAAAAACTTTGGGACATTTCTCCGCCCGTGCAGGCGCACAGCCCAGTCTTTCCGGGCGACACACCTTACGTCCAGCAATGGGCCGCCACGCTGTCAGATACCTGCCCGGTGAACGTGAGCGCCATCACTCTATCGCCCCATGTGGGCGCGCATGCCGATGCCCCGCTGCATTACGACCCTGAAGGTGCGGCCGTGGGCGCTTTGGACCTGCTGCCTTTTTTGGGCCACTGCCGCGTCATCCACGCGCTAAACGCCAGCCCGCTGATCACCCTTGCGCACTTGCAACACGCACTGGCCGATCTGCCCCCACGCGTGCTGGTACGCACTTACCGCCAGTTTCCGCTCGCGCAGTTCGACACCCAACTCACCGGCTTTGACCCCACCTGCGTGCAGCACCTGGCCGATCTGGGCGTTCAACTGATCGGCATCGACAGCGCCAGCATCGACCCGGCTGAGAGCAAGCAACTCCCCAGCCACCAAGCCATCCGCCAGCGCGGCCTGCGCGTGCTGGAAAACCTGTTGCTCGACGAAGTGCCCGAAGGCGATTACGAGCTGATCGCCCTGCCCCTGAAACTCATGAGCGCCGACGCCAGCCCCGTGCGAGCGGTCTTGCGCGAACTTTGAACAGTTTTTTAAAAGACACCTCCATGATGAACCTCACCCCAAGCTTGCAAGACTGCGAACTGCTGGACCAACAGGACCCGCTGCGCCCCTTGCGCGAGCAATTCGATTTGCCCCCCGGCGTGATCTACCTGGATGGCAACTCACTGGGCGTGCTGCCCAAAACCGCCCCGGCCCGCGTGGCCCATGCCGTGACGCACGAATGGGGTACCGACCTGATCAAAAGCTGGAACACCGCAGGCTGGTTCACCCTGCCCCAGCGCGTGGGCGACAAGATCGCACGCGTCATCGGCGCCCAGCCGGGTGAGGTGGTGGCCGCCGACAGCACCTCGATCAACCTGTTCAAAGTGTTGGCCGCAGCGCTGCACATCGCCAAAGCCGACCACCCGCACAAAACCAAAATCATCAGCGAGCGCAGCAACTTTCCGACCGACCTCTACATCGCCGAGGCCTTGTGCAAAGAGCGCGGCTACACCCTCCAACTGGTCGAAGCCCACGAAATCGCCGCCGCCCTGCAAGCCGATGTGGCGGTGCTGATGCTCACGCATGTGAACTACCGTACCGGTGCCATGCACGACATGCAGGCCCTCACCGCGCAGGCCCACGCCCAAGGCACCCTCACGGTATGGGACCTAGCGCACAGTGCAGGCGCGGTGCCGGTCAACCTGAACGGCTCGGGGGCCGACTTTGCAGTGGGCTGCGGCTACAAATACTTGAACGGCGGCCCCGGCGCACCGGCTTTTGTATGGGTGCACCCACAACACACCGACCGCTTTTGGCAACCGCTGGCCGGGTGGTGGGGCCATGCCGCGCCCTTTGCCTTCACACCCGACTACCAACCTGCCAAAGGCATCACCCGCTACCAATGCGGCACCCAACCCATCTTGAGCCTCACGGCGCTGGACTGCGGCCTGGATGCTTTTTTGAGTGCCGAAGCACTGGGCGGCATGGCTGCGCTGCGCCAAAAGTCATTGGCGCTCACGGGTCTGTTCATGCAACTGGTGCGCACCCGCCTGCACGGGCACGGCTTTGGCATCGCCACCCCGGCCGAAGAAGCCCTGCGCGGCTCGCAAGTGAG
This sequence comes from Limnohabitans sp. 2KL-51, assembly GCF_003063645.1. GTDB lineage: Bacteria > Pseudomonadota > Gammaproteobacteria > Burkholderiales > Burkholderiaceae_C > Limnohabitans_A. The sequence continues at coordinate 249,325 of NZ_NESJ01000002.1, forward strand.
CCTGACCCGGGCCGAGGGCGCTTACGCCATCGTGCAGGCCCTGATTGCGCGCGGCGTGATTGGTGACTTCCGGGCGGGCGATGGCGGCTTGCACGCCGACATCTTGCGCTTTGGTTTCACGCCGCTTTACATCGGCTACGCCGATGTGTGGCACGCGGCAGAACACCTTTGCCAGGTCATGCAAAGTGGTGAATGGCTGGGCACCCGCTTTGCCCAAAAGAACGCCGTGACCTGAAAGCCCCGCCATGAGTTCCTGCCCATTCTCCTCAGCCTCCGCCTCCAACACGGCAAGCACCAGCAAAGCGCCAGGCGAGCGCATCGTGCAAGAAGAAAAAGCCCAGCTCGACTTTGACGGTCGCATGAGCTACGGCGACTACCTGCAGCTCGACGCCATCCTGAACGCACAACAACCGCTATCCCCCGACCACAACGAGATGCTGTTCATCGTGCAGCACCAAACCAGCGAATTGTGGATGAAGCTGATGCTGCACGAGTTGCAAGCGGCCATGCAGAATATTGCGGCCGACGAGCTGCCCGATGCGTTCAAGAAGCTCGCCCGCGTCAGCCGCATCATGGAGCAGCTGGTGCACGCCTGGGATGTGCTGGCCACCATGACACCCCCCGAGTACAGTGCTATCCGCCCTTATCTGGCGCAGTCCAGCGGCTTTCAAAGTTGGCAATACCGCTGCATCGAATTTGCGATGGGCAACAAGAACGCCGCCATGCTGCAGCTCCACGCGCACCGCCCCGACCTCTCGGCCATCGTGCAAGCGGCTTACGAAGCGCCATCGCTTTACGACGAGTGCTTGCGTCTGTTGCAGCGCCGAGGTCTGGAGGTGCCTGACACCCACACCCAGCGCGACTGGCGTCAGCCCTACCCGGCCAGCGATGCGGTAGAAAACGCCTGGCTCGTGGTCTACCGCAACCCCAAGGCACATTGGGACCTGTACCAACTGGGCGAAGAACTCACCGATTTGGAAGACGCCTTCCGTCTGTGGCGATTTCGGCATGTGACCACGGTGGAACGCGTGATCGGATTCAAGCGCGGCACGGGCGGCACAGGCGGCGTGAGTTATTTGCGCAAGATGCTCGATGTGGTGCTTTTCCCGGAAATATGGACGCTGCGCACTCAGCTGTGAACGCCCGGGTGAAGCGAAGATGCCGCACCTACGGGGAGGGCTCCTACAAAGGAAAAACTCTGCGTCATAGACGTAAGACCGTTAACATCTCGCTCGAACCACACTCCCGGAAAACACTGTGCAACTGAACATCAACGGCCAAAGCCGCACATCCACCGCCGACCCGAGCATGCCCTTGCTGTGGGTGCTGCGCGACGAACTTCAGCTTACGGGCACCAAATTCGGCTGCGGCATCGCCGCTTGCGGGGCCTGCACGGTGCATGTGGACGGTCAGCCTGTGCGCTCGTGTGTGACGTCCGTGTCTGCGGTGGCCCAACAAGCGATCAAAACCATCGAGTCCTTGGGCACCGCAGAAAAACCGCACCCCTTGCAAGCCGCATGGATTGCCGAACAAGTGCCCCAATGCGGCTACTGCCAAAGCGGCATGCTGATGGCAGCGGCCGCACTGCTCGACAAAACCCCCCAGCCCAGCGACGCAGAGATTGACGCCGCCATGACCAACCTGTGCCGCTGCGGCACTTACCAGCGCGTGCGCAAGGCCATTCACCGCGCTGCTGCCGTCATGAAGAAAGGCGGTGCCGCATGAAACGCCGCACCTGGTTACTCAGCGCCTTGGGCGCGACCGGCGCATTGGTCGTCGGCTGGGGCGTGATGCCCGCCCGATCACGCCTGGGCTCACCCGAACTCATGCTCAAAACCCAAGGCGATGTCGCCCTTAACGGCTGGATCAAGATCGCCGCCGATGGCGCCGTGGTGCTGGCCATGCCCCGCAGCGAAATGGGCCAAGGCGTGCACACGGCGCTGGCCATGTTGGTGGCCGAAGAGCTGGATGTGCCATTGAGCCGCGTGCGTTTGGAGCAGGCCGGGGCCGACAGCATTTACGGCAACGTGGCCATGCTGGTGGCCAGCCTGCCCTTTCACCCGCTGGACAGCGAGGGGGAAAAACCTGCCAAGATCAAACTGGCCGAGTGGATGGTGGGCAAGATCGCCCGCGAACTGGGCCTCAATGCCACGGGTGGCTCGTCTTCGATTGCCGATTTGTGGGAGCCTTTGCGAATGGCCGCTGCCACTGCGCGCGCCAGTCTGGTGCAGGCCGCAGCTACCACATGGAAAGTGCCCGCCAGCGACATCACCGTGACCGCTGGCGTGATGAAGCACGCCTCGGGCCAGTCAGCGCACTACGGCCAGATGGTGGCCGCTGCTTCGGGCAGCACGCCCTCGGGCATCCAAACCAAATCGCGCGAAAACTGGAAGCTCATCGGCCAACCCGCGCCTCGCACGGACATCCCGGCCAAAGTCACAGGCCAAGCCACCTTCGGCTTGGACGTGCGTCTGCCCGGCATGCTGTTTGCGGCTGTGCAGATGTGCCCCATGCTGGGCGGCAGCGCTGCGTCCATGGACACGAAAGACGCCTTGGCATTGAAAGGTGTTTCCAAAGTTGTGCCGCTTGACGCCTGGGGCGGCGGCACTGCAGGCTTGGCCGTGGTGGGCCAAACCACCTGGCACGCCCGCCAAGGCGTGCAGGCCGTGAAAGTGCAGTGGCAGGCCCCTGCCACGGGCGCATTGGACACCCAGCGCATCCAGGCCGACCTGCTCAAGGCTCTGAACGAGGACAGCGGCTTCACCTTCCACGAACAAGGCGTGCCCACCCAGGCTGAAAAAGCCGCCACCACCCGCATCGACGCCCTGTACCAAGCGCCCTACCTGGCCCACGTCACGATGGAGCCGATGAACTGCACAGCGCAAGTCAAAGATGGCAAGGTCGAGATCTGGGTGCCCACACAAGTGCCGCAAATGGCCCGTGACATGGCCGCCAAAGTAGCCAAGGTCGACAAAGAACAGGTGACGGTCCATGTCACTCAACTGGGTGGTGGGTTCGGTCGTCGCCTGGACGTCGACTTTGTCGGCCAAGCCGTGCAAGTGGCCATGGCCTGCGAGGGCCAACCGGTGCAACTGAGCTGGTCGCGCGAAGAGGACATGAAGCACGACTTTTACCGGCCCATGCACCTGGCCAAGTTCCAGGCCTCGCTGGACGAGAAAGGTGAAGTCACCAGCTTGCGCATCAAGTCGGCCGGTGACGCCATCACCCCGCGCTGGATGGCGCGGGCTGCGCCCCACCTGTCAGGCCCCATCGACATGCCTGACAAAACCACCTCCGAAGGCCTGTTCGATTTGCCCTACGGTTTTGCCAGCCAGCACATGAGCCATGTGGCCACCCAATCTGGCGTGCCCGTCGGCTTTTGGCGCTCGGTGGGCCATTCGCACAACGCCTTCTTCTCGGAAAGCTTCATCGACGAACTGGCTGCTGCCACAAAACAAGACCCGCTCGCCTTCCGCTTGAAGCTGTTGAAAGACGCGCCGCGCTATGCCGCTGTGCTGCAGCTGGTGGCCGACAAAGCGGGCTGGGGAACGCCACTGCCCGCAGGCCGTGCTCGGGGCATCGCGCTGCACAAATCCTTTGGCTCCATCGTGGCCCAAGTGGCCGAGGTCTCGCTGGCCAACGGCCAGATCCGCGTGCACCGCGTGGTGTGTGCTATCGACTGTGGCACTGTGGTCAACCCCGGCACAGTGGCCCAGCAAATGGAAAGCAGCGTGGTCTATGCACTGAGCGCCGCGCTTTTCGGCAAGATCGACATCGTGGGTAGCGTGGTGCAACAAAGCAACTTTTCTGACGCCCCCATGCTAACGCTCAGCCAGACCCCGGTGGTGGAAACCATCATCGTGCCCAGCACCCGCCACCCGGCAGGCGTGGGCGAACCGGCGGTGCCGCCGCTGGCACCGGCCGTGGGAAATGCGCTGTTTGCACTCACAGGCAAGCGGCAGCGGGCTTTGCCTTTGGGGGTGTGAGTTCAGCCCCCGCGCAGCGTCTTGAGGATTTTTTGGCCGCCACGGCCATTGGCCTCCATGCCAAGACGCTTTTGTTCGGCACGGATCGCCTCGCGCGATTTGTCGCCCAACATGCCGTCGATGGAGCCAATGTCGTGGCCGCGCATCATCAGCAGGCCCTGCAGCTCACGCCGCTCGGCGCGCGAGAGGCCTGCGTCATCGGTCGGCCAAGGCGTGACGAATGGGCTACCGCCGCTCAGGCGGTCGCTCAGGTGGGCAATCGCCAAGCCGTAGCTTTCGGCGGCGTTGTAGCTGTAGAGCGCATCAAAGTTGCGCGTCACCAAAAACGCTGGGCCGTTGGCACTGGCCAGCGTCAGCAAGCCCACGTTGCCCAAACTCTCTGGCAAGGCAGCGCCATCGATGCGGCGCACGCCACGGGCGGTCCATTCAGACACCGGGCGCTTGCTGCGGCGGCCTTCTCCGGCCAAAGAAATCCCGGCTGGCAACTTGACCTCGATGCCCCAGGGCAAGCCGCGCTGCCAGCCTGCTCGGGCCAAAAAGTTGGCGGTCGAGCCCAACGCGTCCACGCTGCTGTCCATCAGGTCGGCACGGCCGTCGCCATCAAAGTCCACCGCCAGGCGCTCAAAGGTGCTGGGCATGAACTGGGTGTGGCCAAAGGCCCCCGCCCAGGAGCCCACGAAACGATAGGGGGCGATGTGCCCAGCTTGCAAAATGCGCAGCGCCGCAAAAAACTCGCCTCTGAAATAGCTTTGCCGCCGCCCGTGGCACGACAGCGTGCCCAGCGCCTGCACCAGCGGGTATTTGCCAAAGGTCTGGCCAAAATTACTCTCGACGCCCCAGACCGCCACCACCGTGGCCGGGTCCACGCCAAAGCGCTCTTCGGCACGCGCCAGCGCTGGGCGGTGCTGGGCCAAACGCGCCGCGCCATCGGCCACACGCTCCTCGTCCACCAGCGCCGACATGTAGTCCCAAATGGCGGTGCGAAATTCGGGCTGGAAGTTCAGCTTCTCGATCACGCTGAAGTCAGCCTGCAGGCCCGCCGTGTGGCGCGCCCAGGTGGCGTCGCTCACTTTGCCGCTGCGTGCAGCAGGGCGCAACTCGGCCATGCAAGCCGACAAATCGGTGCTTTGTGCCCAAGCGGCGGGTGCGAGCAAAGCACTGGCCAGCACAAGGGCGGTGGTGAATGGGTTGGATGGACCTAGAGTCATGAAGAAAAGTCCCTGAAAGTTTATTGATTGCCCGAAATCGGCCCATCGCCATACAACCATGGCACATCCATGACCCGCTCCCCCATGAGCCGCATCGACAGGTTGCGCCCCAGCGCCACAGGGCCAGTCGCGTGGAAGATGCGTCCGTTGCGAATGGCGCGTGATTGCACTCGGGCGTTGCGCGCCCAGCGTTGCTCCGCATAGGCCTGTAACTGCTGGGTGACCGGCACGCTGCCTGCGCTCAGGCACTGGGCCAGCACCTGAGCGTCTTCGATGGCCATGCCCGCGCCCTGCGCCAAATAAGGCCGCATGGGGTGCGCTGCGTCGCCGAGCAAAGCGACGCGGCCTTGGGCCATTTGGCCGGGTGCGCTCACGGGCGCTCGGTCGTGCAGCGCCCACTGCCGCCAGGCGGGTACCGATGCCAAACGCTCGTGCAAATCGCGGCCCACCGCGCCCATGGCCTGCATCAGCGCCTGGGTTTGCCCAGCTTGGTCCCAGTCTTGAGATTGCTCGGGTTTGGCACCATGCACGATGGCCACCAAATTGAGCCACTGCCCGCTGCGCACCGGGTAATGCACCACATGCAGTCGCGGCCCCATCCACACGGTGACCTGGTCGCTGCGCAAGTGCGTGGGCAAATCGGCCTGCGCCACGAGCGCCCGATACGCCAGGTGCCCGGTAAAGCGCGCCGGGGCATCGCCCAGCAGTTTCTGGCGCACTGCACTCCACACGCCATCGGCCCCGATCAGGGCGCTGGCCTGAAGGCTGAGGCCTTGCGCCGTGTTCACTTGTAAAGCCGCTTCGCTGCCCTGCCAGCCTTGCACAGACTGCCCCAGCCGCAGGTCCACCCCAGCGCTCTGGGCTGCCCGGTGTAACAAGCCCTGCAAATCGGCCCGGTGGATGGTGGCGTAAGGCGCGCCATACCGTGCCTGCGCCCGCGAGCCCAAAGTCAGCGTGCCCAGCACCTGCCCGGTTTGGGCATCGCGCGCTTGCAACTGCTCAGGGAAAGCCGCTACCTGCGCCAGCGCCGCACCCAAGCCCCAAGCCTGCAAAATGCGCGTCACGTTCGGGCCGATCTGGATTCCCGCGCCCACCTCGCTCAGCTGCGCTGCGCGCTCGAGCAACTGCACTGGCACCCCGCGCTGCGCACACGCCACAGCAGCGGCCAGGCCGCCAATACCGCCGCCTGCAATCACCACCTCTTTATTCGCTTGGCTTGTCATGCTGGGATTGTCCGCGAAGCCCTCATTTCAAATCTCGGCCTCTGTGACGCAGGGATGTGCCTAAGCGCCCATCAACACCGGCAAGCCCTGCACCGCAGAAAAATCCCGGTCATGGGTGACCAGGGCTGAAGCACCAATCTCCAGCGCCGAGGCCAGCTGCACCGCATCGGGCAACTTGAGTCGGTATTGCACACGCAACTGGGCAGCCAGACTGGCCACCGCCGCCGACAAGGGCACCACTTGGTAAGCGCCCAGAGCCGTCTCATAGCGTTTGGCCAAGGCTGTTTGACCCGCCTTGAAAGGCCCGGTCAGCACCTCGGCCAAGGTCACGGTGCTCAAGGCCAGCTGAATCTGGCCACGCTCTGCGGCCTCAAACAGGCCCAAAAAACGGGGCGCGAATTCGGCATGGTCTTCGAGCAGGTAAATCCAGGGCGCGGTGTCCACGAGCACAGTGGCCCCCTCACTCAGGCCGCCCCACAGCGACGCCGAAGCACGGGCACGGGTCGCCACCGGTCAGGCCCACTCTTCTCGAAGTTGCGCCACCGCTGGGGCCGCACCCTCCGGCCACAAGCCCCGCCCCGAACCACGCAACACCAAAATACCGCCTTGCTTCAAAGAGCGGGCTTGTTCCTCACGCCACTGCGCCACCGGCACCACAACCGCCACCGGTTTGCCGTGGCGCGTGATCACGCTGCTGGTGCCCGCCACCGCCTCCGAGGCAATGAGCGGCAGCTGTGCTCGGGCTTGTTCGAGTCCGTATTGCGGGGTGTCTGACATGGTCAACTCCTTGATTTATGTACAGACTGTACAAAAATTTCAAGGTACTTGTCAATGGTCCCTGCTGACTCCAGCGACGGTCAAAGGAAAAGAGACAGGTCGGTTTCAGCGCCCATTCACGGGATAAGACGGGTCGTTGTAACCCGGCGACGATGGATGGCCTGAGACCACCAAGCTGTTGACCAAGGCTTCGTCTTCGGCGGTGATCTCCACATCCAGTGCGCCCGCATAGTCTTGCCACTGCGCCAGCGTGCGCGGGCCTGCAATGACCGCACTCACATTTCGGTTGGCAAGCACCCAGGCGGTGGCAAAGTGCGCCAGCGACACGCCCTTGCGTTCGCAATGCAGTCGCAAAGTTTGTGCAATCTGCAACGACTCTTCGCGGAACTCAGTCTCCAGAATGCGTTTGTCGCCCCGGGCGGCGCGGCTGCCCTCTGCGGGAGTCTGGCCGGGCGCATATTTGCCCGTGAGCACCCCGCGTGCAATCGGGCTGTAGGGCACCACGCCCAGACCATAGTGCCCGCAGGCCTCCAGAATTTCCACCTCGGGCAAGCGGTTGAGCAGGTTGTAATAAGGCTGGCACACCACGGGGCCGGGCATGTTCATCTGTCGCGCCATGTTGACCATCTCGGCAATGCGCCAGCCCCGAAAATTTGACACGCCCCAATAGCGGATCTTGCCGTCGCGCAGCAAGGCTTCGATGCCCCGCAAGGGCTCTTCGAGGTTCATGCCGTTGTAGTCGCGGTGCAGGTAGTAAATGTCCAGGTAATCGGTGCCCAAACGGCGCAAACTGTCCTCGCAGGCCCGCAACATCCAGCTGCGCGAGTAGCCCTGATGGTTGGGGCGGCTCGACATCGGGTTGCCGACCTTGCTGGCCAACACCCAATGCTGGCGATGTCCCTTGAGGATTTGGCCCACCATTTCTTCGGATTTGCCCAGGGTGTACACATCGGCGGTGTCGATGAAGTTGCAACCCTTTTCTTGCGCATCGGCCACCATCGTTCGCGCATCTTCCAAAGGTGTCTGGTCACCAAACATCATGGTGCCCAAACACAGGCGGGAAACTTTCAGGGGGCTTTTGCCCAGAGTGGTGAATTTCATGGTGTCCTTTGAACGAGCGTTTCGACAATAAAGGCTAAACCCAATTTAAAACCCAGGCTGTCACCTGTGCAAAGCCAGTCTGTCTGTGACGCACTTCATCCAAAGCGTGCCCTGTCCAAGATGCAACGCCCACCCAACCAGCTTTGAATGCGCACATGCCGAGGGGCCTCGGCATCACACGGTTGCCTGCAATTACAGGAAGCCAAGATCCGTCGGGTAGTCCAGCCGTCCAGCCGATTTTCCAAAATTTCGCAGATTGGGCAGGATCTGCGCAAGTTCGCCCTCCTCCACACCGAACCAACGCCCAAGAGTCGCGGCAAACTGGTCTGTGGATGTTCGGGGCAGCAATCGGCCCTGCCCGACATGCCATTGGTCTTGTGGGTCCTTGCTGTCGGAAGCACTGACGGGTGGCGCCTCACCATAAAATCGAGCGCCTTTGACCGCACCGCCCACCAGAAAATGGTGCGACCCCCAGCCATGGTCCGATCCGTTGCCATTGGAGGTGAGGGTTCGCCCAAAATCGGATGCGGTGAACGTGGTGACCTTGTCAGAAACCCCGAGCTCAACCGTGGCCTTGTAGAAAGTCGAAATGGCCTGGTCCACTTCCTGCAAAAGACCGGGTTGACGCGCGACCAGGTTGTCATGCAGATCAAAGCCTCCCAATGACACCATAAAGACCTGGCGCTTGACACCCAAGCGCTGACGAGCCCCGATCAACCGGGCCACCATGCGCATTTGGCGTGAAAGATTGTTGTCGGCAAAGGCCGTACCCAGGTTGACACTGGAGAGCGCTGAAGAGACCTTGCCTTCCGCAGCCAAGGCTCGTCGCATCACATTGTTGTATTCATTTTGGAGAACATGGGACCTGTTTTGCTGGATCATGTTCAGCAAGGTTGCGCGCATCTCCGCATGGTTGCCAAAAAACCAGTCATTATTCTGGAGGGCGCGCACCTTGATGGCACCACTGGTGCTGCACTGGTACTGCAAGGCATCCTGTCCAGACAGGAATACGCTGTTGCCCGTGACTGAAATGCACGTAAACAGGGACTGGCTGTTGCTGGGCATGGCGATGTCACCAAGCCGCCCACCCCAGCCGATGGTGGAGCCTTCTGGGGAAGAGGATTGCCACAGCGATTGCTGATCATTGTGCGAAAACAGCTTGGGCGGCATGGGGTAGGCTTGGCTTTCAAATTGTTGGCGCGTCAAAGGCACCACCAGCGGACCCACATTGAGCTGGACACCGGCCTGCCCACTGTTAAACAGCCCCGCCAGGTTGGGCATGGAAGGGTGAAGGGCATATTGGCGTCCTTCAGGCAAAGCTTGGGCGGGTTTGAGCACCGTGTTGGCCAGCGCTGCGCGTGAGAGCACGATGCCGCCGGCAGCCGAGCCAGCTCCGGCCGCCCGAATATCGGCATAGCGACGGTGACTGGCTTCGTCGTAAGTGACCACGGTGTTGGCATAGTCGTTGCCGCCGTAGAGGAAAACGCAAACCAAGGCTTTGTAATCGTCGCCACTGAAGGCGGCAGCTTCGCCCATCGCGGCCAGTTGCAGCGCCCAAGGAGCGGCCGCACCGGCGGCAGCCATCAGGCTGCTTTTTTTCAGAAATGTTCGACGAGATTGAGCGCTGGCTTTTTCAGAATTCATGGTGTTCTCCACTCAGCGCTGGATGAGGTAATCTGGGCTGCTCATGACCAGCAACAAGGCCCGCGCGACCTGCTGGCGACGGGCATCGTCTGATGCGTAGGCTTGAAGGTTGACCTGATCCAAGGCCAGGCTGATCGCTTGGCGTGTGGCATCGGACATTTGGCCCGCACACAACAGCAAATTCAAGTGTTGCACCAGGGCATTGCCATCGTGGGCGAACCCCGCCTCACTGCTGTAATCAGGCACGATATCGGGGCCGTCTGTAGGGGTCGGATCCATCGGGCTGCTGGGCAGCTCTGGGGCCCTGACAAACATGCCCCGGTTAAGGAACGACTGCAGATAGTTGATGTAAGAGGACACCGTGCTTTCGTTGACGAGCTGGAATTCAGGTGCCGTCGCACCCCGGCTGGCCAGCACTGTTCCGGGAGGAACGTAGCCCGGCCGAAAAAAGTTGAAGACCGAAGGGGCCATGAGCGGGCTTTGCGCCAGCGACTCTTCGGCGGACCAAGTGGGCGAGCCGATTTTCCAGGTCCCTTTGAGGGACTGGGCTCGGAAAGTCTGAGCCCACTGGGCAATGCGCACCACCGGTTCCCGCAACTTCCCAAAGTCATTCGAAGCCAGACTTTCAGGGCCAATAGCATCCTTGTCGAGCAGTACGGCGGTGAAGACTGCCGCCAAATCCCCTCGAACCCCTTGCCCGTTGTTGTTGAACGCACTGGCAACCCGTGCCACGTATGCAGGGGCCGGATGGCTGGTGACCAAACGCTGGATCATTTGTCGCGCAAAGAAGGGGCCCACATTGGGATGGTTAAAAAGCGTGTCGAGCGCCATGCGAAGGCTGTTGGGTCCGTCGGTGCCAGCCGGTATGCGAACGCCCAAAAAAGTCTTGTCGGCGTTCGAATGACTTTTGGGATTGAACTTCATGGGCTTGCGGGTAAAGCCCAAATTGCGCACCCGGGAGTAAGGCGGTGCAGGGCTGTTGAAAAAACCGTCCCCTTCATCTTCACCATAGCCTGTGAAAACTTTGGCCAACCCGCTGACGTCTTTGAGGGTGTAAGTCTCAATCGGCTGGCCATTGGCTCCGGTTTTAGGCGTACCGTCCAGAGACAGTTCTACCAAGCCGATGGTAAAGAGCTGCATCACCTCGCGGGCAAAATTCTCATCAGGTACTCGGCCCGATTGAGGGTCCTCCTTCTGATTGCCCAGCGTGTTCAGAAACGAACCCATCGCATGGCTGAGTGTGATGTGCTCGAGCAATGTTCGGAAATTGCCGAAGGCATGTTCACACAAAAGGTCCCAATAGCGGGCCATGTGGAAAGCGGGCCAGTTCAGTTGCAGACCGTTGCCCGACACCACGAAAAATTCAGACAAAGCCAGAGCAACCCGTCGTCTGACCTGGTCCGGCGAAGCCATAACTTGGTACCAGACCATGTAGTTGGTCAGGTTGTCTTTGAAAAAATATTCTTCCGTGTTGATGGCGTCGTAGCCTTTGGCCTTGAGCCATTCCCAGCCGCCTAGGCTGTTGGGCCTTGACATGGCTTGGGCCAACCAAGGGGCATAACCCAGCGTCTGGACCGCTTTGATGTCATCGTAGCGGGCGCTGAACTGAGCATGCTGGAGAAATCGGGACGCCTGGCTTTGGGAAATCCCGCTGGGGGGAAGCACTTCCGGGGCGGGGGCAGCACTGCCGCCGCCGCCGCCACAAGCGCTCAGGAATGCCACCAAACCTGCAGGCAATGCATACCGAAGAGCCTGAGATTGATCCGCGCTTTCTGGAGGTGTCAGGCCCTGGGCATCGGCGAGCGGCACGTGCTTGTTCTCAGGACCCGAGATGGCCAAGGAGTCCGCTTGCACGAGCCCCGATTGGGGCACGCTTGTCTTGGAATTGCGCATCGAATGCCTGCGTGAGATGGTCAAAAATGGGTGCAGTGATCAGGCTACAGGCACAAATTGGTACCCATTGCCCGCTGGCTCGATCGTGCCGAATGCCGGAAACGGAAAGTGAAAGCCGCCGGCCATCATTTTTTCCTTGACCAGCATCTCGAAAATGCGGCGGCGGCTTTGGCGGGCCATGTCGGGGTTCATGTCAAACAGCACGGCCCAATCGGGGTTGCGCGCAAACAAGGATGGCACGTTGGTGATGTCGGCCACGTAGGCAAACGATTGACCTTCAGAGCGCACCGTGAACAAGGTGTGGCCCGGTGTGTGGCCAAACGCGGCCACCGACTGCAGGCCCGGGGCCAGTGTGCTGCCCGGCTCAAACTTGACCAACTGGTCTGACGTCAGCCCCGTCAAGGCGCGCTTGACAGCTCCAAAAGCGCCTTGCATTTGCGCGGGCGCTGCCGCGATGCGGGCTTCATCCGTCCAGAAAGCGAGCTCAGGGGCAGGCACATGCACGCGTGCATTTGGGTAAACCAAATTGCCATTTTTATATCGAACACCATTGATGTGGTCGCCATGAAAATGGCTCAACACCACGTTGTTGATGTCCTCAGGCTTGAAGCCTGCCGCCGCCAAGTTGCCCAACAGTTTGCCGGTGGTCGGCGGGCCATTGTCGGCAAAACCGGTATCGAACAAGTAACGCTGGTTGCCATCGATCAGCAAAAAGGCGGTGTAAGGGACATCGATGTAATCAGTGGGCAAGTTTTGCGTGGCCAGCAGCGCCTTGACCTGGTCCAGCGGCACAGCGGGCACAAATTCCTGACCCAGTGGGCGGCGCACGGCACCGTCATTAAGCGCAATGATTTCCATAGAACCCAGTTTCATGCGCCTGAAACCCACCGCGGGCATGGCCGGAAGACCAAATTGGGGGGTGTTTTGCGACCAGACAGAAGAAAAAGCCAGTGCGCTGACTCCGGCCATGCCAGCACCCAAAAAATGACGACGATTCAGCATAGGATCTCCAAAAAGTGCCTACACCTTACGCTGTGCGCTGGCCATGCTCCGGGCCCTCTCCATTGACCATGGTCACCGCAGGGACATGGCTCGGCCGATCAAATATGCGCCGATGGGCCATCTCTGGTGCAGAGCGAAAACAAGGCCTCTTCGACGCCCATCGGCTCTAGGGATAGCTCGCCTTGATGGATCCCATGAGATCCGCAACAAAAAGGTTGGCCGCTTTCGAGCTCGCGCCAATCCAGCCATAACGCTGTGAGGCTGTTGGACCGGAACCGTAGGTGCGCATGCCGCGATCGATCGCTCCCGCCAGCAAACCATGCGCCGCGTCATCGTAGAACCAAAATTCAACCGGCTGGCCTTCCGCCTTGAGTTGCTCTGCCCACTGGTAAGGCGAAAGCCCCTGCGACGCTGGATTGACCCGCAGGCTGCAGCGCTGGGCTGTCCCCGCAGCTGCGCCTTCGGCGGGCTGATTGACCACACACGGGTCGGTGCGCAGGTGCATCCAATCGTCTTGGGTCCTGCCTCCGTAGTTGTCCATTTTGCCGAACACCATTTTCAGTGGGACCCGAATCTGATCAGGCATGCCGATTCCAGCCGAAGGCGCCCCCTCGGCGAACACGACCCGGACATGTGCGGGGTCGACCACCGCGGCCATGTTCAGGGCCACACTGCCCCCATTGGACAGTCCGTGGATGTAAAGGCGCGTGGTGTCAACGCGGGGGTTTTGTCTGATCCAGTGATAGGCACCAAGCGTAGATTTGAAGATCATGCGCTGGCGCGATTCATTGGTGGTACCGGTCAGAAACAGCGAGGTTCCACGGTACTGAAAACCGTTCATCTCGTAGGCATCAAACAACAAAGTGGCCACCCCTCGGGCATTCATACGGCGAACCATTTCCTGCTCGGCCGACCCAGGGCCATTGCCGCCATGCGCAATGATCATCAGGGGCGGCTTGTCCGCCAGTTTGTCCGCCAAAAAACCCGGCATCGACAATTGGACGGATCGATGGCACGGATCAAACTCCGCCAATAGACCCTGGACCCGATGAAATCCAGGCCGAATTTCAACCAATTGAGCTACGCCCAAGGGCGCTGGCCGACAGTCTGATTGGCCATGCACCGTGGTCATGAAAGCCATGGCGGCAAAGAAAGTGCCTGCTCTGAAGCGGTAAAAGGGAGCAGCCATTAAAAAAGTCTCCACAAGGTTCTGGTTGAAGGCCACTCAAAAAAGGGGGCCAAAAGAATCAGGGCATCAGGCTCGAAGAAGCGCACGGAAACGCACATCAGCCGCCTTCGAAACGATACACGGGTTGACAAACGGTCAGGCAATTCCATTGCAGAAAGATCAGTGCATGGGGCGACTTCAGAAGAATTGGATTGATCCATATCAAGGCAAGGACACCTGGACACCATCGGATTGTTTACACTGACATTTGGCATAGACCCATGGAGCATGCGATGCAGTGGTTGCGGTACTTACGAGATGGCAAGGTGATGACAGGTGTGCTGGAGCAGCAGACGGTTCATGAACATGGCGGTGCCCTGTTCGAAGCCTTTGCGCCGACCGGCAACACCGTGGTAGCTGACGGCTTGCAATGGTTACCCCCCTGCGTACCCGGAAAAATCATCGGGCTCTGGAACAATTTTCGAGCAGCTGCAGAAAAGAATGGCTGGTCAGCGCCCACAGAACCCCTTTATTTCATGAAGTCACCCGGCGCAGCGGCGGGCCACCAGCAAGCGATTGCCGTGCCATCGAGCTACCCCGGGCGTGTGGTGTTTGAGGGAGAACTGGTGCTGGTGATGGGCACCACCGCACGCCAAGTCACTGTGCAAGATGCACCCCAACACATTTTTGGCTACACCTGCGGCAACGATGTCACGGCGCTCGAGCTCATCCACCGCGATGCATCGTTTCCCCAATGGACGCGCGCCAAAAGCTTTGACGGCTTTGCGGCCTTCGGGCCGGTGATTGACACTGCTTTCGATGCCGCAAATGGCCATCTGCGCACGCTGGTGGACGGCCGAGAGCGCCAGAACTATGCTTTCAGCGACATGTTTTTCAGCCCGGCGCAAATCGTATCCCACCTCTCGCACGACATGACGCTGGAGCCAGGCGATCTCATTTACTGCGGCACGTCGCTCGGTGTTTTGCCGATAAAGGCTGGCGCCACGGTGGAGGTGCTGATCGACGGCATCGGCACTTTGTCAAACCGATACGGGTAAAAGCTGCAGACGGCCTTTGTGCTGGGCCATCGTGTGGGCCAGCAGTTGGGTTGCCGCATAGATCGCGTCGATGGTTGGGGTTGGTGTTCCGGTGATGCGGCCCAATTCAACGACCGAGCCCACCAATGCATTGAGCTCCAAGGCCCTGCCAGCTTCCACGTCTTGCAACATGGATGTTTTGTGCGCGCCCACCGCCTGCGCGCCTGCAATGCGTTTGTCGAGCGAGATCTTGAATTGCACCCCCAGTTTTTCAGCAACGCTTTGCGCTTGCGTCATCATGTTGGCGGCCAGCTCGCGGGACGGACCGAAGGTGCAGATGTCTTCCAGCGTCGCATGGGTCAGGGCAGAGATGGGGTTGAAGCTCAGATTGCCCCACAGCTTGAGCCAGATTTCGCTGCGGATATCTTTGGAAACAGGGGCCTTGAAGCCAGCGCGCATCATCACTTGAGAAAGCGCCTCGATGCGCTCGCTGCGACTGCCATCGAGCTCCCCCAGTGTGAAGCGGTTGCCTTCAATGACCCGCACGACACCTGGCTCGATCAGCTCGGCTGCCGGGTAGACCACACTGCCGATGATGTGCTCGGGCGCGATCGCCTGCGCCAGGCGTCCGTTGGGGTCTACGCTCTCGAGGCTGCGCCCGGAATAGTCCCCTTCCAGTTTTTGGAAGTACCACCAAGGAATGCCGTTGATCATGGTCACCAGCAGCGTCTTGGGGCCCAATAGTGCGCCCAGTTCTGGCATCAGGTCGACGACCTGGTGGGCTTTGACGGTGAGCAACACCACGTCTTGCACGCCAGCTTCTGACATGCGCTCGACGGCTTTGGCCGCAGGTGCGTGAAGCGCGGTTCCGTCTTCCAGGATGAGGTGAAAACCGTTGGCCTGAATCGCCGCCAGATTGCGGTTGCGCGCAATAAAGGTCACGTCTTCACCTGCGGCTGAGAGCCTGGCCCCCAAATAACCCCCAATCGCACCTGCACCGACCACCGCTATTTTCATTAGGAGGACCCCACCTTTACGTTGTTGTTGCGCATCAGCATACCCTTGACTGCACTGACCAGTGGCCAGAGCAACAACAACAAAGCCAGGCCCGTGATGACACCCACCAGCGGGTTGGACCAGAAGATCGACAAGCTGCCTTGGGACAACAGCATGGACTGCCGAAAGCTCGCTTCAGCCATATCACCCAGTACCAGCGCGAGGACCAGTGGAGCCAGCGGGTACTTGAGCTTCTTGAAGAGGTAGCCCATAACCCCAAAGACCAGCATCATCACCACATCAAACATGGAGCTGTGGACGGTGTAAGCACCGATGGCACAGATGACCACGATCACCGGGCCAATCACCGAGAAAGGAATACGCAGGAACGCCGCCCAGAACGGCACGGTGGTCAGCACCACCACAAGCCCGACGATGTTGCCCAAATACATGGAGGCAATGAGCCCCCACACAAAGTCCTTGTGCTCTACAAACAGCATGGGGCCGGGCTGCAGGCCCCAGATCATCAGGCCGCCCAACAGCACAGCGGCCGTCGGAGAGCCCGGAATACCCAGCGTCAGCATGGGCAACAGCGCCGATGTGCCGGCCGCATGCGCCGCAGTCTCGGGGGCCACAACCCCCTCAATGTTGCCTTTGCCAAAGGACGCCGGGTCTTTGGACATGCGTTGCGCCATGCCGTAGCTCATGAACGACGCAGGTGTGGCACCGCCGGGTGTGATGCCCATCCAGCAGCCCACGGCGGTCGAGCGCAAAAAGTTGAGCCATTGGCGCGGCAACTCAGCCCAAGTCTGCAGCACCACGCGCAGATTGAGTTTGGCACTTTTGCCTTTGAAGGCCAGGCCCTCTTCCATGGTCAACAAAATCTCTCCGATGCCAAACAGTCCGATCACCGCAATCAGGAAATCAAAGCCCTTGAGCAGTTCGGGATAGCCATAGGTCATGCGCAATTGCCCGGTGACCGTGTCCATGCCCACCGCTGCCAGCGCAAAACCCAGCATCATGGCGGCGATGACCTTGGCTGCGGGTTCTTTGCTCATGCCCACAAAGCTGCAGAAGGTCAGGAGTTGCACCGCGAAGTATTCGGCCGGACCGAACTTGAGGGCAAACTTGGCCAGCACAGGGGCCAGGAAGGTGATCAAGATTACCGCGAAAAGTGCCCCCACAAAGGACGAGGTAAAGGCCGCTGTCAGCGCCTGTGCCGCACGTCCCTGCTGGGCCATGGGGTAGCCGTCAAAGGTGGTCGCCACCGACCACGGCTCTCCGGGGATATTGAACAAAATAGACGTGATGGCACCACCAAACAGTGCACCCCAATAGATGCACGACAGCATGATGATGGCCGAGGTCGGGTTCATGGTGAACGTCAGCGGCAGCAGGATGGCAATGCCGTTGGCTCCCCCCAGGCCGGGCAGCACGCCAATGAGTACACCCAGGGTGACGCCAATCAGCATATAGGCCAGGTTGGGCAGTGTCATCGCCACTGCGAAACCCTGCATCAGGTTATTAATTTCTTCCATTAAAGCCCCAGCAAATTTTCCAGTGGACCCTTGGGCAATGGCACTAGGAACCAGCGTTCAAAAACCAGAAAAAATACGACAGGTACCGTCAGAGATACCGAAGCTGTCACGCGCCAGCCGAAGTGCCCGTGGCGTCGCATGAAGTAGCCGATCAGCAAAGCGGAGGGGACGTAAATGCCCATCCACAACATCGTCACGATGTAAATGGTCATGGGAATCAGCATGGCCATGACGGTGGCGATCTGGCTGCGCTCGGCGAAAACCTCGTCCAATGAACGCCAATGCCACAGGGTACTCCCCAGAATCGCGGCGCTGGACGCGCACAAAGCCATGCCGATGTAAAACGGAAAATAGCCCGATCGTGGACCGTCATCGGCCCAGCCAATGCCCACGCGCAAGCTGTCGACCACCACCAGCACGCCCAGGGCCAGCAGCATCAAAGCGACAACCACCTCAGGTCCGCGCGTCTTGGGGTCGTTGGCGGATTCTGCGTCCGTTTTGGTGGAGTTTTCATTCATTGCAGGCCTTACTTGGCAATAAAGCCAGCTTCTTTCATCAACTCGCGGTGCAGCTGCTCGTTGCGACCCAGCCATTCGAAGTAATCGTTGCCTGACATCGCGGTCTGCTTGAAGGCCCCTTTTTGCATGAATTCTTGCCACTCCGGCAGGGCGCGCACTTTATTGAACAAATCCACGTAGTACTTGGTCTGGGCGGCTGAGACGCCGGGTGGCATGAAGATGCCGCGCAGCATCAGGTACTCCACGGGCAAGCCAGCTGCCCCGCATGGAGGCACATCACTCCAGGACTGTGTGGCTGTGATTTTGGCTTTGTAGGGCAGGCGCTCTTTGTCAAACACACACAGCGGGCGCAATGCGCCAGAGCGCCAGTGGGATTCGGCCTCAATGGGGTTGTTCACCGTGGAATCAATGTGTTTGCCGACCAGTTGCACCGCCACATCGCCACCCCCCTTGAGCGGGATGTAGATGAGCTTCTTGCCCAGCGTCTTTTCCAGCAGCACGGTGATGATCTGATCTTCTTGCTTGGAGCCGGTACCGCCCATTTTGAAGGCCTTGTCAGGCTGAGCCTTGACGGCTGCAAGGTAGTCCTTGGTGGTCTTGTAGGGTGCGTCTGCGTTGACCCACAGGACAAATTGGTCCAACGCCAACATGGACACCGGGGTGAGGTCGCGCCAATTGAAAGGCACGCCCGTCGCCAAAGGCGTGGTGAACAGGTTGGACAGCGTGATCACAATTTTGTGTGCGTTGCCCTTGTCGGCCTTGACGTCGAGGAAGCCCTCGGCACCCGCACCGCCTGATTTGTTCACCACAATGATGGGCTGGGGACTGAGTTTGTTCTTGGCGACCACGCCCTGGATGAACCTGGCCATCTGGTCCGCTCCGCCACCCGTGCCTGCTGGGACGACAAACTCAACCGGCTTGGTGGGCTCCCAAGCATGGGCTGCACAGCCAAGGCCAGCCGCAACCAACACAAAACTAAACTTTACCCTACCGATCAATCGAAGCCATTGCATAGTCAAGTCTCCTGGTTATTAAAAATTTCTTATCGTGGCGGCCAAATCCTTCAGCCGCCGAGCCCCAGCTTGGCCGCCAGCCCGATGCGCTGAAGCTTGCCGGTGGCGCCCTTGGGGATTTCGTCCATGAACAAAATTTTCTTGGGCACCTTGTAATCTGCGGCCCGTGAACTGACAAAGGCCTGCAGTTCACGTTCGGTGGCGCTCTGACCCTCGCGCAGCACCACAACCGCTGCGACTTCTTCACCCAATTTGGGGTGCGGCATGCCAAAACAGACCACTTGGGCCACGGCGGCGTGGTCCATCAAAATCTCGTCCACCTCGCGAGGGCTGACTTTTTCACCACCGCGGTTGATGATTTCCTTCAGACGCCCAGTGATGCTGATGTACCCGTCTGCGTCCATCACGCCTTGGTCGCCGGTGCGGAACCACCCATGTGTGAAGCCCTCTTCATTGGCTTTGGGGTTGTTCTCGTAACCGGCCGTCACGTTGGCGCCACGGATCACGATTTCGCCAGTGGCACCTCGTGGCAACAGGCCGCCCTCGGTGTCCATGATGCCAATCTCGGGACCAGCGGCAATGCCTACCATGCCCGGTTTGCGCACACCCGGGGGCAGCGGGTTGCAGGCCATCTGGTGCGTAGCCTCGGTCATGCCGTAGGCTTCTATGAGCGGGGCATGGAACAGCGCTTCAAGCTCCTGAATCACCTGCGGCGGCATGGAAGACGAGGACGAACGCAAAAAGCGCAACGGGTTGCGTGCGATGACATCGGCATTGCCTTTGCCCCGGCTCACAATCGCTTGGTGCATGGTGGGCACGGCGGTGTACCAGGTCGGGCGGGCCTCATCCATCCAAGCGAAAAACTTCAGGGCATTAAAACCTGGAGTGCAAAAGACTTGCGAACCTGCCGCCAGGGGCGCCAGCACGCCGGCGATCAGGCCGTGAATGTGAAACAGCGGCATGACGTTGAGGCCGCAATCCTCGGGCACAAACTGCAGACTGTTGCGGATGTTGGTGGCCGACGCCACCAAATTGCCTTGCGTGAGCGGCACGATCTTGGGCCGCGACGTGGTTCCCGAGGTGTGGAGCACCATGGACACATCCCCGGCCAAAGCGTAACCGCCGTGGGCTGCGGCAGATCCTGCCAGCTTGCCGTCGCGTGGGGTCAGGGTGAAGTGGCCTGCAGGCTGCTCTGGGTCGGCGACCAAGTCAATGATGCGCACGCCCAGCTTTTCAGCAACGGCAATGGCCGGTGAGGTGCTGGACTGTTCAACAATCAACGCTTTGGCATGAAGGTCGTTCAAATAGAACTCGAATTCATCGGCGCGGTAAGCCGGATTCAAGGGTGCACTGGTCACGCTGCTGGCACAGGCCATGAAACAGGTTGCCATCTCCGGGCCGTTGGGCAGCACGATCGCCACCCGGTCGTTGCGGCCAATGCCCAACGCATTGAGTTGCTCAATGGTGGTGGCAATCAACGCACGTAAGGCGCCAAAATTTAACGGTAAACGCGCTGGCGCTGAAATCGCAGGCGCAGGATTTGCCCCGCTGGCAAGCAAGTCTTGCAAAACAATTGACATGGATTTTCCTTTATTTTGTAATGATTTTTACAGTAATGGCCTTGGTATGCAGAGGCCATATTCAATAGTTGACTAGGGAATTCCCGTGCTTGCGCTGGCGAGACTTGTGATGCTATGAACGCTACCGCCTGTTTTGAGAAAAAACGCCTCGACAGTGGATGTGCTGATCGGCTAATAAATTTCGAGCAGGTTTTTTCGCTTCATGCAAAACGGCCGCGAAGGGCCGCAATTGTTCACGATGCCCGTGGCTGCGTGGGACTCGGCCATCTTGGTCGGTGGTGCTACACACACCTTGACCGGGATGTCACGGCTGCCGCCCAGCAATTGCTTTAGGGGACTTGCGTTACGAAATGAGGTGATAGGATTAATTTCCGATCCTGAGCGACAGAGAAGTTGTTGTTTTGGCATTGTCACAAAAAACAGGGATGGAATGACCTGCTTGATGCATGAATGAAAGAGCATGAATGAAAGAATTTGACATCGTGGTGCATGGCGCCACCGGATTTACCGGTCGCTTGGTGATTGAGTATTTACTCAAGCAACCATCCGGCCTGCGCTGGGCCATGGGCGGGCGCAGTGCCAGCAAACTGGCGGCTGTGCGTGACGAAGTGGATGCCCCCGCTGACACGCCTTTGGTGGTGATCGACAGCGAAGACCCGGCCAGCCTGCAGGCCTTGATGGCCCGCACCCGCTTGGTCTTGACCACGGTGGGGCCTTACCAGTTGTACGGCAGTGGCTTGGTCAAAGCCTGCGCCGAGGCCGGTGTGGACTACGTGGACCTGTGTGGCGAGCCGGCCTGGATGCGCCAGATGATCGACGCGCACCATGCCGCTGCGCAGGCCAGCGGAGCGCGAATCGTGTTCTCCTGCGGTTTTGATTCCATTCCCTTTGATCTGGGGGTGTTGATGCTGCAGGGCGAAATGCAACAGCGTTTTGGCACGCCCGCCTCGCGCGTGCGGGGCCGTGTGCGCAAGATGAAAGGGACTTTTTCTGGGGGCACGGCGGCCAGCTTCAAAGCCACCATGGCGGCCGCTGCCAGCCAGCCTGGTGTGCTGGACTTGCTGAAAAATCCTTTCTCATTAACACCTGGATTTACCGGCCCCAAGCAACCGACCGCGCACAAACCCATGGTCGATGAGGTGCTTGAGGTGTGGGTGGCCCCCTTTGTAATGGCCACCATCAACACCCGCAATGTGCACCGCTCCAACTTTTTGCTCAATCAAGCTTGGGGGGCGGACTTTGTCTACGACGAAATGGTCATCACTGGCCCGGGCGACAAAGGCCAGGCTGTGGCCGAAGCGATTGCTGCGGATAAAAGCATGAGCGGTGCCGATGTCCTGCAACCAGGTGAAGGCCCCTCGCGTGCAGAGCGCGATGCCGGCTCCTACGACGTTTTGTTCATCGGCCACAACCCTGCCGGTCAGACCTGCCGCGTGAGCGTGCAAGGCGACCGTGACCCCGGCTACGGCAGCACCTCCAAAATGATCAGCGAAGCGGCCATCTGTCTGCTCCAAGACGCTTCCCAAACACCCGGCGGCATCTGGACCCCAGCTTCCAGCATGGGACAAAAACTGATCGATCGCTTGCAAGCCCATGCAGGCTTGACGTTTCGCGTGGAATAAGGAGTCCCCATGTCCAAAGTCTGTCTGGTCATTGGTGCAGGTGATGCCACGGGGGGTGCGGTGGCCAGGCGTTTCGCGCGCGAGGGTTTCACCGTCTGCGCCACCCGCCGCACACTGGACAAATTAGAGCCCCTGTTGGCGCAGATCCGACAAGACGGGGGTGTGGCCCATGGCTTCGGGTCCGATGCACGCAATGAAGACGATGTGATCGCATTGGTCGAGCACATCGAAGCCAGCATCGGTCCGATCGAGGTGATGGTGTTCAACATCGGTGCCAACTCGCCCAACAGCATCTTGACCGAGACCGCGCGGCGCTACACCAAAATGTGGGAGATGGCTTGTTTGGCGGGCTTTCTCACCGGCCGTGAAGTGGCCAAGCGCATGGTCAGTCGAGAAGAATTGGCTGTGAGCGGCAAGGCCCACAAAGGCACGATCATCTTCACGGGCGCGTCCGCATCGCTGCGCGGCAGCGCGCATTTTGCAGGCTTTTCGGGTGGCAAGATGGCTTTGCGCTCACTGGCGCAAAGCATGGCCCGCGAACTGGGACCCATGGGCATTCATGTGGCGCACACCATCATCGACGGCGCGATCGACACCGAGTTCATCCGCACGCAATTTCCGCAGCGCTACGCACTCAAGGACGAGGGCGGCATTTTGAACCCCGACCACATCGCCGACGCTTACTGGATGCTCCACCAGCAACCACGCGACGCTTGGACGCATGAACTCGATTTGCGCCCCTACATGGAAAAGTTTTGACAACGCAGGAGACACAGATGAAAACCTTTGACTTTTACTTTGACTTTGGCAGTTTGGCCTCTTACTTGGCCCACACCCAGTTGCCCAAGATGTGTGCCGACACCGGGGCATCAGCCAACTTGCTGCCCATGCTGCTGGGTGGGGTGTTTCAGGCCACGGGCAATGCCTCGCCCATGACCGTGCCCGCCAAGGGGCGGTATGTCTTTGTGGACTTCAAGCGCTTTGCCGATGGGTATGGCGTGCCCTTGAACACGAATCCCCACTTCCCGATCATCACGACCACGCTGATGCGGATGGTGACCGCATTGCAAATGAACAACGACCCGCGCATGCAGAATTTCATGGATGCGGTGTATCAAGCCATTTGGGTGGACTCACTCAATTTGAATGACCCGGCCACTGTCGGGCAGATGTTGAGCGCCGCCGGATTTGACGCGGCGGCCTTGCTGGCCATGGCGAATGACCAGGCCACCAAAGACCAACTCAAGGCCGTGACGACGAAGGCCGTGGAGCGCGGCGTGTTTGGAGCCCCTAGCTTTTTTGTAGGCGAAGAAATGTTCTGGGGTCAAGACCGCATCGAGCAAGTCAAGGCCGCACTGAAGGCTTGAGTCGTTTGATCAAGGATCTACATGACGCGCCGGATGTCGGCGCTTTAGGATTGCAAACAATTCGGTGGACTGACGAGAGTCAGCCGCTCATCCCGTATTTATAGATGCCTCCCGGGCATAGCAAGAAGAATTTGTCCTGTGTTGTGAAGAAGTCGGCTGCTTAACTCGCCTTGATCGCGTGGTTCGTACGGTTTCCCGCACTTACCCGCTGGCCCTGATGCATATTCGCGGACAAACTCCTCATCTCGATGGCGGACTTTTGATGTCCGGTACGGGGTTCAGTTTTGGCTTGCACTCGGTTTGACCTGTTTCACATCACTTGGCTCTTTACTGCCTTGATACCTTTCAAAATCTGACCATACCCTTTCGGGTTGGGTGGGTTAATTCATTGGCTATTGATCGTCACACCGCCTGCACCGCAGCGCTTGGCCTGACACTTTCATAGCCCCGTTGGTAACTTTGCTCTTTGGCCGTCACGGCCCAGATCGTGCGCGCCATCTTGGCCGCCGGCGCCACCACCACGACATTGGCAGGCCTGCGGACCTTGAGCCCATCAAGACATGGCCCCGGCTCTTTGGCCTGGTCCAGCACGCTTCGCGCGTCGTGAATGCTCAGCGTGCGCAAGTAGGTGTCTCCCCGCTTGGAGATACTGCCCAAATGCACCTTGCCGCCAATGCCATTTTGCTTGGGCACCAGCCCTAGCCAGGCACAGAACTCGCGCCCCGATTTGAACGCACTGGCCTCTTCCATGGTGGCAATGGCCGCAGTGGCGGTGAGCAAGCCCACGCCCGGTATCTGGGCGATGCGCTGCATCGTGGGATCTTGGCGCAGTTGCTGACCCGGGCGTTTTCCCGGGCTAGGATGTCTTCGCTCAAGGCCTTGATGCGCGTCACTTGCTCGCGCAGGCTTTCAACCACCATCTGAGGCAACTGAGCACTCAGCGCAACCAAGGCTTGTTCAACTTCGCTGAACAGGGCTTTGCGGGCCTTGGCAAAGGTGGGCCCAAACTCGTACAACAAACCCCTCAAGACGTTGATCTGCATGTTTCGCATCATCATCAGTTCGCGCTGGCGGTTCAAGGTAAGCGTGGTAAATAGTGGTCGGCCAGATCAAGTAGCCGCGATATCGTTGACTTCAACCAGCTCTACCTACTTCGGTCGGCATTTTGCAGTTCGTGTTCAATTCGCTTGACCTGCCGAAGCTTTACGGCGTTTAAACCCAAACGACATGCAGCCGGACTTGAAAACAGCGCCGCATGCTCTAAAAACAACAATCGATTTTGAGGCAGCAGCAACTTTTCGGCTGCCTTGGGTTCTTGAGATGCCCATTCGATGGCCAAAGACTTCGTCAAGCTCAATGCAGTTTGCGGCAACGTGCTGGCCATGATGTCTGCTTCTGTCGCCAAAACGGACAAGCAATCTGTCTGCCGAAGATCATATGGACGAGTGCGAATTTGCAAGTGGATGCCCTTGACCTGTGCGGGGGCGGTGGCCATGATGCAATGCTTCACGATTTGCCGCTCTGCCAAGGTCAAACCCGCGGCGGCCATGAGGGGCTGCAAATCCTGAACAGCGCGTGCTTCTAATTCGCCGGGATTCATTTTGGCGCCCCCGGGGTGTAGAAAATCGTGCCCCGCCATGATGCACAAAGCCATTGCCATCACTGCCGGCTTGCGCGCACCTGCAACATTCAGCGCACCCGAGGCCTTGAGCAAGTAGGTCATGCAGACCAAGGTGTCTGCGGTGTGCAATCGGTTGTGATAAGCGGGCTCCTGGCCCTGTGCATGGCGTTTCACACCATCTTGCTCGACCAGTTCACACACAGCCCGACCAAAGCCAACCAATCTGTGTACGGCCGAGCCCTTACGGGGATTGCCCAAGCCCAGTTGTTGACATGCACGATCGAACACCAAGGGCAAGCCTGGCCATTGATTTGGCCAAGGTCGGCGCAAATTGCGCAATGAAGCACTCAAGTCTTGTATTTTGGGCATCGTCATTTCTGAGATATCGTCCATGTCAAGCTTTCGTACGCAAAGCATTGTGCATGTATTGCTGCAGCAGCATGGCTTCAAAAACAGCCGTCAAAATTGGCGAAGCCGTTTTCAGCAAACTCCGAAGGTCCTCTGCTGTGATTTCCAGCAAATTGTACCGTCATCCGAGATGGCCGTGGCGCCCCTGATAAGAGACCGTTTCGGTGAATAAGATAGATTGTGATGCATGTGCTTTTCATATTCCAGCTTATGCCGCCCCCCGCCGCAGCCTGCCCTCCAATTCGAACAGAGACTTCCCCATCTGCGAGTGGTTAGGGGCAACTAAAACTAACACCCAGTCTGTCCTAACCCTTGGGATTCATTCCCCGTTCAGATAAATGTTTCAAATTCTTGTCAGATGTAACAAAAGTCAAGTAGTTGACAAAAAATGTGAAATCGATAAGATAAATTTGTATGTTTTGAATTTTGCTCTGAAACTCTTCGTTGGTCACCAACCGAATGTAGAAGCTGTGCAACAAACTAACATGCAACGGGTTCCGTGCTTCAAAGGTAGGGAAATCTGGAAAGCAGTCATTGATTCAACACTTTAGTTTAACATTCAATTTTCATAGGAATTCCAAAATGTTCAAATCTCTTCAAATTAAACCTTCCAAGTTTAGCCAAAAAGGTCAAGGCATGACCGAGTACATCATCATCGTCGCACTCATCGCAGTGGCGGCCATCGGTGTGTACAGCTTCTTCGGTCAGGCTATCCGCGGTCAAATGTCGGGAATGACTGCTGAAATTTCTGGTAAGTCAAGCGCTGATGGCAAGGCTGCAGCCTCCACAGCCAACGATCTTGCTAAGGGCGAGGCTGTCCAAAAGAGCATGGGTACTTACGGTGGTTCACAAAAGTAAGTAAGTGCGAAATCTCAGGTTAATCTACCCATTAATCTGGGATCTTTTTTTAAAAAGATTTTTACTTTAAGCAAATGCGAGCCCAATGCTTTTTAGCCTCGCTGCAACCAAGACAGAAGTACTTTTAAAAAAAGCAGTTCAATGATTGATGTTCAGGTGTCTTTCAGTCACCTAACACATTGGTAACCATTTGACTTTTTTTCGAATCTGAATTACCGGTAACAAGACCAATACAACCCATTGTCTGAACTATAAAATGAAATTACTTAATAAATTACCTAAGATTAACCCTCTGGTCATATTATTGTTCACGGCAATTCTTCTGGGAATTGCCGCAACTTACCTCAGTTCTGCATACCTTAAAAACCGCGAGAAAAGCATTGCGGCCGAATTGAAACAGGGCATGTCCGGTCAGACCGTAGAGGTTTTGGTTTCAACACAAAATCTACCTGCCGGCTCAACGCTCGGTAACACGCTGGTCAAGCGCGAAGTTCCCGTTGATTTGATTGATGAAAATACACTCACACCCAGGGATTTTGACCGCGTCTCTGGCGCTAAGTTGGTACGTCCATTGCGAGCTGGCTACCCTATCAACGTCAGTTTTTTTATTGACAAAATAAGAACTTTTTCAGAAGCTGTAGAAGAAGGCATGCGGGCAATCACCATTGAAGTCGACGAGATCAACTCAATGGCACAGATGGTCAAACCGGGGAATCGCGTTGACCTCATGCTGCTCGTGCCTGACAGGTCTGATCCGGACGGTGGTTTTGAAGTGATGATGGTGTTGCAAAACGTCAAAGTTCTCGCCACTGGACAGTCAGTGGCACCCAAGGAATACACCGATTCAGAGGGTAAAAAGCAACAATCTCCCGGCGGAAAAGATCAAAACTACAACAATTTCACGTTCGAAGTGACACCGCAAGAAGCTGCAACCATTGCGCTGGCTCAAAATTCCGGAAAAATTCGTGCTGTGCTCAGAAACATAGAAGATAAAAAACCTGTTGCGTTCAAAGATGTCAACACCAGAACATTGCTGAAAGTCGAGCAAAAAAATGCCGAAAGAAGAAAAATACTCGCTCAGACGCGTTTGCAGGACATCGCAGCCGAACAAGAAGTAACGGCTAAAACTTTAAAGGACACATTAGGTCCACTCACAGATTTTAAGCCAACAGAACCCAAGGCAATCATCGAATTCATCATCGGAGGCATGGGCAGCACTGGCAACACCGGTGGACCTTCACTGACCTCCAAAGAAGGTCCCGGTGCTGCGAAACCGGTTGACGGCAATGTGGCCCCCTCATCGGGCTCTGACAAACCTGCTGGGTCTGCCGGACCTTCGCCAATGACCATGCTACAAAACATTCTCACCACCGGAAGTCCCGTGCAACGGCCGCTTGAACCTCCACCAAGAGCAAACAGATAAACAAGATTTAAATCCGATGTTGTGAAACAATACCTGTACTATTTTTTTATTTTAAAAAAGTCCAATTCTTGTTTATTGCATAAATCTGAAAACTTGCCACAACCATCCTCAAAAAACAAACTTCATCAAACTCATAATGTTACATAAACTTCAAATGAGATCTATTTTTGCAACACTCACGGTGATGCTGTCCATGACGGCAATGTCAGCTTTTGGGCAAAGCAACGAAGGGGTGATCAACCTTGTTGTTGGTGAAGTGATGACGATGCCGACACCGGGTGACAACAAAATTGTCAGAGTGGGTATAGGCAACGGTAAAATGTTTGAAGTTCGTGTTCTTGAAGAAGAAAAAAAATTAGTTTTCGTACCTCAAAATCCTGGCCGATCCAACATGATTCTTTGGACAAATGACGGTAAATGGAAAGAATATACAGTCAGAATTCTGCCATCAAACATCGATAATGACATTATCAGTATCAATGCCATGTTGAAAGGTATCAAAGGAGTAAAAGCAGAACGTGCTGGTGATTCAATATTGTTGCTAGGCACCACGCTCAAATCAAACATACCACGCATCAAATCCATTGCAGAATCTTTTCCTCTTGTCATCAACACCGTCAAAGATGAAGAGCTGGAAATGAAACGCATGGTCTACATGCGTGTGCAAATTGTTGAGATGAAAAAGAACCTCACTGAAAACCTAGGGGTGCAATGGGATCTCAGTGCTGCGGGTCCATCGGTTGGTCTTGTGACACGTTCCTATGGAAGTTCTGCTTTTCGGCCGGGTATCATTCCCCCAGGTCTTCCTTCGGGAATTACTTCTGCAGGCCTTGGAAGCGGTTTGAACCCGGTATTGGCGCTGACATCGATCGTCAATTCGACAGTGAACCTTGCAGTAAATAGCGGAGAGGCTTACGTGTTGGCGACCCCTGAACTCAGTACCCGAAGCGGTGGTAAGGCTGAATTCTTGGCCGGAGGTCAAATTCCAATGACGACACCGGGCGCTAACGGAGGCCCAGCGACCGTCACCTACAAAGACTATGGCATCAAACTGACCATAGAGCCGAGCGCGGACGAGTTCAACAACGTTTCTACCGTCTTGAATACTGAGATCAGCAGCGTGGACAGTGCCAATTCGGTGAACGGAAACCCGGGCTTTTTGACGCGCAAAACAAGTTCTGAATTCAATGTGCAAGCTGGTAAAACGATTGTGATATCGGGTTTGGTCAATTCTGAATTGTCAACGGCCGCCTCCAAAGTGCCTGGATTGAGTGAAATCCCAGTGCTCGGCGCATTGTTCAAGTCCAATAATTTTCGTGCTGGGCGCACTGACCTGGTGATCCTTGTGACACCTATGGTCATCGACCCTTCAGAGAACGCGATCAAGAAAGTGGCTGATATTCATGATCGAGTCTCTAAATCTTCGAAAGAAATGGGATTAATTTTGAAGTAAGTTTTGGCAAGAGTTTACTGGATGCCTTTCATTGTGCCTAAATTACTGAATATTGCCGTACATTGGAGTGCATTTTTGGTCCTCATGCACTCACCCGTGGGGCATGCTCAACCCTTCGAAAAGACTTGTAAACTTGCACTCATCGACAAAATAACCGCTTCGGACATCGCACCCTCTTTTACCCATAATGGGCAGACTCAACACATCAAAAAAATTGAAAGTCTTGAGGACAAGCAAAGCATTAAAAATGCCTATGTTGAAAAATGGCGGCATACTCAGCAAGAGCCTTTCAATGCCATGGTTGACGAAAACGGCCGTTGGTTGATTGTTTCAAAGGTCATCGGATCGTGTTTTCATACCCTCCAACTTGACAAGTCTACATACAAAACGAGTGGCTATATTTCAACACTCAGACTTGAAACGGATAAAAATGCTGCCGTTGTAAATTTGGGAAAGAATATACCTAAAATGTTTGGAAGTAATGTTGTTACGGATATTTCCCATTCTGACTCGTTAAAGAAAGGCCGTACCACGATCATTGAAAACAAGTTTTCTCCTGATGCCAATGCAGAGTTTTACATCAGAACAGTTGGTGGTGACGGATGGGTCACCACAACCGATCATCGGGTTCCTGGCAAAAAAAATAACCAAGATTCAAGAGCATTGACTTTTAACAAAAATCTCGAAACACAAATTATTGTCATTACCAAAGCACCCCAGGGCAGCCATGTGGTTATTCAATGGATGGAAAAACCATAGTGTATGGACAATAACAACACAAACGGACAAGTTCGTCGCCCGGTCTTTGTATTAAAAAAAATACAAAGCCAACGTGGGCAAGCGATGGTTGAATATTCTATAGTCATCATTTTTTGTGTCATGCTTTTGGTTTATAAAGGCTCTGACAACAAAATGGTCATCGTAGAATTGGCAAATGCTTTGAAAAATTTTTACAATGCATTCGCATTTGCACTTTCATATTCTTCCACAATAATGCCCTTGTAGTGAACAGCTGACAAATCTATCAATTTCATGTGCTTTGCTTCAAAACAGCATTCAGACCCACGTTGAGCAGAAGTTGTAAAAATACAACCTTTATGCGTTATTTAAAACGGGTCATGGCTTTAATGGCTCCGGCCTTTGCATTACTAACCGGATGCGCCGACACCAACCTACTGCCACAAACACTGACGCTGGTCGAGTGCAGGATCCCCAAACTGCCTACAGCAGCACAATGCGGAACCATTGAAGTTCCCGAAAACAGAGAAAACCCAGAAAGTCGCAAGATCACCATTGCTTTTGCGGTGCTGCGCGCCAGTACCTTAAAACCACTTCCAGACCCGTTGTTCATCCTGGCTGGGGGCCCAGGCCAAGCTGCCAGTTACCTTGGCCCGTTTGCAGCGAAACTCACCGACCTGCGCAAATCGCGTGACATCGTTTTGGTTGATCAGCGCGGAACAGGGCGATCTTCCCCCCTGACGTGCGGCGCTTTTGCTTTCAACTCGGCAGCCATCAACAAACTCGATTGGGATCAGTCTCACAAAGCCGCGGACTGCGTCAAAGAACTTTTGGCTCAAGGCGTCGATGCAGCGCAATACACCACTTCAGAATGGGTCAAAGACCTCAATGCGGTCCGATTGGGGCTGGGCTATAAAAAGATAAATTTATGGGGAGGGTCTTACGGCACTCGGGTTGCGATCGAATACGCTCGGCGATATCCAGACCATGTTCGCAGCGCCATACTGGACGGCGTCGTATCGCCTTCCATGCAAATCGGCTTGGACGTCTGGCAAACACGTGATGTCGCCTTGTCAAACATCATTGACAAGTGCAAAACCACCCGAGCATGCCAGGCAAGGCACCCCGATCTGGGCGCAGCACTGGACACGATCAAAGCCAATCTTGGTGTCAACGGGAAAGAGGTTGTTCTCAATGACCCAAGGACAGGTCAATCGCAAAAGCACCACCTCAACTTTGACCACTTGATCAACGCGCTTCAGCAACTGACTTATTCCCCTGAGCTGTCCGCGTTGTTACCAGAGATCATCAGAAGAGCTGCGGATGGCGACTATGGCCCCCTTTATGCCAGTGCGAACCAAGTCACCGCAGACCTCGCCAAACAAATGAACATTGCGCTCTACTATTCTGTAACTTGCTCTGATGATGTGCTTCGAATGGCACCAAGCAAGACGGCCGGCCCGACAACGCGCATCGGGTCAAATGCCCTGGCCCAACGCACTCTCGCGATCTGTGAATCATGGCCCAAGGGCAAGATTCAAAACGACGCAGCGCAACCCTTGAGCAGTCATTTGCCGACGCTGATTTTGTCGGGTGGCTTGGATCCAGCCACTCCCCCTTCAAACGGCGCTGAGGTGGCCAGATCGCTGCCTTCCAGCCGACATATCATTGCGCGTGGATACGGCCACATTGTCTCTTCACACGCTTGCGGACCGAGACTTATCGCGGCATTTTTGGACCAACCTGATTTCTCCAAACTGCCAACCGCATGCGTTGACCATTTTGAAAAGAGCATCGGACCGGCGCTGTGGGCTGACAACCTCGGGGGGCAGTGATGATCGATGTCAAGCACATCGTGAAGACCTTTGGTCGGCAGCGCGAAGTCAAGGCCATCAATGACGTCAGCTTCACCGCAGCCGACGGTGAGATTACCGGATTGCTGGGCCCCAACGGTGCAGGCAAGACGACACTCTTGCGGATTATCGCTACGCTCATGGCGCCCGATGGTGGTAGCGTTACCGTCGATGGTCGAGATGTTTTGGTCGATCACTTCACAATAAGGCGCAGCATTGGCGTTCTTTCCGATGCGCGCGGGATTTACCCTCGTCTCACGGCCCGCGAAAACATCCGTTACTTTGGGGCATTGCAGGGATTGTCTGGTGATGAACTGGAGGATCGAATTGAAGAGCTACTCCGTGCTTTGTCCATTGTCGACATTGCGGACCGCAGAGCACATGGCTTCTCGCAGGGGGAGCGCATGAAAGTAGCCATTGCTCGCGCATTGGTGCATGACCCTCGGACCATACTGCTCGACGAGCCGACCAACGGACTCGATATCCAAAGCACCCGGTCGCTTCGTGATCTCCTTCGGGACCTGTGCGCAGATGGCAAGTGCCTGGTATTGAGCTCACACGTTATGCAAGAGGTGTCTGCGCTGTGCCACCGCATCGTGATCCTCGGCAACGGGCGCGTTGTTGCAGCAGGCACTGCCGACGAATTGCTCGAACAATCAGGCGAGTCGACTCTGGAAAATGCATTCATGCACCTGCTTGAATCTCGCGCAGAAGTGTCGCCATAAATGTCCATCCCCAATCGTTCGGATTCGGCATGCTCTCGCATGGGTGTCATCGCGCTCAAAGAGATCGTCGACCTCTTGCGCGACCGCCGAACCATGATTGTGACGGTCATCACCGCCATGGCCGCTGGGCCAGTGCTCATGCTCTTGGTGATCAATCTCATCGCAGGTCAGGCAAACAAGGCCCGTGATTTGCGTTTACCGATCATCGGTGCAACACACGCTCCAGCACTGGTTGCATTCCTCCAACGTCAACAGGTGGCCATCCTTGAGCCACCCGCAGATTTTGAAAGTAAGATCAAAAGCGGTGATCTGGACGTCGTCTTGGAAATCGATGCTGCCTTTGCAGATCGCGTTGCCAAAGGTGAGCCGGGCGTTATTCACCTTATCTATGATCGTTCGCGTGATCGGGCATTGCCCTCGATATACGAGCTAGAAAAACTTCTGCGCGCCTACAACCGCGAATGGGGCAGCGGACGATTACTCCTGAGGGGAATTGGCGAAGCCGTAGCCAACCCCATCGCGATTGAAGTGCGTGACCTCTCGACGCCACAAAGCTCGGGCGCTCTGGTTCTCTTTTTGATTGCTTACTACGGTTTATTTGCAGCCGTTATGGGCGGCATGGCCGCCGCCGTCGACACCATTGCGGGAGAGCGAGAACGCACCTCTTTGGAGCCTTTGCTGACAACTTCGGTCAGGCCACTGGAACTCGCAGCAGGAAAGTTGGCGTCAGTGGTCGTGCTCAACGCTTGCACCGTCACACTGACGCTCACAGGTTTTTACCTGATACTGGGTTTTGCACCACTGCCGGCTGTTGGGATTCCTTTTCTATTTGGACTCAGCGAATTGGTGAAGTTTTTTCTTGTACTGGCCCCTTTGATCCTGCTCATGCCGACTGTTTTTCTCTATCTTGGTGCGCGAGCACGATCGTACAAGGAAGCGCAGTCAAACGTCGCACTGCTTTTTTTTGTTGCATCGTTGGCACCCATTGTGCAAATGTTCTTGCAAAAGAAAGAGCCCGCCTGGCTGAGCTGGGTCCCTGTATCGGGCCAGTACGGGCTGTTGTCGCGCGTGCTGCGAGGGGAGGCTTTACCCATTGCGGAGTTGCTGCAGTCCTACGCAATACCCGCCATGCTGACACTCGTTGCATTGGTCAGCGTTGCGCGCTTGTTCGCACGTGAATCAGCGCTGGCCGCCAACCCTTAAGGCAGACATGTTCGCAACCATTGCCAACCAAGCGTTTTGGCAATGGAAGGCTTGCTTGGCTGCGGCGCCCAACGCTGAACAGCGTGATTGACTTTAATCAGACTGCACAATTTTGTTCTGCACGACAAGCGCAGGGCTTGCGTGAAAAATCAGTTAGGTTTAAACTGATTTCGATGGTTTTAGCAGTGTAAATTGATTCTTAAAACGGGATATTGCCAAAATCCTGCAAAACAACAAGTTCAAACCTTTTGGCAATCACGCCAATTGGCTGCAAATGAACACAGGTCAGCATTGCCCAGCAGAGCCAATCAGTGTCGCTTTTTCATCCATCAACCCCTTGGGACCAATATGTTCGCCATAGAGTATCAAATTGGTAAAACCGAAAAAAAGGTGTCCTCCTGTGAGCTAGACCAGTGCACGGTTGGCAAAGCACCAGACAACTTGATTGTGCTGCGCGGCTGGTCGGTCGGGAAAAAGCACGCCACCATTTACAAAAGGTCCTCTCAAATTTACATCGAGGACCATGGTGCGATGAGTGGCACTGAGGTCAATGGCAAAGCTGTGAAGGGTGAATATGGACCGCTCACAGACAGTGACATGATCACGATTGGGGACAACTCTCTGAGGGTTTTTCTGGGTGACACGGCCTCGGTCAGCCCTACCCCCGCAGACAGGCCTGCAGATGTCTTGCCTACCGCGTCGGTGTCAACCCCTTCAGTGGCCGCTGAAAACAAAGCAGCGACCTCGCCAGAAACACAAACAGCCGATGAAATACTGTCTAATCAAGTCAAGTTGAACGATGCCAAAAGGTTTCTTCACAGCAAGCTCATAGAGCAGATGGACTTTCGACGCCTCGATGTGAGCGGGATGTCCGAGGACAGCCTTCGCGAAGTTGCCAAGGCGACGATTGAGGATGTGATCAAGCAGGCGAATTTTTCGGATCCGGACATTGATCTTAAATTCTTGGCCAGAGACCTCCTCAACGAGGTGGTTGGTTTAGGCCCGCTGGAAGAGCTTCTCGCGGACAACGACATTTCCGAGATCATGGTGAACCGTTTTGACGAGATCTACATAGAGAAAAAAGGCCGTTTAACCAAGGCCGTCATCACGTTCAGCAACGACAAGGCTGTTCTGAGCGCGATTGAAAGAATTGTGGCGCCCTTGGGCCGACGCATTGACGAGAGTTCGCCCATGGTGGATGCCAGGCTGAAGGATGGCTCTCGGGTCAATGCGGTTATTCCGCCTTTGGCGCTCAAAGGTTGCAACATCACCATCCGAAAGTTTTCAAAGAATAAGCTGGTTGACAAAGACATGATCAACTATGGATCAGTCACAACCGAGATGATGCAATTCCTGCAGATTGCGGTCCATCACGCGGCCAACATCATCATCTCTGGCGGCACCGGGTCGGGTAAAACCACCTTGCTCAACGTTCTGTCCAATTACATTCCGGACGATGAGCGCATTGTCACGGTAGAGGACGCTGCTGAATTGCAACTGGCCAAGCCCCACTTGATATCTTTGGAGTCCAGACCTCCGAACTCTGAGGGCAAAGGATCGGTTTCGATACGTGAGTTGGTGAAGAACTGTCTGCGAATGAGGCCTGACCGCATTGTGGTGGGCGAGTGCCGCGGAGGTGAAGCTTTGGACATGTTGCAGGCCATGAACACAGGGCATGATGGCTCCATGACGACCGCGCACGCGAACACCCCAAGGGATTGCATTGCCCGACTTGAGGTGATGACCTTGATGTCAGGCCTAGATTTACCGATCCGCGCTATTCGGGAGCAGATTTCATCAGCCGTTCACATGATTGTTCAGCAGAGTCGTTTCCCGGATGGCAGTCGAAAGATCACTCACATCACCGAGGTGGTCGGCATGGAGGGCGATATTGTTCAACTCCAGGACATTTTCCTCTTCAAGCAAGACGGTTACGACGAAAAGGGAAAAATAAGGGGCAAATTCATAGCCACAGGAAATATTCCTGATTTTTGCCAGGATATGGCAAAGCGAGGATTGCCTGTTGACCTTTCCATCTTCAGAGCGGAGAACAATCAATAATGGACATCGCTGTTGTATTGGTATTTATTGCGCTCACGGCAATCATGTCGTGGATAAGTATTGTTATTTTGAGTCGTAAGGGGCTTGATAAACACAAGGAGAATCTGGAAAAAAATACCCGATCCACTCTTGAGTCAATGTATATTTTTGTCGATACAGACAAAATCTTCTGGCTCAGCATCGTTGCTGTGATCTTGGTGCCTGTATTGCTTTGGTTTATCTTCGCCAATCCCGTTGTACCCATTATTGGGGGTATCGCAGCTTATCTTGCGCCGAAGATCATTGTCAAAAAAATGAATAAAAAAAGGATTGATTTATTCGAAAGACAATTGCCGGACGCTTTGCTGATGGTATCGGGCAGCATGCGTGCGGGCGCAAGCCTGGTTGTCGGCATGGAGTCCATGGCGAGAGAATCCAAGCCTCCTTTGTCCCAAGAATTCTCAATGCTGCTGGCAGAGCAGCGGCTGGGCGTGGATTTTGATGTCGCCCTTTCCAACATGGAAAAGCGCTTGCCCGTGCCAGACTTTGTGTTGTTGGTCGCTGCGATGCGCATCACCAGAGAAGTCGGGGGGAATTTTGCAGAGATCTTGGAATCTCTTTCGAACACCCTGCGCCGCAAACATGAAATGGAGGGCAAGATCAACGCATTGACGGCCCAGGGGCGAATGCAGGGCATTGTCATGGCAGCGCTCCCTTTGTTTTTGATGGGGATCTTGACGTTCATGGAGCCTGAGGCCATGGCGCCTCTCTATAACACCATGATGGGGTGGGCGACACTGGTCGTGGTTTTTGTCATGATATTTATCGGCTACATGGGCATCCGAAAAATTGTAAACATAGACGTATAAATATGGAAACCCTTCCCATCATCATTGGTTTTTCAATCAGCTTTGCGCTGGTGATTATCTATTATATTTTCACATCGGTCACCAAAGTCGTGCCGGCGGAAGATCGTAATTATATGGATCCGCTGCCTCCCTTGGTCCGTTTGATTTGGCCCATGATACTTTTATTAGAGTACCACGTGACCTCAAAGATCAGCGCCGAAAAGCTGGAAAAGGTGACAACCCGTCTCAACCTCAGCGGGGTGTCCTTTCTGATGAACGCCGAGCAGTTTTATGCCTTGAGATGTGTTTCGATTCTGATCGTTGCTGGCCTGATTCTTCTGATGCAAATGATGCTCGGCGAATTTTCATTGGTGTATTTGCTTTTGGGCATGTTATTGGGTTTTTATTATCCTGACATCTGGTTGTCTGATGCCAGGAAAAAACGAGTCAAGCTTGTGCAAAAAGCCATGCCCATGTTTTTGGATTTCATCACGATGGCCGTTGAAGCTGGCCTGAACTTAACGGGTGCGCTCAACCAAGTGGTACAAAAAGGACCGCAAGGCGCGCTCAAGCAAGAGTTTTTCATGGTGGTGAGAGATCTGCGTTCAGGCCTGCCCAGGGCTGAAGCCTTGCGCCGCATGGAGCTTCGGTTGCAGATTCCCGAGGTCTCCAGTTTTGTAGGCACGGTCATTCAGGCCGAAAAAATGGGGGCTTCTCTCGGAAAAGCGCTGCGCTCTCAGGCTGAGCAACGCAGAACAGAACGGTTTCAGCGGGCCGAAAAACAAGCCATGGAAGCGCCTGTCAAATTGATCGGCCCGTTGATGGTGTTCATATTTCCAGTGACCTTCATTGTCATCGGATTCCCGATCGCGATGAAGTTTTTGGCCTCGGGGGCTTTTTGAAGAAAGGTGCGCTTTATGACAGTGCATCTGACCTGTGTCTGGTTGCACAGGTCATGTTGGCCTCTGCGTGGTGGGACCGAGCCCGTGGCCTCCTTGGCAAACCCCCTTTAAAAAGCGGTCAAGGTCTGTTGATTTCGCCCTGCAAATCGATCCATACGTTCGGGATGCGGTACCCCATTGATGTTGTATTTCTGGATGCAAATTGGACGGTGTGCAAGATCATTTCAAATTTACCAATGGCCAGATTCGGTGGGTCCTTGGTGGCGCGCATGACCCTGGAGTTGCCTGCAAGCGAAGCCTCAAGGATTCAACTTTCAGCGGGCAGCCGCCTGGTTTGGCGGGAGAGCATCGCATGATGAAGTGCTGGCGAATTCTGGCGCTCGTGTTTGTGGCCTTGTCGCTCGGCGCCTGCGCAACTGCACCGCAAAATCAATCCGGCGCGGGCCGACAAGCAACGCTGCAAGAAATTCAGGCCATGCATGCAACCGCTCAGGCCGCCTACAACCGAGATGACTTGAGGCTTGCGCAAAGCACCTACGAAAAGATCGTTGAGCAAGCTGATGTGGACCCCGAGACTTGGTACATGCTTGGCAATGTTTATGCCAGAAATGCCGAGCATGAGAAGGCCGTATGGGCTTACAGAAACTCAGTGCGCATGAATCCCAAGGACGCCCGCGTGTGGAACAACATCAGCGTCATCCTCCTCAAAGAGGCTTGGGAGGCTGCATCGAATGCAAAAAAAACAGCCGCACGAGAAGAGCCCGCCTACGCCAACAGCACAGCCATAGTCGATGTGCTTTCGGGCCTGAGCTTTCTGGGCTCAAAACTGCCGCCTCCAAACCCCAAGCCACTGTCTTTGAGCGGCCCGTCCTCGGTGTCGATTGCGCCGTCACAGCCCAGTTTGGCGCCACAGCCTCAGCCGGTCTTGCAGCAACTTGAAGGACCTCCCGTACAGCTGACGGCCATGCCTCAAGCACCACTGGCTGCTTTTGTTCCTGTGACCATGCTTTCGTCGGCACCGGAAAGCCGGTCGAATGCCAAGCTGACCGACATCAAGGCTGAACCCTTGGTCAACATGGCCCCCGAAAAGACCGCCGAAAGCGACATGCCTGCCCTGAAGAGCGATGCCCCAAAACCGGTGGCCACCGTGCAATCAGTCACACTCTCCAAAGATGCGCCAACGGACGGCTTTAAAAATCGTCTGCGTTCGCCCATCACCCGGGTCATCGGCAGTTCGACATCTGTTAAATCCTCTGTGATCAACGTCAAGGCGACTGAAAGGTTGCACATCGTCAGCAAAAGCGCCAATGGTGGCCCTGACAAAGATCTGGTGTTGCGCAAAGGGGCCGCCATGAGGGTGCCCGTATTGCCCGAAGCGGTGTACAGATTTTTGAGCAAAGAAGCCCCCATCGTCACCTACCAGGGCAAAGAGATTCCCAAGGAAACCCTGTCGACTACTTGGGTTCAATTTGTATCGGTGGCCCAGCCATGAATGTCCTCCCAGGCTCATCACACGCTCAACGTCGTCACCTGAAGCGGCGGCAAGGCATGGGTGGGCAGTCGATGGTTGAGTTTCTTATTTTGCTGCCCTCGCTTTTGCTGATTGTTTTTGGAATCATCCAGTTTGCTCTGATTTTCCAAGCCAACAGCACTCTTCGGCATGCCGCCTTCGTTGGCGCGCGGCAAGGCGCCTTAAGCAACGGAAAGATGGAATCCATCAAGGACGGCGTCGCCTCTGGCATGACGCCTTTGTTCATGCGCGTCAATTCCTCCGTTCCAGGAATTACTGATCTGGCCAGGGCGCGGATGATTTCGACGATCGAGATCTTCAATCCCCACACCGCATCCATTGAGATACTCAGCCCAACGCCCGAAGCTTTTACAGAACACGCCAATCACGCCAATCGTGATGCCATACCCAACGACAACTTGATGTACCGCCCCACGACACTCAGAGGCGGTGTCTCTGTCCAAGACGCCAATCTGCTGAAAATACGGGTGAGCTATTGCTTCAAATTGGTGGTGCCGTTCGTCAACAAACTGATCTATGGAATGGCCGTCGGACTCGAGGAGACGAAGGTTCTGGCAGGCATTTCATTCAACGACGCTGGCAGCACAGAACGCAAACCCAACATGTGTACCAACATCAACAAAGTCAAGGCAGAGGCGGCTGACAGCGTCGTCAATGAAATCAACAGCAGGGCGGGCCCTCTGGCGCCTTTAACAGGCAGCCTCTCAAGCACCGCGACGACCATCATCAACAACGCGTTTGACAATTTGCCGTTGTTGAATTGGAACATGGGCGGGGTGAGGATACCGATCGTTACCGAAGCGGTCATTCGGATGCAGACCCCTTACCAGTTGGGTGCAAATGTCAGCCCTTGAATTCTCTATCTCAGCTGCTCGCGCTCGTCACGGCCAACGCGGGCAGGCGCTCGTTTTTGTCACGGTAACCATCTTGATCATGGTGATCGCCGTCTTTATGACCTACAACGTGGGGCAGCTGACCAACCAAAAAACCCGGCTGCAAAACACGGCAGACGCTGCGGCCTACAGTGCCGCCTTGGCGCAGGCGCGGGACTACAACTTCAGCGCCTACATGAACCGAGCGATGATTGCCAACGACGTCAGCGCGGCCCAACAATTGGCGCTGCGCTCTTGGGTCAGAGCCTTCGAAGAGGCTTTCAAAGATGGCGGCCTCCTCAGCAAATACGCACCACCCAGAAGGTTGGATCCTGCGAAAGGGCCCTTGTATGGCATATGGGATTTGGCTGAAACGGGTGCCAGAACCGCTGCAGGTCTCTTGAACGGGGCATTGGATAGATTCACACCTCTCTACGTCAAAGCTGTTTATCACGTTAACAACATTCTGGCGCTGTCTCAAAAAGTCTATCATTACTCAACCAGTGTCACGGTCGCACAAACCACCGGTTGGATTGAAGGGCTTGGCGATAAACTGGGAGCACTCACCGGTTTAAGCTTTTTGGGAGATATATCCAGCAAGTTCAACGAAGCTTTGTCGCTCGGGGTTGATTCGAACGTCATCTTAATGAACGATCCTAACGCCCAGCTGAGCGAACTGGGCTTGTTGGCTTTTGTGTACGACACCAAACAATGGCTTGCTTTTACCGAAAACAGAAATCCAGTGGGGCCTTGGGGGATAGATTACGAGAATACTATTGAAAAAATAGTAACACTACCGGCGGGGCGTTATTATGTAAATATATCAGCTCGCATGTGTGTTCCAAGTGATCGTGTGGGTGATTTTTGCAAGTGTTATCATGTGGTCAAAGGCATATGTGAAAGGTATAGTGAAAGAAGCTTTCTACGCCCCGCAAACTACCAAAAGAATTACACTGTTGCCCCGCTGAAAGACGCCACGGATGACAACCTATTTAGAGAATATGACGGTCCTAGAAAAGATCGTTATGCCAATATAGTTGTCGATATGTTGGACGAATTCACAACGGACCGAAATGCAACCTGGAAGTTTCCAGTAGGGCTTCCTTATGGGTTTTGGGATCTTGTGGCTGTCGCCGGTGGTTGGTCGCCGCTAATTCCTGCGAATGTTTGGACTTACAAGAATGTCACCCACGAAAGCGAAGGACTTAAACTGTGGAATGACGAAAAACACCTCACCCCTGCTGGTGCGAACCAGGGCTACAAAAAGCATGGGAGTTGGAACCGGCGTTGGAAAACTTCCGACACCGTTGATTTAGAGGGCATGGGCAGCTTTATTGTCGCACTCCCCCCTCCACTCCCCCCATGGTCATTTCGTGGCCCAACGCCTTTAATTGCTTACGGTGACGGCTTACCAGGCCCAGATAAGAATCCAGGAGGCAGCCTCTCTTACAAGTCGGCATCCAGTAAGTTGTCTTCTGGAGACGCCACAGGCAGTACCAAATACACACCAAGTGATGCGTTTGGAGAGCATGTGTCGGACAATGATATCTTCCGAAAATACCGCGATGTCACCAACATTGAGCAGGGTACTGCAACAGCCAACCAGAACTGGACCTCTCCGCCGCTTCTGATTGAAGTTGAACGATCAACCCGCACGATCTGGACCAGCAACGAATCACTGAGCGCATTACACCGCGATACGATAAAGGCAACACACGGAACGATGAAGGGCTGTAAGCGAGAAGCCTCTGTACCAGGAAAGCGTGTCGAGGCTGTGTTTGGGGAAGGTAACTTTCAGTTAGGCGACGGGGCCAGTTCCAATTGCATGCGTGCAATGGCCAAGGCCGAGGCTTATTTTTCAAGGCCTTCGGACCTGTTTCCCCGCGCAGACCAAAAAACCGAATACGGCAGCCTTTACAGCCCCTACTGGCAGGCGAGGCTGGTCAAAACCACGCCCACAGACCAAGCGCTTTCCATGGCCTTTCACTACTGCGACGGCAAGGGCGATGTCTTGACCTGCGTGGGCGCGGTGATGGACTCTGCCAAACAAGAGACCAAAACCCTGTGGAAAACCCTGACCGATTTGAGATCCTACTTGAACTAGGCCAGCATCGCATGGGAATTCACAAGTGACCAGAACCTTACCCGCCAAAGCCGGTGCGCGAACGCTGCGGTCACAAAATGGGCAAGCGCTCATCGAGTTCACCATTGCGGCAGCGGCCTTGCTCGTGCCGCTTTTCCTGATGCTCGCTTATGTGGCCAAGTACCATGACATGCAGTCGGCGACCATCCAGGCTGCACGCTACGCGGCATGGGAGCGAACGGTTTATTTTGGCGGTGAAACGTGGGAATGCAATTACGACGAAACAACATTCCGGGCGAAAAACAAGCCAGGGGGTGCCAAGTGGGCTTGCGGCACAGCCTGGAAGTCTGATGCAGACATTCGCAACGACGTCGGTCGTCGGTTTTTCAAGGGGTCTTGGTTAAGTTCGGGTTTGGATGACGCAGTGGACGAAAGACCATTTTGGTCAGACCTTGCGGGAACACCTCTGTTAAAAGATTACCAACAGGGTAGCTTGGCCGGCAGAACCCCCGGCGGTCCCAACCGGATAGTGGACGAAATTTATAGCAAAGGTCTCGGAACAGTTACCGAGTTTTTTTCGGCTGAAAAGCTTGTGAAGCTGGACATGGACAATCTCTACACCTCCAGCGTGACCTTTACCCCCACGAACACCTGGGCAGTCACACAAGCGTTTAAAAACAGTAACCCCCTGTTTGATTTAAAAGAGAGCAATGTGTTGGTGGCCAATGGCTGGTCAGCCAACGGTAAGAATTTTGTGGCGGCCCAAATACAGCCTTATACACCCACAAATATCTTGAATAACCCCACCTTTCAAAGAGGCTGGGACGGTTTCACAGCGCTGGCATCTAAGGTTTTCCCTGAATTTGATAACTTTAAATTAACGGCATCACTGAAACCCGACAATGCCGACAAAGTACCGCCTGACCGACTCAGCGGGGGTGCCGAAGTTAAACCGCCCAAAATCGTACCGCCGAAGCCAGCCCGTCCGCCCATAACAACGCCTGAAGCAGCAATCAAGAAATTTCAAGATGAAAAAGTAAGAATTGATGCCACGATTACAAGCTGCAAGGCCGCGAAGAAAGCGGAGATGGTTAGAAATTATTACGAAGTCATACCACCAGAACCTTACACTGCTTGGAATAATGCGAAAAATAATATGTGTAAACAATACAAAGGGTGGGGGCAAAACGATGACTGGGAACTGGAGCCAACAAGGCATGGGTGCATCTGGTATAGCAAATCTTTTGCTAACAATAATCCTGCTTTTTGTGCCACTCACTGTGATAACTGGGCCAGTCGTACAGGGTGTAATAACCGATGGCAGTGTTCTGGCGAAGGGTGGGCCTATTACAATGGGGAACAAGTCACGCTGTACAAACCTGCTGGTGAAAAAGTTGCAGACAGGCCATGGAACGGCTATACACCCAACTCCGACAATGACTACAGTTGCAATGCTGGGCTGGATGCCAGAATCAACGCTTTGCTGCCCAACCTCTTGAATGATCCGGCTGTTGCAGGGATCAATGAAGCCTGTGCAGCAGGTATTCCCGAAGCAGCTCGCGAATGTGCCAACTTCCAAGCCCTGCTCGAGGCGAGGAGACAGGAAAGAGATCGCCTTATCTCGGAACGTGACTATATGCGCCAGCCGCTGAATTCATGCAGTTGCACCGCGGGTAGGTCATCCAGCTGCCGTACCACGGGTAATACTTACACTTGTCAGTAGTTTTTTAACCATGAAAAAGGAGAATTTCCATGAGACTTTTAAATCGCTGGTCGATCCGGTTAGCCCTGATTGGGCTTGCTTTGGGCTTACTTCAGAGTTACAAAGTGCTGGTTTTACCGCACTTCATGATTGGCTTTGGCGTGCCCTTTGCGATCGTGTTGATGGCGTTTGGTTTGTTGATTGATTTTTCAATCGCTAAAAAAGGCGGATCCCAATGGCCCTTACAAGCCGGTCCTTTGCTGAGCAAATGGTCCATCCGACTGGGCTTG
Organism: Limnohabitans sp. 2KL-51; assembly: GCF_003063645.1. Classification (GTDB taxonomy): domain Bacteria; phylum Pseudomonadota; class Gammaproteobacteria; order Burkholderiales; family Burkholderiaceae_C; genus Limnohabitans_A. Next base: position 293,548 of record NZ_NESJ01000002.1, read on the forward strand.
TTGGGCTTTGCAGCGGGCGCTGCGCAGCACATGTTGGCGGGCCCCATCCACCTGCCCTCACTGATCGGGTTCGGTATTCCTTATGCCATCGTGTTGGCGGGGCTGGGTATGCTGATTGATTTCTCAAAAAGCAAAAACCGCCAATCCACATGACTGCGTTGTTTGGGCACGACGGGGCCTGATGATCAGGGCCTGTGCAAAAGTGCGACCACCCGAGGTGTTGGCCTGACTGTACCAGGGTGTTTTTTCTTTGGGCAGGCGCTCAACTGGTGTGCGCCCATGTCACCAAGCTGTTTAGCAAGGATAATGGCTTGCATCCATACCAATAACGCGATCCAGCCGATTAATTCATGTGCAGGGTATTCAAATGTCGCCAGATATAGCCAGAGAGTTTTCCCAGCAATTTCATTCGTTCGCTGCTGAGTTAAGCGCAACAGACCTTCAAGCCTTCTTGGAAGCGGCCACGGTGGTTGACATGCCTGCCGGGCGCAACCTCATTCGCGCAAAGATGCCCATTGATTCCGTCTACATGACGCTTTCTGGCACGTTCGAAATCCTTGCTGAAGTCAACGGGACAGTGCGCAAAATCAACGAGGTGGGGCCAGGACAATGGCTCGGCGAAATATCCCTCCTCAGCGGCGACTCTCGGGCCACTGCCACGGTGTTAAGCTTGACGGCAGCGCGAGTGCTTCGCATCAAGCATCAGGCCTTGGAAGAGATCATGAGCCAGGATGGAGAGCTTGTGGTGAATCTGCTGCAGCATTTTGCATTGATGATGTCAGGGCGCTTGCATGATATGAATGACAAACTGTCAGCCCTGGCGAAAGACAGCCGTTTGTCGGGTGCGTTGCCCACTGTGAGCCTTGATCAAGACAAACACCTGAACGATTATTGGCCTGTTGCCAATCCTGCTTCGGCTTCTGCAGATCTGAAAGCCACCTTGCTCACGCTGCCAGGCATTGAGAATTTTTCGCCAAAAGACATCAACATTTTGGCCCGCAACGCCACTGTGACCTTGTACCCACCACGCCACGTCTTCACTTACCAGAAAGATCGCTGCGATTCGATTTTCTTGGTCCTGGACGGTGCGGTTTTGATGCGTGAAAAAATGCCCGTCTCGGACACTGTGGAAGAGAAAATTCTGAACGTTGGGGAATGGTTTTCATTGACTTCTCTGATCCCCAACATGACTGCCTTTGAGACAGTCACAGCGCCCAAGCAGGTGTTGGTGGCCTCCATCACGCGTGATGACTTCAACCGGATATCCGAGGAGTCTTTGGCCGTGACGCGGTTTTTCCTCTTCATGCTGGTCAATGAACTTGCGCGCAAATTGCAAAGTACTTTCGCCAAGATGCAAGCCGCTTCGCCCTCAAATGCAGTTCTCCCAGTTCATCAGCTTGATTGGGTTTCGCTTTAAGAGGGTTGCCCCTTTCGGGCTGATTCTTCAGCGCACAGTCGCCCGCGATGCGAATGAATGCTCGAAAGCGTTCAACCATTGAACTGTCTAAATGGATCAGTATCTGAGATTGAACGTTGTGTTTGAGTCTTTACTGGCCTGCGAATTCGAGAGAGGAGTGATGCAAAACAATGCGCAACTGTCCTTTGTCGTCCTTAACCCAACCCCAGGTTTTGTCAACGATGGTGACCTCACCTTTTTTGTTGGTCATTCAGCAGCATCTGTCGCTTCACATTTCACCCAGTCTTTCAATGCAAAGCCCGTGTCTTTGGGGTATGCAGGATCACCCCCTGCAAAATAGGACACAGCACCGCTGCGGGTGGTTCTGAATGTTTGCGGATTCACAGTCAGGGTGGGCTGGGTAAACTGGGCGCACTGTTTCAAGACCCAAACGATTTCGCCAAGTAACCACATGCCTGCCCATGAAAATTGATCTGCGCCTGACCTTTTACTATGGGTTGACCATATTTTTAAGTGCTTTCTTGCTGTTCCAGGTGCAGCCATTGATCGGCAAGATGATATTGCCTTGGTTCGGTGGCTCAGCAGCCGTTTGGACGACTTGCATGTTGTTTTTCCAATCTGTCTTGCTGCTGGGTTATTTTTACTCTCACGGGTTGGTGCGCTACTTGAGCCCTTCGCGCCAAAGTTTGGTGCATGGCAGTTTGCTATTGATCAGTTTGCTGCTCATCCCCATCAGCCCAAGTTTGCACTGGAAGCCCGTGGGAGCAGAGAATCCGACCTTGCAAATTCTCGGTTTGTTGACCGTCTCTATCGGCTTGCCATATTTTGTGCTGTCCACCACGGGACCCCTGCTCCAGGCTTGGTTTGCCAGAGAGCGCTCGGGGCTGGTCCCCTATCGGTTGTTTGCCCTGTCCAACTTTGGCTCCATGCTGGCTTTGCTGGCCTACCCCGTCGCGATAGAGCCAATCTTCCCAACCCTTTGGCAGTCCTATCTTTGGTCGGGCTTGTATGTCGGATTTGCGGGTGCCTGCGCGCTCTTGGCCTGGCGAGGTCGACAAGGCGTTTGCAGCGTCCAGACAGCCCAGCAAGATGGCCTTGCGCCGCGTTGGACAGACAAAGCACTGTGGGCTGCCTTGGCAGCATGCCCCTCGATTTTGATGGTGGCTGACACCAGCTACCTCACCGCCAACATTGCACCGATTCCCATGATTTGGGTTGCACCTTTGGCTCTGTATTTGCTCTCGTTCATTTTGAGCTTTGAGGGCAGTGGCTGGTACCAGCGCAAAGTTTTTCTTCCCTTGCTGGTGCTTGGTTTGGGCGCACTGGCCTATCTGCCAACACTGGCGATTGACAAACTTCCTTTCTTACTGTCACTGAGCATCAACCTGACGGCATTTTTTGCTGTCTGTATGGTTTGCCATGGTGAACTTGCACGCTTACAGCCTCACCCCAACCACCTGACCGGTTACTACTTGATGCTGGCGGTCGGCGGGGTGGCGGGGGGATTTTTTGTCGGTGTCATTGCCCCTTATTGGTTCAATAGCGACTACGAATTGTCAATAGGCATTGTGCTCACTGGATTGGTTGCCACCCTTGCGATCATTCCAAAAAAGAATTTTTCACGTCCAGTGTGGCGCTGGGTGTCGATTGTTTTTTCGGTAGAGGTGTTGCTGGCGCTGACCGCGATTCGTGTCAACGACCATCGGAATAAAATCAATGGTGCTGACATGACGGCGCGTAATTTTTACGGCACCTTGCGAGTCTTCAGCAGCACACAGGAAGGGCACCGCACCATGCTTCATGGACAAATCATCCATGGGCTGCAAAACACTGCGCCAGACAAGCTGGATCTGCCTACCACCTATTACAGTCCGGACGGCGGCGCAGGCAAAGTACTGCAGATGAAGGCTGAACAGGGGCCGCTTCGCGTGGGTGTCATCGGTCTGGGTGTGGGCACTTTGGTCAGCTATGGGCGTCAGGGCGATTACTTCAGGCTTTACGAGATTGACCCGCTGGTGGTTGAGATGGCCCACAACCATTTCAGCTTTCTCTCGCGGACGACAGCGACCACCGAAATTGTTCTGGGTGATGCACGCTTGCAGTTGGAAAAAGAAACTGATCAGCGCTTTGACGTTCTGGTGCTAGATGCCTTTTCGGGCGACTCTGTGCCCATTCATCTGCTGACACTCGAGGCGTTTGCCCAGTACTTCAGGCATCTCAAGCCTGACGGCACTTTGGCGGTGCACATTTCCAACCGATTTTTGAACTTGGAACCTGTCGTCAAGACGGCGGCTGACCACTTCAAAAAGGATGCTCGCCTGGTGAATTCAGAGGGTATTTCAGAAAAATTAATCTTTCCTTCGAGTTGGGTGCTGATCAGCAGTGACCCTGCTTTTTTCAAAGACCCAAGGCTTAGCACTGCTGCAAAGATCGAACACCCGAGCAGGTTTCAAACATGGAAAGACGACTACAGCAGCATCTTTTCCATCCTGAAATAGAGAGCGAGACGCACGGTACCTCAGCCCCAGCGACGTCTGTGGAATGTTCGGCCGCGACGAGTTGCACAGCAGCAAAGGCACCCGACACTGTGTGTTGACTAAATAAATCGGTGTGATTCAACGAATGTGTTTATGCTGTCTAGAACCCCGAAAGGAAGTTCAATGTCAAATCCAGGTCAGTGCCCAGTGATGCACGGCGGCAACACCGCCACAGGTCACTCCAACATGGCGTGGTGGCCCAAAGCCCTCAACCTCGATATCTTGCATCAGCACGATACCAAGACCAACCCCATGGGGCAGAGCTTCAACTACCGCGAAGAAGTCAAGAAATTAGACGTCAAAGCGTTGAAAAAAGATTTGACAGCCTTCATGACCGACAGCCAAGACTGGTGGCCTGCTGACTGGGGTCACTACGGTGGCTTGATGGTTCGTATGGCTTGGCACGCCGCGGGCTCATACCGCGTGGCCGATGGCCGTGGCGGTGGTGGCACGGGCAACCAACGCTTTGCACCCCTGAACTCTTGGCCTGACAACGTCAACCTCGACAAAGCACGCCGCTTGTTGTGGCCCATCAAGAAAAAATACGGAAACCGCCTCAGCTGGGCCGACCTGATCATCTTGGCAGGCAATGTGGCTTATGAATCGATGGGCTTGAAAACCTATGGTTTTGCCTTTGGCCGCGCAGACATTTGGCACCCCGAGCAAGACGTCTATTGGGGCTCTGAAAAAGAATGGTTGGCCTCTAACCGGTACGAGGGCGACGACCGCGAACAATTAGAAAACCCCTTGGCCGCCGTCGAAATGGGTTTGATCTATGTGAACCCCGAAGGCGTCCACGGCCAGCCCGACCCACTGAAAACAGCACAAGATGTGCGCGTCACCTTTGCCCGCATGGCCATGGATGACGAAGAGACTGTGGCCCTCACCGCAGGCGGCCACACCGTGGGCAAATGTCACGGCAATGGCAAGCCTCAAAACTTAGGCCCAGAACCTGAAGGTGCGGATGTGGTCGAGCAAGGCTTGGGTTGGATGAACCACACCAGCCGTGGCGTGGGTCGCAACACCATGTCCAGCGGCATCGAAGGCGCGTGGACCACCAACCCCACCCAGTGGGATAACGGCTACTTCTACCTCTTGTTCACCTACGACTGGGAGCTCAAAAAGAGCCCAGCTGGCGCGTGGCAGTGGGAGCCCATCAACATCAAGGAGGAAGACAAACCTGCCGATGTGGAAGACCCCAGCATTCGCTCCAACCCCATCATGACCGACGCTGACATGGCGATGAAGATGGACCCCGAGTACCGCAAGATCTCGGAGCGCTTCTACAAAGACCCCGATTACTTCTCCCAAGTCTTTGTGCGTGCGTGGTTCAAACTCACCCACCGCGACATGGGACCGAAGGTGCGCTACATTGGTCCAGAAGTGCCGCAAGAAGACCTCATCTGGCAAGACCCCATTCCTGCTGGCACAGCCAACTACGACGTGGCGGCTGTCAAAGTCAAAATCGCCGCCAGTGGTTTGAGTGTGAGTGACATGGTTGCCACTGCTTGGGACAGCGCCCGCACCTACCGAGGCTCTGACATGCGTGGCGGTGCCAACGGTGCACGCATTCGCTTGGCTCCTCAAAAAGATTGGGAAGGCAACGAACCCGCACGTTTGGACCAAGTGCTTCAGGTCTTGGAAGGTATTGCCAAAGACAGCGGCGCCAGCGTGGCCGATGTGATTGTGTTGGCCGGCAATGTGGGCTTGGAAAAAGCCATTCAAGCCGCAGGCTTCAACGTGGCTGTGCCCTTCATGCCAGGGCGTGGTGATGCCATACAAGACATGACTGACGCTGAATCATTTGCTGTACTCGAACCCATCCATGATGGCTTTCGCAACTGGGTCAAAAACATCTACTTGGTCAGCCCCGAAGAGCTCTTGCTTGACCGCGCACAACTCATGGGCCTCACCGCACACGAGATGACAGCATTGATTGGCGGCATGCGCGTCTTGGGTACCAACCACGGCGGCTCCAAGCATGGTGTGTTCACCGACCGTGCAGGTGTGTTGACCAACGATTTTTTTGTACACCTCACCGACATGGCGTATGAATGGAAGCCGACTGGACGCAACGCCTACGACATCTGTGATCGCAAAACAGGTCAAGCCAAGTGGACGGCTTCGCGCGTGGATTTGGTCTTTGGCTCTAACGCCATCTTGCGTGCCTATGCTGAGGTGTATGCGCAAGATGACAACCAAGAAAAGTTCATCAAAGACTTTGTGGCGGTTTGGACCAAGGTGATGAACGCAGACCGATTTGATCTGTACTGAGCCTCGCTAGGATTGGGTCATTTGGACTCAGATGCGGAGGGTTTAACCGTGAGCGACAGGCCTGATCTTGCCCCAAGGGGCAAGATCAGTTCTTGGGTGGATGCTCTCAAGGTCGGTTTTTCATTTCACTCGCCACCGCCTCGGCCAGATAAATCACCGCCCTGAAGAGTTTGGAATGACTATTGGATTGAAGCAGGTGCCAGTGCTCTTGCGATGGAGGCTTCGCCTCGGCCATGAATTGCCGGGTCATATTTTGAAACAGTGTCTTTGCGAGCGGTTACCAACAGTTGGTTGGTAATTTGAATGGGATTGGCGTTGGTAAACTTACTCGACAAAATGGCTGCATAGCCGCTCACTATGGGTGCTGCGAAAGAGGTACCGTAAAGCCCAGTTTTATGACCTTCAACACCCACCACCAAAAATTGGTTTTGAACCGTCGTGTTGCTACCCGCCACATTGGAATAGCTGGCCATGTTAGCAAGTGCCGAAGGGGACCCATTGTTGTCGAGCGCGCCCACAAATAGGGCTGATTTAGCGCCAATGAGGCTCTTGTTGAGGTAGTCCACTTCGCCATACTGATCAGGCTGGCCCACTGCGGTACCGAATTCGTTGCCTGCGGCTTTTGAAACAACGGCTTGACCTTTAAAAGCATAACCAATGATTGAGGATTCTTGACGCGACCATTGAATTGCGCTTTTGCCAGCAGTATCCATTATCCCGTAGCTAAGATTAAGCACATTGAAGCCTGTTGAAAGCGACACCTTTGTGTCCTTCATAAATTCATGCGAACGCATCGTTGCCTGTGGGGCGATGAGATTGGCCTGAAGCCGAGTCCACTGGCCATGATGGAGCAACCTAGTTCTGCCATTGAGCTTGCCATAAGAGCGATCATTGCTTTTAAAGTCGTCCACCGATTTGATGGTGACGCCCAAACCTTGATAGCCTTGAAGCCAAGCTGCGCCGACCTCTTGGTTCATCCATGATTGGACTGCGGGTTGAGCCAACACTTGGCCGGTTGCCAGCAAAGTTGCGGCTAAAGTGAATGTGATGTGTACTGTTTTCATTGCCAATCCTTCTTTCTTAGGTTTCAAAAATTCCTCACGTACCGCAAGCTAATCAACAAACGGTCACGTGGGGCCTCATTCAATAGGTACTTTAGGGTTTCTTCTGGGGATAGATGAGTTGCTGCAAGACGGCAATTGACAGTCTGCATGCCCCCGATGTCCCCGAAATCGGCTAGACAGGTTTTTTCTTTGAGTCGCCCCCCCAATCGAGTGGTAGCCCTGAGTGACCAAGAGCTTTCATTACTCAAGGGCTGCTCAAATAAAAATCCAAGTTGTAGACTTGTAGCGATGCGGTATTTGGGCCCACGTTCACCCGTGCCCCCTCCCCAAATCAAACCTAATTGAGGATTTATTTGGGTTAGCCATGTCATTTGAAGCTCTGGCCAATCCGTTTTGTACCAGTGGCTAAAACGCACCAATTCACCGTTGGACAGATTAAATTGTTGGCTTCGAAGTCCGCTCACTTCACGGGACAATGCTGAGCTTTGCTGCACGCCAATCAAATGGGTTGTTTGTGTCGACGGGGACACGAATTCCTTTAAGCCTTGATCTGGCAAACCATGGGCATTCACAAGTCCGACCATACTTTGGCAACAGGCAAAAAAGACTGCCGCTGTGCAAGAGTTGATGTGTTGTTTCATGCTTTAAATTAAATCGCACTTCAACACGCTTATCCATAGGGCGCTCGTGTTATCTGCGCCCCAATGTGTGCACAAATACCACTTTTGGCAAAAATATCAACCTGCTCAGTGGCGCAACATCATCTTTGTATTTTCTCAAAGCCTAAAAACTGATCCTAGCGGCAGTGGGCCTGGGTTTCAGGCAAGGGTAGATTCCCTTGAATCGGTTTGGCCTGGCGTGGAAGGCAGCGTTCAGCGTGGCTTGCGAGCTTTACGCATGGCCTGTGCCTGCCTATGGTGCACGCTGTGAGGCGCCATGTGTCCAATGCCTGATGGCGGTGCTGGCCAGTGGCGCACTTAGATGTCAGATGCACTCTTGTTGATTGAAAACTGGTCTAGGATAAAAATTTTGCGCTTTTCAAGTCGGATACAACCACGCAACTGCAAATCCTTGATGACCCGGCTGACCATCTCACGCGACGCACCAATTATTCGGGCAATTTCCTGCTTTGATGGGGGTTTTAGCACGACTAAAGTACCGTTCACTAACTCAGATTCATCCATCAGCAGACGGGCAACACGGCCGTAAACATCGATCAACGCCAAACTTTCAATTTTGCGATCTGCAACACGCAAACGCTTGACGAGATTGTTAACAATGACCATCGCCAATTCGAAGTTTTGCTGAAGAGCAGCCAAGAAACCCGCCTTCGAAAGCTGTAGAAAATGACATTCTTCAATCGTCTCAACACTGGCCGAACTTGGCTGCCCGTCCAGCAAACCCATCTCACCAAAAAAATCGTTCTTGCCGAGAAAGGCAAGAATCACTTCGCGTCCTTGTTTATCTTTAATCAGTATCTTCACCTTTCCAGAAACGATTAAATACAAAGCATTGGTCTGATCTCCCTCTCGCAAAATATAATTGCCACGAGAGTACCGACGATGCTGCAGACATGGGTGCAGGAGTCGCAACTGTTCTTCGCTCATCGAAGAAAACAAAGGAACTGATTTAAGGAGGTTTGAATCCATCGCATCGTGTAAAAAAGATTGCCCGTGCAATATTACAGCTTCTCAAAAAAATTGGCATTCGCTTAAAACTTGACACATTTCAATGGGGCAGTTCGACACGCCCCCTCAACTCATAGGAGCTGAGTTGGCTAGCCCGCCCCCCGTGTCAGAATGCTTTGCTACACCGGCCTGACCCGTCACCCTTGCACGAGCCGCTGTTCACCGATGAGGCTCAACTGGCCACCACAGATGGGCAACAGCAAAGTTAAAAACGCCCAATCTGTGCCAATATGCTCTCGCGTCGCTGGTTGAAATGCTCACCCGCTATGGGCAGCAGGTAGCGGTAAAGCGCAATCATCAGGCCCAGTAAGATGAGCAATACTGGATAGGCCCAAAGATAAAGTGATTCCGTTTGCCGATGGTGGATGAGGACAAAAAGCGGTGAAGTACCCACAAGATTGCCCAAAAACCCAGCCAGCGACACCGCCAGGGATTGGCGACTGCGCCGGTTCAGGTTGGCGTCGGTGCTGACAGGGAAATAAATAGACAAAAATAGACCCAAAATCAGAGTCAGAGGAATCACCAGGCTGACTCCGAGTGAGACCAAGAAATAGTCTTGCAAGCTAACCTTGCCAATATAAAGCGCATAAAACAACGTGCTGCCCAGTCCGGCCAAGCCGATCAACAGCGCATGAACCTCTGCTTTGGCGCGCAATATGGACTCGGGCGTGATAGGTGCAGCGAGCAGTTGGTATAAACCTTGGCCATCTTCGGCAAACATATTTTGGGTAAAGGTGGTCGCCATCAACAGGGCTGCATAGGTTGCCAAAACCGCCATCAACCAAGCATCGATGTTTTGACCAAAGAAGAATACAAACATGTCATGCGCGGAAAACAATCTGAACATCACCATCAATACCAAGGGTACAGCCAGCAGCAGCCTGGCGCGCGGATTGCGCCAAAGTGCCAGAGCTTCACGACGAACTAAAGCCGCATGGGTATTGCGAGCATTCAGAAAAATCTCTTGCATCGCATTGTTTGATTCGCTGTGGCTGGATTTGCCGTGCTGTGAGTGACTCAACAGAATCTGGGCTGTGAATAAACCGAGTGCAGCCAACAACAACATGGCAAGGGCATCGGCCATGGCTGCGAGCGGTCGACCATCGTGCAAGGCCCGTAAAGCTTCTCCCAAATAACCTGTCGGTACCCTGGAAAACGTGTAGGCAATTTGGGCATACTCCTGTAATTCCAAGCCAAGTTTGGCACTGCCGTCGGCGTTTTCCAGGTACAGCCAGCTGGTGTCCACGGGCGGAAGTAGCGATCCCAACACAATCAACATGATCAATACTGAGCCCAAAGCTTGCCCGCTACGGTGTGAGCGCAAGATATCTCGCATCCAATACAAGGCAACCTGGCCCCAACCTGCGCACAGCGCAATGAAGGCCAGAAACAAAAAAGGAACCATCAATACATCGCTGCTGACATGGCAGCTGGTATACCCCACCACAGCGCCGATGATTGGCGCAAACATGAAAAAACCAACTGGGCGCAGAAGACCCGTCAACGTAGAGGCGACCAGCAAACGGCTTGTCGAAATAGGGTAACTTTGGTAGCTGCGACTCTCGCTCGCATCTTCAACCCCTGCCGAAAGCACCGGCCAGGTGATCCATTGCATCGCGGTCACGAAACACAGCAAGTTGAGATAGAACTGACTGACTTCGATGGATACTGAAATCGAAGGGTGTGTTATGAACAAATAGCTCAACAGACCCATGGACAAGGCTGGGACCAGGGCCATCACACTGATGAGTCTTTGAAAGAAAGATGGGTGCAGGCCCAGGCCTTGTTGTGAAAGCTGCTTGCGTGTTTTCCAAAGCAAGGACAAATGGCCGATAAAGCTGGGCAAGGGCGCCGCACCATTGGGTTGATACCGATCCGATTCTGTCGTCATAGCGGCTCAGCATGCCGAGTTTGATAGAAACTCAAGCGGTGTCCCTGGTTGTCCGGTAGCGGAATCAAAGTCTCGAAAACACCCTCCAAATTGGCTCGCTGGTATTTTTCAGTCAACGCTGCGACAGGCCCTTGATCCAGCAAGCGGCCGTCATACAAAAAGCCTGCATGCGTAGCAATCCGATCAGCGATTTCCAGAATATGGGTCGTCAACAACAGACTGACCTGCGCGCGCCGCAACTCTTGGAGCAGTTCGCGTATGACGCCAGCGGCAATGACATCAATGCCATCAAAAGGCTCATCCAGAAACACCAGCGCTGGGCCATGAATCAAGGCGGCCGCTATCGCGAGGCGCCGCCGCATCCCTTTTGAATAGGTGCCAATGAGCTGGTTACCCGCAGACACCAGATCGGTCAGGCGCAGCAATTCTTCGCAACGCTGTTCGCTGGTTGCTCGGTCCAGTCCGTGCAGCTTGGCGCAAAAGTGCAACTGTTGACGCCCTGTCAGGCGTTCGAACAAGGCCAATTCTTCTGGTACCACGCCGATCAGACGTTTGACGGCAAGAGGGTCTTCAGCCGGATCTATGCCAAGGATGCGCAGACGTCCTTGATCGGCGCGCGCAACGCCTGTGAGCAAGCTGATCAGGGTTGACTTACCTGCACCGTTGGGGCCGAGTAAGGCGAATACCGAAGCTGCTTGTAACTCAAGGTCCAGGCCTTTCAGCACCGGCATGTTGAGAAAGCCTTTGTGAATGTTGCTGGCCTCGACCGCTAAACTTGCGTGATAACCAGACTGCGTGGGGAAAGCGTCAGTGACCATAAACTTTTTCTTGAGGGGCGATGGTATTGAACAATTGGGCCAAGTGGCGTTCTAAGACCGGTGCAGAGGCGTTCAGCACTTGCCAGCGTCCATCGTGCAGCTCGCGGGCCAATTGGCCGGGAAGCCAGCCTGCATAGCCCCTAAAGGTCACAGCCGACGTCGCTTTGATCGCGCTGTCCAGACTGCTTGTTTGGTGCACCTGCAGGGTGTAATCGCCCACGGCAATTGATTCCTCGCTCAATGATTGGGTACCAGGATCATTGCTGACAAGTTGGTTGGCGCTGAGCGTCAATGGCTTGTTCAATTTCAGCGGGCCACCCCAAAAATCGGCTGGTTGGGCTGCGTCCATCAACACTTTGCGCTGCGGGTACTGAATCTGTCTCATGCGATCCAACCCCTCCGCGAAGGGTACCCCCAGTACCAGCGCTCGGGTGCCCTCCTCGTCGTGCTGCAAAATCAATAATTCGGTATCTCTGAACATTTGCCCATACAATTTTGGAGTGGCGATGAGAACCTTGCCGGGTGCCAAACGCTGTAAGTAATCATGTGCATTCAGGCGATCGCGCAGGCCAGGGTAAATAAACAGCACGACCAACGCCAACAGCAGGCAGATGGTCAGTTGGCGTCGTTTGCGCTGCGAGGCCTTGCGCATCGGCGCTTGGCTTGCGGCAGTTCGGGATAGCTTGTAAAAAAGCGTTTTGGGTGAATTCATCGCATCCTTGCGGCTAAACCAATAACGATGGCTATTTTTATAGGAATGCAGTACCACTGACTCCCACGGCGGGATCAATACCTGCAGTTTAGCCAAGAGTGTTGACGCCATTGACGATTTGATCAGGGGCACCGATCTCAGCTAGGCCAGAGGGTGCCCGATGACCAGCCTGTTCAATTCAAGATCGGCGCTACCCCACAAGCGGGTCAAACCGTGGTCGGCGGGAACGATGCGTTCGTCTGGAGCCAATGGAAATGGCAGGACACAGGGATAACCAGGGTCAAAGTGGTGCAAAAAAACACCGACTTGCTTGACTGACTTGGCAGAAAACTCACGATTTGAAAGTCAGCGGCCATTTGGCATTCGCTGCAGCGAATTGTTCAGAGCATCCCTTAGTCCACCTTGATGCCGGCATCCGCAATCGTTTTCGCATACCTGCCGACGTCCGATTTCATGCGAGAAGCCAACTCAGAGGACGTCCCAGCAACAATGTCCAAGCCCATCGTTTTAAATCTGGCTATCACTTGAGGCAACTTCAAAACACGAACGATCTCTGTGTTTAATTTTTGAACAATCGAAGCGGGCGTACCTGCTGGAGCATAGATGGCGTACCAAGTATCAATGACGACCCCCTCTATGCCTGCTTCAGCCATGGTTGGCAACTCGGGGGCCGAAGGGGTCCGTTTGGCTCCTGTGACGGCCAGTGCGCGCAATTGGCCAGAACGTGCTGAGGGTAGGGAGGAGCCGATGTTGTCAAACATGAAAGAAATGTGCCCTGCAATTAAATCTGTACGCGCTGGCCCACTGCCTTTGTACGGCACATGCACGAGTTTCAGATTGGCTGCTTTTGCAAACATCTCTCCAGCAATGTGCGCTCCTCCGCCGGAACTTGCTGAGGCGTAATCAAGTCCTGCAGGTTGTTTTTTGACATAAGACACCAATTCATTCACATTGTTAACCGGCATTTTGGGGTTGACGACAAGTATGAGTGGGGCATCCGCAACCATGGTGATGGGCTCAAAATCTTTGAAGGGATCAAAGCGGACGTCTTTGAACAAAATTGAATTGGTGCCGTGAGTTCCTTGAGTACCAAAAACCAATGTGTAGCCGTCTGGTGGTGAGTTTGCAACCAACTGCACGCCGATGTTGCCGGAAGCCCCGGGTTTGGAGTCAACCAGTATGGGTTGTCCCCAATTTTTTGTCATTTCTTCACCAATCACACGTGACATGGCTTCGATGGTCCCCCCTGGTGGAAATGGCACAACAAGACGAATCGGTTTATTGGGGTAAGTGTCTACTTGAGCGAATGCGCAAAGGTTCAGGCTGAAAGCGAAGATGAATGAAAAAATTAAGCGATGCATAGAAAATATCCAATCACAAATAAAGCAACATCAAGATAAAATTTGCGCTGACTTGAGAGTTAAGTCAGTCATAAACATGTGTCCTGTCGTGTGCGTAATCATGTCGATGCCGGAGGACAGGGCGATGGATTGCGGTGTTACCCCACAAGCCCAAAAAACCGGGATTTCATCGTCTTGAACTCGGTTGTATCCTCCAGAGTGAATGTTGGCAAGATCATGGATGCCAATGTCTTGAGGATTCCCAATGTGGATCGGTGCCCCATGCGCGATCGGATACTTGGAAGTTACCGCGATGGTTTGCATCAACAGTTTTCTTTTTGTGGGCCGCATGCTGACAATCATATTTCCACTGAAAATTCCAGCAGCGGTACAAGGTATATTGGACTGATACACCCCAATGCGCCCATTCTCATTTTCTAAATGGCGCAGCGGAATGCCTGCTTCCAGCATGGCCTGGTCGAAGGAAAGACTGCAGCCCATGAGAAATGTCACGTGATCATTTTTCCAATGCTTCTGTAAGGATGGGACCTCTTCTATGAGTTTGCCCTGAGAAAAAATTCTGTAGCTCGACAGGTCAGTACGTACATCCGCATCCTTGGCGCAAAAACGAGGATTGGGATTGCCGGCATCCAAAACTTCGATCAATGGGCACGGCTTTGGGTTCAACAAACAAAAGCGCAAAAAATCAAAGGCATGAATTTTCTGGACAATCGCCATGTTGGCATGAATGTGCCCTCGAGCCATGCCGTGAGTGACGCCTTTCCAATTGCCGCTTCTGACTGCTTCACGTACTTCATTGGGCTTGGCATTTTTCCAATCACTGCGGAGCATGGTTGTTGGTGCGTTTTTCATTTCGATATGTCATTCAAAGATTTTGCATTAAGCAAGATTTGATTTTTTTTGTCCATGCAGAATTTCACTGAGTTGATGGCTTGAGTTCGATCGAGATTTGCAGTCTTTTTTATTTACAACCAAATAACTCATAAATAGCTACGGCGGATTCAAAAATGAAGTGCAACACCCGATCCGTTAAGGTCAGAAGATGCCTATACCTAAGTATTCGTATCGCCACCCCAAATCTGAAAACCGCATGACCATCGCCTGCCTCATGCAGCATGTTGAAGCCGATTTCAATTTGAGCAGTTCACGCCCAATCAACGGTCGGGTCACAGCACGATCGGCGCTATCCCCACAAGCTGGTCAAATCGTAGAAGGCGGGAACAACGATAGATCTTATTCAAAACCGCTTGCTAGATTTGACACATGAGATTGATGTCAATCAAGTTTTCATTTTCCAAGCGGGCTCTTGTTAAGTTCCTGCAGCATATGAGACAAAATAGTTTTTTGCTTTGGATCTGAGGCCTCATGCATGGCATCCTCCAAAACGGCTCTGATATCTTCCGCTTCCACCAACTCCATGTCCCAGTTGGGAAAAAGCCTTTCACGAAACTCATCTTCTTTTGTGAGCAGCACAACATTAGAGTGGCGAGGATCTGCAGAAATAATTTTGAATAAACTGGTCACGTTGTCTCTGGGACCTTCCAGCCATTGGAAGAAGATGCCACTGCCAAAAACCAATAACCCGGTAATACCAAATCTGGGGTTATGGTGTTTAGCGGTAACAATTATTTTTTCGAGCGCCTGTTTATCCATGTGCAGAGCAGCTTGGCTGCAGTACACAATGTGATGGATAGATTGCGATGGTTGGCCTTCGTCATTTTGCATGACACGAGTATGCCTCAGCGAAACAAATTTAGGTATTGAACGGTGTATGGTCTGTGTTGTGCAAGGTAAATTCAATGGCGATCATAGTTCTCGACGCTGAGCTTCGCTCAATGAGCCTGATGATCATCAAACTTTGCTTGTTTATGTAGGATCAGCCCTCATGTCGCACTTCAGTTTTGAATCCGCCGTGTTCAAAATCTGGGGAAAGTTTGGGGACAGTGCGGTCCAAAATGGCAACAAAAAAGCCCGACAATTTCTCATCGGGCTTTTTGCAAGTCCTTGATTTAAAGGATATTTTGGCGGAGTGGACGGGACTCGAACCCGCGACCCCCGGCGTGACAGGCCGGTATTCTAACCAACTGAACTACCACTCCTGGTAGCTGTAACTTTTGCCAGACTGCTTGTGCAAACTGACCAAGTGCTACAAAACTTGGCGACCCTACGGGGATTCGAACCCCGGTACTCACCGTGAAAGGGTGATGTCCTAGGCCTCTAGACGATAGGGTCATAACCTGGACTGATTCTTTCGAATCGTGTTCTTGCGAACGTTCTCAACACTTTGGTGGAGGTAAGCGGGATCGAACCGCTGACCTCTTGCATGCCATGCAAGCGCTCTCCCAGCTGAGCTATACCCCCTTTGGTAAAACGTTACGCATTGCTGCTTGGTCGTTATGCCTAAATGGTGTCGAGACTCGAATTATAGACAGAAATTCAGACGTTTTTCAAGCGCTGTAGAATTTTTTCACGGAGACTCAGGGCCAGCACTGCGTCCAGCGATGGTGTCTGAGCAGTGCCCATCACCAACACTCGAACCGGCATGGCCAAGTGCGGCATTTTGAGGCCAGTTTCAGCCAATGTTTCCTTGATCATGGCCGCAATCGATGCCTTGTCCCATGTACATGCCACCAACTTGTCAGCCAACAAGGCCAGAGCCGGTTTGACGGCATCGGTCACATGCAAAGTCTTTTCCTGAGCATTGGGCACCACGTCCAAATAGAAGACTGAAATCCATTGCGCCAAAACCACCAGCGTGTCGCAACGGTCTTTGAACAAACCGCAGATGCTGGTCAAGCGCTCGTCGGCCACCACCGACAATTTGGCCAAGAAAGGCTGAACGTGCCGGGCCAGCTCGGCGTCGTCCATGGCCTTGAGGTGCTGAGCATTGACCCACTTGAGTTTGGCTTCGTCGAACTGCGCAGCGCTGCGGCCCAAGTGATCAAGGCTGAACCACGCCAAAAACTGTTCGCGGCTGAAGATTTCGTCATCGCCGTGGCTCCAGCCCAAGCGTGCGAGATAGTTGACCATGGCATCGGGCAAATAGCCTTCGTATCGGTAGGCCGTGACGGCCTTGGCACCGTTGCGCTTGCTCATCTTTTCGCCCAGCTCGTTCAGCACCGTAGGCAGATGGGCGTAAACCGGGGGCTGTTTACCCAGGGCGTGAAAGATGTTGATCTGACGTGGGGTGTTGTTGACATGGTCATCGCCACGAATCACATGCGTGATCTGCATATCGATGTCGTCCACGACCACACAAAAGTTGTAGGTCGGTGTGCCATCGGGGCGCGCGATCACCAAGTCGTCGAGTTCGTCGTTGCTGATTTCAATGCGACCTTTGACTTTGTCGTCCCAAGCTACCAGGCCGCCAACCGGGTTCAAGAATCGCAAAACAGGCTTGACGCCCTCAGGCACGGCGGGCAAGACCTTGCCCGGTGCTGGGCGCCAGGTCCCGTCGTAACGGGGTTTTTCCTTGTTGGCCATTTGGCGCTCACGTAGCGCGTCCAAAGCTTCCATGCTCATGTAGCAGGGGTAAACATGGCCTGCGGCAATCAGTTCGGCCAAGACCGCCTTGTAGCGGTCCATGCGTTGCATTTGATAGAACGGGCCTTCGTCGTGGTTGAGTTCAAGCCAAGCCATGCCTTCAATGATGACGTCCACAGACGCTTGCGTGGAGCGGTCCAGGTCGGTGTCTTCGATGCGCAAAATAAAGTCGCCGCCTGTGGCGCGGGCAAAGGCCCAAGGGTACAAAGCCGAGCGAATGTTGCCCAGGTGAATGAAGCCAGTGGGCGATGGAGCAAAGCGAGTGCGGGTACGTGCAGGCGCACTTGAAAGGGTGTTGGTCATATCAAAGGGTGTCGAGACCACGGGACAGGTCTTTCTGAATGTCTTGTGGGTACTCCAAACCAACTGCCACGCGGATCAGGCCTTGGCCAATGCCTGCGGCTTGGCGCTGCGCTTCGGTGAGACGCCCGTGCGAGGTGCTGGCGGGGTGCGCCACCAAAGTTTTGGTGTCACCCAAGTTGGTGGACAGCGACAGCATTTGCATCTGGTCCAAGACGTGAAAGGCCCTTTGCCGTGCTTGTTCTGGGCTATTGGCCTTCACGTCGAAAGACAGCACCGCACCCCCCAAGCCCGACATCTGGCGCATGGCCAAGTCGTGCTGCGGGTGGCTGGCCAAACCGGGGTAAAGAACGCGGGCCACCGCCGGGTGCTTTTCGAGCCATTCGGCCAAGGTTTGCGCACGGGCTGATTGGGCTCGCATGCGCAGGTCCAGAGTCTCAAGGCCCTTGAGCACCACCCACGCATTGAAAGGTGCCAGTGTCATGCCGCCGCTTTTGAGCACGGGCAAAAACTTCTCGGTGATCATCTGCTGCGGGGCGCACAGCGCGCCAGCCATCACGCGGCCTTGTCCGTCCAAATACTTGGTACCCGAGTGCGTGATGATGTCAGCGCCCATCTGTGCGGGTCGTTGCAAAGCGGGCGTGGCAAAGCAGTTGTCCAGCGCAAACAAAGCGCCTGCGTTGTGCGCCAAATCGGCCAGCGCTTGGATGTCACACACCTCGGTCAGCGGGTTGGTGGGGGTTTCGGCAAACAACAAGCGCGTGCTGGGACGGACGGCCGCTTGCCACTCTTTCAAGTCAGTTTGCGAGACAAAGCTGGACTCCACGCCAAACTTGGCGAGGTCCGAGCCAATCAGCTTGATGGTCGAGCCGAACATGGAGCGCGAGCACACCACATGGTCGCCCGCCTTCAAGAGGCCCATGCACATCATCAAAATGGCGGACATGCCCGAGGATGTTCCCATGGCGGCTTCTGTTCCCTCCAAGGCCGCCAAGCGGATTTCCATGCTGGTGACCGTGGGGTTGCCGTAGCGGCCATAGGTGTAGCCTTCTTCATCGCCTGCGAAACGGCGGGCGGCAGATTCGGCTGTGGGCTGCACGTAACCGCTGGTCAGGTAAAGCGCCTCGGAGTTTTCGCCGTACTGGCTGCGCTCAACCGCTGCACGAACGGCCAGGGTTTCGATGTGCAGATCGTCAAATCGGAAGGGTTCAATCATGTTGCTGTCTCACTCGCTGGCGTTGGGCAAAGCCAAACGCGAATTGTCGTCATCGCCCTCTTCGGCTTGAGGGCGGGTTTGGTTCAAACGGCTGATGTCGTCGGCAGAAATATCGCCCGTTACGTACACCCCATCAAAGCAAGACGCGTCGAAATCAGACAGCGCGCCCGCTGCGTTGACACGCGCTTGGGCCACGGCCGATTTCATGGCATCCACGTCTTGGTAAATCAGGGCGTCACAGCCAATGATTTGGCGAATTTCTTCGATGCTGCGGCCGTGCGCCACCAGCTCTTGGCTGGTCGGCATGTCGATGCCGTACACGTTGGGGTAGCGCACTGGAGGCGCTGCACTGGCCATGTAGACCTTGCGGGCACCGGCGTCCCGTGCCATCTGCACGATCTCGCGGCTGGTGGTGCCACGCACAATGGAATCATCCACCAGCAGCACATTGCGGCCCTTGAACTCGCTCACGATGGTGTTGAGTTTTTGACGCACCGACTTTTTGCGCACCGCTTGGCCCGGCATGATGAACGTGCGGCCCACGTAGCGGTTTTTGACAAACCCCTCGCGGTAAGGAATTCCCAACAAATGGGCCAATTGCGTGGCGCTGGGGCGGCTGGACTCGGGGATCGGGATCACCACATCAATATCGCTCGGCGGCAGAGTAGAAATGACGCGCTTGGCCAGCGTCTCGCCCAAGTTCAAGCGGGCTTGGTAAACCGAAATGCCGTCCATGGTGGAGTCGGGGCGCGCCAAATAAACGTATTCAAAAATGCATGGGCTCAATTGCGTTTTTTCGGCGCAAGGCTGGGTGTGCATTTGGCCATCCAGGTCGATAAAAATAGCTTCACCTGGGGCCACATCGCGCTCAAACTGGTGCCCCGTGCCATCCAGCGCCACCGACTCGCTGGCCAACATGATAGAACCGTCTTCGCCACGACCCATGCACAAGGGGCGGATGCCGTGCGGATCGCGAAAAGCCACCAGACCGTGGCCCGCGATCAAGGCGATCACCGCGTAAGAGCCTTTGACACGGCGGTTCACGCCGCGCACAGCCTCAAATACATCAATGGGTTTGAGCGGCAAACCGCGCGTGGTCTTCTCCAGCTCGTGGGCCAACACGTTGAGCAGGACTTCGGAGTCGCTGTCGGTGTTGATGTGGCGGTGGTCATTGGAAAACAACTCGGCCTTGAGCGCGTGCGCATTGGTCAGGTTGCCGTTGTGCACCAGCACCAGGCCAAACGGGGCATTCACATAAAAAGGTTGTGCTTCTTCTTCGCTGAAGGCGTTGCCTGCTGTGGGGTAGCGCACCTGCCCCAAACCACAGTTGCCAGGCAAGCTGCGCATGTTGCGCGTGCGGAACACGTCGCGCACCATGCCCTTGGCCTTGTGCATGAAAAACTTGCGGTCCAGCTGCGTGACGATGCCCGCCGCGTCTTGACCCCGGTGCTGCAAAAGCAACAAGGCGTCATAAATCAACTGATTGACCGGAGCGCTGCTGACAACGCCGACAATTCCACACATACTTTCAATCCGTTCAAAAAATCGATGCGCCCAGAAATGTTCAAGGCAAATAATCTACCAGCGCCTGCGGCAGCAAAGGCTTGAGGCCCTTGAGCGTGAGGTCCAACCAGGCCGGGCCCACAGCACCCCGCCACCCATCTTCTTTCGACAAACCCAGCAGCTGCACGACCACGGTCAAGGCCAACAACAGCACCACGCCGCGCGCCAAACCAAAAATACCGCCGAGCGCTCGGTCTATCGGGCGCAAACCCACGGTTTCCACCAGTTTTTTAACCAACCAGGACACCAATCCGGCCGCAAACAAGGCTGCGACAAACACCAAGGCAAACGCCATCGCGTACTGCAACTGCGCCGCGGCTTCTTTGAGAAAAGGCAAAAAGGCCACGGCATCTGCGGCTAACCACTGCGCCAGGATGAAGGCAGCCAGCCAACCTGCCAGGGACAACACCTCGTAAACCAGGCCGCGCCACAAACCCACCAACATGGAGGCCAGCAGCATCGCCAACAAAATCCAGTCGGTCAGGGCTATGGCCATCTCAAATCCTCAAGACGGCCGCGGGCAACTCGAGTTTGCGAACCTTGGCAGCCGCTTTTTCAGCCTCGTCTCGGCTACTGAATGGCCCCAACCGAACCCGAGTAGTGGTTTTCCCATCTTTGCCATCCACAACCTGGGTGAAAGTGCTCAACCCCGTCTGCTCCAACTTGCGGCGCACTTCGCGAACCTTGGCCTGGTCACTGAAGGCGCCCACCTGAACCACATGCCGTTCGCCTCCACCTTCAGGGGGGTTGCCATCCAGCAACGCCCGAGCTTTGTTGCCATCGTCTTTGGGCCTGGCCGCGGGCTCTGAGTTGTCGGTTTTGGTGGGTACGGATTTGACTTCGGCCTTGGCCTCAGGCGGCTTGGGCGAAACCTCAACCGGTTGGGATAAAGGCTCTTTAGCTCGCTTGGGCTCATCCACACGCGTGGGCTTGGCGGTTTGAACCACTTCTTCTTTCGCATCCAACCCCTCTTGCACTGGCAAAGGTTTGGCATCGGGCAACAAGGGTTTGGCAGGATGGGTGTCAGCAGGCGGGGTCTGAGTGACTTTCAATGGGGCAGTGGTGGGACGATCCGGAATCAGTATCGGTGTGTCCACCGCCACAGGACGAGGCTGCGTGTCGAACATCAATGGGAAGCCAACCACGGCGAGCAGAACCAAGACCACGGCACCGATCAGGCGATGGCGGGCGCGTCGACGCACCAACTCGACGCTCTCGCCCGATCCGGAAGCGACCGTTTCGGCCGGGGCTGGAGATGAGGCCGCTTGACCCGGAAAACGAAACTTGAAAAACGCCATGGCAGGTGCTCAGGGGCTGAGGTGTTTGGCTTGCAGACGCGGAATGCCGTCTTTCAAAACACCGCCCACGGTATAGAAAGAGCCAAAGATGACGATTCTATCAGCCGGGTCTGCCCCCTCGATGGCCGCATGCAAGGCCTGCATGGGGTCGACATGCACGCTGGAAACAGCATCTTTGCGGGTGTTTTGTGCCTGCCAAGCGTGCTGCAAATCGACCGCTTTGGCGGCGCGGAGCAAGGGCAAATCTGTGAAATACCATTTGTCCACCATCGGGCTAACCTTTTGAAGCATGGGCAACAGGTCCTTGTCGGCCATGGCCCCAAATACCGCGTGGGTGGTGGGATAAAAGCCCATGGCGTCCAAGTTAGCCGCCAGTGCGGCCACCGAGTGAGGGTTGTGTGCCACATCCAGCACCAAAACCGGTTGCCCTGGAACGATCTGGAAGCGCCCGGGCAACTCCACCATGGCCAGTCCATTTCGCACTGCCTGGGCGGTGATGGGGATGCGCTGGCGCAAGGCTTCCAGCGCGGCCAGCACGCCCGAGGCGTTGATCAGTTGGTTGGCCCCGCGCAGGGCCGGGTAGGCCATGCCGCTGTAGCGGCGATCGCGCCCCGCCCAGGCCCACTGCTGCTTGTCGCCCGAAAAATTGAAATCTCTGCCAAATAGCCAAAGTTCAGCCCCGATGGCCGCAGCGTGATCGATCACGCTTTGCGGTGGCACCGGGTCGCTCACAATCACCGGCCGCCCGGCACGCATAATGCCCGCCTTCTCAAAACCGATGCGCTCGCGGTCGTTGCCCAAAATGGCCATGTGGTCGAGATCGATGCTGGTGATCACTGCGCAGTCGGCGTCGATGATGTTGACCGCATCCAGCCGCCCGCCCAAGCCGACTTCCAAAATGGCCACGTCCAGATGGGCTTGGGCCATCAAGTGCAGGATGGCCAGCGTACTGAACTCGAAATAGGTCAAACTGACATCGCCGCGCACGGCCTCAACAGCGGCAAACGCTTGGGCAAACGCCTCGGCCGATGCAGACTCTCCGTGCAAACGGCAGCGCTCTTCAAAATGAACCAAATGCGGCGAGGTGTAAACGCCAGTGCGGTAGCCCGCTTGCAACAGTACAGCTTCGAGCATGGCGCAGGTCGAGCCCTTGCCGTTGGTGCCTGCCACGGTGATCACCGGGCAGTCAAAACGCAGTGCCATGCGGTCGGCCACGTTTTTCACGCGGTCCAGCCCCATGTCTATCGCCACCGGGTGCAGTTGCTCGCACCAGTCGAGCCATTCCTGTAGAGTCTTCATAGGCGCCGATTGTCGCGCAGTCTTGTCACTTTTCACCTCGTCAAAGCCCCATGGACCTCATTGTTTACGGCATTCCCAATTGCGACACCGTCAAAAAAGCCCGCACCTGGCTGGCCGATCACGGTTTGAACGCGGTCTTTCACGATTTCAAAAAACAAGGCGTGCCCGAGGCGCAGCTGGACAACTGGCTGACCGATGTGGGCTGGGAAACCCTGCTCAACCGCAAAGGCACGACCTGGCGCAAGCTGGACGTCGCCTTGCAAACGGGTGTGACGGACAGTGCCAGCGCCAAACAAGTCATGCTGGCGCACGCCAGCACCCTCAAACGGCCGGTCATTGCCTGGCCCTCGGGGCGGGTCACAGTGGGATTCACGCCAGACCAATGGCCTGCCTGAGAAAAAACAGGCATCGCTGATGGACTGCATCGGCGCACGGCGCTGACTGCAGACAAAGCTGCGTGCTTGCCGACTCCCATGAAAAGCGCAAGAACTTTACCTGCCAGCCATACAGGAACGCAACACCAGCGCTAAACTCATCCTCATTGATTCCACGGAGAACCCGATCATGAAAACCCTGATGACCGCTCTTTTACTCGCTGTAACGGGTTTAACGCAGGCCCAAGAAGTCGGACAAGTGATCTCCCGCACCGCGGTGTACCAACAAGTCGCCGTGCCACGCCAAACCTGCACGCAAACCCCCGTAGCTGTGCAAAACCCCACATCCGGCGCAGGAGCCTTGATGGGCGCCATCGCCGGCGCTGCGATCGGCCACCAAATCGGGGGCGGTTCAGGCCGTGCTGTGGCCACCATGGCCGGTGTCATGGGCGGCGCCATCTTGGGCGACCGGATCGAGAATCCGGGCAGTCAGATGCAAAACCAAACCACGTGCACCACCCAGACCGCTTACGAAAACCGTTTGAGCGGGTACAACGTGGTGTATGAATACGCTGGCAAGCAATACAACGTACAACTGCCCCAAGATCCGGGCCCGACCATCCTGTTGCAAGTCACCCCCATTGGGATTCCCCAGACTGCGGCGCCCGCAGACACTGTGGTGACCACGAGCACCGCAATGGCTCCCCTCATCACCGAATCCCACGTGGTGTATTTGCCCACGCCGGTTTACCGCAATTACCCACCGGTTTACTCCAACATCCAATTGGGTTGGGGTTGGAGCCATGGCCACGTTCACAACCGCCGCCATGGCCACGGCCAGTGGCGCTAAAAGTTCCTGATCGCCGCTCACCATCGATCCCCGATCAGATCGGCCGTCTGGCCTAAAATGCCGGGTTGACTGGCCACCAAGGGCGTCAAAAGACGCCCTTTTCCATTGACGCGGGATGAACCCGCCCCTTTGAAGCATCACCCATGACCACCCAAACCATCGACGGCGTCTCCGTTAACACCCAAGCCAATGTTTACTTTGACGGCAAATGCGTCAGCCACGGCCTGACCCTGGCCGACGGCACCAAGCTGTCGGTGGGCGTGATCTTGCCCGCCACCTTGACCTTCAACACCGGCGCACCTGAAATCATGGAATGCGTGGGTGGCTCTTGCGAATACAAGCTCGACGGCAGCACCCAGTGGGTCAAGTCCAGCGCAGGCGAAGAGTTCAGCATCCCCGGCAACTCCAAGTTCGAGATCCGTGTGACCGAGGCCTACCACTACATCTGCCATTTTGGTTAAAGCGATTGATCGAGACACCATGAGCACCATCCTGCAAAACCTGCCCAAAGGGCAAAAAGTCGGCATCGCTTTCTCTGGCGGCCTGGACACGTCTGCTGCCCTGCTTTGGATGAAGCAAAAGGGCGCCCTGCCCTACGCCTACACCGCCAACTTGGGCCAGCCTGACGAAGCCGACTACAACGAAATTCCCCGCAAAGCGATGGAATACGGCGCAGAAAAAGCCCGCCTGGTCGACTGCCGCACTCAGCTGGCACACGAAGGCATTGCCGCCATCCAGAGCGGTGCGTTCCACATCTCCACTGGCGGCATCACCTACTTCAACACCACGCCTTTGGGACGCGCCGTCACCGGCACCATGCTGGTGGCCGCCATGAAGCAAGACGACGTCAACATCTGGGGCGATGGTTCCACCTTCAAGGGCAACGACATCGAGCGTTTTTACCGCTACGGATTGCTCACCAACCCGAGCCTCAAGATCTACAAGCCCTGGCTGGACCAGCTGTTCATCGACGAACTCGGTGGCCGCGCCGAAATGAGCGCCTTCATGACCGCCAACGGCTTTGGCTACAAGATGAGCGCCGAAAAGGCCTACTCCACCGACAGCAACATGCTGGGCGCGACCCACGAAGCCAAAGACCTGGAAAGCCTGCAAAGCGGCATGAAGATCGTCAACCCCATCATGGGTGTGGCGTTCTGGAAGCCCGAAGTCGAGGTCAAGGCCGAAGAAGTGAGCGTGCGCTTTGAAGAAGGCATGCCCGTGGCCCTGAACGGCGTGGAATACGCCGACCCGGTCGAGTTGTTCCTCAAAGCCAACGAAATCGGCGGCCGCCATGGTCTGGGCATGAGCGACCAGATCGAAAACCGCATCATCGAAGCCAAGAGCCGCGGCATCTATGAAGCCCCCGGCATGGCCATGCTGCACATCGCCTACGAGCGTTTGGTCACCGGCATCCACAACGAAGACACCATCGAGCAGTACCGCATCAACGGCCTGCGCTTGGGCCGCTTGTTGTACCAAGGCCGCTGGTTTGATCCACAGTCCATCATGCTGCGCGAAACCGCCCAGCGCTGGGTGGCACGAGCAGTGACCGGCACCGTAACGCTGGAACTGCGCCGTGGCAACGACTATTCGATCCTAAACACCGACAGCCCCAACCTGACCTACGCGCCAGAGCGTTTGAGCATGGAAAAAGTAGAAGACGCGCCGTTCAGCCCGCTCGACCGCATCGGCCAGCTGACCATGCGCAACCTCGACATCACCGACACCCGCGCCAAACTGGGCATCTACGCACACACCGGTTTGTTGTCGGTGGGCGAAGGCCCGCACATCTACAAGCTTGAGGGCAGCGGCAAGAAGTGACTTTTTTGAAGCTTCAATGAGAAACGGCCTTCGGGCCGTTTTTTGTTGTCTACTTCGTAGAGCACGTGGTTTTGGCGGGGCCAAGAAAACCCCGAATAAAGCGCCCTGATAAAGTCAACGAGCTTGAAAGTTTCAATTGTTCAGGGCTAAGATTCAATATTCAGGAGAGACCCCATGAAAAAAATCCACATCTTTTTGTGCTGTTTGATCGCACTCGCCTCGATCCCGACATTCGCTCAGACCTTTCCCAACAAGCCGATCCGACTGATCGTGGGATACGCCGCAGGGGGAGGCGCCGATGCGCTGGCTCGTCTGACTGCCACGCAATTGACTGAATCATTGGGGCAGCAGGTATTTGTTGAAAATCGGGCAGGTGCTGGAGGAACACTGGCTGCGGACGCCGTCGCCAAGGCGCCCGCCGATGGTTATACGCTGCTTTTTGGTGAGACGGGTCTGTTGATTGCACCGTCCATTTACGCATCCGTGCCCTTCGATCCCATTAAAAGTTTTGCCCCCGTGGGTTCGGTCGGCGTCACCCCATTGGTGGTGGTCGCTCATCCGTCTTTGCCTGCCAAAAATACGAATGAACTTGTCGCCTTGCTCAAGGCCAATCCAGGCAAATACAGTTATGCATCCCCAGGTGTGGGTACCGTCCATCACCTGGCCATGGAGCTTTTCAAAAAGCAAGGCAATTTTGACTTCGTACATGTCCCCTACAAAGGCGCAGCGCCCATCCTTCCCGATTTGATCGGCGGCCAAATTCCGCTGGCCATCATGTCTGCACCCCCAGCTTTGGTACAAGCCAAGGCTGGCAAGCTCAAAGCCATTGCACTCACCAGCCCCGTCAAGCTCATCAGTGCACCGGAATGGCCGGCTTTGGCAGATACTTTTCCTGGATTTGATGCATCCCCACGTCTATTTGTTCTGGCTCCGGCAGGCACACCACCTGCCATCATTTCCCGACTCGATAACGCCATCAAGTTGATGTTGGCCAAATCGAGCGTTCAAGAGTCGCTCATTGCCCAGGGGGCCACGGTGGTCCCCGGCAGTGCAGAGGAACTTGGCGTCTTCATGGCCAACGAAGTCAAAAAATGGCATGGGATCGCGCGAAGTTCTGGCGCAACGGTTCAGTGACAACAGTCACTTTCAGTCCGCTGCGCTCAATCTGAAGCATGGGCACTCGGCCATTCTGGCCTTGATGCATTTTTGCGCCAGCCATCGAGATTGCGTTATCTCAAATCACCACCGGCTCAGGCTCCAGCCGAATCCCAAAGCGCTCGTACACGCTGGTCTGAATGGCCTTGGCCAGCGTCATCACCTCGCCCCCGGTGCAAGGGTTCTCGCGTCCGCCGCGGTTGACCAGCACCAGCGCCTGCTTTTCGTAGACCCCGGCATGGCCTACGGACTTGCCTTTCCAACCGCAAGCGTCAATCAGCCAGCCCGCCGCCAGCTTGATGCTGCCGTCGGGCATGGGGTAGTGCACCACTTTCGGGTCGCGGGCGATGATGTCGGCGCATTGCTCGGGGGTCACCGTTGGATTCTTGAAGAAGCTGCCCGCGTTGCCGATCACCGCCGGGTCGGGCAGTTTGGCTCGGCGGATCGCCACGATCCAATCAAATATCTGCCGCGCATCAGGGGTATGGATGCCGGTCTCATGCATCTTGCGCTCCAGGTCCAGGTAACCCAGCTCGGGTTTCCAGCGCTTGGGCAGCGCAAAGCGCACCCGCAGGATGACCGCCCTGCCCGCCAGGCCCAAGCCATCCGGACCGTCAGAGCCGACTGATGCGTGTTTGAACACCGAGTCGCGGTAGCTGAAGCCACATTGCGCCGCATTCAGACTGAACAGTTCGCCGGTAAACAGGTCCATGGCGTCCAGAGACTCAAAGCGGTCTTGCAGCTCCACACCATACGCACCGATGTTTTGCACGGGCGATGCACCCACCGTGCCGGGGATCAGCGCCAGGTTTTCCAGGCCGGGGTAGCCGTTGTCCAGAGTCCACGCGACCAAGGCGTGCCAGTCCACACCTGCGCCAGCCTCAACCACCCAGTGTTTGTCTGTCTCAGCCGCTAAACATATGCCCGGCACCTCGATTTTGAGCACCAGCGCCTTGACGTCACCGGTGAGCACAATGTTGCTGCCGCCGCCCAAGACTTGGCGGGGCAAAGTGGCCAAAGCGGGGTCGGCCAGTACGTCCAGCAGGTCGGTTTCGGAGCGCACGCGCACCAAGGCCAGCGCCTTGGCGGCAATGCCAAAGGTGTTGTACGGCTGCAAAGGGACGCTTTTCTCCAAGTTCATGGGAGAATTGTCTCATTCTCAACCTCGGACTTTTACCGCCATGCCCTCGTTTGATACCGTTTGCGAACCCAACATGGCCGAAGTGCGCAACGCTGTTGACACTTCTGCCAAAGAAATCGGCACCCGCTTTGACTTCAAAGGCACATCGGCCAAGATCGAGCTCAAAGACAAAGAGATCACGATGTTCGGTGATGCCGAATTTCAACTCACGCAGGTCGAAGACATCTTGCGCAACAAGCTGACCAAACGCAATGTGGACGTGCGCTTTCTGGACATTGGCAAGGTCGAGAAAATCGGCGGCGACAAGGTCAAACAAGTGATCAAGGTGAAAAACGGCATCGAGACCGAAGATGCCAAGAAGATCACCAAGTTGATCAAGGAAAGCAAGATCAAGGTTCAGGCGTCCATCCAGGGCGATGCGGTGCGTGTGACCGGTGCCAAACGTGACGACTTGCAAGAAGCCATGGCGCTGTTGCGCAAGGACATGACGGAGTTGCCGCTGTCCTTCGACAACTTCAGGGATTAAAGCGCGCTGAATTCAGGCCTTGGGTGTGGGCTGATCCAGGAAACCCTCTGAACGCAAAGTGACCACCAAGGTGTCACGCCACCCGCCCGGTTGCTCGGGCTGAATGGGGGTGGTTTCGTGGATCACACGGGTATCGTCCAGCAGCAACACGGACCAAGGTTCACTCAAGGTGAAGCGCTGACCGCGCGGGCTGTCCATATCAAACACCCGCGTCTCGCCGCCTTTGATGCCATGGCGACCCACCAAAAACACCGCCACCCAGTTCACGCCATCGCGGTGCGCGCCCTCGGGTGTGGGGCGGCCAATGCCGTCGGTGGTGTCGATGCGGAACTGGTGCGCCTCGGTGAACCAAGTCTGATTGCCCTGCGCGGCTGAGGCCACACGGCCCAGCCAGCACAACAATTTTTGCCAAGCCGCTTGTTGCAACACCTCGGGCGACATCGGCTCAAACCAACGCTGCATGCCGCCGTGCAAGGCGTTGTAAGACAAGGGCTGCCAATGGGCACGGTGCGGCATGGCTTGGGCCAGATCGCCTGTGACCTCAAAGCTGGCATGACGCCTGCGGCGGTAACGACCCCCGTCTTTCAGGTATTGGTCAGGCGGCAAGTCGTGCCAACTGGGTTCCAGCGCTTGCAAGGCGTCAAGCGAGACACCCGCCAAGGCGCAAGCACTGGCAGACCCCAAGACCGCAAACCCTTGGTCTGCCAAGGTGGCGTTCAGCAGGTCGGGCGATGTCAGAGGAGGTTGCAGCATTTGTTGAGGCATGAGCAGTTCAGATTCAAGCGTAACGCTGGCTGGCCAGCTTGGCCCCTTCGGCCAGGGCCTTGAGCTTGGCCTCGGCCACGGCGCGGCTCATGGGTGCCAGGCCGCAGTTGGTGCAAGCGATCAGGCGGTGCTTGGGCACAAACTGCAAGGCACGGCCAATGGTGTCAGCAATTTCTTCGGGCGTCTCGATGGCCGGATTGGCCACATCGATCACGCCGACCATCACGTCTTTGCCTTCGAGCAGCTTCATCATTTCCATCGGCACATGCGAGTGCATGCACTCCAGGCTGACTTGCTGGATGCTGCTCTTGGCCAAAGCCGGGAATACCTTTTCATACTGGCGCCATTCGTCGCCCAGCGTCTTTTTCCAGTTGTTGTTGGCTTCGATGCCGTAGCCGTAGCAAATGTGGACCGCCGTCGTGCAGGTCAGGCCCCGCGCAGCAATCTCAAGCGCCTTCACCCCCCAGTCGGCGGCGTCGTCCATGTAGACGTTGAACGCAGGTTCGTCAAACTGGATGATGTCCACGCCATCGGCTTGCAGCGCCAGCGCTTCTTGGTTGAGCAACTCGGCAAAGGCCATGGCCATCATGACCTTGTCGCCGTAAAAACGGTCGGCCACGGTGTCCACAATCGTCATGGGGCCAGGCAAGGTGAATTTGAGTTTCTTTTTCGTGTGGGCGCGGGCCAGCTGGGCTTCGAAGGCGTGCACGCGGCCCTTCAGGCGCAGCGGCGCAACGACCTGAGGCACCTGCGCGTCGTAACGGTTGTTGCGGATGCCCATGGTCACTTTGTTGACGAAGTCGATGCCTTCGACCTGCTCGACAAAGCCATGCACAAAGTGCTGGCGGGCTTGTTCACCGTCACCGATCACGTCCAGGCCTGCGTCTTCTTGCGCCTTGATCCACAGCAGCGTGGCATCAGCCTTGGCTTGCTGCAACTCAGGGCCCTGGGTGGTCCACTGGGGCCAGAGTTTTTCGGTTTCGGCAAGCCAGGCGGGTTTGGGCAAGCTGCCAGCGATCGCAGTGGTGAACATGTCAAAAATCCTGAGGTTTTAAAAAATCAAAGCGTGGAGTTTGCCGCAAGCGCAAATTCTTGGGCGAGCAATTCGTAAGAGCGCATTTGCGCTGCAGGGTCATGTGTCCAGGTGATAACCACCAACTCGTCCACTTCGAGACGGGCCGCCAATTGGCGCAGCTTGCGGCCCACGGTGCCGGCCGAGCCGATCAAGGCCGACTCGCGCAAGCGTTCCAGCGCAAACTGCTCGGCCGGACTGTAGTCACGCGCCGCTTCTTCGGGTGGCAACAGCGCACCGATGCGTCCCAGGTTGCGGTCCATCTTCCAGCGGGCACGGCTTTCAAACAGGCGCAGTGCCTCTTCGTCGGTATCGGCCGCCAAGGCCCAAACACACAGGGCGGCGGATGGCCTTTGCAGGCCCGCACTGGGCCGGAAAGTCTCGCGGTAAATCTGCAGGGCTTCATCTGCACCTTGCCCATCGGTAATGAAGTAAGCAAACGCATAGGGTAGCCCCAAGTGCGCCGCCAACTGAGCGCCGTAATCCGAGCTGCCCAGCATCCAGACATCGGGCGAGGTCTCCGACTGCGGGTAGGCGTAGACGTTGTGTCCCGGGTGGCCTGGCGGCAGGTTGTGGCCGCTCACCCAGGCTTGCAGCTCCATCACCTGCTGCGGAAAGCGCTCGGAGGCGTTGCGATCGGGATTGAGCAACTGGGCGGTGCGCCCATCACTGCCCGGCGCGCGGCCCACGCCCAGATCAATGCGGCCCGGGGCCAAAGCATCGAGCACGCGAAACTGCTCAGCCACCTTGAGGGCCGCGTAATGCGGCAGCATCACGCCCGCGCTGCCCAAGCGAATGCGCCGGGTGCGGGCGGCAATGGCCGCCATCAGCACTTCAGGGGCGCTGCCCACGATGCTGGGGTGGCTGTGGTGCTCGCTCACCCAAAAGCGGTGGTAGCCCAAGGCTTCGGCCTTTTCGGCCAACGCCAGGGTCTGGCGAATGGTGGCGTCTTGCCCGCGCCCTTCGGCGGCGGCAGACTGGTCAAGGACGGAAAGTTTCAAGCTCATGTGGTTTTGGTTTCGGGGGCCAAAGCGGCCATTTCGGCCTCTTGCAGTGCCCGCCACATGACTTTGCCGCTGCCGCTCTTGGGCAAGGCGTCGACAAAAGTCACAGCGCGGGGCATTTTGTAAACCGCCATGTTCTCACGGCACCAGTCGATGATGTCCTGCTCGCTGACTTTGCCCTTGTGGTCTTGCCGCAAAACCACCACCGCCTTGACCGACTCCCCCCGATACGCGTCACGCGTTCCGATGATGCAAGCCTCCTGAATGGCCGGGTGGCGAAACATCAGCGCCTCGACCTCTGCAGGCCAGACCTTGAAGCCGCTGGCGTTGATCATGCGCTTCAGACGATCCGTCATGAAGAAATAGCCCTCTTCATCGACTCTGCCCATGTCGCCCGAACGGAAAAACCGGAACCCGTCGCGATCAAAGAAAGCGGCCGCCGTGGCTTCGGGCCGCTTCCAGTAGCCCTTGAACACCTGTGGGCCACTGATCACGATCTCGCCCGACTCGCCAGGTGGCAATTCGGCCAGGGTTTCGGGGTCCACGATTCGCGACTCCACGCTCATGAAAGGAATGCCCAGGCACTGCTTTTTGGGTGCATCGGGTGGGTTGGTGTGCGAAGGCGCGGCCGTTTCGGTCAGGCCATAACCCTCCACATAACGCAGCCCGAACTGTTCCAGCAAACGTTGCGCCACCGCCTCCGGCATGGCCGCGCCGCCGCCGCCAATGTAGACCAGACTGCTCAGGTCATAGCGGTCCATGTGCGGACTGCCCAGCAAGTCGATCACCATGGTGGGGATATTGGTCCAGTGCGTCACGCTCCACTTGGATATCAAATGCCCTGCCACATCGCGGTCCCAGCGCGGCATCAGCACCAGGCTGGCCCCGAGCAAAATGCTGGTGTGCATGACGCTGACCATGCCGGTGATGTGGAACATTGGCACCACACACAAGGTCACGTTTTCATGCGTGCCATTGCCCCACAAGGCACTGGACATGGCGTTGTGCATGATGGAGCCATGCGTGTGCATGCAGCCCTTGGGCAAGCCGGTGGTGCCGCTGGTGTAGGGCAAGATGGCCAAGTCATCCGTCTTGGCCTGAGGGGGCGGCAGGTCAACCGCAGGGGCTGCCATCAAGTTCGCCCACGCATGCACTTGACCATTCGCCAGTTTGGGCAAAGCCCGTACCGTCAGCAACCACGGCCGCCAGGCCTCAGGCATGTCTTCGGGGCCGACGGAATCGGGAGCAAACACATCGGTGAATTGCGTCACCACCAAATGCTTCAAACGCTCATCGGGCGACAAAGCCGCACTGGCCTGGGCCAAATCAGGGGCCAGATCGGCCGTGGTGACGGCCACTTTCGTGTCAGGGTCGGTGATGTAGTGCTTGAGC
The DNA here is from genome assembly GCF_003063645.1 of Limnohabitans sp. 2KL-51. GTDB lineage: Bacteria > Pseudomonadota > Gammaproteobacteria > Burkholderiales > Burkholderiaceae_C > Limnohabitans_A. The sequence goes on from NZ_NESJ01000002.1 coordinate 326,629, forward strand.
TCTTCAGCCCGATTCATCGGGTTCACCGGCACCACCACCGCGTCGATGCGCAAAACGGCAAAGTGCGTGATCACAAGCTGGGGGCAGTTTTGCATGTCCAGCACCACCCGGTCACCTGCCTGAACGTCCAAGGTCTTGAGCTGCCCCGCCAGTTGCTCAGCACTGGCCATCAACTCTCGGTAAGTCCAGACCCTGCCCATGAAGACCAGTGCGGGTTTTTCAGGGTATCGCAGGGCACTGATGGCCAAGTTCATCCACAAGGATGTGGCGGGCGCGGTGATCTTGGCGGGCAGGCGGGCAGGCCAGACAGCAGCGTGTGCGGGCATCTCAGGGTCTCCTGTAGTTCGTCGTCATGTTAAGGGGCCACCCCACCTGGAAAGGCTTTGAGTTTGTCGCGCACGGGACCGAAACTCGATACGAAGTCATCGGCTTTCCTGGATTTTTCCGATAAATGTGTTTCGAGATGTTTCAATAAAGGTAAATAAGCATTCTTTTTTTAACCATTTGGCATTTTTATCACTAAAATAAAGTCATGCAAACACATCCAACACCCGACACACCCGAAGATTACTGTGGCACCACCTACGCAGCCAAATTGCTGGGCTTGTCGGTGGGCACCATCCAGACTTTGGTGGAAAAAAACGAACTCCAGGCCTGGAAGACACAAGGCGGTCACCGCCGCATCTCCATGCCCTCGATCCGCGATTACCAAAAAAAGCACAACATGCTGATGAGTCCAGGCGAAAGCCGTGAGTACAGTCTGCGGGTTTTGCTGGTCGAAGACGATCCCGTCACCCGAGACATGGTGCGCGACTTCTGCAACCGCTGCGAAATGCCCGTCGATTGCACGGCCATGTCCTCCGGACTGGAGGCTCTGATTGACATGGCCAGCATCCAACCCGATGTGTTGATTGCCGACCTGAACATGCCCGGGGTGGATGGGTTTGAGCTGCTGCGCACCCTCAAACACTCAGCCCAATTTCAACGCATGACTTGTTTGGTGATCTCGGCCTTGTCACAAGAAGAAATTGCGGCCCGCGGCGGCTTGCCAGAGGGCACGATCTTCATGGCCAAGCCTGTTAATTTGCAGTGGTTCAACGGTTTCTTCACTGCATTGATCGCTGGTCGTAAGCTCGAACACCAGACGGCTTGATCGCTTGATCAAGCCGTTTTATCAATACATTTTGTTTCATATTTAAGATAAATCCTCTTCGCAAAACCACTGCGCTTTCCCACAATGGACCTCACTGCAGATTTTTGCAGTCACACCAAGGAGCGCAGACATGTTGAAGAAAATTACAGGTTTATTGCTGGCTTTCGGCTTCGCGGGCCTGACATGGGCCCAGCAGATTGATTTGAACAAGGCCACCGAGGTCGAGCTCGACGCCCTCAAGGGCGTAGGGCCAGTCCTGACCAAGGCGGTGATGGACGAGCGCAAAAAAAACCCGTTCAAAAATTGGGAAGATGCCACCAGCCGGGTCAAAGGCTTAGGCCCCCAAAAGGCCAGCAGCTTGTCCGAGCAAGGTGTGCGGGTGCAAGGCAGTGCTTACAACGTCAAAGTGGCTGAGACAAAGCCCGTCGCCAGCAAAGACGCAAGCGCGGATAAAGCTGCGGCCAAAGCCGCCAAACCGGCAGATGCCAACGCCAAACCCACGCCCGCCAAAAACTGAAAAACAATGCTGTCACACCCGGCCTGCCGACTCGATCGATTCGGCAGGCGTGTCCCTTAGCCAGATGTTTTTGACACTCAGTAGGCGTTCAGGCCTTGCCAAACCCGCCACCGCCCGGCGTGTGGATCTCAAACACATCCCCCGCCTGCATCTCAACCTGGCCAATGTGCGCCAACTCTTGCACGCTGCCATCGGCGCGCACCACCCGGTTGATGCCCGGCAAACCGCTGTGCCCGCCCGCCATGCCAAAGGCCGGATGGACCCGACCGTTTGACAAAATGCCCGCCGTCATCGGCTCCAGAAAGCGCACGCGGCGCACCCCACCATCGCCGCCATGCCAGCGCCCCGCGCCGCCCGAACCTTGGCGGATCGCATAACTTTCCAACCGAACCGGGAATCGGAACTCCAGCACCTCCGGGTCGGTCAGGCGTGAATTGGTCATGTGCGTCTGCACCACCGAGGTGCCATCAAAACCACCGGCCAACTGGCCTTGTGCGTCAAAGCGCCCACCCGCGCCGCTGCCACCTGAGATGGTTTCGTAGTACTGCACCCGCGCATTGCCAAAGGTGAAGTTGTTCATGGTCGGCTGGCTACCCGCCATCACACCCAAAGCGCCAAACAACGCGTTGGTGATGCAGGTCGAGGTTTCCACATTGCCCGCCACCACCGATGCGGGCGGATTCGGGTTGAGCATGGAGCCCGTCGGGATGATGACCTTTAGCGGCTTCAAACAACCCGCGTTCAGGGGAATGTCGTCGTCCACCAAACTGCGGAACACATAAAGGACAGCTGCCATGCACACCGCACGGGGCGCGTTGAAGTTATTGGGCAACTGGGCGATGGTGCCGGTGAAATCGATCTCGGCCGTGCGCTCGGCCGCATTGACGCGCACCGCCACCTGGATCTGCGCGCCGTTGTCCAGCGGCAAAGTGAATGCGCCGTCTTTGAGGCGCGTGATGACACGGCGCACCGATTCTTCGGCGTTGTCCTGCACATGGCGCATGTAGGCCTGCACCACGTCCAAGCCAAACTGGTCCACCATGCGGCGCAGCTCTTGCACGCCTTTTTCGTTGGCGGCGATTTGCGCCTTCAAGTCGGCCATGTTCTGCGCCGGGTTGCGCGAGGGGTATTCGCCACTTTGCAGCAGCGCGACCATCTCGGCTTCGCGCAAATGGCCCGCCTCGACCAGCTTGACGTTGTTGATCTGCACGCCCTCTTCTTCGATGCGCGTGGAAAACGGTGGCATTGAGCCGGGCGTCAGGCCGCCTACATCGGCATGATGCCCGCGAGAGCCGACATAAAACACGGGGGCTACGTGACCGTCCAGGTACACCGGGGTGATCACCGTGATGTCAGGCAAGTGCGTGCCGCCGTGGTACGGATCGTTCAGCACAAACACATCGCCTGGCTGCATGCGCCCTTTGTTCTCTTGAATGACGGTCTGGATGCTCTCGCCCATGGAACCCAGGTGCACGGGCATGTGTGGCGCGTTGGCAATCAAATGCCCGTCGGCGCTGAACAGCGCGCACGAAAAGTCCAATCGCTCCTTGATGTTGACCGAGTAGGCCGTGTTTTGCAGCTGCAACCCCATTTGCTCGGCGATGTTCATGAACAGGTTGTTGAACACCTCCAGCAGCACCGGGTCGGCCTGCGTCCCTGCGGCGTGCTGCACCGCCCGCGCATGCACGCGCACCAACAGCAAATGGTCCAGAGCAGTCAGCCGTGCCTGCCAGCCAGGCTCGACCACGGTGGTCGCGTTTTTCTCGGCAATGATGGCGGGGCCATCGATCACGTCGCCGGGGCGCATGTCTTCGCGCACCACCAGCGCAGCGCCCTGCCACTCGGCCACGCCTTGCGCGTTGGCGGCGTACACACGCACCGTGTCGCGACGCGGCACCTCGCGCTCAGAGTTCAGCGCATGAACAGCCTCTTCGGGCGCATCGCCAGGCAGCACCGCTTCCACCGACACGGCCTCGACCACCAAAGCCTTGCCGACCATCAAGAAAGCAAAGCGCTGGCGATACGCCGCCTCAAACCCGGCCACCAACTGAGTCTGATCGCCCCAAGACACGACCAGCGCCGAGTCGGTGCCTTCGTAGCGCAAATGCACGCGTTGGCGCAGCTCGATGCGGTCGGCACCTCCGGCATCCACACCCATCTGGGCCAGCAAGGCTTGGCGCGAGGTCTCGCCCAAAGCCTGCAAGCGCTCGGCCATAAAAGGCATGGCGGCTGCATCCAAGCGCCGCTCGATGGATTCCTCGCGCATGACGTTCTGGTCGGCCAGGCCCATGCCATAGGCCGACAACACGCCCGCCAGCGGGTGCACCATCACTTGCGACATGCCCAAAGCATCGGCCACCAGACAAGCGTGCTGACCGCCCGCGCCGCCAAAGCACTGCAAGGTGTAGCGCGTCACGTCGTAGCCGCGTGCCACCGAAATTTTCTTGATCGCATTGGCCATCTGCTGCACTGCGATCTGGATGAAACCGTGCGCCACATCTTCGGCAGCGCGGCCGGTTTCCACGGCCAGTTGTTGGAAGTGCACTCGCACCACCTCGGCATCCAGCGGATCGTTCGCCTCCGGCCCAAACACCGAAGGGAAAAACTTCGGCTGCACCTTGCCCACCATCACGTTCGCATCGGTCACGGCCAGCGGCCCGCCACGGCGGTAACTGGCCGGGCCGGGGTTGGCCCCCGCGCTTTGCGGCCCCACCCGAAAACGCGCACCGTCATAGGCCAAGATCGAACCACCACCTGCGGCCACGGTGTGGATGCTCATCATGGGCGCACGCATGCGCACACCCGCCACCTGGGTTTCAAACTCGCGCTCGAACTGTCCGGCAAAGTGCGACACATCGGTGGACGTGCCGCCCATGTCAAAACCAATCACCTTGTCGTGTCCCGCCAGCTGCGCCGTGCGGGCCATGCCCACAATGCCGCCCGCAGGACCACTCAAAATGGCGTCCTTGCCCGCAAACACCTGCGCGTCTGTCAGGCCGCCCGAAGACTGCATGAACATCAGTTTCACGCCCGGCATCTCGCTGGCCACCTGGTCCACATAGCGCCCCAAAATCGGCGACAAATACGCATCCACCACCGTGGTGTCACCCCGGCTGACCAGCTTCATCATCGGGCTGGTTTGGTGCGAAGTGCTCACTTGTGTGAAGCCCACTTCACGCGCCAGACGAGCGGCGGCCAGCTCGTGTGCGGTGTGACGCCATCCGTGCATGAACACGATGGCTACCGAGCGCACGCCTTGCAAAAAACTGCTCACCAATTGGGTGCGCAAATGCACCTCATCGAGAGGCAGCAAGACCTCGCCATCCACCGTCACACGCTCCTGCGCCTCCACCACGGCGCTGTAGAGCAGCTCGGGCAAAACGATCTGGCGGTCAAACAAGCGCGGGCGGTTTTGGTAGGCGATGCGCAGCGCGTCTCCAAAGCCTTGCGTGGTCACCAGCAGGGTTGCCTCGCCCTTGCGCTCCAGCAATGCGTTGGTGGCCACGGTGGTGCCCATCTTCACGCATTCGACCTGCTCGGGGGTGACCGGCTCGCCAGCTTTGAGACCCAGCAAATGGCGGATGCCCGCCACCGCCGCGTCGCGGTATTGTTCGGGGTTTTCGCTCAAAAGCTTGTGCGTGACCAAGTTGCCGTCCGGGCGCTTGCCGACCACGTCGGTGAAGGTGCCACCCCGGTCGATCCAGAATTGCCAACGGTTTTTGCCAGCGGGTGTGATGGTGGATTCGCTCATAAGTCACTCAACAATCAGGATTCAAAAACAGGTTCACAAAGAAGCCGCCGCACGCGCAGCCTGGTCGTACATGCCCGAGAGCACGCGCAACAAGCGGGCCAGCTCGCCAATGTCACGGTTCAGGCCATCGTCGGCTTTCAGGGCGTCAATCAAGCAGCTCTCACGGATGTCACGGTAGCGCTGCACATAAGCACGCCCTGCGTCGGTCGCCGCATAGGTGACCTCTTTGCCATGCTTTTGCGACATCACCACACCCAAACCTTGCAGCTTCTTCAGGGCGTAATTCACCAAATGCGTGTCTTCGATGTTCATGATGAAACAAATGTCAGCCAGGCGCTTGTCACGCGCACGGTGCGTGACGTGGTGCAGCACCAGCACATCGAGCGGCGTCAAATCCTTCAGGCCCGCCGCCGACATGCAGTGGATGATCCAGCGGTGAAACGCGTTGCCCGCCACGATCAGGCCGAACTCGAACTCGCTCATCTCGGCGCTGTCGGGCGAGACCAGATGGGCCGAAGAGACGATGGGGTTGGCGTTCGCGATGGCAGTTGAATTTTTGCGCGGCATTGGAGGTGTTCAGACAAGTGAGGTCTCAAAGTTTATGTCCGTTGATGACAATTTACCAACAATTTGTTGACATTAAGGGAAAACACCGATCACACCCACGCCTCAACTTGCTTACAGTGAACCCCAGCCAGATGCACCCGATGCGCGCGATTAGCGGGCACCTTTTTTGCACGGCCTGTTTGACCGTTTATTCCACATTCACAGGAGTTCTCATGCAACGTCGCGCCCTTCACCTCAGCCTGCTGGCTGGTCTGCTCGCTGTTTCCGGCTTTGTGTCGGCCCAAACCAAATGGGACCTGCCTGCCGCCTACCCTGCCACCAATTTCCACACCGTCAACATGACCCAGTTTGCGGCCGATGTCGACAAAGCCACAGCGGGCAAACTCAAAATCACGGTGCACGCGAACGCCTCGCTGTTCAAGGCGCCGGAGATCAAACGTGCCGTACAGGGTGGTCAAGCCCAACTGGGCGAGATCTTGCTGGTCAACTTCCAAAACGAATGGCAGCCCTTTGGTGCGGATGGTCTGCCCTTCCTGGCCGACAGCTACGACGAATCCATGAAACTCTACAAGGCGCAAAAACCTTTGCTGGAGAAAAAATTAGCCGAGCAAGGCATGATGCTTTTGTATTCGGTGGCCTGGCCCCCACAGGGCATTTACAGCAAAAAGCCCATCAACAGCGTGGCTGACTTGAAGGGCATCAAGTGGCGCGCCTACAGCCCCACCACCGCCAAGATCGCTGAACTCGTGGGCGCCCAGCCCGTGACCGTTCAAGCGGCCGAGTTCTCTCAGGCCTTGGCCACGGGCGTGGTCGAATCCACCATGACGTCAGGGGCCACGGGCGTCGACAGCAAGCTGTTTGAGCACCTCAAGTTCTACTACGACGTGCAAGCTTGGTTGCCCAAAAACGCGGTGATTGCCAACAAGAAAGCCTTTGACGCGCTGGACAAGCCCACCCAAGATGCCTTGTTCAAAGCCGCAGCCGAGGCTGAAACCCGGGGCTGGACCGAATCGCGCAAGGTCAACACCAGCACGCTGGAAATCCTCAAAGCCAACGGCATGACTGTTGCACCGCCTTCTGCCCAGCTCAAAGCCGACATGAAAAAGGTGGGCGACACCATCATGAAGGAATGGCTGGACAAGTCAGGCGCTGAAGGCAAGGCCATCGTCGACGCCTACAAGCGTTGAACCCATGCGCCGACTGCTGAACGCGATTTATGCCAGCACCGCCGCCATGGCGGCGCTGTGCATGTGCGGCCTGCTGTTCATGGTGCTGTTGTCCGTCTTGAGTCGGCAGCTCCATGTGCATGTGCCCGGCACCGATGCCTATGCGGGTTACCTCATGGCCGGGGCGGGCTTTTTGGCGCTGGCCCACACCTTGAAGCGCGGTGAACACATCCGCGTGACCTTGGTGCTGGGCTTGTTCAAGGGGGCTGCACGCCGGGGCATGGAAGTATTCAGCCTGTCGCTGGCCAGCCTGCTGGCCTGTTTGTTCGCCTTCTACAGCTGCCGCCTGGTGTGGCAATCCATCGAGTTCCACGACATCTCCACGGGCAATGACGCCACGCCTATGTGGATTCCGCAGCTGGTCATGGCCCTGGGCACGGTGATTTTTGCGCTGGCCTTTGTCGACGAACTGGTGCTCGAAATCCTGGGTCGCCGCACCGCCACCGACAGCGGCGAGATGCTGCGCAACGAATGACTTGCCATGAATGACATGATGATCACAGGGCTGCTGGTCCTGACCTTGTTTCTGATTTTGGGCAGTGGCGTGTGGATTGGTCTCACGCTCTCTGGCGTGGCCTGGGTCGGCATGCAATTGTTTTCCGCCAGACCCGCGGGTGACGCCATGGCGATGACCATCTGGGGCTCGGCCTCGAGCTGGACCCTCACCGCCCTGCCCCTGTTCATCTGGATGGGCGAAATTCTGTTTCGCACACGACTGAGCCAGGACATGTTCAAGGGACTGGCCCCCTGGATGCAAGCCTTGCCCGGTCGATTGCTGCACACCAATGTGGTGGGCTGCGCGATCTTTGCCGCGGTGTCGGGCTCGAGCGCGGCCACCTGCGCCACGATCGGCAAGATGACCCTGCCCGAGCTGCAAAAACGGGGATACCCCGAAGACATGGTCATCGGCACCCTGTCCGGCTCTGGCACCTTGGGCCTGTTGATTCCGCCGTCCATCATCATGATCGTGTACGGCGTGGCGGCCGATGTGTCGATTGCCCAGCTCTTCATCGCCGGGGTTTTGCCCGGCTTGCTGCTGGCCGGGCTGTTTTCGGGCTACATCATTTATTGGTCCTTGCGGCACCCAGACCAGATCCCGCCGCGTGACGCCCCCATGAGCTTCATGCAAAAGCTTGAAGCCTCCAGTAGCCTGATCCCGGTGGTCTTGCTGATTGCAGCGGTGCTGGGTTCGATATACACCGGCTTTGCCACCGCCACCGAAGCTGCGGCCGTGGGGGTAGTGGGCGCGTTGGTGCTGTCCACCCTGCAGGGTTCCATGAGTTGGGCGGTGTTCAAAGACGCTTTGATGGGCGCCACACGCCTTTATTGCATGATCGCCTTGATCTTGGCGGGGGCTGCGTTTTTGACCTTGTCCATGGGCTACATCGGCCTGCCGCGCCACTTGGCCGAATGGATCGGTGGTCTGGGCCTCAGCCCCTTTGCACTCATCATGGCCTTGATGGTGTTCTTCATCATCTTGGGTTGCTTTTTAGACGGCATCTCCATGGTGGTGCTGACCATGGGCGTGCTCATGCCCACAGTACAAAAAGCGGGCATCGACCCAATTTGGTTTGGCATCTTCATCGTGTTTGTGGTTGAGATGGCGCAAATCACGCCGCCCGTGGGTTTCAACCTGTTTGTGCTGCAAGGCATGACAGGCAAGCAACTGCCCTACATCGCCCGCGTGTCCATGCCCATGTTTTTCCTGATGGTGGGCGCAGTGTTGCTGATTTACTTTGTGCCGGGCATCGTGACCTGGCTGCCCACCCAGATGAAGCTCTGACCGTTAGCTCCCATTCATCCCCTATGATTCAACCCGTCCCAATGGACGGGTTGTTCATTTGGGCGATAAGGAATTTTCTGTGTTCAAAAATGTGATGGTTTACCGCATCGGCGAGGGCTTTTCGCCCACATTGGCCGATGTGCAGGCGGCGCTGGAGCCGGTGCAGTTTGTGGAGTGTGGCGCCAGCCAAGACAAGTCGATTGGCTGGGTACCGCCCCGGGGCGAGGCCCACGGCCCTTTGGTCGAATCAGTCTCGGGTCAGTGGATCATGAAGCTGATGATCGAGTCCAAGGCCGTGCCCGGCAACGTGGTGCGCCGCAAGGTGGACGAACGTGTCGCAGAAATCGAAGCGGCCACGGGCCGCAAACCCGGCAAAAAAGAAAAGCGCGACCTGATGGACGACGTCTTGTTGTCGCTGCTGCCGCAAGCCTTTGCGCGCCAGTCCACCGTGCTGGTGTGGATGGACCTGGAAAACCGCCGTTTGGTGCTGAACGCAGGCAGTCAAGGCAAGGCCGACGAAGTCATGTCCGCGCTGATGAATGTGATGGGCGGCCTGTCGGTCTCACTCATCCAGACCGTGACCTCACCGCAAGCGGCCATGACGCAATGGCTCTTGGCGCAGACGCCCGATGAATGGCCCGCCGACCTGACTGTCGAGCGCGAAACCGTGCTCAAGTCCACCGGTGAAGACGCTGCCAGCGTGCGCTTCACCCGCCACCACTTGGCCAACGACGATGTGCGCAAACACGTCATGGAAGGCAAGCTGCCCACGCAACTGGCGCTGAGCTGGGACGGGCGTGTGGCCTTTGTGCTGACCGAGACCCTGCAGCTGAAAAAGGTGCAGTACCTCGACGGCGTGATGGACGAGTCGGGCACCGACAAAACCGAAGACCGCTTTGACGCCGACGTGGCTTTGTCCACCGGCTTGCTGGGGCCGCTGATCGACAGCTTGATCGAAGCCCTGGGTGGCGAGATGGAACTGGGCGCAGCGGCTGCCGACCCAGCCCAGCCGAACCCGACACGCACGGTGGTGAATTCGACCCTCAAGCCTAGTGCAACGGGCGCAGCAGCGACCGACGAAGACCCGCCGTTTTAATCGCCGGTAAGACTCCAGCGAAAGGACCCACGCCATGCTCACGGTGATCGCGATTTGCCTGGGTGCTTGTGTGGGTGCCCTCTCGCGCTGGCAGCTGGGTCTGTGGCTCAACCCCCAACCCGCAAGCGCTGGCCTGCTGCCTTGGGGCACGCTGGCGGCCAACCTGATCGGTGGCTACCTGGTGGGTGTGTGCGTGGGCGTATTCCAGCAACTGCCCGAGCTCGACCCGGTTTGGCGCTTGGCCCTGGTCACCGGCTTTTTAGGGGCACTGACCACTTTTTCCAGCTTCTCGGCCGAGGTCGTGGCCATGCTGCAGCACGGCCGGTTTGCACTGGCCTTGGGCACAGCCGCCTTGCACCTGTTGGGCTCGTTGGCGCTCACGGTGCTGGGCCTGCACACCGTCACGCTGTGGGCGGCGCGCAGCTGAAGACCAGCCCACTCGCCTTAGGCTATGCCCATGGCCTGCTGCAAGACCTGCAAAGCCTGCTGATCATCGTGGCCTCGCCAGGCCACCACCTGATCGGGTCGAATCAACACCCACGGCGCTTCGTACAAGGCCAGCAGATCCTGGCCGCTGTGCGCCACCCGTTTCAAATCCACGCCCAGTTGGCTGGCCGCAGCCAAAAACTCTGAGGCATCCAAGGGCTGCGGGCCCAGTTGCAGCAAGGTCCATTCGCTGTGAAACGTGTCATAAAGCGAGCGCCCATCGGCCAACCAGGCATGCGGCGGACGCCCGCCCGGGCAGGCACTGGGCTGGTAGCTGTTGGCCGCATCGGGCGGTGGTGATCTGCCATCGGCCACCACGATCGCCGACCCGTCATAGCGCCCGCCAAACGTTACCCCGGGGATGTTGAACTCCAGGCGCACATGCACGTTCAGATGCTCTGACGCCATTTGCCGCGCGAGATCGCCCCGCTCAGACGCCTCTTCCAATTCAGGTGTGGCCGCAAACAAACCCACCGAGTCGGCAAACTGGCGTGCATATGCGGTGTTGCGGTGCGCCAAGGGCATGCGCTCCTGCGCATAGGTGTCCAGCAAGCGCGCCGGCGCCAGGCCCCGGACCACGCTGGCCAGCTTCCAACCCAGGTTGACCGCATCCTCCACGGCCGTGTTGTAGCCCAGGCCCCCAGTGGGCGTGAAAAGGTGGGCGGCATCCCCGCCAATGAACACGCGCCCTTGCTGAAAGGCCGTGGCCACCAAGGCGTGACCCGCCATCCAGGTGCCCACCGACAAAACTTCAATCGTGATGTCCAGCCCCATGGCCTGGTTGAAGATGCGCTGGGCATCTGCGGGCGTCCATGCATCGGCATCCTCGCCCTCATGCACCGCGGCGTGAAATGCAAACTCGCTGCCACCATCGACCGAGGCCATGAAAGCCCGGCGCTGGGCGTTCACAGTCACATACATCCAGGCCTTGCGGTGGGGAAATGCCTTGTCAAAATCTGGCGCCCGCAAATACACCGCAAACATCTTGCCGCCCATAAAATCCCGCTTGATGCCGGTGGTGCCGCCCCAAGCGATGCCCAGTTGGTGACGCACCGCACTGCGCGCGCCATCGGCCCCCACCAGATAAGCGGCATGCACCGTCACATCGGCCCCACCGGACACCGGTGTCACCACCGCCTGCACACCCGCCTCGGTTTGCGAGAAATGCTTCAAGGCCCAGCCATAGCGCAAATCGTTCGAGGGGCAGGCCTGTGCCTGACTGCGCAGGGTTTTTTCGACAAATTTTTGCGACACACGGTGGGGCAACTCGGCCGCACTCCACGAGCCTTGCATTGTCTTGATGGCTTGAGTCGCTTGCGCAGCCGTGGGCAAAGGCAGGCGTGCCAGTTCATGGCCCGTGAAGCGGGTGAAATAAGCGATGTCCGTCGGGTGATCGGCAGGCAAGCCCTGCGCCCGGATCTCGTGGGCAAAGCCCAAACGCCGGAAATGCTCCATGGTGCGCGCCTGCGTGGCATTGGCCTGAGGGTTGAAGGCCGTGCCCGGTTTGGGGTCCACCAACAAAGTCCGCACCCCACGACGCCCCAGCTCAATGGCAAGCATCAAACCAAAAGGCCCACCGCCTGCGATCAGCACATCCACCACGGTGGGGTCTGCTGCGTTGGCCAGGCCTTGCTCGGCCTCTTTCAAAGACATGTTCATTGGCTTTATTACATCGTGAGTTGCACCGTCGCCGAACTTGTCGCTCCGATCATGAGGCCCGATCGCGAAGCTCAAGGGCCAGTGCGTTCAATTCATCATAATGGCTATCGGTCAGCACTCGGGCTTTGACCGTCAGTCCCGAGACATCCATTGAGTGACCCCACCATGTGGAGGATGCACTCCACTAGAACTTGGGCGACGATGTCGCCAACGGGGCGAAGGGGCAGCCCTGCCTGGTTCAAGGCAGCGTCAAAGGGGTGCAGGGCGAAGCGGTGGCACATGAAAGGACGAGGTTTGGCAATCCGATCAGAAAGGCCTGTACGACGTGCAATACGCCGACAGGTCGCAGCACCAGGCCCAAGGGATACTCACAGCGGATGCTCATGTGCGCTTTCACTTCCAATCCATCTTGGCCATGCCCTACCCCATCCCGCACGATGGGCCGGTTGGGCAATTGCAGGTGGCCACGGCCAGGCACCCTTGGCGACCGCACATTTGCATTTCGAGATCGAGGCCCCGGGCTACGAAACCCTGATCACCCATGTCTTTCGCAAAGAAGACCCGTATTTGGCATCAGATGCGGTGTTTGGTGTGCGTGAGTCGCTGGTCACCGATTGGCTGCAGCTGGCCAATGGCAGTTACCAACTCGATTTTGACTTTGTGCTCAACCCGGTCTGAAGCGCTGACCACTTTCTCCAGCTTTTCTGCAGAAGTCGTAGCCATGCTGCAGCAAGACAGCATTGCCCTGGCGGCAGGCACGGCCAGCTTGCACTTTTTCGGCTCGCTGGCCCTCACGGTAACAGGACTTAAAACCGTGGGTCTGCTCTGGGCGCGATGATCGAGCGAGGGGCGGGTTTGCAGCGTTAGGAGACATCGGCTAAAAGCGCTGGCTGCCAGCTACCGGCCATAAGCGGCTGTTTAATCCTCTGAGCTAAAGAGCCTGAGCCAAAAATTATAGCAAACGATTGGGTTCAATTGTTAGAACTTTTGAATAAAGTTTGGGGCCTTGGATTGGTTTTGACGAATTAGTGTTTTCCTGGGGATTATTTGCCCATAAGAGTTGAACCTGCATACTCACTCAAACTTATTCACTGGAGTCTGCAATGCCAAGAGCGAAGAAAACATGGGCAGAAAAAATGAAAGCTAAACCGCCTCATCATGTCGTCCTCGACAAAGATTTTGCGGGGATACCTAAAGGGTCAAAGCTGCACATTTCAAGTCCAGAAGAGATTGCTGCTGAACTAAAGACGATCCCACCAGGTTCCATCTTGTCCATTCAAGCATTTAGGCGCAGACTGGCAGAGAAGAACAAATGCGATGCCACCTGCCCCGTTTCTACTTCTATTTTTCTCAGAATTGTTGCAGAGCACACATGGGAAGAATTCAATAGTTCTAGCAGCACACAAGATCTTGCCCCATTTTGGCGGGTCGTTGAATCAAGTTCACCTATGGCTAAAAAACTTAACTTTGACTCTGCATGGATTGACCTACAGCGGGAACTTGAAAAGCAGAACAGTTAGCAGATGTAGGAAAACTAATTTTAAGCACCGCTTAGGCTATTTGGTAATTTTCAATGTTTAGATTCTCAAAGCCTTTGAAAAAAGTTTGGGGTCTTGAGAAGTTGTCCTTTAAAAGGACAAACGATACGTAAAAATCGTTCTGTCAGGTTTGTTTTCGGCGGGTCTATCGTGCTTTTGAATTGATGTGGAGATCCAGTAGTGTCCGGTTAAAAAGTGAATAAATTCAACTGGTTAGCGTCGGACGGGTTGTCGATTGTGTTGCCATCGAGCTGCAAGGCGCTTGAAACCTCGGTTTTCTCGAATACCGAGACCGACAAGAT
>NZ_NESJ01000020.1 GCF_003063645.1 Limnohabitans sp. 2KL-51
CTGCGCGACCGAAGACAAGGCATGTGGTAACCAACCCACGAATACCAGAATGATCTACCGTCGCCCAATCAGCCTCGTAGTCCCTGATCCACAGTCACTGACCGAGAAGACAAAAGAAACAGAGAGAACTTAAAAACAACCGACACCTATTGACAGGTCAATCCATACCAGGAGCCCACCCTGTGGGCGATGGGCGTGGCACACGCCCTGCAAACCATCGCCCACAGGGGTGGGCTCCCACAGCAACAAAAATAACCGCATGGCTCGCAAAATGAGGGGCTTTTAAAACTTCAAGGGGCCGGATCAAAAACATCGGCATTCAGGGTCTGTCGATTCCAGTAGCTGCTTTGCGGGTGCGAGTTAACGGTGCACCGCGCAGTGCCATACTTCCCTGATGCCCGTTTAGCCGCAGAAACCTGCGCCTGGCGGTGAGGCGTGCGAGGACAAAAAACCCGCGTGCCAGATACAAGGCTTCTGAGAGAAAACACCCATGTTGAAAAAATGGCTGAGTGATGTGTCACTGTCCACGGTCGTTGCCGGCTTTGTGGCTGTTCTGGTGGGGTTCACCAGTTCGGCGGTCATTGTTTTTGCGGCTGCACAGGCCTTGGGTGCCAATGAAGCGCAAACCGCTTCCTGGATGTGGGCGCTGGGTTTGGGCATGGGCGGCACCAGCTTGGTGTTGAGCCTTTGGTACCGGCAACCGGTGTTGACGGCCTGGTCAACGCCCGGTGCGGCGGTGTTGGCGGTGACGCAGGGCGTGACCCTGCCGGAGGCGACGGGGGCCTTCATCGTGAGTGCTTTGCTCATCATGGGCGTGGGCTACAGCGGCCTGTTTGAGCGGTGGATGGCACGCATTCCCCTGGCTTTGGCCAGTGCCTTGCTGGCGGGTGTTTTGGTCCGCTTTGCTTTGGATGCGGTGGGGGCTGTCGGTCAGGCCCCGGTCTTGGTGCTCTGCATGGCGGGCGCGTACTTGTTGGGTCGTCGGTTCTTTCCCCGTTGGGCGGTGCCTTGTGTGCTGGCAGTCGGCATGGCGGTGGCGGCCTTGCAGGGCCAATTGAATGCGGCCCAGATAGCCTGGGCATGGGCCACGCCGGTATGGGTGTCTCCCGAGTGGCGTTGGGGCGCCATGGTCAGTGTGGCCTTGCCGCTTTTCATCGTGACCATGGCATCGCAAAATTTGCCCGGCGTGGCAGCGCAGCGCGGCGCGGGTTACAACACACCGATTTCGCCCGTGATCGGGGCCACCGGATGCGTGACCTTGCTGTTGGCTCCTTTTGGTGGGTATGCGCTCAATTTGGCTGCCATCACAGCGGCCATTTGCATGGGCCGGGAAGCGCATGCCGATCCCGCCCGCCGGTACACGGCCTCAGCTGCGGCCGGCATTTTTTACATTCTTTTGGGCTTGGCCGGTGCTTCCATTGTCAGTTTGTTGGCCGCCTTCCCCAAGGCACTGGTGTTGGCCGTTGCCGGTTTGGCCTTGGTCAGCACCATCGCGTCGAGTTTGTCTACAGCCATGAAAGACGAGGGCCACCGCGATGCGGCATTGCTGACTTTTCTGGTGACCCTATCGGGCCTGAGCATTGCGGGGGTGGGGGCTGCTTTTTGGGGCCTGCTGGTAGGGATCGTGGCGCTGTGGGCCTTGTCTGCGCGCAAAGCCTGAAGCAGCCTTGTCTGCGCAAACCCCCATAGTCATCACATCGAGAAAATCTTTCCCGGGTTCATGATGTTGTGCGGGTCCAGCGCCCGCTTGATGGTGCGCATCATGTCGACTGCGCCTTCGCCGGTTTCGGTGCGCAAAAAGTCCATCTTGTGCAGGCCAATGCCGTGCTCGCCGGTGCAGGTGCCACCCAAGCGCAGCGCCCTGTTGACCAGTTGCTGGTTCAGCGCTTCGGCGGCTTCGCACTCTTGCGGGTTGTTCGGGTCGATCAAATAGCCAAAGTGGAAATTGCCGTCACCCACATGGCCGACCAGGAAGTAGGGGATGCCGCTGGCATCGGTTTCGGTGATCGAGTCGAGCAGGCAATCGGCCAGGCGGCTGATGGGCACGCAGGTGTCGGTGCTGATGGCGCGACAGCCGGGGCGGCTTTGCACGGCTGCAAAGTAGGCGTTGTGGCGAGCCGTCCACAGGCGGGTGCGTTCTTCAGGGGTGGTCGCCCATTCAAACGCGTTGCCACCGAATTCGCTGGCAATTTCTTGCACGGTTTCGGCTTGCTCTTTCACGCCTGCGGGTGAGCCGTGAAACTCCATCAACAACATGGGTTCTTCGCGCAAGCCCAGCTTGGCGTAGGCATTGACCATGCGCACGCTGTTGTGGTCCAGCAATTCCACCCGTGCAATCGGCACGCCCAGTTGAATAATTTGGATTACGGTGCGCACCGCGGCTTCGATGCTGGGGAAGGAGCAAATCGCGGCCGAGATGGCTTCTGGCAAGGGGTACAGGCGTACGGTCACTTCGGTGATCACGCCCAGCGTGCCTTCGCTGCCCACCATCAGGCGGGTCAGGTCGTAGCCGGCGCTCGATTTTTTGGCGCGGGTGCCGGTGCGGATGACTTCGCCAGATGAGGTGACCACTTCCATGGCCAAAACGTTTTCGCGCATGGTGCCGTAACGCACGGCGTTGGTGCCGCTGGCGCGGGTGGCGCTCATACCGCCAATCGTGGCGTCCGCGCCCGGGTCGATCGGGAAGAACAGGCCGGTGGATTTGATCTCTTCGTTGAGCTGCTTGCGCGTCACGCCCGGCTGCACTGTGACCGTCAGATCTTCGGCGTTGATGGCCAGGACTTTGTTCATGCGCATCAGGTCGATGCTGATGCCGCCTTGCACCGCCAGCAAATGGCCTTCGAGTGACGAACCCACGCCAAACGGGATGACCGGCACTTTGTATTCGGCGCACAGTTTGACGGCATCAGATACATCTTGTGTGCTCTCGGCAAACACCACCGCAGCCGGTGGCGGCACATGTGTGAAGGCCGATTCGTCGCGACCATGCTGCTCGCGTACCACCAAGGCTGTGGAGCAGTTGTTGCCAAAGCGGGCTTTCAGGGCCGCCAAAAAGACTTCGGGCACGGCGCGTTGCGCAACTTCGGGAGCCAGGTTAGCGGCGGCAATAGGGGCATTCATAGGGTGTCTCCGGTGGTGGCGGGCCAAGTCCGCCAGACATGCGAAACGTCAGTTTACGCCGCAATCAGAGGCCTTGCTGTCCTTTGCCAGACAAGCTGCAGCCAGTTGGCCGACAATCAACCCTCTTTGTAGGAGCCCACCCCTGTGGGCGATTTTTCGACCCTGCACGCTTGAACGAACACCATAAGAGAGCAACACCATGGGCAACCGACTCACACAAATCGCCACCCGCACCGGCGACAACGGCACCACCGGCCTGGGCAACAACCAGCGCGTGTCCAAAAACAGTTTGCGCGTGCACGCCATGGGCGAGGTGGACGAGCTGAACTCCAACATCGGTGTGTTGCTGTGCGAAGACATGCCTGCTGACGTGCGCGAAGTGCTGGTCGAGGTGCAGCACCAGCTGTTCAACCTGGGGGGAGAGTTGTCCATTCCCGGCTTTGAGTTGCTGAAAGATGAGGCCGTCGCGGCTCTGGACGAGGCCCTCGAAAAGTACAACGCCCAGCTGCCCAAGTTGGAAGAGTTCATCTTGCCTGCCGGCACACGGGGTGCATCGCAGGCCCATGTGTGCCGCACTGTGGCCCGTCGCGCCGAGCGGGCTTGCGTGGCCCTGGGCAACGAAGAAGCCTTGAACGACACGCCGCGCCAATACCTCAACCGTTTGTCCGATTTGATGTTTGTGTTGGCCCGCGTGCTCAACCGCATGAACGGCGGGGACGACGTGTATTGGAAAAGCGCACGCATGCAAAAAGACCCGGCAGTCTGAAGGTTCTGGGGCTGTCACCTAGGTGCACATTTCAGGGTTGATGCGCGTGACAGCGGGGCATGGCCGCTGATACGCTGCAACGCATGAACACCGCGACACGACCCTCCGCATCTGCCCCCTATCTGCCCCAGATCAGGCTGTACCAAAACTGGCTCCGCGATGAGCGCGGGTTGAGTTTTGCCACTTACAACGATCTCTGGCGTTGGTCGGTGACCGAGCTGGACGCCTTTTGGCAAAGCATCTGGGATTACTTTGATTTTCAGTCCCCTACGCCTCACACGGCGGTGCTGACGAGCAACATCATGCCGGGGGCCAAGTGGTTCCCCGGGGCCCAGACCAATTACGCGCACCAGGTGTTTCGGCATGTACAGCCTGCGCATGAGGCGGGTTTTTTGGCGGTCATCAGCCACAACGAAAAAGGCCTGCGCCGCGAAATGACCTGGCCCGAGCTGCGCCGCCAGGTGGCCGCCATGGCCTTGCACCTGCAGGCCCAAGGCGTGCAGCCGGGGGACCGGGTGGCGGCGTATCTGCCCAACATCCCCGAGGCCATGGTGGCGTTTTTGGCCACTGTCAGCGTGGGTGGTGTGTGGAGCATTTGCGCGCCCGACATGGGCACCCACGCCGTGCTTGACCGCTTCAAGCAGATCGAGCCCAAGGTGTTGATTGCGGTGGACGGCGTGAGCTACGGCGGGCGCGACTTTGACCGCATGGGCGTGGTGCAAGAGCTGCGCGACGCGCTGCCCAGCGTGCGACACGTCATCGTGCACGACAACCTGGGCACACTCGACCTAGCCCAATGCGACGTGGGTGCCAGCGTGCAAATGTCGGCCATCACCGCGCGAGACGATGCCGCCGTGCAGGCCTTTGAGCCAATGTGGCTGCCGTTCGATCACCCGCTGTGGATTGTTTATTCGAGCGGCACCACCGGCCTGCCCAAACCCATCGTGCATGGCCACGGCGGCACCGTGATCGTGGCGCTGGCCAACAAGATTTTGCACAACGACATTGGCTGCAGCTACCACCCCAACAGCTGGGGCGAGCGTTTTCATTGGTACAGCTCTACCGGTTGGGTCATGTGGAACGCACAGGTGGCGGGCTTGCTGAATGGCGTGACCTGTGTGATTTATGACGGCAACCCTGGCGGCAGCAAAGACAACCCGGACTGGGGCATTTTGTGGCGCTTGGCGGCGCAAGAGAAGGTGAGCTTCTTCGGCGCGGGTGCGGCCTTTTTTGCCAACTGCCAAAAGGCGGGCGTGGACATCGTGCGTTGCGGCGATTTGTCTGCGGTGCGCGCCCTGGGCACCACCGGATCGCCCTTGTCGCCCGAAACCCAAAGCTGGGGCACGGCGCAATTTCAGGCCATCGGCACCGACATTTGGTGGTGCAACATTTCGGGCGGCACCGACTTTGCGGGGGCCTTTTTGGGCGGCCACCGCGAGCTGCCGCAGGAACCTGGCGTGATGCAGTGCCGCGAACTGGGTTGCGCGGTCGAGGCCTGGAACGAAGCGGGCGAGCCCGTTTTGGGCGAGGTCGGCGAGCTGATTTGCGCGCAGCCCATCCCGTCCATGCCGCTGTACTTCTGGAACGACAAGGACAACGCCCGCTACCTGGCCAGCTATTTTGAGATGTACCCCGCAGGCCACGGCCGCCAACCCGGCGGCGGCAACGGCCCGGCCAGCATGGGCGGCGTCTGGCGGCATGGCGACTGGCTGCGCATTGGCGATACCCAAGGCGTGGGCGAAGGCTGCGTGATCTTTGGCCGCAGCGACGCCACCATCAACCGCTACGGCCTGCGCATGGGCACCAGCGAGTTGTACAGCGCGGTGGAAGCCCTGCCCGAAGTCATCGACTCGATGGTGGTGGATTTGGAATACCTGGGCAAAGAAAGCTACATGCCGCTGTTTGTGGTGCTGCGCCCGGGAACGGCGTTTGACGATGCGATCAAAGCCAAGCTCAACAACGCCATCAAGGTGGCGCTCAGTCCCCGTTTCATTCCGAATGAAATTTTTCAGGTCGCCGAGATCCCGCGCACCCTGTCGGGCAAGAAGCAGGAGCTGCCGATCAAGAAACTCATGCTGGGTCAGCCGCTGGAAAAGGTCGTCAACCGGGACGCTATGGCCAACCCGGGTTGTTTGGATTGGTATGTGGAGCTGGCCAAAACGCATTTAGCCAAGGCCTGATCTGCCCGCCCGACCCGAGGGCAGAAAACCCTCCGGGCTCTTGGTGCTTTGCGTCTCTTTTTAAACCGGGTGGATCTGCAGGACCAGAATCGCCCAACCCGCCAGCACATAAAGCGCTATCTTCCCCAGGCCCCGAGCAGGCTCCATTGCATCTTTTGCAATGCTGTATTACAGTGTCTTACAGGGTGGGCGATAACTTTGTCCCCAGAAAGGAACGACATGAGTTCATTGACTGTACGCTTAACCGATCGGGAAGAGCGCGATTTGCAGCTGGCCTGCGAGCAGACCGGTAAAACCAAAAGTGAGGTCGTGCGTGACTTGCTGGCAGAGTCCTTACGTGGCTATCGTCTCCGCCAGGCCTTGCAGAAAGCACACACAGAACTGGGCGGCGCAGCCCGCCAGGCAGGTTGGCTAACCGAGGAAGACATCCTGCAGGATAAGTCGTGAAGGTTTTTCTTGACACCAATGTTTGGCTGTCGGCCACAGTGTTTGCGGGCCTGTGCGAAGCGATCTTGACCGAATGCCATCAGCGCGACTGGCTGTTGACCACCCAGCTGGTGCAGGTCGAAGCGCATGAGGTGCTGGAGAGAAAATTTCCACAATTGCCACAATCTCGGGCGTTGTTTGATGACATTTGGGCAGAGGCCAAGTGCGTGCCAGATGTGGGCGAACCTGCCGATGACAACGATGTCCGGTTGGTCAGAGCAGCCAGCCTAGCAGGGGCCGGGGTATTCGTCACGGGTGATAAACGCGTGCTTACTTGGGGCCGCGAAAGCGACATGCAAATCCTGAGCCCCCGAGATGCATGGGTGCTGCTGTTTACAGCCAGGGTCAGCGGTTAGCGCTTTGTTGCCTTGAATGCAAAACGGCGTGCCGCTCTCGCGCGCACGCCGTTTTCTTTAAGGAGGAGCTAAAAAAATCAGTTCTTGTGCAACTCAGCGTTCAATTCGCCCCAGCTCTTGTTGCGCGGAATGGCGTGCAAGGCGCCCGACTGCGAATCGCGGCGGAACAGGATGCCGTTTTTGCCGGAAAGCTCCTTGGCTTTCATGATCGAGCCATCGGGCATTTGCACGCGGCTTCCGCCGGTGATGTAGCAACCGGCTTCCACAATGCAGTCGTCGCCCAGCGAGATGCCGATGCCGGCGTTGGCGCCCAGCAGGCAACGCTTGCCGACCTTGATGACTTCTTTGCCACCACCCGACAGCGTGCCCATGATGGACGCGCTGCCGCCGATGTCGCTGGCGTCGTCCACCACCACACCCGCGCTGATGCGGCCTTCGACCATGCTGGCGCCCAGGGTGCCGGCGTTGAAGTTGCAAAAACCTTCGTGCATGACGGTGGTGCCGCTGGCCAGGTGCGCGCCCAGGCGCACGCGGTCGGCGTTGGCAATGCGTACGCCCGACGGGATCACGTAATCGGTCATTTGCGGGAACTTGTCCAGGCCTTTGATTTCGAGCACGCGGCCGGTGCCACGGGCTTTCAGACGGGCAGCGGGCACATCGGCCAGCGCGCAGGGGCCAAAGTTGGTCCAGGCCACGTTGGGCAGCAGGCCAAAGATGCCGGTTACGTTGGCGCCGTGCGGCAACACCAGGCGGTGGCTCAGCAGGTGCAGGCGCAGGTAAGCGTCGTGCGTGTCGGCGGGCGCGTCGGCCAGGCTTTTGATCTCGGTGCGCACAGCCACCACGGTGGCGTTGCGCACGCTGCAGGCGACCAAGGCTTGCGCCACGTCTGCGCCCAAAGCGGCGACGGCTTCGGCTTGAGTCAGGCGGGTGCTGCCGCTGGCGGTCACGTCGGCAGCCAGTTCGGGGGCCGGGAACCAGGTGTCCAGCACGGTGCCGTCAGCGGCGATGGTGGCCAGGCCCGTGGCGCGTGCGCCGGTGGTTTGGAGTGTGCTCATGTTTTGGTTCCGAAAAAATGGCCCACCAAGTGTGTGGGCCGTTGCGTCAAGGGTTGCCAGATTATCGCGGAAGGCGGCGTGTCACAAATTATTCATGGGTCTTACATAGACTGGACAATTTTGTAACCTTCACGATTTTCGGCGCTGGTGCTGGTATTCACCACCACGCACAACGCAGACGCTTCCAAAACCATGCCTGCTCGACTTTTCACCAACGCTGCTGCCATGTTGTCCGCCAAAACCTCGACAGGATTCCCTGACAGTTTCAGGGGACTTTGGCCGCTGCTGGGCATGCTTTTGATGGCCAGCTTGCTCGGCGCTTGCATGCCGCGCCAATTGCTGGTCAACAGTGCCGCCGACGCGCTGACGGCACAAGGCCAAACCGCCGAAGAGGACATGGGCTTGGCCCGCGAGGCCAGCGCTTTTTATCTCAAACTGTCCGAATCCTTGTTGCGACAGTCGCCGGGTCACTTGCCCTTGGCCGAGTCGGTGGCTTCGGGCTTCACGCAATATGCCTACGCTTTTGTAGGTTTCGAAGCCGAACGCTTGGTCAGCACCGATGCCAAGGCCGCGCACCAGCTCAACCAGCGAGCGCAGCGCATTTATTGGCGTGCACACCGCCACGCCATGGCCGCCTTGAATCAGACGAGCCCCGGATTTTCTGCAGCCCTGGCGCAGCCACAAGCCTCGCGCTGGCCGGTGCTGAGACCCGATCAAGTGGGCGTGGCCTACTGGGCCGCGGCTTCCTGGGGGGCTTACATTTCGCTGTCCAAAGACGATCCCGATGCGGTGGCCGATTTGCCCTTGGTCGGTCGTTTGGCCGAACTGGCGTGGCGCACCGCACCAGACCACGGCGAAGGCGCTCTGGCGAGTTTGATGGGCCAAATCGAGGCGGCACGCCCCGGAGGCTCTGCCGCCAAGGCGGCAGCGTTTTTTGACCAATCCATTGCGGCCAGCGGGGGTCAAAACGCAGGGCCTTTTGTCGCCAAAGCCGAGGCGATTGCCCAAGCGGCGGGCGATCGGCCAGCCTTTGAAGCTTTGTTGCAAAAGGCGCTGACTGTGAGCGCCAAGCACACCGACTTGTCTAGCCAGATCATGCGCCAGCGTGCGCAGTGGTTGCTCGACAACGCGGATGATCTTTTTTAATGGGTCGAAAAAATGATTTTGACGTTTGCAAAGTGGTGGCCAAAAGGGCTGAGTGCGGCGCTGGTGGTGTTGGGCATGTCGTTGGTGTCCACCACGCAGGCCTACGCCCAGCAACTGCGCATCGGTTCTTTGGTGCCCAAAAATTCACTTTATCACCGCCAGTTACTGGACGTGGCCGAGAGCTGGCGAACAGCGCAGGGTGCGGGCGCAAAGTATCTGGTGTACCCCGATGGCTCCCAAGGGGGCGAGGCCGAAATGGCGCGGCGCATGCGCATCGGGCAACTCCAAGGCGCGTTGTTGTCGGTGGTGGGCTTGCGCGAAATCGAGCCCTCGATCGCGGCGCTGCAATCCATGCCACTGCTGTTTCGCAACTGGGAAGAACTCGACTACGTGCGCGAGAAAATGCGCCCGGCCATGGAAAAGAAGTTCCTGGACAAAGGCTTTGTGGTGCTGGCCTGGGGCGATGCGGGTTGGGTGCGTTTCTTTTCCAAAGAGGCCGCGCTGCGGCCCGATGACTACAAGCGCATGAAATTTTTTGCTTGGGGCTCGGAGCCTGATCAGCAAAACATCATGAAAAGCTTGGGTTACACGCCAGTGCCGTTGGAGACCACCGACATCTTGCCCGCCATACAGACGGGCATGATCAATGTGGTGCCTTCCACGCCCTACTTTGCCTTGGCCACCCAGGTCTACAACACCGCGCCCCACATGCTGGACATCAACTGGGCCCCGATTGTGGGGGCCTTGGTCGTGACCCGCAAAGCATGGGACGGCATGTCGCCTGAAGTCCAAACCGCGGTGCGTGCGGCCAGCGACAAAGCGGGTGCGCAAATTCGGACCAAAGCCCGGCAAGAGGTCGAAGAAGCGGTGGACGCGATGAAAAAACGAGGCCTCACGGTCAACAAACCCAATCCAGCGCAAATGAAAGAATGGAACGATTTGGCCGACAAGCTTTACCCACGCATTCGCGGCACCATGGTGCCCAACGAAACTTTTGACGATGTGATGGCCCACCTGAAAACCTTTCGTGCAGGCCAAGCCAAGTGAGTCCCACTTCCGAGACCCAGACCCAGACTGTGACCCCAGCCGAGACCCAGCCTGAAACGCCACGCCCAAGCGCTTGGGCGATCGACGAATGGCTGTCGTCGGCAGCGCTGGCGCTGATGGTGCTGATTCCTGTCATTGAAATAGCCATGCGCCCTTGGATGGGCCGCGGCATTGAAAACGCCTCTGTCTTGGTGCAGCACTTGGGTTTGGTGCTGACGATGTGGGGTGCATTGGCAGCCGAGCGGCATGGCCACCTGACCACGATGGGCGGCGGCATGCGCCGAAACGGCGAGCTGCCAAGCAGCGGGGTCAACCCCTGGCCGCAGCGCTTGGCCCATGGCTTGGCCGCCTTGGTGTGCGGCATGTTGGCCATGAGCAGCTGGCGCTTGGTGGACAGTGAGCGCGAGGCCGCCCAAGTGCTGGCTTACGGCATACCGGTTTGGTGGGTCCAGGCCAGTATGCCTTTGGGCTTTGCTTTGATGGGGGTCAAGCTGGGTGCGCGCTGTGCAATTTTTTCGCGTGCATGGCAGGTTCAGTGGCTGACCGGTTTGGCGCTGTCGCTCTGCGGAGCCGCTTTGGTCGCGCAATTTGACGGCACGCCCTATTCTGCGTGGCCCGCGTTCATGCTTTTGTGCGTCGCCTTGTTCGCCGGAGCGCCGATTTTTGCGGTGCTGGGGGGTTTGGCGTTGGCTTTGTTTTGGCAGGACGGCATGCCTTTGGCGTCGGTGTCCCTGTCGCACTACCAAATCACGGTGAACCCGTCTTTGCCCGCGCTGCCCTTGTTCACTTTGGCGGGCTTGGTGTTTGCGCGCACAGGGGCTGCCCAGCGATTGGGCACTTTGTTTGTGGCTTTGTTGGGGCACGGCGCCAAAGGCACGGTGCTGGCGACCGCATTGTTGTGCTCATGTTTCACCGCGTTTACGGGTGGCAGCGGGGTGACCATTTTGGCTTTGGGCGGCTTGTTGTTGCCTTTGTTGCTCAAGGTGGGCTACCCCGAAAATCGGGGCATCAGTTTGGTCACCAGTGCCAGTGCTTTGGGTGTTCTGTTGGCGCCGTCGGTGCCGCTCATCATGTACGCCATCATTGCCCGCGTGCCCATCAACACCATGTTTTTGGCGGGCCTGTTGCCGGCGTTGGTCATGGTCGCTTTTTTATTGGTGTTTGGCGGGTATTTGCGCCGATCCCGTGGGGAGTCGCTTTCAGACGTGGCCCCAAATCCGCCCTTGTCCCTGACGGCGCGGCCCCTGCTTTGGCCTTCAGTTTGGGCCGCCAAATGGGAAATTTTGGCCCCCGTGGTGGCCATTGGTTCCTTGGTCAGTGGCTTGGCCACGCCCACCGAAAGCGCGGCCGTCACTGCGCTCTATGCCATCTTGACCCAAGCGTGGGGACACCGCGAATTGGGTTGGCGCTTGTTGTTCAAATGCCTGAGCGAATCGGCCCAGATCATTGGCGGTGTGTTGTTGATTTTGGGCATGGCTCTGGCGCTGACCAATTTCTTGATCGACGCGGGCATCCCGGATGCCGCCATCGAAGCCGTGCAAAGCGCCATTCCGGACAAGTTTTTGTTCTTGTTGGCTTTGACGGTGTTTTTGCTGCTGGCCGGTGCGCTCATGGAAATATATGCGGCCATCGTGGTCTTGGTGCCCTTGCTGTTGCCCGTGGCGATGAGCTATGGCATTGACCCGGTTCACTTTGGCATCATTTTTCTGGCCGCTATGGAGATGGGCTTTTTGTGCCCACCGGCAGGCATGAACATTTATTTTTCATCGGCCATGTTCAAAAAGCCAGTGAGTGAAGTGGCCGTGGCGGTGTTGCCCGCATTGTTCGCGATCTTTTTGGGCACACTGGCCATCGCGTCAGTGCCCTGGCTTGCCACGGGTTTGCCAAGGCTGCTTGGCGCGTCTGCGTGACGGTTAAATCAAGCCGGTGATTTTTTGGGCTGCGGTGCGCACGCTTGGCACACAAATGTGCGTTGGTTCAAAAAGCGGGTGAACGAACCCAGCGCGCGCGGCTTGTGCAGCCCACACCGGTAGCAACTCATGGTGCCCATGTTGGCCGAATCCTTGAAAGGCGAGCCGCCGCCTTTGAAGGTGTAGCGAAGGCCATCGGAAGCCATGATGGAGTCGGCTTCATATTTGAGTGCTGGGGTCATGGTGTCCCGGAGGTTTTTTGAAGAAGATGTGAAAGTCGGTTGGGTCAAGTAAGCGATGCCCCAACAGATGCAGTAGACAGCCACAGAGCATCAATGTCACGCAATTTCTGATGGTCAAACTTGTCGTGTTCTTCCCAATAGCGCCCAGACGCGACCCAGTAACCCAAATCTGCTTCGGCGCGCAAGGCGGTTTGAACAGCCGACGGCTCTTGAACCTCAAAACTCGGGAGTTCGGTCATGATTTCAAGGGCTGAAAAAGCCAAGCGCGGAAAGCAAAGTCTCGAGTTTTCAAGCTCCGATAGATTGACCACGGCACAGCCGGTTTGACGGGCCAACGCTTGTAAACGCAGAGACTTGGCTTCAAGACTTTGCAAGGTGACATCTGGCCTAAGGGGGTCGGCTGTGCCCGCGCCATAAAAGTGGGTCGACTGTCCGGGCTTGGCTTCGTAGACCATGTCGTAGCCGATGTAGGCGATGACATCGGGTTTGAGTGCGCCAAGAGCCCAATAGCCAGCGGTGAAAGACATGGTTCCGCCCGCATACACAAAGCCGCCAAATTCATTTTGAACCGGTACAAAATCTTCGGCCGTGACAATGCGTTTGCCGTTCATGTCCTTTGCACTGGGGTGCCTGTCGATAGGAAAGTCTTCAGGGTAAATCAAGCAATTCCAGGATGGGCAGGCTTTCCAGGCGTTGTTGATCACCACGGTGTGGGTAAAACAAGATGTATCCCAATGGGCGGTTTTCACCGCATCGGGTGCGCTCCCAACAATCAGTACTTTGTTCAATGCCGTGCTCATGAGGGAAAAGGAAAGCCAATGTCTCAGCATGTTGAGCGCCGAAGATGTCACCTTGATGAACGTAAAGAAAGGCCGCTTTGCGGGCTAAAAAATTGTTTCATCAATGCCTGTGACTGTTGCCCTGTCACTTTCTGCCAATCCCTTTGAGCCTTGCAGCGATTGCGGCCGCCACGCCTGCGCGGTGCAATCACCCCATGGCGACGGCCGCAATCAGGCCGCGCCGATGGAGACACAAGCATGTACCTCACCGCTGGTTTGCACCGCTCGATGCAAAGGCACCCCGACAAAATTGCCACCGTCACAGGCAACCGCCGCCAGACCTATCGGCAATTGGTGGACCGGGTGGCCCGCACCGCGTCGGCCTTGCGTGCGCTGGGCCTGCAACCCGGCGAGCGCCTGTCCGTGCTGGCGCTGAACAGCGACCGCATGATCGAGCTGCTGCTGGCCGGGGCTTGGGCCGGGCTGGTGATCAACCCGATCAACACACGTTGGACAGCGGCCGAAGTGGCCTACGCCTTGGGCGACTGCGGTGCCAGCGCGCTGGCGGTGGACGATGGCCTGATGGCCACGGCGCAAGCCATGACCGATGCACTCCCGGCCCTTCGGCAGCGTATTTACATCGGGGAAGCTCAGGCCCCTGATGGTTACCTGGCCTTGGAAGAAAAAGCTGTTGCCGCATTGCCCATGGAAGATGTGCGCAGCGCCCCCGACACCCTGGCCGCCATTGTTTACACCGGCGGCACGACCGGATTCCCCAAAGGCGTGATGCTCTCGCACGGCAACCTTTGGGCCTCATTGGTGGGGCGCATGGCCGAGGTGCCCAACCCGCCGCATTACGTCACCTTGCTCACCTCGCCCATGTTCCATGTGGCGGGGCTGGGCCGCATGCTGGGCCAGACCATCGTGGGCGGCACTTGCGTGACGGTTCCGTCATTTCAGCCCAAGCCTGTGGTCGAGATCATGGCCCGCGAAGGCGTGAACGATCTTGTCATCGTGCCCAGCATGCTGCAAATGCTGCTCGACACCCCCGGCTTTGACCCGCAGGGCCTGCCCAAGCTGGAGCGCATTTTGTGGGGCGCGGCACCCATCACGCTGCCCTTGTTGCGGCGCGCCTTGCAGGCCTTTCCCGAGGTGGACTTCATCCATGTGTATGGCATGACCGAAACCTCGGCCGCCGTCTCGACCTTGCCCATTTCCCGTGACCCGGCCTTTCTGGACAGCGAGCGCATCCGCTCGGCTGGTCAGGCAGGGGTGTCGGCCGAGATCCGCATCGCCGACGCCGAGGGCAAAGAGCTGCCCGCAGGCACGCACGGCGAGATCCTGGTGCGCGGCCCGGCGGTGATGCAAGGCTACTGGGGCCGCGATGAAGACACCCGCAAGGCCTTGGCCGGCGGCTGGCTGCACACCGGTGACGGTGGCGTGATGGACGCACATGGCTACTTGTATGTCATCGACCGCATCAAAGACATGGTCATCACCGGCGGCGAAAACGTCTACCCGGCCGAAGTGGAAAGCACCCTCACCAGCCACCCGGCGGTGTCGATGTGCGCCGTTATTGGCGTGCCCCACGAAAAATGGGGCGAGGCCGTACACGCCGTCGTCGTGCTCAAACCCGGCGCGCAGGCCAGCGGCGAAGAACTCTCGGCGCACTGCCACACGCTCATCAGCGGCTACAAGTGCCCCAAGAGCTACGAATTTCGCGACAAGCTGCTGCTCACGGCCGCAGGCAAAGTCCAAAAAACCGAACTGCGCAAGACCGCAGCACGCACATGACCTCCACCGCCACCCATTCGCCCAACCGCCCGCCGCTGCAAGGCGTGCGCGTGCTCGACCTCACACGCCTGCTGCCCGGCCCCATGTGCACCCTGCACCTGGCTGACCTGGGCGCCGATGTCATCAAGATCGAAGACCTGGGCGCGGGCGACTACGCCTCGCCCCCGGTGCGCGAAATGCTCAACCGCAACAAACGCGGCATGCGCCTGGACCTCAAACACCCCGAAGGCGTGCAGCTGTTGCTCAAGCTGTGCGAGACCGCCGACGTGCTGGTCGAAGGCTTTCGCCCGGGCGTGATGACCCGGCTGGGCTTGGGCTACTACGTGGTGCACAGCCGCAACCCGCGCCTGGTGTACTGCAGCATCAGCGGCTACGGCCAGACCGGACCGCTGAGCCAAAAGGCCGGTCACGACCTGAACTACTGCGGCTATGCCGGTGTGGCCGACCAGGTGGGCACGCCGTCGGGCGAGCTGGCCCTGTCCAACTTGCCCATGGGCGACTTGCTGGGCGGCACCATGCCCGCCGTCATGGGCATACTGGCCGCGCTGTTTGACGCGCAGCGCACGGGCCAGGGGCGGCATGTGGACGTGGCCATTGCCGACGGCGTGTTGGCCCACGCGGTGATCCCGCTCGCTGGCCTGCACAGCCGGGGCCGCGTCCCCGCGCCCGGAGGCGACAAGCTGACCGGGGCGCTGCCCTGCTATGGCCTGTACCCCACACAAGACGGCCGCTACCTGGCCGTAGGCGCTTTCGAGCACAAGTTTTGGGACAGCTTTTGCACGCTGCTGGGCCGCCCCGATTTGGCCGAGCACCACATCCCCAAAACGCAGGCCTTGAACGACTGGGTGCGGCGCGAAGTGGCCCATGCGGTGCAAGTCCACCCGCTGGCCCACTGGGCGCAAGTGCTGGCAGGCGCCGACTGCTGCGTGACCCCCGTGCTCAAGCTCGACGAGGCGCAACAGTTGCCCCACTTTCAGGACCGGGGCATGTGGGTGCAGGTGCAGACCGCGCAGGGCGAGACCATGACACAACTGGCCATGCCAGTGCAGATGAGCGGCTACCGCTTTGAAGTGCAGCGCCCCGCGCCCCTGCAGGGCCAGCACACCCGCGAGCTGCTGACCGCTGCGGGACTCGATGACGCTGAGGTTGATGTTTTGTGCCAACGCAAAGTCGTAGGATAGAGGCACTGTCCTGACCGACCGAGCCATGAACCGCCCCCCCAACGCCACGCCCACCCAACACAGCATTCAGCACACCATTGCGGCTTACCAGGTGGTGCAGATGCTCATGGCCATCGAGGACGAAGACCAGCGCGCCGCCGTGCTGCGCCGAGCGGGCATCTTGCCTGCGCTGCTCGAATCCAAGCTGGCGCGCGTCACCCAAACCCAGTTTGCCCGCCTGATGACGGCGCTGGTGCGCCACCACCGCGACGAGTTTTGGGGTCTGAGCACCACCCCCTTGCCCCTAGGCTCATTTGCCATGGGCTGCCGCATGCTGGTGGGCCACCGCAAACTGGGCGACGCCGTGCGCGCCGGGCTGCGTTACTACCACGCGCTGCTGCCCGACTTTGTGCCGCGCCTGCTGGTCAGCGACGGCGTGGCTTATCTGCGCATGAGCCCGCGCCACACCCTGAATGATCGCCAGGCCTACGCCGTGCGGGTCTTCATGTTCCTCAGCTACGGCGTCATGTGCTGGCTGGCGGCGAGGCGCATCCCGGTGGATGAAGTCGTCTACCAAGACCGCGATGTGGCCCGGCGCAGCGACGCGTCCAAACTGTTTCAGGCGCCCATTCGCCTGATGGACGGTGAATGGGGTTACCGCTTTGACGCCAAATGGCTCGACCTGCCCGTGGTGCAGAACACCGAAAGCGTGGAAGCGTTTTTGCACCAGGCCCCGGCCTGCCTGCTGGTCAAATACCGCGACCAGGCCAGCCTGACCGAGCGTATCCGCCGCATGCTGCGCCGCTACCTTTCCGAAGAAATGCCCTCGCTCGAAGTCGTCAGCGACATGCTGACCACCACGCCCCAGACCCTGCGCCGCCGCTTGCAGCGCGAAGGCCAGGGCTACCAAATGATCAAAGACGCCCTGCGCCGCGACGTGGCCGTGGAGTTTCTCACCCAGTCTGATTTGCCCCTGCTCGAAGTGGCCGCCCGCGTGGGCTTTTCCGAAGCCAGCACCTTCCACCGCGCCTTCAAGGCCTGGACCGGCCTGACCCCTGGCGCTTACAGACAGGCGCACAACGAACCTGCTGCGGACGAAGCGTTGACAGGTTGATGGCCTGCAAATGTCACTTCCTGCCAATCATCTTGACCTGATTGGCGATTGGTAAAGCCCTGCTCTAGCTCGATACTTTGTCCGTTTCGAAGCCTTTCAAGGAGCAAGCATGGCCGTTAGCAAGCGCGCTGTTCACGTCGTCGGCGTGGGCATGATTCCCTTCACCAAACCCGGGGCCAGCGAGTCCTACAACCTCATGGGTGCGCGTGCGGCCAAGCTGGCGCTCGACGATGCGGGTGTGCCTTACGACGCCGTGCAGCAGGCTTATGTGGGCTACGTCTACGGCGATTCCACCGCCGGGCAGGCCGCCATCTACGGCGTGGGCCTGACGGGCATCCCGGTCTTTAACCTCAACAACAACTGCTCCACCGGGTCGAGCGCGCTCTACCTGGCGCGTCAGGCGGTCGAGAGCGGCATGGTCGAATGCGCCATCGCCCTGGGCTTTGAGCAGATGGTGTCCGGCGCCCTCAAAGGCGCGTATGACGATCGCCCATCGCCCATGACCCGTTTTGCCGAGGCCATGACCGCGCACCAGGGCTACGACCCGGCCGCGCCCCGTGCCGCGCAGTTCTTTGGCGGTGCGGGCATGGACTACATGAAGGAATACGGCATCCGCGCCGACACCTTTGGCCGCATCTCGGTCAAGGCACGCCAGCACGCGGCGCGCAACCCGCTGGCCGTGTTCCGCCAGACGCTGACGCTCGAAGAGGTGATGGCCTCGCCCACCGTGTTTGGTCCGCTCACGCGCTACCAGTGCTGCCCGCCCACCTGCGGTGCGGCAGCGGCCATCGTCTGCTCGGCTGACTTTGCCAAAAAGCACAAGCTGGACGCCAGCGTGGTCATCGCCGCGCAGGCCATGACCACCGACACCCCCAGCACCTTTGACAGCGACGACATGCGCCGCGTGGTCGGCTATGACATGACCGCCAACGCGGCCAAGCAGGTGTACGAAGCCGCAGGCATCGGCCCCGAAGACCTCGATGTGGTGGAGCTGCACGACTGCTTCACGGCCAATGAACTCATCACCTACGAAGGCTTGGGCCTCACGCCCGAAGGCACCGCCGAGAAGTTCATCGTCGACGGTGACAACACTTACGGCGGGCGAATCGTCACCAACCCCTCGGGCGGTCTGCTGTCCAAGGGCCACCCGTTGGGGGCCACCGGGCTGGCGCAGTGCTACGAGCTGGTCTCGCAGTTGCGCGGCCAGGCCGATCAGCGCCAGGTCGAAGGCGCACGCTTGGCGCTGCAGCACAACCTGGGCTTGGGCGGTGCTTGCGTGGTCACGCTGTACCAAAAAGTCTGAAGGGGGCCAGACCATGATTGACCGCCAATTCATCGGCCACACCATGCCCGCCTTCGAGGTCTTGGTCGAGAAAGGCCGCTTGCGCTTTTTCGCCAAGGCCACGGACCAGACCGACCCGGTCTACACCGACGAAGCCGCCGCCCGCGCTGCTGGGCACCCGGCTTTGCCCGTGCCGCCCACGTTTTTGTTTTGCCTCGAGATGGAGTCGCCCGATCCGGCCGCGATCCGCAACCTGTTGGGCATGGACTACCGCAAGCTGCTGCATGGCGAGCAGGGCTTCACATTTCACCGCATGGCCTATGCGGGCGATGTGCTGCGTTTTGAGCAGCGCATCGAAGACATCTACGACAAAAAGGGCGGCGCACTCGAATTCGTCGTCCGCAAAACCCGCGTCAGCAACCAGCGTGGCGAGCATGTGGCCGACTTGCGCGCCGTGACTGTTTTGCGCCACGGATAAGGAAACACCATGACACTACCCTCTTTTGACGCCCTGCAAGTGGGCGACACCATTCCTGCGCTGGAGTTACCACCCGTCTCGCGCCTCACGCTGGCGCTGTACTGCGGCGCATCGGGCGACCACAACCCAATCCACGTCGACACCGACTTTGCTGCCATCGCGGGCTTGCCCGACGTGATCGCACACGGCATGTTGTCCATGGGCTGGCTGGCGCGCCTGCTCACCAACTGGGTGCCACAAACCGCGATTCGTGACTACAGCGTGCGCTTTGCCGCTATGACCCAGGTGCACGAAAAGATCACCTGCACCGGCCAAGTGACCGAAAAGTTTGAAGTGGGTGGCGAGCGCCGCGTGCGCCTGTCGCTCACCACCACCAACGCCGAAGGCCAGGTCAAGCTGACCGGCGACGCCGTCATTGCACAGGTCTGAACCCGTTTTTAAAAATCACCATTCAAAGGATTCCCCATGACCCGCAAACT
This sequence comes from Limnohabitans sp. 2KL-51, assembly GCF_003063645.1. GTDB lineage: Bacteria > Pseudomonadota > Gammaproteobacteria > Burkholderiales > Burkholderiaceae_C > Limnohabitans_A. The sequence continues at coordinate 19,395 of NZ_NESJ01000020.1, forward strand.
CGAAGGCCAGGTGGCCCTGGTGTCTGGCTCTGGTCGCGGCATCGGCCGTGAAATCGCGCTCAAGCTCGCCAGCGAAGGCGCCCGCCTCGTCATCAATGACCTGGACAGCGTGCCCGCGCAAAGCACAGTGGACGACATCATCGCCCGTGGCGGCCATGCTGTGGCCTGCATCGGCAGCGTGACCGACACCGACTTTGGCGAGCGCTTTGTCAAGACCGCGCTCGACGCTTTTGGTGGCATCGACATCATCGTCAACAACGCTGGCTACACCTGGGACAATGTGCTGCAAAAGATGAGCGACGAGCAGTGGGAAGCCATGCTGGCCGTGCACATGACGGCACCCTTCCGCATCTTGCGCGCTGCCTCGGGGTTCATCCGAGAAGCGGCCAAAAAAGAGGCCGAAGCGGGCATATCCAAGCACCGCAAGGTGGTCAACATCTCGTCCACCTCGGGCGTGTACGGCAACGCAGGCCAAGCCAACTACGCAGCGGCCAAGGCCGGCATCAACGGTTTGACCAAAGCCATGGCCAAAGAGTGGGGCCGCTACAAGGTCAACGTGAACAGCGTGGCCTTTGGCCTGATCATGACGCGCCTGACACAACCCCTGACCTCGGGCGATGCGAGTGTGGACATCGCGGGCCGCACCATTGCAGTGGGCGTGCAGCCCGACCGCCTCAAGGCCGCCGAAGCCACCATTCCATTGGGCCGTGGTGGCACACCCGAAGAAGCCGCAGGCGCGGTCTACATGTTCTGCATTCCCGAATCCAACTACGTCAGCGGCCAGGTGCTGGTCTGCGGCGGCGGCCGTCCTTAAGGCGCGTATGGACAGCATCCTCACCTTTCCCCGCAGCGTCTTTCGTGAAGACCATGAAATGCTGCGCACCACCGTGCGCCGCTTTCTGGAGCGCGAATGCAAACCCCGCCAGGCCCAATGGGACAAGGACGGCAAGGTCGACCGCGAAACCTGGCTCAAGGCCGGGCGCGAAGGCCTGCTCTGCGCCACCATGGCCCCCGAATGGGGCGGCAGCGGTGGCGACTTCGGCCACGCCGCCGTGATTGTCGAAGAGATTGGTCGCTCGGGTGTTAGCGGTTTGGGCTTTGGCCTGCACTCGGACGTGGTGGCGCCTTACATCGAGCGCTTGGGCACGGCCGCACAAAAAGCCCAGTGGCTGCCCCGATGCGCCACGGGCGAAGTCATTCTCGCCATTGCCATGAGCGAGCCCGGCGCGGGCAGCGACCTCAAAGCCATCCGCACTACCGCGCGACGCGAGGGTGACGAGTACGTCATCAACGGTGCCAAGACCTTCATCTCGAACGGCCTGAACTGCGACCTGGTCGTGGTGGTGGCCAAGACCGAGCCTGAGCTGGGCGCCAAGGGCGTGTCGCTAGTCCTGGTCGAGGCCGATCGCGCCGGTTTTCGCAAAGGCCGCAAGCTCGACAAAATGGGCCAGGAAGCGGCCGACACCGCCGAGCTTTTTTTTGAAGACGTGCGGGTGCCCGTGACCAATATCCTGGGCGAAGAAAACAAGGGCTTTGCCTACCTGATGCAAGAACTTGCGCAAGAGCGCTTTGTGATCGCCTTGGGCGCAGCCGCCAAGATGGAGGCGATGTTTGACGAAACGGTGCGCTACACCAAAGAGCGCGTGGTCTTTGGCAAACCGCTGTTTGATTTTCAGAATACCCGCTTCAAGCTGGCCGAGATCAAGGTGCGCACCACCGCCGTGCGCATGATGGTGGACCAGTACTTGGGCGAGCATTTGCGCCGCAAGCTCACCGTGCAAGAAGGCGCCATGGCCAAACTCTTTGCCACCGAAGAGCTGGGCAAAGCGCTCGACGAGTTGCTTCAGCTGTATGGGGGCTACGGCTACATGATGGAGTACCCCATCACCCGCGCCTTTGTCGACTCGCGTGTGACCCGCATCTATGGCGGCACCAGCGAGGTCATGAAAGAGCTGATCTCGCGCAGTCTGTGATGAGCCCTTTGTGACCCCCACATCGAACTTGCCGAAAGAGCTGCTCATGTCCACATCGTCGCTGCCTTATTGGCCCAAAGGGGTTCCTCGCACGCTGAGCTTGCCGCAGGTGCCGCTCACGCATTACGTTCAGGTCGCGGCCGAGCGCTTTCCGAACAAGCCTGCCGTGATTTTTTGCGGCAGCTCGTTGAGCTACGTGGCGCTGCTCACGCGTGTGGAGGCGTTGGCCGGTTACCTCACTCAGCGGCTGGGTGTGCAGCGCGGCGACCGGGTCTTGTTGATGAGCCAAAACTGCCCTCAATACGTGGCGGCCTACTACGGCATCATGCGCGCTGGGGCCGTGGTGGTGCCGGTCAACGCCATGTGCACGCAAAGCGAAATCCGCTACTACCTGCAAGACTGCGGTGCTCGTGTGGCCATGGTGGCGCAGGAGTTGTTGCCCCAGGTCATACCCCTGCTGCAGCCGGGCGATGTTGATGCCTTGCAAGCCGTGTTGGTGCATGCGTATTCAGAAGGCTTGCCCGCGCAGCCCGTCAGCGACGAAGTGCCCGATGTTGTGTTGGCTCCGCGCCAGTGGACCGAGGCCCCGGGCCTGCACGGGCTCGAAGACGCCATCGCACAGGCCTTGCCTGCGCCCGCGCAACACCCACACAGCGAAGACCTGTGTGTGCTGCCCTACACCTCGGGCACCACCGGCCACCCCAAGGGCTGCATGCACACCCACGCCACTGTGCTGGCGTCCAACATGGCTGCGCAGGTTTGGCGCAGCATGCACATGGACTCGGTGTTTTTGGCCGTCGCGCCTTTGTTCCACATGCTGGGCATGCAGGGTGGCCTCAATGTGCCGATCACGCTGGGTGCCACCGTGGTCATGCTGCCGCGCTGGCACGCGGCGTCAGCGGCACGGCTGATCGAGCAGCACCGCGTCACGACATGGTCGGCGCCCCCCGCCATGCTGATCGACTTCTTTGCCAGCCCGGCGGCAGCGCAGCGCGACCTGAGCAGCTTGTCGACCTTGGCGGGTGGCGGCGCGGCCATGCCGGAGACGGTGGCCAATTTGCTGCAAACACGTTTTGGCATCACCTACAACGAGGCCTACGGCATGACCGAGACCGCCTCATTTTTGATGTGCAATCCCCCGGCACGCGGCAAGCGCCAGTGTCTGGGCGTCATCACCCCTGGCGTGGACACGCGCATCGTAGATCCGGAGACCCTGCGCGAGTTGCCCGTGGGCGAGGTGGGTGAACTGGTCACGCGTGGCGCGCAACTGATGCGCGGCTATTGGCAAAACGAGCAGGCCAACCAGTCCTCATTTTTTGAGCTGGACGGCCAAACGTTTTTCCGTACAGGCGATTTGGCCAGTGTGGACGAAGAGGGTTACTTCTTCATGCGTGACCGCCTCAAGCGCATGGTCAACGTCTCGGGCTTCAAGGTTTGGCCCGCTGAGGTTGAAAACACCTTGTACGAACACCCAGCCGTGCACGAGGCCTGCGTGATCGCCGTGCCCGACGACAAGCGCGGCGAAAACGTCATGGCCCTCTTGGTGCTCAAGCCTGCCTTCCAAGGCCAAGTCACCGAGCAAGACCTCATCGACTGGAGCCGCGAGCACATGGCCGCCTACAAAACCCCGCGCATCGTGCGCTTTGTGGACACCCTGCCCAAGTCCGGCACCGGCAAGATCCTGTGGCGGCAGCTGCAAGAGCAAGAGCGCTTAAATACAACGTCCGTCAAGGAGACCCCATGAGAATTCCTCTGAGTTTCAAAGACCAGTCGGTGTTTGTGGCCGGTGGCAGCAGCGGCATCAACCTGGGAATTGCCACCGCGTTTGCGCAGGCCGGGGCCAAAGTGGTGATTGCCAGCCGCAATGCCGAGCGTGTGGCCCAAGCCGTCGAGCAGTTGCGCCAACACGGCACGCAGGTAGAGGGTTACAGCGCCGATGTGCGCGACGCCCCCGGCATTGCCGCTGTGCTGCAGCAGGCGCGTGATGCCATCGGCCCGTTCGATGTGCTGGTGTCGGGCGCGGCGGGCAACTTTTTGGCACCCGCTTTGGGCATGTCTGCCAACGGCTTCAAGACGGTGGTGGACATTGACCTGAACGGTACCTTCCATGTGCTGCGTGCAGGCTACGAACACTTGCGCCGCCCGGGTGCCTGTGTCATCAATATCTCGGCACCGCAGGCCTTCAACCCCACCAAGTTTCAGGCCCATGTGTGCGCCGCCAAGGCGGGTGTGGACATGCTCACCCGCGTGCTGGCCATGGAGTGGGGCCCCGAAGGCGTGCGCGTGAATTCCATTGTGCCCGGCCCGATCGGTGACACCGAAGGCATTCGCCGCTTGGCACCCACGCCCGAAGCGCTGCAACGCATGACGCAGTCCGTGCCCCTGCAGCGCATGGGCAGGGTGGAAGAGATCGCCGACATGGCGCTGTTTTTGGCGTCACAGCACGCCGCATTTGTCACCGGTGCCATCCTGGCGGTGGACGGTGGCAGTTCCCTGGCCGGTGGCCGGGATTACTCAGGAAGCCTCTCATGATCATCCCCTCCAAAAGCTCACCCTCTTTGCTGCAGTTCGATGTGACCGATCAGGTCGCCACCATCACCTTTGACAGCCCCAGCAAACGCAACGCACTCGAGCCCGCCATGCGCGACGAGCTGGCGGTGGCCCTGCAACATATCCAGCACGACAAGACCATCCGCGCAGTGATCCTCACTGGCGCAGGCGGGCATTTCTGCTCGGGCGGTGACCTGAAAAACATCGTCGCGGCCAATCTGGACAATAGCGGCTGGCTCGGCCGCATGCAGACCCTGCACGAGTGGGTGCAGCTGTTGCTGACGCTCGACCGCCCGGTGATCGCGGCGGTCGATGGTGCGGCTGCCGGAGCGGGTTTTAGCCTGGCGCTGTCGGCCGACTTCGTGCTGGCCACGCCGCGCACCTGGTTCAACATGTCCTTCCTCAAGGTCGGGCTGGTGCCCGACGTGGGCGCGCTTTACACCTTGCCCCGCGTGGTGGGCGTACAGCGCGCCAAAGAAATCATGCTTTCAGCCCGCGACATCGACGCGCAAGAGGCCTTGCGACTGGGCATCGTCATGGAGCTGCACGCGCCGGACCAGCTGCTGCCCCGTGCGCAGGCCTTGGCCCGCAGCTTTGTGGGCGCGTCGCCTGCGGCGGTGGCGCTCATCAAGCGCAGCCTGAACAACGCCTTGGGCGGCGGCCTGCAAGACATGCTGAGCGCCGAAGCGCAGGCCCAGTCCCTGGCCGCAGGCACCGCCGAACACCGCGAAGCAGTGGGGCGGTTTCTGAACAAGCAGGCCCCCTTGTTTGCCTGGCCAGCGCAGGACAAAAACTGAGAGGCAACTTCTTTGCAGGAGCCCACCCCGTGGGCGATTTCACGCAGACCCAGGGCCTCACAAAATCGCCCACGGGGTGGGCTCCTACAAAACAAGGCTTTGCAGACCCATGGACAGGCCCCAAACCAAGGGCAATCCCTGAGTTCGGCAATCCGAAAGACCCGCTTCAGCATTCGAAGATTGTTCAGAATCACTGAACGCCGCAAGATACATCAACCCCCAGTGGGGTGACGCTGGCCCGCCAGACGTTCGCCCCACGACCTGAAAGAGAAAAAAATGAGCAAAACAGGATTGGTTCAAGACAAAGTCGTGGTGGTCACGGGCGCAGGTGGCGGCATTGGCCGCGACATCGCGCTGGCCATGGCGCGTGAAGGCGCCAAGGTGGTCGTCAACGACATTGGCGCTTCGGTGTCGGGCGAAGGCCAGGACGCAGGCCCCGCGCAAAAAGTGGTGGACGAAATCCAAGCCATGGGCGGTCAGGCTGCTGCCAACACCGACAGCGTGTCTGACGCCGCAGGCGCGGCCCGCATCGTCCAGACGGCCATCGACAGCTTTGGCCGCATCGACGTGGTGGTCAACAACGCTGGCATCTTGCGCGACCGCTTCTTCCACAAGATGAGCATGGACGAATGGGATGCCGTGCTCAAGGTGCACCTGTACGGCGCTTTCTACGTCAGCCGCGCCGCTGCCCCGCACTTCAAGGAGCAGGAAAGCGGCAACTACATCCATATGACCTCGACCTCGGGGCTGGTGGGCAACTTCGGCCAGGCCAACTACTCGGCGGCCAAGCTGGGCGTGACCGCGCTGTCCAAGTCGATCGCGCTCGACATGCAAAAGTTCAAGGTGCGCTCCAATTGCATTTCGCCCTTTGCCTGGAGCCGCATGATCGGCTCGATCCCGACCGAGACACCCGAAGAGCAGGCCCGTGTTGAACGCATCAAGCAGATGACGCCCGCCAAGATCGCGCCCATGGCCGTGGCCCTGGCCAGCGACGCCTCGGCCCATGTGAACGGCCAGGTCTTTGCCGTGCGCAACAACGAAATCTTTTTGATGAGCCAGCCGCGCCCCATCCGCTCGGTGCACCGCAGCGAGGGCTGGACGCCGCAGTCGGTGCTGGACCAAGCCATGCCCGCTCTCAAGTCGAGCTTCTTTGACCTTGAGCGTTCGGGCGATGTGTTCAGCTGGGACCCGATCTGAGGAAAACACGATGAGCGACAACGCAAAAGGTGTGCTCGCGCAGCACCAAGCCGCCCTCGATGAAGGCCACTTTATGGTCCAGCATTGCAAGGGCTGTGACCAGCACATTTATTTCCCGCGTGAGGTCTGCCCGCATTGCGGCAGCAACGACCTGAGCCTGGTGCCCCCCTCGGGTCTGGGCACGGTGTATTCGGTGACCACGGTGCGCCGCAAACCCGACGCGGGCGGCGACTACAACGTCTGCCTGATTGATCTGGACGAAGGCGTGCGCCTGATGAGCCGTGTGGACATGGACCCTGTCGACGCCGTGCAGGTGGGCCAGCGTGTGCAGGCCCGCGTGGCGGTCGACAAGGGTCAAGGCATGGTGGTGTTTGATCCAGTCAGGACAACCGCTGCCTCGGCCAAGCCCGTGCCCCGTGGCCCGGCCGCATCGGCAGCCGTGCACACCTCGTCGGGCCTGAAAGCCTTGCGCGGCAGCGCCGTTATCGCGGGTGTGGCCACCTTTGGTTGCGGCGAGGCCACGGGTTTTACCGAGATGGAAGTATTGGCCCGCGCCGCGCGCGCCGCGGTGGCCGATGCTGGTTTGAAGATGAGCGACATCGACGGTCTGTGCACCGCCAGTGTGCTGTCCACCATGTGGCCTATGCCTGTGACCGAGTATTTGGGGATCAACCCCCGCTACATCAATGGCACCATGCTGGGCGGCTCCAGCTTTGTGGCGCACATTTTGCCCGCCATGATGGCTTTGCAGTCGGGCCAGTGCAACGCGGTGCTGGTGTGCTACGGCAGCACGCAGCGCACCTCCACCTTTGGCCGCGCCGAGATCGCCCAGGCGCGCCGCGTGATGGACCCGCAGCCTTATGAAACCCCCTACGCCCCGATGCAGCCGCTGAGCGCCTACGCGCTGGCCACGCGGCGGCACATGCACCAGTACGGCACCACCCGCCGCCAGTTGGCCGAAGTGGCGGTGGCCGCGCGTGCTTGGGCGCAGCGCAACCCTGAAGCCTTCATGCGCGATCCGCTCTCCATCGAAGAGGTGCTCAAGGCCCGCATGGTGTCCGATCCCTTGTCGGTGCGCGACTGCTGCCTGGTCACGGACGGTGGCGGTGCCTTTGTGTTGGTGCGCGCCGACCGTGCGCGTGATCTGCCCAAAAAGCCGGTGTACGTGCTGGGCAACGCCACCGCCAACTGGAACCGCCAAATTTCGGCAATGCATGACCTCACAGTGACTGCCGCCAGCCAGTCCGGCCGCGAAGCCTTTGCCATGGCAGGCCTCTCGCCTGCCGACATGGGCGTGGTGCAGTTGTATGACGCTTTCACCATCAACACCTTGCTGTTTCTGGAAGACCTGGGCTTTTGCAAAAAAGGCGAAGCCGGTGCCTTTGTGGAAGGCGGCGGCATCGCACCCGGTGGCCGTTTGCCGGTCAACACCAACGGCGGCGGCCTGTCGTGCACGCACCCGGGCATGTACGGCATCTTCACCGTGATTGAAGCCGTGCGCCAGTTGCGCGGCGAAGGCGGCGAGCGCCAAGTGTCCGGCGTGCAGACCGCGCTGGCCCATGGCAACGGCGGCACGCTGTCGAGCCAGTCGACTGCCATTCTCGGCACTTTTGAAACCGTGTAAAAAAACTCCGCGAATTCACCATGATCCGAGACCCCGAAACCTTTGAAGCCCTGCTCGACTCCGTGCGCCGTTTTGTGCGCGAGCGCTTGGTGCCCGCCGAGAACGAAGTCGCCGACACCGACGAGATCCCCGAAGCCATCGTGCAAGAGATGCGCGAAATGGGCCTGTTTGGCCTGACCATCCCCGAGTCTTATGGCGGCCTGGAGCTGACCACGGAAGAAGAGGCACGTCTCTTGTTTGAGCTGTGCAAGACCTCGCCCGCTTTCCGTTCGGTGATCGGCACCACGGTGGGCATTGGCTCGCAGGGCATCTTGATGGACGGCACCGAAGAACAAAAAGCCTATTACCTGCCCAAGCTGGCCACGGGCGAGTTGTCATCCTCGTTTGCGCTGACCGAACCTGACGCGGGTTCGGACGCTGCGTCGCTGCGCACCACCGCCATCCGAGGCACGGACAGTGAGGGCGACCACTACATCGTCAACGGCACCAAGCGCTACATCACCAACGCGCCGCATTCCAAAATCTTCACGCTCATGGCGCGCACCAACCGGGCCGACAAGGGCGCGGGCGGTGTGTCGGCGTTCATTGTCGACGCCCAATCGCCCGGCATCAGCCTGGGCAAGAACGACAAGAAGATGGGCCAAAAAGGCGCCCACACCTGCGACGTGATGTTTGACAACGTGCGTGTCCCCGCCGCCAACCTGATCGGTGGCAAAGAAGGCCAGGGCTTCAAGACCGCGATGAAGGTGCTCGAAAAAGGCCGCATCCATTTGGCCGCTGTGTGTGTGGGCGTGGCCCAGCGCATCCTCGATGACGCGCTGCGCTACGCCATAGACCGCAAGCAGTTCGGCCAGCCCATTGCCGAGTTCCAGCTGGTGCAGGCCATGCTGGCCGACAGCAAAGCTGAGCTGTACGCGGCTGAGTGCATGGTGATCGATGCCGCGCGCAAGCGCGACGAAGGCCGCAGCGTGTCGACCGAGGCCTCGTGCTGCAAGATGTTCGCGTCCGAGATGTGCGGCCGCGTGGCCGACCGTGCGGTGCAAATTTTGGGTGGCGCGGGCTACTTGTCTGAATACGGCATCGAGCGCTTTTACCGCGATGTGCGTTTGTTCCGCCTGTATGAGGGTACGACCCAGATACAACAAATCATCATTGGCCGCAACATGGTGCTTGAGGCCCGCGGCTGAACAATTCGATCACGCGTTCACGACAACAACCCAAGGAGACAAGACATGAAAAAGACCATCACACGCCGCATGACCCTGGCCGCATTGAGCAGCTTGGCCCTGCTGGGGGCAGCGGGTGCGCCAGCGCAAACCGCCTACCCGAGCCAGCCCATCAAGTTCATCGTGCCCTACCCCGCTGGCGGGGCCACCGATGTGTTGGCCCGCATGGTCGCACAAAAAATGCAAGACAGCTGGCAGCAAACTGTGGTGGTCGAAAACAAGCCCGGCGCAGGCGGCACCATTGGCAACAATCTGGTGGCCAAGGCCCCGGCCGATGGCCACACGGTGTTGTTTGGCATCGTGGCGTTGGTGCAGCAAATGACCTTGATGAAGCTGCCTTATGACCCGATCAAGGACTTTGCGCCGATTAGCCGTGTGGCCATCAGCCCCAGTGTGCTGGCCGCATCGCCCACACTGCCCATCAATAACCTCGCCGAGTTCACCAGCTTGGTCAAGGCCAACCCCGGCAAGCACAGCATTGGCTCGTATGGCCCGGGCACCTCGGCCCATCTGCAAGGGGCTTTGCTCAATCTGCAGTCGGGCCTGGACTTGACGCATGTGCCCTATCAGGGCGGTGCGCCCCTGGTTACGGCCATGATGGGCGGTCAACTCTCTTCGGCTTTTATGGATGCGGGCTCTTCCAAGCAGCATCTGCCCAAGTTCAAGCTGCTGGGCGTGACCGGTACCGAACGCCTGTCGTGGTTGCCCAATGTGCCCACACTCAAAGAGCAGGGCCTCAACTCTTACGAGCCCATGGGCTGGTTTGGCCTGTTTTTGCCAGGGGCCACGTCCAAGCCGGTGGTGGACAAGTTCTCGGCCGAAACCCAGCGCATCCTCAAGCTGCCCGATGTGCGTGAAAAAATCGAAGCCATGGGCCTGATCCCAGGTGGTGAAACCACCGAGAGCTTTACCAAGATCGTTAAGTCTGATGCCGACGTTTACGCCCGCATCATCCGCGACGCCAAGATCACCCTGAACTGACACCAGGCCCGCCCATGACAATGAGGGGACGACCCAGATACAACAATCATTATTGGCCGCAACAGGTTGCCTGAGGCCCGCGGCTGAATATTTTGATCACGCGTTCACGACAACAATCCAAGGAGACAAGACATGAAAAAGACCATCACACGCCGCATGACCCTGGCCACGCTCAGCAGTTTGGCCCTGATGGGCGCAGGCAGCACCTTGGTCCAAGCCCAGACGGCTTACCCGAGCCAGCCCATCAAATTCATCGTGCCCTACCCTGCAGGCGGGACCACCGATGTGCTGGCCCGCATGGTCGCGCAAAAAATGCAAGAGAGTTGGCAGCAGACGGTGGTGGTTGAAAACAAGCCCGGAGCGGGTGGCACCATTGGCAACAACCTGGTGGCCAAAGCCCCGGCCGATGGCTACACGGTGTTGTTTGGCATCGTGGCGCTGGTGCAGCAAATGACCTTGATGAAGCTGCCCTACGACCCGATCAAGGACTTCGCCCCGATCAGCCGTGTGGCCATCACCCCGGCCGTGTTTGCAGCCAGCACCACTTTGCCGGTCAACAACCTCGCCGAGTTGATCAAGCTGGTCAAGGCCAACCCCGGCAAGTACAGCTTTGGCACATACGGCCCCGGCACTTCGGCTCACCTGCAAGGCGAGCTGCTCAACTTGCAGACGGGTATAGATTTGTTGCACATCCCCTACCAAGGCGCAGCGCCTTTGGTCACGGCCATGCTGGGCGGGCAGTTGTCCACCGCCTTCATGGACGCAGGCTCTTCCCGTCAGCACATTCCCAAGTTCAAGGTACTGGGTGTGACGGGCAGTGAGCGCCTGTCGTGGCTGCCCAATGTGCCCACGTTCAAGGAGCAGGGCCTCAACTCCTTCGAGCCCATGGGCTGGGTAGGCTTGCTTTTGCCAGGGGCCACGCCCAAGCCGGTGGTGGACAAGTTCTCGGCCGAGACCCAGCGCATCCTTAAGCTGCCCGATGTGCGCGAGAAGATCGAAGCCATGGGCCTGATTCCCGGTGGCGAAACCTCGGACAGCTTTGGCAAGGTCATGAAGAGCGATGCAGACATTTACGCCCGCATCATCCGCGACGCCAAGATCACCCTGAACTGAACGTGGCATGAAAACACGCGTCACCGAATTGCTGGGCATCCGCTACCCCATCATTCAAGGCGGCATGCAGTGGGTGGGCAAGGCCGAGCTGGTCTCGGCCGTGTCCAACGCGGGTGGCTTGGGCGTGCTCACGGCCCTCACCCAGCCCACGCCGCAAGCGCTGGCGCACGAGATTGCCCGCACCCGCACCCTGACCGACCGGTCCTTTGGTGTGAACCTCACCATCTTGCCCTCGATCAATCCGCCGCCCTACGGCGAGTACCTGCAGGTCATCATCGACAGCGGCGTGAAGATCGTGGAAACGGCGGGCAACAGCCCCAAGGACTTTATTGGCCGCATGAAGGACGCGGGCATCACCATCGTGCACAAATGCACCTCGGTGCGCCACGCCCTGAGCGCCGAGCGCAATGGCGTGGACATGATCAGCATCGACGGCTTTGAATGCGCGGGCCACCCCGGCGAGGACGATGTGCCGGGTCTGGTGTTGATCCCGCTGGCGGTGCGGGCGCTGAAGGTGCCAGTGATTGCCTCGGGCGGCATTGCCGATGGGCGCGGCATGGCAGCGGCCATGGCGTTGGGCGCCGAAGGCGTGAACATGGGCACGCGCTTTTTGGTCACGCAAGAAGCACCGGTGCACGACAACATCAAGCAAGCGCTTGTGGGTGCCACCGAGCGCGACACGAAACTGATGTTCCGCACGATGCGCAACACCACCCGAGCCTGGAGCAACGCGGTGTCGCAAGAAGTGGTGGCCACTGAAAACCGCGCAGGCGGCTGCAGTTTTGAAGACATCCGCCACCTGGTGGCTGGGCAGCGCGGTAACCAAGCCCTGCAATCGGGCGACGTCAACGGCGGTGTGGTCGCAGCGGGTCAGGTGATTGGCCTGATCGAAGATGTGCCCACTTGCGCCGACCTGATCGAACGCATGGTGGCCGATTGCCGCGCGGCTCTTGGGCGCGCGCAGGCCTGGGCACATCCCCCTTGAGCGCCGCCCCAACTGATCACCCCCCAAGCCAGCAACCCTAAAAAACCCAGGAGACAAACCATGACAAAAACCCCATCCACCCAGCGCCGTTTGCTGATGGCCCTTTTGGGGGCGGTGTGCACCACATCCGCCCTGCCCCTGTGGGCCCAGTCCACAGGCAACAACACCGTCAAGCTCATCGTGGGTTACGCCCCTGGCGGGCCTGTGGATTCATCGGCGCGGGTCTTCGCGCCGGTGCTCAGCCGCGAACTGGGCCAGCCCGTGATCGTGGAAAACCGGCCCGGCGCAGGCGGTGCGGTGGCAGGCAACACCGTGGTCAAGTCCGCGCCCAACAGCCTTGAAATTTTTTATGCCGCCAGCCCCACCATGACCATCAGCCCCCATGTGCTCAAAGCCATGGCCTTTGACCCGCTCAAGGACATGACCCCGCTGGCCACCATCCTCAGTTATGCCAACGTGCTGGTCATCAACCAGAACCAACCCTTCAAAACCTTGCCCGAATTGGTGGCCTTTGGCAAAGCCAATCCGGGCAAGCTGGCCTACGGCTCGGCCGGCATGGGCGCATCGAATCACCTGAGCGGCGAGTTGTTTGCACGGCGTGCGGGCATCACCATGACGCATGTGCCCTACAAGGGCAACGCCCCGGCCATGACCGATGTGATGGGTGGGCAGATCCAGATGATGTTTGACATCGTGGGCGGTGCCAAGGCCCACATCGACGGCGGCAAGGTCAAGCCTTTGGCAGTGACCTCCAAAGAGCGCAACCCGGCCCTGCCGCAGCTGCCCAGCATGACCGAGCTGGGCGTTCGTGATTACGACGTGGGCGGCTGGTATGGCCTGTATGGCCCGCTGGGCATGAGCGCCGAACTCAGCCAGAAGATCACGGCCGCCACAGCGCGCGCCCTGCAAGACCCCGAGCTGAACAAGCGCTGGGTGGACCAGGGTTATGTGATCTGGAACGCCAAACCCGCCGACCTGGCCGAGCGCATGCGCCGCGAACATGCGCTGTGGGCCGAGGTGACCAAAGGCATGACCTTCGAATAAATCATGTCTTTGCAATTGACCCCCCACACCCGCACCCATACCCGCATTCACCACCTGTTTGACGAACGCGTTGAACAGGCTCCGGACCATCCTTTTCTGTATCTGACGCAGGGGGTGATGACGCTGGGGCAGTTGGCGCAGCAAGTGGATGCACTGGAAGCCGAGTTGCGCGATGCCGGTGTGCGCGTGGGTGACCGGATGCTGGTGGCGGCAGAAAACTGCCCCGAGCATGTGGCCCTGGTGTTGGCCTGCAGCCGCGTGGGGGCCTGGGCCTGCGGGGTCAATGCCCGCGTGACGGCGACTGAGCTGGCGGGCTTTGCCGACAAGGCCGATGCGCGTGTGTTGTATTTCACGGTGGGCGTGTCCGAAGCGGCGCGCCAGCATGCGGCGCAGCACGACACCCAAGCGAGCGTGCTGCCCGGCTTGCAGCGCGCAGCTGTCAGGCCGCAGGCCACCGCGCAGACGGGTGATCTGGCCGAGCAGGTGGCCGCGATCATCTTCACCTCGGGCACCACCGGCCAGCCCAAGGGCGTGATGCTCACGCACGCGGGGCTGTTGCAGTTTGCGCGGGTCTCGGCGCAGTCACGCCAGCTGGGGCCGTCGGACCGGTCGTACGCTTATTTGCCCATGACGCACATCTTTGGCCTGGGCACGGTGCTCATGGCCTCGCTGCACGCGGGCTCAGGTCTGCTCATGCGCAGCCAGTTTGATCTGGCCGACGTGTTTGAGGCACTGGCCCACCAAGGCATGACGCAGCTGCAAGGCCCGCCCGCCATGTTCACCCGCTTGCTGGCCTGGCTCGACACACAGGGCATCGATCACCCTGCTGCACCTGATTTGCGCTACGTCTACACCGGCGCTGCCCCGCTCGACCTGAGCGTCAAGCAGGCCATTGAGGCGCGCTTTGGCAAACCCTTGCACCACGGCTATGGCCTGTCGGAATACGCAGGCGCTTTGACGCTGTGCCGACTGAACGAACGGCGGGCGGACACCAGCGCCGGTTATTTGGTCGATGGGGCTGAGCTGCGCATCATGAGCCCGCAGGGACAAGACTTGCCGGTTGGCGAGACAGGCGAGATCTGGATGCGCGGCGTGGGTTTGATGCCAGGCTACTTTCGCGACCCTGAGATCACCGCGAAAGTCATCCAACCCGGCGGTTGGTACGCCAGCGGCGACCTGGGCCGACAAGACGCCGATGGCGCATTGCAGGTGGTGGGGCGTCTAAAAGAAATGATCATCCGCTCAGGATTCAATGTGTACCCCGGCGAGGTCGAGGCGATTTTGCTGGCCTGGCCTGGTGTGCAAAAAGCGGCGGTGGTCGGGCGCAAAGCGGCCGATGGCAACGAGGACATCCTGGCCTTCATCGAAGCCAAGCCCGGCGTGCCGCTGGACCTGCAGGCCCTGAAGGCCCATGCCCATGAACATTTGTCGCCCTACAAACGCCCTTCGGTCATGGCCTTGGTGCCCGACATGCCCATGACACTCAGCGGCAAAGTGCTCAAACGCGAGCTGCTTGAACAATGGGATGCGGCCCAGGTGCGCAAGGCATGACCCCGCTTCTTGACTTGTAAAGGCGGACTTTCACAAAGACAGACGGCGTTCCGGCTCCAACTGCGCGAAGATCGACCCTATGACCACCTCTTCAAATTTAGACGACGAACAAGTGGCCCACCTGCGCAGTTGGGAAGGCCGCAGCGAAACGCTGACCGACGAGATCGTGGCCGCCCCGTTGCGTGGCCAAAGTGCTTTGCTCGACCGTGATGATGCCCGCCAAGCCGCAGGCAGCGAAGTGCCGCCGCTGTGGCACTGGCTGTACTTTTTGCCGCAGGCGCGGCAAAGCCAGATCGGGCCGGACGGCCACCCTGCGCGCGGGGGCTTTTTGCCGCCGGTGCCGCTGCCCCGTCGCATGTGGGCTGGTGGCCGCCTGCAGTGGCAAAGCAACCCGCTAAGCGTGGGTGACGCCGCGCAAAAGCATTCGCGCATCGCTTCGGTCAAACACAAGGCAGGCCGCACGGGCGACCTGCTGTTTGTCGAAGTCGAGCATGCTTTCAGCAACGCGCAGGGCCTGTGCCTGACCGAAACGCACGACATCGTTTACCGCGCTGCGGCTGTGCCGGGTGCCCCCGAAGTGCCGCCCACCGCGGCCGAGACCGGCGCGCCCTGGCAGCGCGAGTTTGTGCCCGATCCGGTGTCGCTGTTTCGCTATTCGGCGCTCACCTTCAACGGTCACCGCATTCATTACGACCGCAGCTACGTCACGCAAGAAGAAGGCTACCCCGGCCTCATCGTGCACGGTCCTTTGATCGCCACCTTGCTGGTGGACCTGGTGCGCAGGCAAGTGCCCGGTGCGCGCCTGGCCTCGTTCCAGTTCCGCGCGGTGCGCCCCACGTTTGACCTGCACCCTTTCCGCCTGAACGGCCGTCCGTCTGCTGACGGCAAAACCATTGACCTTTGGGCCAGCGACCACGAAGGTTGGCTCACCATTCAAGCGCAAGCCACGCTGGCCTGACATTTTTGGCCTGAATTTTTTTACCGACACCACCACCATGCAAACCACACCCGACCAGTACCAAGACATTCGCGACGCGGTGCGCGCCCTGTGCGCCCAGTTCCCTGACGAGTACCACCGCAAGGTCGACGAAAAACGCGGCTACCCCGAAGAGTTTGTCGACGCACTGACCAAAGCCGGTTGGATGGCCGCGTTGATTCCGCAGGAGTACGGCGGCTCGGGCCTGTCCATGGCCGAGGCTTCGGTCATCATGGAAGAGATCAACCGATCGGGCGGCAACTCGGGCGCGTGCCACGGCCAGATGTACGTCATGAATTCCATCGTGCGCAGCGGTTCTGACGCGCAGAAAAACACGCTCTTGCCCAAGATCGCCACCGGCGAGTTGCGCATCCAGTCAATGGGCGTGACCGAACCCACCACCGGCAGCGACACCACCAAGCTCAAAACCACCGCCGTGCGCAAAGACGGCCGTTGGGTCATCAACGGCCAAAAGGTCTGGATCTCGCGCATCCAGCACAGCGACCTGATGATCTTGCTGGCCCGCACCACGCCTGCCGACCAGGTGACCAAGCGCTCCGAAGGTTTGTCCTGCTTCTTGATCGATCTCAAGCAAGCGATCGGCAACGGCCTGACCGTGCGGCCGATTTTGAACATGGTCAACCACGAAACCAACGAGCTGTTTTTTGACAACCTCGAAATCCCCGAAGACGCACTCTTGGGCGAAGAGGGCAAAGGCTTCAAGACTTTGCTCGACGGCCTGAACGCCGAACGCGTGCTGATCGCCGCCGAGTGCATTGGCGACGGCTACTGGTTCATCGACCGCGCCACCAAATACGCCAAAGACCGCGTGGTGTTCGGTCGCCCGATTGGCCAAAACCAGGGCGTGCAGTTCCCGATCGCTGACGCCTTCATCGAGCTGGAAGCCGCCAACCTCATGCGTTGGAAAGCCTGCGAAAAAATCGACGCCATGCAAAACGCCGGGGCCGAAGCCAACATGGCCAAGTACCTCGCGGCCAAGGCCAGCTGGGAAGCGGCCAACGTCTGCCTGCAAACGCACGGCGGCTTTGGCTTTGCGTGTGAATACGACATCGAGCGCAAGTTCCGCGAGACGCGCTTGTACCAAGTCGCCCCGGTCTCGACCAACATGATCTTCAGCTACGTGGCCGAGCACATCCTCGGGCTGCCCCGTTCGTTTTAAGTACGAGTGCTCAGCCGCTGCCGATGAACAACACTGAATTTGTAGGAGCCCACCCCGTGGGCGATAAGACGTGGCACACGCCTTGCAAACCATCGCCCACAGGGGTGGGCTCCTACGGGGAGACACTCAGCGGCATTCAAGCAACGCAATTGACCAGATTCAAAAATATTTAGGCTGTGAAGATGAACCACAAGATGCGAAGCCCTGTATTTGTAGGAGCCCACCCCGTGGGCGATAGGGCGTGGCACATGCTTTTCAAACCATCGCCCACAGGGGTGGGCTCCTACGGGGGCAAACGCAGCGGCATGCAAGCAACGCAATTGACCACATTCAAAAATATTGGGGCTGGATCGATATGACAAGACCTCTGGACGGCGTCACCGTCGTCTCACTCGAACACGCGATTGCCGCGCCGTTTTGCACGCGGCAACTGGCCGACTTGGGTGCACGCGTCATCAAGGTCGAGCGGCCCGGTTCGGGCGACTTTGCGCGGGCCTACGACACGCGGGTGCGCGGTCAGGCCTCGCACTTTGTGTGGACCAACCGCTCCAAAGAAAGCCTGACGCTCGACCTCAAAAACCCCGAGGCCATGGCCGTGCTGCGCGAGCTGCTCAAAGACGCTGATGTGCTGGTGCAAAACCTCGCACCCGGCGCGGCCGCGCGCATGGGCCTGTCGTTTGAAGCCCTCAGCGCCACCCACCCCCAGCTGATCGTTTGCGACATTTCTGGCTACGGCGAAGACGGCCCCTACCGCGACAAGAAGGCCTATGACCTCTTGATCCAGAGCGAAGCCGGGCTGCTGTCGATCACCGGCACGCCCGACGCACCGTCCAAGGCGGGCAACTCGATGGCCGACATCGCAGCCGGCATGTACGCCTACACCAACATCCTGTCGGCCCTGCTGTTGCGCGGCAAGACCGGCCAGGGCAGCCACATCGACGTGTCCATGCTCGAAGCCTTGGGCGAGTGGATGGGTTACCCGCTGTACTACACCTATGACGGTGCAGCGCCGCCACCGCGCACGGCAGCGTCTCACGCCAGCATTTACCCCTATGGCCCGTTTGCAGCGGGCGACGGCGGCACCGTGATGCTGGGTCTGCAAAACGAGCGCGAGTGGAAAGTGTTTTGCGAAGTGGTGCTGGGCGATGCAGCCTTGGCCACCGATGCGCGCTTTAGCACCAACGCCCTGCGCAACGTCAACCGTGCCGATCTGCAGCAACTGATTTTGGGCGTGTTTGCGGCCATGAACACGGCCGAGGTCGAAGCGCGCTTGGACCAAGCGCAAATCGCCAACGCCCGGATGAACGACATGGCCGGCCTCTGGGCGCACCCGCAGCTCAAGGCGCGCCAACGCTGGCAACAGGTGGGCTCACCCGCGGGCGACATCCCCGCCCTGCTGCCGCCCGGGCGCAACAACCGTTACGACTACCGCATGGACCCCGTGCCCGCCGTGGGCGAGCACACCGAGGCTATTCTGCGCGAGCTGGGCCTGGACGACGCGGCCGTGCAGGCCCTGCGCCAAGCCCAGTCCATTTGACCCCCCCATCTCCAGGAGAACGCATGACTTCTTACTCTGCCCAACTCGCCACCTTTGCAGCGCAACTGCATTTTGAAGACATTCCCGAGCCGGTGGTTCGCAAGACCGAAGACCTGTTGGTCGACTGGTTCGGCGCCACGGTGGGCGGACATGGTTCGCGCCCTGTGGAGAACATCAACCGCTTTGCGCGAGCGATGGGATCGGCCCAGGCTTCGGCTCAGGGAGCTGCCGAGGTGATCGTGGACGGCACCAGCAACTCGCCCTACCTAGCCGCCATGGTCAACGCCGCGGCTTCGCATGTAGCCGAGCAAGACGATGTGCACAACGGCTCGGTGTTCCATCCGGCCACGGTGGTGTTTTCGCCTGCGGTGGCGGTGGCGCAGTCCTTGGGTGCCAGCGGCCAACAGTTGCTGGCCGCTTCGGTGGTGGGTTACGAAGTGGGTATCCGTGTGGGCGAATTTCTGGGGCGATCGCACTACCGTGTGTTTCACACCACCGGCACGGCCGGCACGCTGGCCGCTGCTGCTGCTGTGGGGCATTTGTTGGGGCTCAACGCCCGTCAGATGCAGCACGCTTTGGGTTCGGCCGGCACGCAGTCTGCCGGTTTGTGGGAGTTTTTGCGCACAGCCGCCGACAGCAAGATCCTGCACACCGCACATGCGGCCGGCGCAGGCCTGATGTCGGCTTACCTGGCGCAGGATGGTTTTACCGGTGCCGCCGACATCTTTGAAGGCCCACAAGGCATGGCCGCTGGCATGTCCAGCGATGCCGACCCAGCCCGCTTGATCGACGGTCTGGGCACCCGTTGGGCCACGGCGGAAACCTCTTTCAAGTACCACGCCAGCTGCCGCCACACCCACCCCGCGGCCGATGCTTTGCTGCGCGTCATGCAAACCCACGGGCTCAAGTCGTCGGACTTGGCCAAAGTCGTCACGCACGTGCACCAGGGGGCCATCGATGTGCTGGGCCCGGTGGTGAATCCCACCACGGTGCACCAGAGCAAATTCTCGATGGGCACGGTACTGGCCATGGCGGCGCAGTTTGGCCACGCCGGCCTGAACGAATTCGAGCAAGCCTTCCAGACCGGGGCCACCCAGGCTTTGCGCGACAAAGTGGAGATGGTGCTGGACCCGGAAGTGGATGGCGCTTACCCCAAGCGCTGGATCGGCAAGGTCAGCGTGACCACCACCGACGGCCGCGTGCTGCACGGCCGTGTGGACGAGCCCAAGGGCGACCCGGGCAACACCCTCTCGCGCCAAGAGATCACCGACAAGGCTTTGCGCCTGGCCGCCTTCAGCGGAGGGGCCACACCCGAGGCCATGCGCAAAGCCTTGGACGCGCTTTGGCAAGTCGCAGCCTGGCCCAAGGTTGGCGTGCTCTTGGCCCCTGTTTGACATGACCATGTTGCCGCTCGCGCAAGCGCGCAGTTTCTTGTTTGTGCCGGGCAACCGCCCCGAGCGCTTTGCCAAGGCCCTGGCCAGTGGTTCTGATGCGGTGATCATCGACCTGGAAGATGCCGTGCCGCTGGATGCCAAAGACGAAGCACGCGCTGCGTTGGCAGCGGCCTGGCCGGGTTTTGACGAAGCCCAACGCGCCCGCCTCTTGGTGCGCGTCAATCCCGCAGCCACACCTTGGCACGAGGCCGACCTGGCGATGCTGCGCCACTTGCCCGGCTTGGGTGCGGTCATGCTGCCCAAGGCTGAAACCGCGCAGCAGATTGAGCGCGCCTTTCTGGTCTGCGGCGTGCCGGTGCTGCCCTTGATCGAAAGCGCTGAAGGCGTGGGGCAGATGGACGCCTTGTCCCGCGCAGAGGTTGTGCTGCGTTTGGGTTTGGGGCACATCGACCTGCAGGCCGATCTCGGCATGTGCTGCGGACCCGACGAAGCAGAACTTGCCCCCATTCGGTTGGCGATGGTGGTGGCCTCTCGCCGCGCCGGTTTGCCCGCCCCGGTGGATGGCGTGACCACCGCCACAACCGATGCGCAGGTGTTGGCGCAAGACGCGCAGCGCAGCCGCCGCTTTGGCTTCGGTGCCAAGTTGTGCATCCATCCAGCACAAGTCGTGGGCGTGCACCAGGCCTTGGCCCCGACCGAGGCCGAATGTGTCTGGGCCGAGCGCGTGCTGGCTGCGCAGGCACAGGCACGAGGCGGTGCCTTCAGTGTGGACGGCAAGATGGTCGACCCGCCCGTGCTCTTGCTGGCGCGCCAAATTCTCCAGGCGCCTCGCGCTTGAAAAGTCGGGTGTTCTGAATTCTGGCAGGCGCCCAATCGGTGGGCCTTGTCGTGGGCCTTGTGGTGGTGTATGTCGTGGTGTATGTGCAGTCTGATCGGCGACAATCGGCGCTCAGCACATCAAAGCCATGCACATCAAAACTTTCTCTCTCCTTTCCTTATTCTTCGCCATCGCCGCAGGCACCCTGGGGCCCACGTCGGCTTCTTTTGCAGCCAAACACCCTGAGAGCAAGATCGCTGCGGCCAAAAAGGCCGTAACTAGCAAAAAAGCAGCACCTGGCAAAAAGGCTGCGGCCGCCACCAACGCCTTGCCACCACTGGCGGCGCAAGTTGCTTTGGCCGACAACGCGCCCGCGCTGCCCGCCAAGGCCTGGCTGCTGATGGACTTCGACTCTGGCCAGGTGCTGGCCTCGGCCAATCAAGACGAAGCCCTGCCGCCCGCGTCGCTCACCAAAATGATGACCAGCTACATCGTCGAGCAGGCGTTGCGCTCGGGCAAACTCAAGCCCACCGATCTGGTCAGCGTCAGTGAAAACGCATGGTGCCGAGGCACCAGCGCCGAGTCGTGCATGTATTTGCCGCTGAACAGCCAAGCCACCGTCATCGACATCCTGCGCGGCATCATCGTGCAGTCGGGCAACGACGCATCCAAAGCGATTGCCGAGCACATGGCGGGCTCTGAAGCAGGCTTTGCCAAACTGATGAACGCCGAGGCCCAGCGCCTGGGCATGACGAAAACGACCTTCGTCAACCCCACAGGCCTGCCCGATCCGGCGCACAAGTCGTCTGCGCGCGATCTGGCCATCTTGGCGCGGGCCATCATCCAAGACGGCGCCGAGTACTACCCCCTCTACGCCGAGCGCGAGTTCAAGTACAACGGCATCAAGCAAGGCAACCGCAATGCCCTGCTCTACACCGACCCCACCGTGGACGGCCTGAAAACCGGCCACACCGCAGAGGCTGGTTACTGCTTGGTCACTTCCGCCAAGCGCAACGAAATGCGCCTGATCTCGGTCATCCTCAACACCCACAGCGCCCAGGCGCGCGCGGATCAGACGCGCGAGCTGCTGGCCTGGGGTTACAGCCAGTTTGAAAAAGCCACACCCATCCCGCCGACGGCGGTCGTTGCCACGGCCAAGGTCGGCTTTGGCAAGGCCGACACAGTCCCTGCCGTTTTGGGCGGACCGTGGATGCTCACCGTGCCGCGTGGCCAGCAAGTGCAGACCACGGTCGAGTTCAAGCCGGGTCTTGAGGCCCCCATCGCCAAGGGCACCGTGATCGGCAAAGTGGTGGCAACCTCGAAGGGCAAGCCGGTGGGCGAAACCCCGCTGGTGGCGCAAACCGAAGTGGAACGCTCTGGCTTGTTGTTGCGCGCATGGCAGCACGTGACCCATTTGTTCGGCCATTGAGCCTTGTTCATTCAGCCAGCGACTGCCCATGTCCGTGCACTTTGATCTGGTTGACCTGCGCCTGATGGTGCGGGTGGCCGAAGCCAACAGCCTCACCAAAGGGGCCGAGGCGTCGCACATCTCGCTGCCTGCGGCCAGCACGCGCATCAAGAACCTCGAAGAAAGCATCGGCGCCAAGCTGCTCAACCGCCACAGCCAGGGCGTCACGCTCACGCCGCCGGGCCAGGCCTTTGTGCACCGGGCGCGGCTGGTATTGGGCCAGATCGAACACCTGCGCGGTGACCTGCAGGAATACGCCAGCGGCATCAAAGGCCACCTGCGCGTCTACGCCAACACCACGGCCTTGGGCGAATTTTTACCCGAGGTGCTCAAGCGCTACCTGGCCACGCACCCGGATGTGAACATCGACCTGCAAGAAAAGTTGTCCAATGAAATCGTGCGCGCCGTGATCGACGGCAAGACCGACATCGGCATCGTGGCCGGGTCGGTGCGCACCGAAAGCCTGCAGACCTTGCCCTACCGTTCGGACAGCCTGGTGCTGGTGGTGCCGCACCTGCACCCCGTGGCCGAGTTGCCCAGTATGCCGCTGATTGACGCGCTGGAGTTTGACCATGTGGGCCTGCACGAAGCGAGCGCCTTGCACGCCTTCTTGAACCGCGAATGCGAACAGCTGAACAAACCGCTCAAGGTGCGCATCCAGGTCAGCAGCTTCGAGTCGGCCTGCCGCATGATCGAAGCCGGTGTGGGCGTGGGCGTGCTGCCCGAATCGGCCGCACGCCGCCACGCCCGCAGCATGGCCATCCGCCTGGTGCCGCTGTCCGACGCGTGGGCCTTTCGGTCCATGCAGATTTGTGTGCGCAACTTTGACCTGCTGCCCAACTTTGCGCGGGACTTGATTGATTTGCTGGCAGAGGATGCGCGGCAGGCGATGGCTTGAGGGCGGGCCTGCTTTGAGCAATCGGGCGGTTTCTCGTCAGGCTATAGCAGGGCTCAGCCCTTTACTCCCTCGAATGGCTGGCCACATATTGGCGCAACACATTGTCCATAAGCGACTGCCAGCCATCGCCCGTGGACTTGAAATAGGCCAGCACCTCGGGGCTGTAGCGCACCAAAACCACTGTTTTTTATTTTCGGATATAGGACGACCACGCAAACTTTTGAGCGGGACCATGGCCTTCAATTGCGTGGGCGTGAGCGGCTGCGCATCCGGATCGCTGCGGGCTGCGGCGGTGATGGCCTTGTCCTCTTTCGCGCTGGGCATGCGCACTGTTGGGCGCTTAGAAATTGTCGACATAGATTTCAACCCGGCGCGTGTTGCGCCAGCACAAGGGCGGCTCTTGATTGCCAGCCTTTGCCAGAGGCCCGCCAGCGCTCAAGCGCTGCCTCATCCAGTCTCAGCGTGGTGGGTACTTTCACGGTGGCCTGCTTGCTGCCTGTGGGCCGACCCCGTTTGGCCTTGATGCTTTGAAGCTCTTCAGGCGTATACGTGCGTGCGGCTTGGCCCTGCTTGGCCTGCATCAGGCTCAAACGCACACTTTCTGCAAATGCTGCGGTTTCGGCATCCATTTCAATCGGTTTAGGCTTGCTCATCGTAGGCTTCCTTCCATGTATTCAAAACTTGAGCGGGTATGTTGTCGAACTTGGCTTTGACATAAACCGCGACCAGCACGATGTCACCTTTGGGCAGCCGTGTGTAGTAAATCACCCTTGCACCGCCGCGTTTGCCCATGCCTTGCCGCGACCAGCGCAGCTTTCGAAGCCCTCCGGTTTGGGGGATCACATCTCCCGCTAACGGATGCTCACTGATGAAAACCGCGAAATCTTCGCGCTCTGATGGCGTCCAAATGGCTTCCACCATCGACTGAAAAATGGGTGTTTCGATCACCCTCAGCATATTTAATTGTACATTGAATTAAATCAATTCATGAGATCTCTATCAGCACCCTTGAAGCAAATTTGCTGGCAACATCACCTTAAAGACCCCAAACTGAACACCTGCGGGCGCAGCTTGTCGGCCATGGCTTGGCGCGCCTCGCGGCCCACATCGGCCACGGCTTCACTGATGGCTTGGACTATGCCAAAAAAATGATGGCGACGCGTGTGCCACTTTCTGCGGCGTCTTAAACGTGGTGGTGACGTACTGTCAGCTACGACGACATCCTAGACAACACATCAAACACTGCTGCCGTGTCGTGCTCGGCGTGTCCCAGGGCCATGGCGGCGTTGTAAATAGGCACGGTGGCGGCAAACAGCGGCGCGGGCACTTGGGCGTCGGCCAGTGCGGCGGCGATCAGCTGCATGTCTTTTTGCCAGATGCCGACTTTCATGGTGGCGGTGAGCCAGCCTTCGTCCTGCATCAGGGGCCCACGCACCTGCAGCATGCGTGAGCCGCCTGCACCGTCGCTGAGTACCTTGACGGCGTCTTGAGGTCTGATGCCCCAACGTTGACCCAGCAACAGCGCTTCGGCGGTGGACACGTTGTGGATGGCCACCAGCAAATTGGCCATCAGCTTCATCTTCATGCCGTTGCCAAAGGCGCCCAGGTCAAAGGTGCTTTTTGAGAAACCTTCAAAGACGGGTGCCAATTGCTTGATCGCCGCCTTGGGCCCGCTGGCATAGACCGTGAGGTCTTTGTGCACGGCTTGCGCGCCGGTGCCCGACAAGGGGCAGTCGAGCATGACGATGCCTTGGGCCTTGAGCGTGTCGCGGGCGGCGGTTTTGTCGGCAATGTCGAGCGTGCTGGTTTCCACCACCAGCAAGTTGCGTTGGCCGACAGCGGCGATCTGCTGCGCTGCGTCCTGCAAGGCCTTTGGCCCCGGCAGTGAGCAGATGATGACTTGGGAATCGGCTGCCAAGTCGGCCGCCGATTTGCGCGCCGTGCCCCCGGCCGCTTTCAGGCGCTTCATGGCTTTGGGGTCGGGGTCGTAACCCGTGACCTGAAAGCCCGCCTTCATCAGGTTCACGGCCATGGCCAAGCCCATGATGCCCACGCCCAGCATGCCCACATGCTCAATTTGCGCCTTCAATTTCACGGGCCTGGCCACTGGGGAGGTCCGGGATTTTTTGGCAGGACTGCTCATGTTGGCTGCTGTATATCCATGTCGATGTGGGTGAAATCAGTCGACCTTGATGCCCAGGTCGTTGATCACCTTGTTCCAGAAGGCGTAGTCGCCGTTAGCCACGGTGTCGAGCGCTGCGGCGGTGGTGCCCGTGGGCGTGAGGCCCAACTCAATAAGGCGGGCCTGGATCTCGGGCAATTTAACGATCTTAACGATCTCGGTGTTGAGCTTGGCAATGATGTCGTTGGGCGTGCCCGTGGGCGCAAAGATGCCGTGCCACGAGCTGCCGATCACCCCGTTGACGTCCAGGTTGGCGTCAAACTCGGTCATGGTGGGCACGTCGGGCAGGCCGGGGATGCGCTGCGCACCCGAGATGCCCAGGGCCTTGACCTTGCCGGACTTGATGAGCGGAATGGCTGTGGTCGAGGCTTCGACCGACAGGCTGATCAGGCCGCTCATCACATCGGGCGAGGGGTTGGTTTTGTAGGGCACGTGGTTGAGCTTGATGCCCAGTCGCTGCGACCACACCTCCAAAGCTACATGGGGCTGCGAGCCAACACCCAAAGAGGCAAAGTCGATCTTGCCCGGGTTCGCCTTGGCGAACGCCACCAACTCTTTCATGTTGTTGTAAGGCGCTTTGGGCGTGGCGGTCAGCACATGGGGCACTTGCAAGATTTGGGTGACGGCCTTGAAATCACGCGGCGGGTTGAACTTGGCGTCTCTGTACACATTGGGGGCAATCGCGTGCGAGGCCTTGACGCTGAAAAACAGGGTGTAGCCATCGGCCGGTGAGGTGGCCGCAGCCACGGCGCCGATCATGCCGCCCGCGCCGGGCCGGTTGTCGACCAACACGGGTTGGCCCAGGGCCGCGCTCAGCTTGTCGCCAATCAGGCGGGCCACCACATCGGGCGAAATGCCGGCTGGGAAAGGCACCACCAGCTTGATCGGGCGATTGGGAAAGCCCGCAGATTGCGCAAAGGCTTGGGGCAGGGTGCTGAGCGTGGTGGCTGCAGCCAGGGCAATCAAATGACGGCGTTTCATGATGTGGTCTCCTGATGGTGTGGTTGGACTCGAACTGATCGTAGGGAGGTACACCCAAGCGACACATCACGTTAACCCCTAAGGGCAGACGCATGGGTTACAGCTGGCGCTGTTCCATCAGCTCAAACCACCCCGCGCCGCACCAGTCCCTCCAACTGCGCATCACTCAGCCCCAACTCCTCGCGCAGTGCCTGCAAACTGTGCTCACCCAGCCGAGGTGGCGGATGGTGCATCACGGGCGATGCCGACCAGTTCAGCGGGCTGCGCACCACGCGCACGGTTTGCCCTGAACTGTGGGGCAGTTCAACCACCATTTGCCGGTGTTGGGTTTGCGGATCGGCAAAGACCTGCGCCATGTCGTTGATGGGACCTGCCGGGACATTGGCAGCGTTCAGTTGTTCCAGCAATTGGGCCCGGGGTTGGGTGCGGATCCGTGCCTGCAAGGCGCCCTGCAGTTCGCTGCGGTGGGCGATGCGTTGCATGTTGGTGGCAAAGCGGGGGTCGGTGGGCATGTTGGGTGCGCCCAGCACGGTGCACAGTTGCCCAAACTGTGTGTTGTTGCCCGCCGCGATGATGAGGCGGCCTTCGGCGCATTCAAAGACTTCGGACGGTGATGCGATTGGATTGGTGTTGCCCACGCGTTGAGGGGCCTTGCCATTCATCAAATAGCCCACGGCCAGGTGGCCGTTGAAGGCCACGGTGGCGTCCAGCATGGCCGCGTCGATGGACTGGCCTTCGCCGGTTTTTTGCCGGTGCATGAGCGCGCCCAGAATACCAATGGCGGCGTACAGGCCGGTCACCATGTCGGTCATCGGGATGGCCGTGCGCATGGGGCCGCCGCCGGGCTGATCGTCGGGCAGGCCGCAGGTGCTCATGGGCCCGGCCAGGCCTTGCAAGATGAAGTCATAAGCGGGTTTGGGCGCATACGGCCCGGTTTGGCCAAACCCGGTGACCGAGCAGTAAATCAGCCCGGGCTTCAGGCCTCGTAGGCTGGCTTCGTCGAGGCCGTATTTGACCAGTGAGCCGACCTTGTAGTTCTCGATCACCACGTCGCAGCGCAACGCCAGATCGCGCACCAGCTGCGCGCCTTCGGCGGTGGCAATATCCACCGTGATGGACTGTTTGCCACGGTTGTAGGCCAGGTACAGGGCCGAGTCGTTGCTGGGCTGTCCTGTGGCCGGATCTTGCAAAAAAGGTCCCATGCGCCGCGTGTCATCTCCTTCGCCGGGCTTTTCGATCTTGTAAACGGTGGCACCCATGTCGGCCAGAATTTGCGTGCACATGGGCCCGGCAATGACGCGGGTCAGGTCGAGGACCTTGATGCCTTCAAGGATGGCGCTCATGGGGTGTCTCCAGTGGTGGGTGCGGTCAGCACCGAGGCGGGCACACGCAGCGGCATGTCCAGCAGCATCTGCGCAAACGATTTGCCCAAGGGGTCTGAGCGCAGGCTGCACACGCCGCCACCGCCCAGTGCTTGGTGCAAGACAAAGTTGAGCGCCTGCAAGCCGGGCACTTCGTAACGCAGCACCGGCCCTTGCACCAGGTGGCTGAAATAGGCCTGCACCTGCTCGGCTTGCAGCTGCGTGCGCAGCCAGTCCCAGGCGCGGGCGTGGCGTGCGATCACACCGATGTTTTCATCATCCCCTTTGTCGCCGCTGCGCGCCCAGGCCAGGTCGATCAGGCGGCAGTCGCGCATGGGTTCATTGCTGGCAGTCGTCGACTCACGGGTGGATGGCGCAGGGCCGGTCACGGCAGGCGCGCTGCCAGCCTGCGGCTGCGTCATGTCGCTCGCGTCTTGCATACCGTCGCCCAGCTGCATCTGCAAGCTCACCTGCCTTTTGGGCACCATAAACGAACACAATTTGATGACCGGCTGAATATCAGCCCGCCCCGAAAACGAAGAGCGGGTGCCCGGTCCCATCGACGTGCCGCTGCTCGCGCATTCGCGTTGCAGCACCGCCAGCGCTTTCGCCTGAGCGTGGCGCACCGCGATGCGCAGCACCACTTCGCGGGCGGTGTGTGCCTGCGCGTGGGGGCCGTAATGAGACTCACCGCCCAGCAGTTCCACGCAGGTGTCGCTGTAATCACCCAAGCCCAGTTGCGCCATCATGGCGCGTGAGCGGGTCAGCAGGGCTTGCGCTGTGCGCTCTGCCTTGAGCGGTGCGTCGATGCCGCGGATGGCCAACATCAGCTGCAGCTGGTAACCGTCTTGCCAAGTGGCGTTGGCTTTGTAGTGTGTGGGCGCAGGCAGTCCCCGTGCGCCGCTGACTTTCACGGTGTCGTGACCCGTGCGTTCCACCTGCACATCCCGCCAGTCGCACCCCACGTCGGGCATGAGGTAGTTCGCCGGATCGCCCACTTCGTAGAGGATTTGCTCGGCCACCGCGCCGGGGTGAATCAGGCCGCCGGTGCCTTCGGGTTTGCTCAGCACCAGGCTGCCATCTGGGGCCACGTCGATCACCGGGTAGCTGATGTTCGCCCAGTCTGGCACGTCTTGCCAGTCGGTGAACAGCCCGCCTGTGGCCTGCGCGCCGCACTCGATCAGGTGGCCTGCCAGCGTACCGGCCGACAGGCGGTCCCAGTCTTGCCAGGACCAGCCGAACTCGTGCACCAGCGCGCCCAGTACCACCGCGCTGTCCACGCAACGACCGGTGATGACCACATGGGCCCCAGCTGCCAGCGCTTGGGCAATGCCGCGTGCGCCCACATACGCGTTGGCCGACAGGGGGCGCTCGGGCAAGGGGCCATCGGCCGTGGTGCGCACGCCTTGAGCGTGCAGCCCATCCATCTGCGGCATCAAGTCGTCGCCCGTGAGCACCGCCACGCGCAGGGCGATGCCTTGCTTTTCGGCCACTTGTAGCAGCGCGTCGCGGCAGCCTTCGGGGTTGAGACCGCCCGCGTTGGCAATCACCTTGATGCCGCGTTCGTGGATGGCCTTCAGATGCGGCGTCATGACGGCCTGCACAAAGTCGGTCGCGTAACCCAGTGCCGGGTCTTTGGCCCGCGCCTTGGCCAAAATGGCCATGGTGGTTTCGGCCAGGTAGTCGTACACCAAGTACTGCAGGCCCGGCACTTGCAGCAGCTGCGGCGTGGCCATGGCTGAGTCGCCCCAAAAGCCGCAGGCCCCGCCGATGCGCACGCGCTGCGCTGCGGTGCTCATGCCGCCTCCGCTTCGATCTGCATCAGCAGCGCGCCCTTGAGCGCCTGCCCACCCGCTTGTGCCAGCAGCTCGCGCACTACGCCGGTGATCGGCGCGGTCAGCGTGTGTTCCATCTTCATGGCTTCGAGCACCAGCAGGCGTTCGCCCGCCTGCACCGCCTGGCCCGCCGATACCATCACCTGCAACACGCGGGCCGTGAGTGGGGCCAGCACAGCGCCGCTGCCAGCGGCCTGTTCGGCTGGGCCGTGGGCGGTGGGGCAATCAAAAATCCAAGCGCGGCCCGCATGAAAAATCTGCACCCCGTGGTCGGTGCGGGCGCTGCAAATCTGTTCGCGCAGGCCTTGGCTCACCAACACTAGTTCGGTGTGTGCGGTGTCTTGCCATTGCACATGGGTCAGGCTTGTAGTGATGGTGTCGGCTTGAGCGCTGCTGGCAGCACCCAGAGCCGTGCACTGCACCTGCCAGCCCACGCCCTGGGTGTGGATGCGGTAGCGCCAGCGCTGCTCGCCCCATTGCAGCAGGCCTTGCGCTTGGCCTTGCCCCAAAGCACCTGCATGCACATGGCCATCGGCGGTGGTGGGCAAGCTGTGCACTTGCGCGGCCATGGCCGCCAGCGCCACGGTGTGCGCACTGGGCACGGGCGCGGCCGGTGGAAGGCCCATGCGTTCGGCCACAAAGCCGGTGTGCACGCGTGCGCCCTGCACAAACACCGCGTCGGCCAGGCAGTCGGCCAAAAAGTCTTGGTTGCTGGGCAGGCCCAGCAGGACGCACTGGCGCACGGCCAACAGCAGTTTGCGCCGGGCTTCTTCGCGGTCGCTGCCATGCGCCACGATCTTGGCCACCATGGAGTCGTAATGCGGGCTGACCTGCCCGCCTTCACGCAGCGCGCTGTCGATGCGCACATCGTGGCCCGTGCCCTGGGGTGTGGGCGGCCGCCAGCGCAGCACCGGGCCAGTCTGCGGCAAAAAGCCTGCGGGCACGTCTTCGGCCGTGAGCCGCACTTCGATGGCGTGGCCTTTGAGTTGGATGTCGGCCTGCTGCCAAGGCAGGGCTTGGCCGCTGGCCACGCGCAGCTGCCACTCCACCAGGTCCAGCCCAGTGATGGCTTCGGTGACCGCGTGTTCGACCTGCAGCCGTGTGTTCATCTCCATGAAGTAGAACTGCCCATCGGCGTCGAGCAGAAATTCCATGGTGCCCGCGCCGACATAGCCCATGGCGCGGGCGCTGTCCACCGCCACCTGGCCCATGTGTGCACGCAGCTCGGCGTTCACGGCGGGCGAGGGTGCTTCTTCGATCAGCTTTTGGTGACGCCGCTGCACTGAGCAGTCGCGCTCGCCCAGGTGCACCACATGCCCGTGGCTGTCGGCCAGAAGCTGGATCTCGACATGGCGCGGGTCGATGAGGGCGCGCTCCAGAATCAGCTCGTCCGACCCAAAAGCCGTGCGCGCTTCCGACCGGGCCGAGTCCAGTGCGGCAGGCAGAGCATCGGGCGTGTCCACCCGCCGCATGCCGCGCCCGCCGCCACCGGCAGCTGCCTTGCACATGATGGGAAAGCCGATGCGCGCTGCTTCAAGAACAAACGCTTCGTCGCTTTGATCCTGGCCTTCGTAGCCGGGAATGCAGGGCATGCCCCAGCCTTGCATCAGCCGCTTGGCCCCGGCCTTGTTGCCCATGGCACGGATGCTGTCGCCAGACGGGCCGATGAACACCAGACCAGCTGTGTCGACCGCGTCGGCAAAGGCATCGTTTTCCGACAAAAAACCATAACCCGGGTGCACCGCGTCGGCCCCGGCGAGTTGGGCCGCTTGCAGGATGGCCTCGATGTTCAGGTAAGACTGTGCATGTGCGGCCGGGCCGATGCACACCGCGCGGTCAGCCGCTTGCACATGCGGGCTGTCACGGTCGGCTTCGGAATACACGGCCACGGTGCCATAGCCCAGGCGACGCACGGTGCGCAGCACGCGCAGCGCGATCTCGCCCCGGTTGGCCACCAGCACGGTGTGGAAGGGGCGGATGTTTTTGGGGGTGTGCGTGGGCATGGAGGTCACTTGGGTGCGGACGCAGGGCCGGGTTGGGGAGCGTGGTGGGGGTCGTTTTGGGGTTCGCGGCTCAGGCCATGCAGGCGCGCCACGTCGGCCGCTTGCAGCGTGGCGGACCAGCTTGGGGCGCGGCGTTCGCGGAAAGCGGCAATGCCTTCAGCGCCTTCGCCGCGCATGCATTGCGCAAAACGCAGCGCCGCGTCGTCGAGCCAGGCACCGAGGCCATGGTCAAGTGAAGCATCACCGGTCACGTCACGCGACAGCAAAGCCTTGAGCGAGCGGTTGGCCTGCGGGCCGCAAGCCAAAATGCGGTTGAGCCACTGCGCCTGCAGCGCGTCGAGTGCAGTGCTGTCAGCGGCCAGTGCATCCACCAAGCCCAGCTGCTGGGCCAGCGCACCGCTCACGCGTTCACCGCTCAGCCCCAGGCGCAGCGCCACACGGCGGCCCACACGGGCCTGCACAAAGGGCGCGATCTGCGCCGGGATCAGGCCCAGGCCGGTTTCGCTCAGGGCAAAGCGGGCGTCATCGGTGGCCAGCACGATGTCGGCGCAGCAGGCCAGACCCATACCGCCGCCCATGGCCGCACCTTCGACCACCGCCAGCACCGGCATGGGCAGCGCGGTGAGGGCCTGCAGCAGATGCCCAAAGGCGCGGTTGCGGCTGACCACGGGGTCTTCGCCTTCGTCTGCATTGGCTTGCAAGCGCGACTGAAAGTTGCCCACATTGCCACCCGCGCAGAAAAAGCCTGCGCTGCCGCGCAGCACCAAGGCCCGCACGGCATCGTTTTGTCCGGCCTGGATGAACACGTGGGCCAGCTCGGCCACCATCTCGGGCGACAAGGCGTTGCGCGTTTCGGGTCGGTGCAGCGTGATCCAGAAAATGTCGTGCGTGTGCTGCACCAGCAAGTGTTGGTAGTTCATGTTGGTCGCCTTCAAGCCGCCGGGTCCATCAGCCCCATCTTGCGGGCGATCACCATCAGCATCACCTCGTCGGCGCCGCCACCAATCGAGCCGAGCCGGTAGTCGCGGTAGGCGCGTGAGACGCGGTTGTCCCAGGTGTAGCCCATGCCGCCCTGGAACTGCATGCACCAGTCGGCCACATCGCGCCCCAAGCGTCCGGCCTTGAGTTTGGCCATCGACGCCAACTCGGTCACGTCCTGCCCTTGCACATAGGCGTGTGTGGCCATGTAGATCAGGCCACGCAGGGCCTCGATTTCGGTCTTGAGTTCTGCCAGCTTGTACTGGATGAACTGGTTGTCGAGCAGCGGCTTGCCAAAGGCCACGCGCTGGCGCAGGTAGTCGGCGGTTTCCTCGATCAACTCGATGCTGGCCAGGCGGCGTGCCGCGCCGTCCAGGCGCTCTTCCTGAAACTGCTTCATCTGGTAGATGAAGCCCATGCCCTCTTCGCCAATGCGGTGGCGCACCGGCACGCGCACCTCGTCAAAAAAGATCTGCGCGGTGTCCGAGCTCCACATGCCGAACTTCTTGATCTTTTGTACCTCGATGCCCTTGGCGCGGCGGCCAGCCGGGTCTTTGAGCGGCACGATGATGAGCGACTTGTTCTTGTGCGATGGGCCGTCCGAGGTGTTGCACAGCAGGCAGATCCAGTCGGCCTGGGTGCCGTTGGTGATCCACATCTTGGAGCCGCTGATGACGTAGTCGTCGCCGTCGCGGCGTGCGCGGGTTTTGAGCGAAGACACGTCCGAGCCCGCGCCTTGCTCGCTCACGCCGATGCTGCAGACCACCTCGCCCGCAATCGCCGGGGCTAAGAATTCGCGCTTGAGTTCGTCCGAGCCAAAACTGGCCAGTGCTGGGGTCGCCATGTTGGCCTGCACACCAATGCCCATGCCCACGCCCTGGGCCTTGACATAGCCAATGGCCTCGGCCGCAGCCAGTGCGTAGCTGAAGTCCAGGCCCATGCCGCCATAGGCCTCGGGTTTGGTGATGCCCAAAAAGCCGAGCTGCCCCATCTTGCGAAACACCTCGTGGGCCGGAAAGATTTCGGCGGCTTCCCATTCGTCCACAAAGGGGTCGATTTCGGCGCTAACGAAGCGGCGGATGCTGGCCATCAGTTCGTGGTGTTCGGGTGTGTAGATCATGGTCAGGGACTTTCC
Organism: Limnohabitans sp. 2KL-51; assembly: GCF_003063645.1. GTDB lineage: Bacteria > Pseudomonadota > Gammaproteobacteria > Burkholderiales > Burkholderiaceae_C > Limnohabitans_A. The sequence goes on from NZ_NESJ01000020.1 coordinate 53,181, forward strand.
TCAGAAATTCAGAAACGGGGCACGGCGAACTGCATCGCGTGCGGGCTGCGGGCAGCGGCTTCGCGCACGGTGGCCAGCACCAGGGCCAGCACATCGCGTGTCTGGCGTGGGTCGATGATGCCGTCGTCCAGCAAATGGCCGCTGGTGTAGAAGGCACTGGCCTGGCTCTCGAACAGGGCCACGATTTCAGACTTTTGCGCTTGCAGCCGCGCCTCGTCGACCGGCTTGCCGCTGCGCTCGGCTTGTTGGCGCGCCACGATGTCGAGCGTGGTGGCTGCCTGCTCGCCGCCCATCACAGCCGATCGGGCGTTGGGCCACGAGAAACAAAAGCGCGGGTGAAAGGCGCGCCCGCACATGCCGTAATTGCCCGCGCCAAACGACGCGCCGCAGTGCAGAGTGATGTGGGGCACTTGCGAGTTGCTCAGCGCCTGGATCATCTTGGCCCCGTGCTTGATCATGCCGGACTCTTCGGAGGAGCGGCCCACGATAAAGCCGGTGGTGTTTTGCAAAAACACAATGGGCGTGCCCGATTGGTTGCACAGGTGGATGAACTGCGCCCCTTTGGTCGCGCCCGCCGGGTCGATGGGGCCGTTGTTGGTGATGAAGGCCACCGCATAGCCGTCGATGCGGGCGTGGCCGCACACGGTAGCGCTGCCGTAATCGGGTTTGAAGTCGAGCCAGGCCGAGTCGTCCACCAAGCGCGCAATGACTTCGCGCATGTCGATCGGCTGGCGGTGTTCCAGCACCATCACGCCAGCCAGTTCGTCGGGCGACAGACGGGGTGGGCGCGAGGCTTGCGTGGGCGCGGCCACGGCAGCACGCGGCCAGTCGATGGCAGCAAGCACGTCGCGGGCCAGGGCAATTGCGTGCGCGTCGTTTTGCGCCACGTATTCGGCCAGGCCGCTGACGGTGGCGTGCATGTCGGTGCCGCCCAGCGCTTCGTCGGTCGCAATCTCGCCGGTGGCCGCTTTGAGCAGGGGCGGGCCTGCCAAAAAGGCCTTGGCCTGACCGCGCACCATGATCACGTAGTCTGACAGACCCGGCATGTACGCCCCGCCAGCGGTGGACGAGCCGTGCACCACCGTGAGCACCGGCAGGCCGGCCGCTGACAGGCGCGCCAGGTTGTAAAACATGCCGCCGCCCCGGATGAATTTCTCGACGCGGTACTTGCGCAAGTTGGAGCCCGCCGACTCCACCAGGTGCACAAAAGGCAGCTTGTTTTGCAGCGCGATCTCTTGGCAGCGCATGAGCTTTTGGTTGCCCGCTTCGGTCAAGGCCCCGGCGTCGATGCCCGAGTCGGTCACCACCACCATGCAGCGCACGCCGCTGACCTGGCCAATGCCCGCCAGCTGCGAACCACCGGGCACACAACGCGTCAGGTCGGGGTCGTCCATACCGTAACCTGCCAGCGTGGCCAGTGGCAAAAACGGGGCGCCGGGGTCCAGCAGCTGCGCCAGCCGCTCACGCGGCAGCAAGGCACCGCGTTTGGCAAAGCGCGCAGCCGATTGGGCTGAGGCGTCGCTGGCGCGCTGCTCCAGCGCATGCAAGGCGTCAATCAAGGCCAGCATGCCTTGGCGCTGCGCCGCAAAGGCTTCGGAGGCCGGATGGATCTGGGTCTGAAAAGCGGTCATGCACCGATTGCAGCGCAGCCCACGCGCCGTGACCATGCCTGGAAAGCCCGATGTGCATAATGTGCACATGGTGCTTTCCCTGATGTTTTACCCATGAGCAGCCTGCCTCAAGCTGGACCACGCCCGGGCGCACAAAGCATCGACCGTGCCATGGGCTTGGTGAACCTGGTCGCCCGACACCACGATCTGGGAATCAGCCTGCAAGCCATTGTGCAGGCCAGCGGCTTGGACCGAACCACCATCTGGCGCATGCTCAGCAACTTGCAGCACGCCGGGCTGATCGAGCGCGATGCACAAAGCGGCCTCTACACCCTGGGCGTGCAGGCCACGGCCTGGGGGGCCGCGAGTCTGGGGCAGGCGGCGTTGATCCGCCAATGTCAGCCGGCCATGAAGACCCTGGCGCGCCTGAGTGGTGACAACGTTTTTTTGGTGCTGCGGCTAGGCGACTACAGCCATTGCCTGCATTTGGAGCAGGGTGAGCATGCCGTGCCTGCATTTCGCCAGACCGTGGGCGAGACGCGTTTGCTGGGTCTTGGCGTGGCCAGCATCGCCATGCTGGCGGCATTGGACGAGCCCACAGTCCAATTGCACCTTGCGCAGCACCGCGAAACCTATGAGCTGGAAGGCGTCACGCGCGCGCAACTCATGCGTTGGGTGCAAAGCACACGCCAGCGCGGCTTTGCTTACCGAAACACGGCGGGCATCGCCGCGCTGGGATTGCATTGGCAGTTGGGTGGCGTCGCAGTGGCGGCGCTGTCGATTGGTGCTTCTCGCGTGCGCCTGCCACTCAGCCGAGCGGCAGAGCTGGCGGGGCTGATGCGTCTTCACTGGCCCACGTTAAAGGGCAGTGTCTGAGTGAGTCGTTGGCACCTTTTGCCAGCGGTTTTGTGCTTTTCAGCCATTTGAGTCGCCCGCTGTCGCCCTTAACCTGTGTTTATACACAAGGAGACATTATGAGCACATCCCTATTCCCGGTTGACCGCAGGCAGGCATTGGTGGCTTTGTCGGCCATGGCGGTGGGTGGTTCGGCCCTGGCCCAGAGCCGACCTGCAGAGTCGTTCCCGACCAAGCCGATCCAGTTGGTGCTGCCATTTCCGCCCGGCGGCTCGATGGACCCGATCTTTCGTACGCTGGCCGACGCCGCGTCCAAAGAACTGGGCCAACCCGTGGTGCTGATGCACAAGCCCGGCGCCGGCGGTGTGATGGGTACGGCGGCGCTCGCGAGCATGCCCGAGTCCGACGGCTACACGGTGGCCGTCATGCACAACTCGGTGATCCGCGCGCCACTGGTGCAAAAGGTCAACTTCGATCCGCTCAAAGACTTCACCTACCTGATTGGCTTGTTCAATCTGACCACCGGCATTTGCGTGGCCGCCGATGCGCCATGGCAGACGCTGGGCGACTTGCTGGCCGACGCCAAGAAGCGCCAAGGCGCGATCAGCTGGGGCACGGTGGGGGCCATCAGCATCAACCGCATCGTGGCCGAGCGATTGGCCAAAATGGCGGGAACCTCGTTCAACATGGTGCCTTTTAAGGGCGGCGGCGAGGCCTTCACCGCGCTGATCGGGCGGCATCTTGATGTGTATGGCGACCCGGGTTTTGGTGCGCAGGTGCGCGGTGGCAAGGCCCGCTTGTTGGCCACTTTCACGCAAGAGCCTCTCAAAGGCTACCCGGGCGTGCCCACCGTCAAGGCCTCGGGCTTTGACATCACCATCGACTCGCCTATGGGCTTGGTCGCACCCAAGAACCTGCCGCCTGCCATTGCAGCCAAGTTGGCGGCGGCCTTTCGCAAAGCATCGGCAGATGTAGCGCACCAAACTCAGCTGGAGAGCTTTGACATGCAGCCCAACCTGATGACGGGCGAGGTTTACACCGCCTATGCCCGCACGGCGTATGAGCGCGATGCCAAGATGCTCAAGGACATTGGCTTCAAGCTGGACTGACACCACGATGAAACCCGTCACCTCGGATGACCCGCTGGCAGTTTTTGCTAAGACGCCGTTCACGCGGCTGCTGGGCATGCAGCGTAATTTTTCGGAAGGCGGCAAGGCACAAATATCGCTCGACCCGCATGCTGATTTGGGCAATGTGATCGGCGCTGTGCACGGCGGCGTTGTGGTCACGCTGCTCGATGTGGTCATGGCCAGCGCTGCGATCTCGCGGGTGAATTTTCAGAAAACCGTGGTGACTTTGAACCTGAACACCAGCTTCCTGGAGCCCGGCCGTGGCGTGCTGATCGCGCAAGGCGAGGTGGTGGACTGTGATGACGATGTTGCCTGGTGCCAGGCCTGCGTGCTGGATGCGCAAGGCCGTCTGGTGGCCAAGGCGCATGGCTCGTTCAGGTATTTGCCCCGCCCGCAGTGAAGCTAACTGTTCGCGCACACAAGGACAAGCATGAGCCATCCCCATCAACCACAAGCCCTTTTGCCGCGTAACGCTGTGATGGTCTTGCTCGACGAGGCCATGGTCCGGGTGGCGTTGGACAAGGTCAATGCGGGCCGCGATATCCCTCGCGAGGTGGTCGCGGTGGACATGCACCTGTCGTTCATGAAAAGCGCCGAGGGGCCGCTGGTGGCCACGGCTCAGGTGGTGGGCGGTGGCAAGACCATGTGCTTTTGTGAAGCGCAGCTGCGCAATGCGCAAACCGAGTTGGTGGCCCAGGCCATGGGCACTTACCGTGTCCAGGCGCTTTAACGGTTCACGTTCACCACCACCCGCCCGCGCACCTGTCCGGCCAAAATCTCCGCGCCCAAGCCAATCGCGTCGGCCAAACCCACTTCGCGGGTCATGCGCTCCAGTTGTGCGGTGTCCAGATCTTGGGCCAAACGGGCCCAAGCCGTTTCGCGCACGGCACGCGGGGCCATCACGCTGTCGATGCCCGCCAGAGTCACCCCCCGCAAGATGAAGGGCGCAACGCTCGATGGAAAGTCCATGCCTTGGGCCAGGCCGCAGGCGGTGACCACGCCGCCGTATTTCGTGCTGGCGCAGGCGTTGGCCAGCGTGTGGCTGCCCACGGTATCGACCACGCCCGCCCAGCGCTCTTTGGCCAGCGGTTTGCCGGGGGCCGACAGTTCGGCCCGGTCCATCACGTCTGCCGCGCCCAGCTGGCGCAGGTAATCGGCTTCTTGCAGGCGGCCGGTGCTGGCCACTACGCGATAGCCCAGTTTGGCCAGCAAGGCAATCGCCACGCTGCCCACGCCGCCGCCCGCACCCGTGACCAAGATGTCGCCCTTGTCAGGCGTGACGCCGTGCTTTTGCAGCGCCATCACGCACAGCATGGCGGTGTAACCGGCCGTACCAATGGCCATGGCCTGGCGCGGGGTGAAAGCAGCAGGCAGTTTGACCAGCCAGTCGCCCTTGAGGCGCGCCTTTTGCGCCAGACCGCCGCTGTGGCTCTCGCCCACGCCCCAGCCGTTCAGCACGACTTGGTCGCCCGCTTTGAACAGCGGGTGCTGGCTGTCTGTCACTGTGCCTGCCAAATCAATGCCGGGGGTGAGCGGAAATTTGCGCACCACTGGGCTTTTTCCGGTGATGGCCAGGCCATCTTTGTAGTTGACGGTGGAGTAGTCCACCTGCACCGTCACGTCGCCTTCGGGCAAGGCGCTGTCTTCCAACGTCTTCACGGTGCAGCGGTAACCGGCGTCGTCTTTTTCAATTTGCAGGGCTTGGTAAGTCATGGAGGTCTTTCTATCGAAGGGTTCAATTGTCTTTTGTAGGCGCGGTGGTTTTAGGGCTTCATTTTCGGTTGACCAGCACGATGCCCACCGCCACCAGCGTCAAGGACAGCACCAGGGTCAGGGTCACGGCTTCGCCCAGCCAAAGCATGCCAAACAGCAAGGCGAACAGCGGTGTGAGGAAGACAAAGGCCGAGATCTTGGTGGCAGGGTAGTGGCCCAGCATCCACATCCAGGCCAGGTAACTGGCGAATGCGCCGATCACGGTTTGTACGGCCACCGAGCCCATCGCAAAGCCGCTCCAGTGGCCATCCCAAGGCTCGCCCATGCCGTGTGACAGCAATAACAACACCATGGTGCTCACGGCCAGTTGGTAAAACAACAGTTTCTCGGCTGCAAGCCGCGTGAGGTTGGCTGCGCGAATGGCTACCGTTGTCAGGCCCCACAGGGCGCCAGCCGCCAGGCCCATCAGGTCGCCCATGGCCCCGCCACCACCAAAACCTTCGCGCAGGGCGAACACCACGGCCGCAAAAGCGCAGGCCATGCCCAGCCACTGCAGCGGCCGCAGGCGTTCGGTGCGGATGAAAAAAGGCAGTAAGGCCGCCACCCAAAAGGGCGAGGTGTACAAAAACACCGTCAGCCGCGAAGCCGAGGTGTGCTGCAGGCCGATATAAATGAAGGCAAACTCCACAGCAAACAGGCAGCCGACCAGCAAACCGGCCCACAGGCTACCGTCGCGATCAAACAGGCGCACCCCGCGCCGCTGGCACCACAGCCACAGCAGCAGCGTGGCCCCCACGCCGCGCACCGCCGACTGGAAGACAGGCGGCAATTCGGCCACGGTGGCTTTGACCAAAACCTGCTGAAAACCCCAAAACATGCAGCACATCAGCAAAATGCCCACGGCCAGGCCGTCCAGGTGGTCTTTGCGGGGTCGGGGCGAAAAGCTCATGCCGTGAATTGTGCCGCCACCTGACTGCTTGCCCTGTCGCCCGCGATGCGCCCGGTTACCATGGAAAAAAGCACCACCTTCAAATCACCTGCCGAATCAACGACTGTGCTTTCACCCCATCTGCCAACGCCATGACCCAGCTCATCCACCACAGCACGTCCTGGTCGCGCCGCGATATGCACCGCATGGCGCTGGCGGCTGCCTTGGTCCCGTGGCTGTCTCCCGGCGCGCAAGCGCAAAGCGCGCCGCCGCGTTGGCGGGTTTTCCCCTTCAGCTTGGGCGTGGCCAGTGGCCAGCCACAGCCACGCAGCGTGGTGCTGTGGACGCGATTGCTCATCGACGAAGCCGATGCCGCCCGCCAGGCATCGGGCGCGCCCGTGGTGTGTGAGCTGTTTGCCGACGAGGCTTTGCGACAGCCTGTTCGCCAATGGACATTGACCACCGACGCCCGCCGGGGCCACAGCCTGCATGTGCTGGCCGATGGGCTGCAGCCAGGGCGGCATTATTGGTACCGTTTTGTCAGCGGCAACGCCGTCAGCCCGGTGGGCCGCACCCGCACCAGCCCGGCTTTGAGTGAGGCCGTCCGCCGCTTGCGATTGGGCTTGGCGTCTTGTCAGCATTACGAGCAAGGCCACTTCGCTGCGCACCGCGACATGGCCGCGCAAGACCTGGACCTGGTGCTCTTTGTGGGCGACTACATCTACGAAAGCAGCAACAAGCAATACAAGATCCGGGCCCACGAAAGCGGCATACCCGACACGCTGGAGGCGTACCGCGCCCGTCACGCGCACTACAAGAGCGATGCCCACTTGCAGGCCTGCCACGCCGCACACCCTTGGCTCATGACCTGGGACGATCACGAGGTGGTGAACGACTACGCCAACGACCTGGACCGCAACTTCACCGACCCGGCGGTGTTCTTGCAGCGCCGGGCGGCGGCCTACCAAGCTTACTTTGAGCACATGCCCCTGCGCTTGGGGCCCGACCCGCAGCAGCCCAGCCAGATGCGCATCCACGACCGCATGGCCTGGGGCACTCTGGCCGACCTGTGGACCCTGGACTGCCGCCAACACCGCGATCACCAGGCCTGCCCCGACCTGATGCGTGGCGGCGGTCGTGTGGTCATGGGCTGTGACGCGCTGGCCGACCCGGCGCGCAGCATGCTGGGCCAAGCGCAAGAGCAATGGCTGACGGCGGGCCTGACGCAAAGCAAGCGGCGCTGGAAGCTGCTGGCGCAGTCCACCTTGATGGTCAGCAGCGGTGTTCAGACCCCCTTGGGGCGCAGCGCCTTCACCGACGGCTGGGACGGTTACCCGCAAGCACGCGCACGCCTCTTGCAGACCGTGGCCGATGCGCGACTGAGCGATGTGGTCATTCTCGGCGGCGATGTGCACGCCAACGTGGCCGCGCAGTTGCGCGTGCGGCCGGGCGATGAGCGCTCGCCCGTGGTGGCCAGTGAGCTGGTCACCACCTCGGTGTCTACCCGGGGCATGTCGCCCAAAGTCATGGCACAAATCCAGCGTGACAACCCGGACATCCGCTATGCCCGCTCAGACGAGCGGGGCTTCACCTTGATTGACATCCGGCCCGATCGGCTGGCAGCTCAGTTTTTGACCACCCCGCACCCGGCCCAGCCCGACGCTCGGCTGGCGCTGCAAGGGCGCTGGACGGTGCGCCAGGGCGTGGCGGGCGTCGAGCCGGGTTCTTGAAAAGGCCCGGCCGCATCCAAGGGTTACCATGCGGTCTTTTTTTAGGCTGCATGGCTAGAATCGGTGAATGAACACCAGCCATGTGACCGCGCCCAAGAAATCCTTCAAAGTCCAGATGCTCGCAGCCCGCGAAACGGCGATCATCCAATCGGTCAACCGTTTGTTGTCCGAAAAAGGCTTCGATGCGATGACGGTGGACGAGGTGGCGGCCGAGGTGGGCATCGCCAAGGCCAGCTTGTACAAGCACTTCACCAGCAAGGAAGAGTTGGCCTGCGCGGCCATGGTCACCGCCATGCGCCGGGCGCAAGAGGTCATCCAGAGCACCGATTCGTCTTTGCCCCCGCTGGACAAGATCAAGGCTGTGACCCGTTGGACCATGACACTCAAGTTGCAAGGCCTGATGCCCTCACTGCCCAGCCAGAACTCCAGACTGCGCGCCACCTTGATGGCCAGCAAGGACTACATGGACAGCTTGATGGAGGTGAGCGACGCTTTGGGCGGCTGGATCGAAGAAGCCCAAGCCCAAGGCCAGATCAACAAGGCCTTGCCCGCTGTTGCGGTGCTCTACACCTTGTATGCCCGGGCCTGCGATCCGGTGCTGGAGTTTTTGAAAATGGGCGAACAACACACCGACGAGCAGATTCTGGATCTGGTGATGAGCACCTGTTTTGATGGGCTGAACGCCCGCTGAAGTCAGGCTGTGGCAACCGGGGATTTAGACAAAGCCCCAAACCTTTCAGAAGCGCTGTGGCGTATTTGATCCGACACCCTTTGTATCGATTCGGACGGTTGAGGGTCAACGCGCAGGGTCAAACCGACCGGTCCCTCGGTGGCGCTCGTGTCGATCTGCAGGCGCACCAGCGTACCCTGTAGCAAATCGTTTTCTATGGCACCCCGTGGAACAAACCACACAGCATCGCTGTGCAGTACATAACTGCGGCCGAAAGACAGGTCGATGGTTTCAATGATTTGCAGGGGCAGACCCGTGCCCACTGCCATGAAAAAGCGGTCTGCGGCTTCCCTGGCACGCGTCCCTGCATCGGGCAGGACCAAACGGTAGCCGTCCAAAAGGGAGGGATCTATTTTCTGTCGCAAGGACAGAGCATGTCCTGGGCGAACGACAAGCAACAAGGGTTCGGTGTACAGGTGTTCAAAGGTTAAACCCTGCATGTCCGACGGCTCTGCGAGGCGACCAATCACCATGTCCAGAACCCCTTGTTTCAAGGCGGCAATCAGTTGTGCATTGCTGCCTGTTCGCACCGACACGCGGGCCCGTGGCGCCGAGGCGGCAAAGCGCACCAGAGCGGGCGCCAGCACCGTGGCACCCACATTGGGCAAGGCGCCAATCACCAAGGCTGGGGCGTCGCCCTCTTCGTCGGCAGACAGGCTGGACAGCCCGTCGTGGATGGCCCGCAAGCCGGATCCGGTGTGCCTGACCAAAATTTGTCCGGCCCCGGTTAAGGTGACGCCTTTGGGTGAGCGTTCAAAAAGTCGATGGCCTGCAATGTCTTCGAGCTCGGCCAGGGTTTTGGTGACGGCCGGTTGCGAAATGCTCAAGGCTTTGGCGGCACGCACCATTGAGCCGTGTTCGGCGATCGCCACCAAGGTGCGCAGGTGACGCATTTTGAGGCGGTCTTTCAAAGGCATCGGACAAGCATAACCTGCAAAAAAACCGGGGTCGACCTGGGCACAGACGTCATGCCCTTTTGTCAGTCAGGTCAGTCGCGCCAGCAAACCGGTAGCGTTGCCATGCATGACCAGGGCTTGATCGGCCGCCGAAAGCCGAGATCTTTGGATGCCCGCGAGGGTTCTGTCGGTATCGAAAATGGGGCAATCGGTGCCCAGCACCACCCGGTCGGCGCCGAACACCGCCACGGCTTGTTCCAGGGCCTGTGGGCCCAGCGAGGCGCAGTCGACCCACACGGCACGCGTTCGGCTCGATGGCATGGGGCGGGCAGGGTCGCGCAGGGCCAGCATGTGGTCCATGCGTTCGACCACGGCAGGAAAGGTACCGCCCAAATTCGCCACCTGAACGGTGATGTTGCGCCAGGGTTGCAAGAAGTCCGACAGCAGCAGCGTCACCATGGCCTCGCCAACCTCGTGCTGAACGGCCAGCGCACGGCGAGCCAGATCGTGGTCAGGGGGCGCATCGGGCAAGGCACCACTGTCGGGCATGCGACCGGGGTGCACAAAAAAATGCGCTCCCAGCGCGTCAGCCGCTTCAAACACGGGTCGGATGCGTGCGGCGGTGGCTTCGCTGCGAAAGGCGTCCACCGGCAAAATCGCTCCCAGCAGCCCCAGCTCCAGTCGAGCCCGCCGCAGTTCTGCCACGGCCGCGTCCATGTCGGCCAAGGGCAGTGCGGCCAGTCCGCAAAAACGTTCGGGGCGCGTCCGGCACAACTGGCTGCAAGCATCATTGAAAGCACGCACCAGCGGCGCTGCCTGGTCAAAAGGCAAACTGTCGATGCCAAACAGACCGGGCAATGACAGCATTTGCTTCGCCACGCCTTGCTGCAACATGTGCTGAAGTCGCAGTGACGGGTCGGTGTGGGCTGGGCTGAACCCCAGAGTGCCGATCGGCATGACCAAGCGCTCTGCCCCATCGTCCAGCACCTCTAGGCGTGGCACCTGGCCTTGACGCTGACGCAGCGCATGGGCCACTTGAGGGGGCACCCAGTGCGCGTGCATGTCGATGGCGCGTGCGCCCATGCTCATTCGGCTTTGGCCCCTGAAGCTTTGACGACTTCAGCCCAGCGGGTGACTTCGCTGTCAATGAATTTGCCAAACTCTTGCGGAGAGGAGATCGAGGGCGCCGCCCCGAAGCTGGCCAGCAGGTCCTTGACGTCGTTTTGTTGCATGATTTTGCCGATCTCAGCGTTCAGTCGGTTCACGATGGCTGTGGGTGTGCCCGCGGGCGCCACGATGCCGAACCAAGGTTCAACGTCAAAGCCGGGCAGGCCGCTTTCAGCAATGGTGGGCACATCCGGTATGGCTGGCGAGCGTTTGCCGCTGGGGGTTGCCAGCATGATCAGTTTGCCGCCCGCCACATGGGGCTTGGCGACGGCGTATTGCAAAAACATGGCCGAAACTTGACCGCCCAGAAGGTCGGAAGTGGCGGGACCATTGCCCTTGTAGGGGACGTGCGTCACGTCGACGCCAGCGCGGGTTTTGAACAACTCCAGTGCCAGGTGCGCGCCCGTGCCGATGCCACCGGAGGCGAAGTTGATTTTGCCGGGACGGGCCTTGGCCAAAGCCAGGAACTCACTCACGTTTTTCGCGGGTAGAGAGGGGTGGGTGACCAGAACCATGGGCGACCAAGCCGCGCGGATCACGGGGCTGAAGTCCTTGCGAGCGTCGTAGCTTAGCCGGGATGCCATCAGGCTTTCATTGATGGCCAAGTCGGGTGCAACCAAGAGCAGGGTGTAGCCATCGGCAGGCGCGCGCGCCACCATGGCACTGCCAATGGTGCTGCCGCCACCGCCTTTGTTGTCCACGATCACGTTTTGCCCAAGACGAGTCTGAAGTTGGGCAGAAAGCAGGCGGCCCAGAATGTCCGTGAACCCGCCGGGCGGGTACGGCACCACCAAACGGATGGGTTTGTCGGGGTAAGCGGTTTGGCTGAAAACAGCGGTACAGGCACTCAGTGCCAGCGCAGCAAAAATGGCACGTCGGGAAAAACGAATCATGGCAGTCTCCTCATTTGAATGGGCAGCAGATGGCTTTATTTATCACAAAAGGCGTTGATGCGCCAACAAGCTCAAAGGTCGAGTTGTCTCTTTTGGGCGGTACCCGCCTGGCGAAATTGCGACAACGGCGGCATCAGATAACGCCGCAGGTCAGCGGGGTCGGCGGCCGGGTCGGCAGCCACAGGGCGGGTGCCGGCGATGGTCACGCGCTCCATCAGGCGACGCTGCGGGTAGTAATCGTGCAGGGCGGAGTGTTGCACATGGCGGTTGTCCCAAAAAACCACCATGTTCGGTTCCCAGCAGTGCCGGTACTGGTATTCATGAATCAGGGTCTTGCGGTACAGCATGTCCAAAATCATGCGGCTCTCGTCTTCCGCCATGCCCTTGATGTACAGCGTGAACTGGGGGTTAACAAAAATGACCTTTTTGCCAGTGATGGGGTGCACCGACACCACCGGATGGGTCACAGCAGGGTAGCGGTCTTCAAATCGCCGCAACTTCTCGATGCCATCGGCGTCGGTGGGGAAAAGGCTGCGAAAAGGCTTGAAGTCGTGGACGGCTTCCAGGCCCGTCAAAAAGCGCTGCCAGCGGTCGGACAAGCCTTCGTACACCGCTGACATGCTGGCAAATGCGGTGTTGCCGCCGTGTTCGGGAATGATTTTGGAGCACAGCGCTGTGCCCATGGGCGGCGCTTCCCGAAAGGTTTCGTCGGTGTGCCAGATGTCTGTGGGGGCGGGGGGATTGCCCTCCTTGTTGTCATAGACGATCAACTCGGGGGCATCGGTGCTGCTGGTGGAAAAGGGGTGAACACTCAGGGTGCCGAAACAGCGGCCAAAGCGGCGCAGGTCTTCCGATGAAATCACCTGATCCGGAAAGACCAACACGCCATGTTGGGCGTGGGCCAGTTTGAGGGCCTCGACCGTGGTGTCGTTCAGCGCCTGGCGGAGGTCGATGCCGGTGATGCGTGCGCCCAGAAAAACGCCAACTCGGCGAATTTCCAATGCTGAGGAAGCCGCTGTGACGGGGGGCTGTTGGGTTTCAATAGCCATGACCTATAACTCCTTGTGGTGCTGCGAAAGCAGCCAGCCCATCAATATAAGGGCAGGAGTCGCTCAAAAGAATTGAAATTGCAAGGGCAATGCTATTCCCTCAGGTTATGACCTGAAGGGTGGGCTCGTCGGTACAGCGGCCTGACCCGCCGGCTCACCAACGGCCTTCAGCGCACCAACAGCACAGGCACTTTGCAGTGCGCGAGCACCTGGGTGGCGACCGAGCCCATGACCAGGTTGCCCAAGGTGCCGTGGCCGTGCGAGCCCATCACTACCAGGTCAAATTTGCCGCTGTCGGCGGTCTTGGAAATGGTTTCACCCGCATGGCCCACTTTGGCGACGGTCTTGGCGTCGATGCCGTGGCGCAGCAAAAATTGGGTCACCGGGCTGAGCACTTTTTCGGCTTCGTCGCGGTGGTAGCTGTCGACCATTTCCTTGCCCACGGCAGCGCGTGCGCGGGGGGGCAGTTGGGAGCTCACCGTCAGCAAGGTGTAGCGGTTGTTCGTGCTGAAAAGTTCGTCGTGCGTGGTCAAGTAGGCCAGCATTTTTTTGGTGTATTCACTGCCATCAACGGCCAATAAGATTTTCATGAGGGTCTCCTGTTGCGGATCAAACAAGCCTTCACTTTATGCCGTGCAGGGCCGTGAGGTCTTGACCTAGGTCATGAAATCGGAAGGTGGCGTGTGCCGTCACTTTGGGGCAGCGCTGACGCCTGAGCCCCGGACCTCCAGCACGCATTGAGGCTTGAACAGCCCTTGCTCGTTTTTGCGGGCATAACCCAGCGGGTTGGCCACCACGCGGCAGCCGTTTTGGGTGTAGTCGCTTGGGCAATGCAAATGGCCGTGCAGCCACAACTGGGCGTGGGGCAGCAAGTGGTCGAGCGCGTTGCAAAACCCCGCTGTGCCTGGCACCCGGCCGTAGCGCGGGTCGGCGCTGCTCAAGCTGGGCGCAAAGTGGGTGACCACCACGGTGGGACCCACAAAAGGCACGCTCAGCGCAGCGCTCAGCCAGTTCTGGCATTGCAGGGCTTGCTCGCGCAGGCCCTCGGCCAGCCAAGGCTCACCTTGGCGCGTGGTCAGGGTTTTGCGCAGGTAATAGTTGGCCGCGCGAAAGGCCTTGTCGCGGGCTTTGAGTTGGCGCGTGAACTGGCTGTTGGGGTGGCTGAAGTGCGCCGGGATTTTGTCGGTCAGCGGGTCGGGGATGGGCTGTCCGGCCAGCGGCCCCAGCGCATCAAAGTCGGTCCACAGCGTGGTGCCCACAAAACGCACGCCACCCAGTTGAAGCACCTCGCGCTCTAGCCAGGTGATGCCCAGCCGCTCGCAGGTTTGGCGCAGCCGGGCTTGGGCCTGGTCAAAGTCAAGGCCGTCGTACTCGTGGTTGCCGGGCACAAACAGCACGGGTGTGGGCCAGCCGCGCAGCGGTGAAAACCGCCCCAGGCCAAAGTCGTCTTCGCCTGCGCTGGCCAGGGCCGAGCCCGCTTGGTAAGAGCCAATGTCGCCCGCGAGCACCAGCACATCGGCACCCGGGGCCGGGCTGGTCATGAAGTCGGGGTTGGTCTCCAGGTGCAGGTCGGATAGGAGTTGGATGTTCATGTCGGAATGTCGTGGGTCGGCACAGCGTTGGAAAAAGCCTGCCGGGCCACTTGTTGCAGTTGGGTGCGCAGCCATTGGTGCGGGCTGTCTTGTTGGCGTTTTCGGTGCCAAATGGCATGCACTTGCACGGGCGGCACGTCAAAGGGCAGCTCGTGCAGCGCCAGTTCATGGGCCATGCCGGTGGTGGGTACAAAGTGGCGTGGCAGCACCGTGAGCAAATCGGAGTTCACCACCACCCGCCCGGCCGTGAAAAACTGGTTCACCGTGAGCACGATGCGCCTTTGCTGCCCGATGGTGGCCAGGGCTTCGTCCACAAACCCGTAGGCACGACCAGAAAAACTGACCAGCAAATGCCTGGCCGCGCAATAAGCCTGCAAACTGATGGGCCGCTTGGCCAGCGGGTGGCCCTTGCGCATCACACACACGTATTCGCCCGAATACAGGCGCTGGTGCTCAAACGGAATGGCTTCGCCCGATTGGGCGCGGGCGGTCAGGTCGGCCAGCACCGCTGGAAAGTAGCCCAAGGCGATGTCGGCGCTGTCTTCGCTCAGCAGATTGCGCGGGTCGCGTGTGGTCAGAGGCAGCACGCGCAAGGACACGCCGGGGGCCTGCAGCTCCAGCTGGCGGGCCAGTCCGCCCATGAGCTCGGCGGCGGTGGCGTCGGCCATGGCCAGCACAAAGGTGCTGTTGGCTTGCTGCGGCGCGAAAGCGCTGGGCACGATGGCCGCCTGCAATTGGCGCAGGGCCTCGCGCACGCTGGGCCACAGGGCCAGAGCCCGGGGTGTGGGCTCCATGCCGTGGCCGTGGCGGCGCACCAGTTCATCGCCCAAGGCCTCGCGTAACCGGCGCAAGGCATTGCTCACGGCCGGTTGGGTCAGTGACAGGTTGTGCGCGGCCCGGGTCAGGCTTCGTTCAGCCATGACTTCGTCAAACACCCGCAGCAAGTTCAGGTCGAGGGTGCGAAAAGAGGACGGGATGGGGGAGGGCATGGGAGGTCTTCAACTATCACCATTATGAATGAATGCCATTATGAAGATAAAGTTGAACGACATTAGTAAAAACCCTATGATTTGTTACATGGTTTGTTAATTTGGGTTGCCAAAGAAAACAAAACCGAATCAAGGGAACACAAAATGAACACCACCGCCAAATCTGTCCTGGGCACCATGCCCGCCGTTTCTGAGGCACTCACCGCCCCCAGCACCTCCAGCAAAACCCTGGCGAACCTGTTGCTCGCCGCAGGTGTGGCCGCACTGGTCGTCGCTGTCGATCAGATGATCGACAGCTGGGCCGAATCCCATGTGGTGGCCGCCTGGCTGGCACTGTGGGCCGTGGCCGTGCTGGCCATTTGGGTACTGCGCGGCCTGACACGCCATTTGGCGCAAAACCTGATGACCGGGCTGGACGCCTGGTCGGCCCATGTGGCCCGCGGACGCGCCGACGAGCGTTTGTGGTCCATGGCCCAGTCTGATCCACGATTGATGAGCGAGTTGCAAGTGGCCATGGACCGCGCCAGTGAAGCCTCAGGACCGGTCCGTGACCTGGAAACCCTGATGACCCGCAGCGCCGCCCGACTGGTGCGTGACCGCATGTACTACATCTGAAGCCCTGTCCTCGGGGTCCTGCGGTGACCCACACGATCAAAGGCCTCCTTGCGGAGGCCTTTTTTTTTGCGCAAGTTGGTGGACCCCGTTGACCGCTTCAAGCCGAAGGCCGAGACGCCAAATAAATGCCGGGCAAGATCAGCGCCGCACCCATCAGGTGGTGCCAGCCCATGGCTTCACCCAGCACCAACCAAGCGGCCAGGCCGCCATACAAAGGCCCCAGGTACAAACTGGCGGCCACGCGGCTGGCCCCCAAGACCTTTTGGCAAAAGCCATAGGCCCAGTACGCCCCAATGCCTGGCAACAAGCCCGCTGCCACCACCAACAGCGTGGCCTGCGGGGTCCAAGCGGGTGTGTCGGCTTGAACGAATTCCCATGCGGCAAAAGGCAGCAGCACCAGCATGCCGCCCATGCAAATCGAAGCCAAACGCGCGGTGGAACCCAGCGGTGTGGGCCATTTTTTTTGCAGCAAGGCGTAAGCAGCCCAAGACACCATGGCCAGCACGATCCAGCCGTCACCTGCGACCCATTGCACTTGGCCCAAGGCCAGCCACTGGCCTTTGACCACCACATGGAACACGCCCGCCATGGCGATCACCACGCCCAAGCCCTGGCGCACCGAAAACCGCTCTCCCAGCCACCACACAGCGGCCACGGCGATGATCACGGGTGAGGCGGCGTAAATGAGCGCAATGTTCATGGCCGAGGTGGTTTGTGCGCCTTGGTAAACCCAGGCCCCACAAATCAACATGCCCAAGGCCCCCAACACCAAATAACGACCCGCATCGCGCAGCGTGCTGTGCCGCTCGCGCCAAAGTTCGCTGCGCGCAAAAAACGCCAGAATCACCCCTGCCAAAGCCCACCGCCCCAAGGCCAGCATGTGGGGTTCCACCACGCCGATTGCGCTGCGTGCCACGACGTAATTGACCGACCACAAGGCCGGTGTCACCCACATCAACCACGAGGCGATGCGGATGCGGGATTCAGGGGTGTTCAACAAAGACATGGCACCGATTGTGCAGGGCAAAAAAACCGCCCCGGTTTGTGGCGACCGGGGCGATTGGAGACTCAGACGCCGGATGGGCGCAGAACCTGATTTTTAAGCCAGACGCGACTGCAGTGCTGCTTTGGTGTCCAACAAGGCTTGGGGCAGGTGGTAGCTCAGCTGCGCAAAGAGCTCGTCGTGCAGTTTGAACTCGGCTTGCCAGGCGGCGGGGTCGATGCTGGTGACGGACTTGAACTGCTCAGCGCTGAACGCGATGCCGTTCCAGTTGATTTCGCTGTAGGTGGGCACGATGCCGAACATGGTCTCTTCGCCTTGGGCTTTGCCTTCCAGACGGTCAATCATCCACTTGAGCACGCGCATGTTGTCACCGTAGCCGGGCCAGACAAACGAGCCGTCTTCGCCCTTGCGGAACCAGTTCACGCAGTACATGGCGGGCAGCTTGTGGCCAGCAGCCTGGGCCTTTGCACCCGTGTCCAGCCAGTGCTGGAAGTAGTCGCTCATGTTGTAGCCACAGAAAGGCAGCATGGCGAAGGGGTCGCGGCGCACTACGCCTTGCGCGCCAAAGGCGGCAGCGGTGGTCTCTGAGCCCATGGTCGCGGCCATGTAGACGCCTTCGGTCCAGCTGCGTGCTTCGGTGACCAGCGGCACGGTGGTGGAGCGGCGGCCGCCAAACATGAAGGCGTCGATCGGCACGCCAGCAGCGTCGTCCCAAGTGGGGTCGAGTGCGGGGTTGTTGGTTGCGGCCACCGTAAAGCGGGCGTTGGGGTGAGCGGCTTTGGCACCGGTTTCCTTGGCGATTTGGGGTGTCCAGTCCTTGCCTTGCCAGTCGATCAAATGGTCGGGCAGCTTGCCGGTGTCTTTTTCCATGCCTTCCCACCACACGTCGCCGTCGTCCGTGAGGGCCACGTTGGTGAAGATCGTGTCCTTGTGCAGGCTCAGCATGCAGTTGGGGTTGGTCTTCATGTTGGTGCCGGGGGCGACGCCAAAGTAACCGGCCTCGGGGTTGATGGCGTACATCTTGCCGTCGGTGTGGGGCTTGACCCAAGCGATGTCGTCGCCAACGGTGGTGACTTTCCAGCCTTCAAAGGCAGCAGGCGGCACCAGCATGGAGAAATTGGTTTTGCCGCAGGCGCTGGGGAAAGCAGCTGCAACATGGTATTTCTTGCCCGCAGGGTTGGTCACGCCGAGGATAAGCATGTGCTCAGCCAACCAGCCTTGGTCTTTGCCCATGTTGGAGGCGATGCGCAGCGCAAAGCACTTCTTGCCCAGCAGCGCGTTGCCACCGTAGCCCGAACCATAAGACCAGATTTCGCGGGTCTCGGGGTAGTGCACGATGTATTTGATGCTGGGGTTGCAAGGCCAGGTGGTTTTGTCTTTTTCGACAACACCGTTGATGGTGGCCAAAGGCGCGCCCACGGTGTGCATGCAAGGCACAAAGTCACCGTCGGTGCCCAGCACGTTGAACACCGCCTTGCCCATGCGGGTCATGATCTTCTGGTTGACGGCCACGTAAGCGCTATCGCTCAGCTCGATGCCGATGTGACTGATGTGCGAACCCAGTGGGCCCATGGAGAAAGGCACCACGTACATGGTGCGGCCTGCCATGCAGCCGTCAAACAGCGGGTTCAGGGTGGCCCGCATTTGCGCGGGTTCTATCCAGTTGTTGGTCGGGCCGGCGTCTTCTTTTTTGGCCGAGCAGATGTAGGTGCGGTCTTCCACGCGGGCCACGTCCGACGGGTCGGAGCAAGCCAGGAAGGAGTTGGCGCGCTTGGCCGGATTAAGCTTTTTGAAGGTGCCCGCAGAGACCAGTTCGGCGCAAAGGCGATCGTATTCTTTTTGGGATCCGTCGCACCAGTAAATGTTGGCGGGCTTGCACAGGGCGGCCATTTCGGCGACCCAGGCGATCAGCTTGGCGTTTTTGACGTAAATGGGCGTGTTGAGGTTCAGGCCCTGCATTGCGGGTGAGTTCATGACTGGCTCCAAGTTTAAAAAATCGTTTTTTCAAAACCTCTGCGCAGGGGCTTTGAAAAAACGGCTGTGGGGCTGAGATACTGAAGGCTTTGGCCGCTTCGAAAAGCGGATGTAACTGCGTTGTAACCAGCGGGCCTCGATTTTAGGGAGACTGCTTGTTTTGTGCCTGTTGACCAGGCTGAAAACCTCTTTAAAACTATGCAAAATAAGCATGACGTTATGCGGGAATCTTCGGAGGTCGGTTTCAATCCGCTTCGGCGCTCTGGGTTGATGGCGGCTTTGGCGGCACCGTGGCTTGCCCCTTGGGCGGCACAAGTACAAAGCCTGGTCCGCATCAAAATCGCCGCAGCCAGCAACATGAAGTTTGTGCTGGCTGACTTGGTGAGCCAATACAGGCAACAAACGGGCGTGCAGGTGGATGTGAACTTGGGCGCATCGGGCAACCTGGCGCGGCAGATCTTGCAGGGCTTGCCGGTGGATCAATTCATCTCAGCCGACGAGGTTTGGGTGGCCGAATTGGACAAAGCTGGAAGAACGGTGGACGCTGGGCAACGCTACGCCACGGGCCGACTTGCGCTGGTTGTGCCAAAAAATTCAGCACTGCCGCTGAGCCAAGGCTTGGCGGCGGTGGTGCGCGCCCTGAAACCGGGTGACAAATTCGCCATCGCCAACCCGGCGTTGGCCCCGTATGGTGTGGCCGCCGTGGAGGCTTTGCAGCGTGCAGGCGTCGGAGCTTTAACGACCAAACACAAGGTATTGGGCGATAACATCGGCCAGGCCACACAGTTTGTGGCCACGGGTGCGTCGCAGGCGGGCATCACCGCGCTGGCGCTGGCCCAAGCCCCCGAAATCGCCCACAGATTGCAGGTCTTGCCCTTGCCCGCTGAATTGCATGCCCCCCTGCACCAGCGCATGGTGCTGCTCAAGGGCGCGGGTGCAGCGGCGGCAGACTGGCATCGGTTTTTGCTTAGCCCGACTGCCCAGGCGGTGATTGTGCGGCACGGTTACGCCTTGCCGCAATAATTGGGTTTCGCGCTGTACGACCTCACGGGTGGGCAGTGCTTCACACACCTGTCTTGTCTCCGTCATCACACACCACACTATGGATTGGTCCGCCCTTCACGTTTCGCTGACCCTGGCCGCTCTGACCACTTTGGCTTTGCTGCCGCTGGGCCTGGCGCTGGCCCGCTGGCTGGCCGTGACCGCCTGGGCCGGGCGGCCGGTGGTGGAGGCTTTGCTGCTGCTGCCTTTGCTGCTGCCCCCCACGGTGATCGGGTTTTACTTTTTGGTGGCCTTTGGCCAGGGCAGTGCTGTGGGCGCATGGCTGGCGGCATCGGGCATTCGCTTGGTGTTCACCCTCGAAGGCTTGCTGCTGGTAAGCGTGCTGGTCAACCTGCCATTTATGGTGCAACCGATTCAGCGGGCCTTTGCAGCCGTACCGCACAGTCTGCGCGAAGCCGCCTGGGTGTCTGGCCTGTCAACCTGGCAGACCTTTTGGCGCATCGAGTTGCCGCTGGCGTGGCCCGGTTTGCTGGCTGGCATGGCGCTCACGGTGGCGCACACCTTGGGCGAATTCGGCGTGGTGCTCATGGTAGGCGGCAACATCGAAGGCGAGACTCGTACCTTGTCGGTGTCGCTGTACGACAAGGTGCAGGGCATGGATTTGCAGTCGGCCCATGTGATGGCGCTGGCGCTGGTGGGCGTGTCTTTGCTGGCGCTCACGCTGGTGTTGGCCTTTGACCGGGTGGGCCAACGCGGCCGCGCCCTGCAGGAGCGCTGATGCAAGGCTTGCAAGTTCAACTGCGCTCGGCCAGCCCCATACGGCTGGAAGCAGAATTTGATTGCGGTGCGGGCGAGTTGGTGGCCCTCGTCGGCCCGTCGGGCAGCGGCAAAACCAGCATGCTGCGCGCCATCGCGGGGCTGTGGACGCCCGCCGATGTGCAAGGCCACATTCGGGTGGCGGGCCAGGCTTGGCTGGACACGGCAGCGGGCGTGCAGCTGAGTCCGCAGCAGCGCCGGGCGGGTCTGGTGTTCCAGCATTACGCGCTGTTTCCGCACATGACGGCGCAGGCCAACGTGGCGCTGGCCGCTGGGCCGGGCTGGTCGATCGCGGATGTGCAGACATTGCTGGCCCGCTTGGGGCTGGCCACGCTGAGCCAGCGCAGGCCTTCGCAACTCTCGGGCGGTCAGCAGCAGCGCGTGGCGCTGGCACGGGCGCTGGTGCGGGTCATGCTCAGGCCCACAGCGGATCCAACTCCAACACCCCAAGCTTTGCCCGGCGTCTTGCTGCTGGACGAGCCGTTTTCTGCGGTGGATGCGCCCACGCGCCAGGCGCTTTACCGCGAGTTGGCTGCTTTGCGCCAAAAGGTGTCGGTGCCCATGCTGCTCGTGACGCACGACCTGGCAGAAGCCCGCCGCTTGGCCGACCGGGTGGTGATCGTGGACGCGGGTCAGACGCTGCAAACCGGCGAGCCCGCCCGCGTGTTTGCCAGCCCGCGCAACGCCCGCGTGGCCGAACTGGTGGGCATTCAAAACCACTTTGAGGGTTGCTTTTTCAAGGACCACGCTGGCTGGGGGCGCTTGCGCTGGACCGATGCGGCGTCATCAGACGCTGTTTTGGACTTGGCGGTGTTCGACAAAAACAAGATCGACGACGGCACCCCTGTGACCTGGGTGCTGAACGGGGAACAGGTGGACGTGATGGCCGATGGCGAGTTGCCCAGCCTTGCGCCGCCCGGCCACACCCGCTTGCGCTGCCAGTTGCTGGAGGTCTTGTCGCTGGGTGAAATCAGTTTGTGCACGCTCAGGCCTGAAGCCTTGCCCAGTCAAACCATCACCCTGAACCTGACCAGCCGCCTGCTGCAGCGTTTGCAGGTTGGCTCGGGAGCTTGGGTTCAGCTGCAGATCGCGCCAGAGGCCTTGCACATCATGCCCGTGCGGACAAAATAAAACCCGCAAAGCGCGAGCTGTTGCGGGTGGGTGGGGTGCGGCCAGGGCGGTGCACCGGGGGGCGACAAAGCCTCAGGCCATGAACACGGCGATGAAAGCCAACAAGAAAATCAGCACCGCGCCAGCGGCCGGAATGACCACGGGAATGTGCTTGACCACGTTTTCAACGGGATCGTCAGAAGTGTGTGCGTCGTTGTGATTGGACATGAAGAGCCTCAGAACAAGAATGGCGGTATTGTAGCCACGCCCGGCTGGTGGGCCGCTGACAACCCGGCTCACATCAGGGCATAGGTGGTGCTGGCCCGAAAAACGCTCTTGCCGTCGTTGGCTCCGGTCAAGTCAATCTCGCCAAAGGCCATGGCTTTGCCCGCTCGCAGCACCCGGGCTGTGACCAGCGCGTCCTGGCCCGACAGGGGTTTCATGAAGCTGCTGGACAGTTGCACCGTGCTGCAGGGCCGAAACTGCCCAAAGTGGTTGATCAGCGCCAGCACCATGGCCGTGTCGGCCGCCGCCATCATGGCCTGGCCGCACAGCATGCCGCCCACCCGCGAGAGCTGCTCGCTTTGCGGTAAGCGCAGGGTCACGCTGTCGGCGTCAAAGCGCTCGACCTTCAGGTTCAGCGCCTGCACCCAAGGGGCAAACAGGGCGGACAGGGCTTGCTGCAGGGTGTCGGTGGTCATGGGGTTCATGGTGCGAGTTTAAACAAGGGTCCACACGATGGGCTTGTATGGGCCCTGCAAATCACACTTGAACCCTATCTCTCCTCCATGGCTTTTTACACCCTTGTTCTCGGCGCTGGCCGAGCCCGCCTTGAGTGTCCCACTGGCGGGTGCCGTGCATTGAGTGGATCCTTGGGGGGTGAACCATCCCGGAGCTTTGGTGCAGCCTTATGCTGTGCTGTTGATGGACCGTGGCGGACGTTTGTTGACGGGCGATGCCTCCAGCTTGATCAGAAGATAGCCGGTTCCGGATCGTATAGAAACGGTCGGTGGAGATCGACGGCAATTTCCACCTGGTGGTGGTCCACTTTCAGCCCAAATCACAGTGGTGCCCGAATCGCAAGCCGAATGGCATCGGCCTGCGACAGGCTCTGCCTGCTGAAACTCAACGCAACATTTGCGGTCCATTAATCATTTCTGAAAACGAACTCCTGGGTCGCGGTGATTTCTCCGGATTCGGCGGTGCACTTGTATTGCAGCATCGCCGCTTTGACTGCTGCATGAAAAATGCTCGGCCCAGACAGAATCGTCACCTCTTTGACCGCGCCCTCTTTGATCAGGACCTGCGCTCTGACAACCCCTCCAATTCCATTTTGAATCGCCCTTCGCGGCATTTCTGGTTGAACTTGCGTCGGGCAGGCGACTCTGATATCCGATCGGTTGTGGGCCGGCTTGGGTGGTGGCGGCGGCGGTGGCGGTGGTGCTGGGGGTGCCGGTGGTGCTGGGGGTGCCGGTGGAGCAGGTGGAGCAGGTGGAGCAGGCGGTGGAGGTGGTGGCGGGGCAATCACTGCAGGCGTTGGCGGTGGTGTTGCCACGGATTGAACCACCGGTGCCGTCAAGGTGGCCGGGGGCGCTACGT
>NZ_NESJ01000021.1 GCF_003063645.1 Limnohabitans sp. 2KL-51
TCGGCCGACTTTGTGCTGGACAACCTGGTGTTTGCCGAAGCTGCGCCACCGAACACGCTTGGCACCGCCGGTCCCACCGCCAACCCCGACACGCTGAGCTACACCGCAGGCGCTCTGGACGCGCTGGACAGCAACGACACCATCACCACCACCAGCACCGGCCTGCAAGCCACACTGGCCGCAGGCGGCATGGTCGACGGTGGCGCGGGTGTGGACACGCTCAAGCTGGCCGCAGGCACCACGCTCAATCTGGACGCGCTGAACGGCAACCAGACCGTCAGGCCTATCCAGGAAGTGGAAATCTTCCAGATGCAAGGCACGTCGAGCCTGACCTTGTCGGCCAACGATGTCTTGTCCTTGGGCGGCAGCAACGCCAGCACCATGGCGGGTTACACCTTCACCAGCACCACCGGCGGCACGGCTTCGGCCAGCAGCACCGGCAAGGTGCAGATGGTCATCACCGGCACGGCCAGCGACACGCTGGTACTGGACCCGTTGATGAAAGACGGCGTGACCACCAACAGTGTGGAAGGCAACACGGCCTTGGCGGGCAGTTGGGCCGATATGGGCACCACCGTCATTGGCGGCGTGACCTACAAGGTCTACAACCACAGCACCACGCAAGCGCAGGTGCTGACCACGATCAGCGCCACAGTGCACAGCAACGACATCGCTTTCAGCAGCATGACCAAGGACAGCGGCGTCACGGCCGATGCCAGCATCAACAGCAACTGGATCACCAACGACACCTCGGCCGGGCGTTTGATCTCGGGCACGGTGGCCACACCACTGGCCGCAGGTGATGTGGTCAAGGTCTACGCCAACGGCACCTTGATTGGCAACGCCACGGTCAACGCCGCAGGCACGGCCTGGGAGATCACCGACACCGCAGGCTACAACGCCAGCTGGGTGTACAGCGCCAACATCGTCTCGGCCTCGGGCACAAGTTCCACGGCCTACCAGCCGGTCAACGCCGACCTGAGCGAAGCCGCCCCGGTGATCACCGGTGTGTTCGACACCGCCAGCAGCACGGTAGCGATTGCCAACAACGGCACGACCACCAAAGCACTGAGCTCTGTGAAGGGCACGGGTGTGGCGGGGGACACCATCTACCTGTACGACAACACTTACACCACACTGGTCGGCTCTGCGGTGGTGGACGGCTCGGGCAACTGGTCGGTCACGTCGCTCACGGGCACATTCAATGGCAGCAACACCTTTGCCGCCAGGCAGATGGACGCACAGGGCAATCAGAGTGCTTTGTCCAACCAGTGGACCGTGAATGCGCCTACGGCCAATACATTCAATGGCAGTTTTGATGCGGGTAACACCGGCTTCACAACTGAAGTGCCGATGTACACCAGCTCGGGTTCAACCAACACCCAGATGATCAACCTGATCGCTCAGGGTAACCGTCAGAACGTGGTCGACGATCCTGGCAACTTCAACCGCTCCGGTGTCGCCAACCCCACACCGGGGGCACTGTCGGGCTTGACGGCCGCACAGGCTTGGACCAACGGCACATGGCGACAAAACATCTACAGCGCCGCAGACGTTAACCAGCAGGAATACCAAGCTGTCAGAACATTCACTGACCTTGCCAGCGGCAAGATGCTGGTGGGCAGTGTCGAGGCCGTGGCCGGTAGCAGTGCCACCAACACCGTCGATCTCTGGGTCGCCAATGTCGACGTGGTACAAGGCAAGTCCTACACCTTCAGCTTTGACTACTGGAATAGTTATGCCCAGACTAATACGGCGAATGCTTACGGTGCCAACTTCATGGATGTCAAGATCGATGGATTGACTGCGGCCAGCACCAAGGCCTCTAGTGCGGGTCAAATCTTCGTGACCTATGTGGCGACACGAACAGGCTCGGTCAAATTGAGTTTGGAAAGCTGGAACACGACCAACGGTGGCGATTACATGCTGGACAACATGGCCTTTGGTGAAGCGGCACCCGCCAACACCCTCGGCACAGCAGGCCCCACCGCCAACCCAGACAACCTGACCTACACCGCAGGTGTGCTCGACGCGCTGGGCAGCAACGACACCATCACCACCACCAGCACCGGCCTGCAAGCCACACTGGCCGCAGGCGGCATGGTTGACGGCGGCGCGGGTGTGGACACGCTCAAGCTGGCACCAGGCACCACGCTGAATCTGGACGCGCTGAACGGCAACCAGACCGTCAGGCCTATCCAGGAAGTGGAAATCTTCCAGATGCAAGGCACGTCGAGCCTGACCTTGTCGGCCAACGATGTCTTGTCTTTGGGCGGCAGCAACGCCAGCACCATGGCGGGTTACACCTTCACCAGCACCACCGGCGGCACGGCTTCGGCCAGCAGCACGGGCAAGGTGCAGATGGTCATCACCGGCACAGCCAGCGACACGCTGGTACTGGACCCGTTGATGAAAGATGGCGTGACCACCAACGGCCTTCAGGGCAACACCGGCCTGGATGGACAGTGGGATGACATGGGCACCACCGTCATTGGCGGCGTGACGTACAAGGTCTACAACCACAGCACCACACAAGCGCAGGTGCTGACGACCATCGCCCCGACGGTGCGCAGCAACGACATTGCTTTCAGCAGCATGACCAAGGACAGCGGCGTCACGGCCGATGCCACCATCAACAGCAACTGGATCACCAACGACACCTCGGCCGGGCGTTTGATCTCGGGCACCGTGGCCACGCCACTGGCCGCAGGTGATGTGGTCAAGGTCTACGCCAACGGCACCTTGATTGGCAACGCCACAGTCAACGCCGCAGGCACGGCCTGGGAGATCACCGACACCGCAGGCTACAACGCCAGCTGGGTGTACAGCGCCAACATCGTCTCGGCCTCGGGCACCAGCACCACGGCTTACCAGCCGGTCAATGCAGACCTGACAGAAGCAGCGCCGGTGATCACCGGGGTGTTCGACACCGCCAGCAGCACCACCATTGCCAACAACGGCACCACCACCAACGCCCTGAGCACCGTCAAGGGCACGGGCGTGGCCGGGGACACCATCTATCTGTACGACAACAGCATCAACACCTTGGTGGGTTCAGCTGTGGTGGATGGCAGTGGCAATTGGGCCGTGCCGATCACCCAGCCTCTGACCTACAGCAGCAACACCTTCAGTGCCAAGCAAGTCGACGCGCAAGGCAACCAGAGTGTGCTGTCCAATCTCTGGACTGTGACTGCGCCTGCAGCCAACGTGTTAGACAACGGTGATTTCTCGAATGGCAATACAGGCTTCACGTCGACGGCCAGCTACAACACAAGTTTGACGTTTGCCAATTCCAATGTAGCCGAGAACCGTTACAACATCACAAGCAACACCTCTCCGTTGGAAGTGCAAGCAACGAACATCACGCAAACCGGAACAACATCCGGCATCGCTTGGTCCAGAAAATACACCAATTCAACAACGTCAACCAACCCAGATGGCGCCTTCACCGGCAACACCATGATTTTCCAGTTGGACGGCGGCGGTGTTCAAACACTGTGGTCCGAAAACGTCAACGTGGTAGCCGGGCAGGACTACACCTTTAAATTCGATTACTACCATGGTGTCTTGAACCAACAGTCCCTGGTGGCCATGATCGACGGCACATCGATTGCGTTCACACCCGGCGGTTCGCTGGATGCGGGCCATTTCACGGCCACTTTCCGCGCCACCACAACCAAGAGCATCAATTTGGCTTTGACGGCGGGCAGCAACGCCGTCACCACAGCAGGGCCGGTGGGCTTGGATAACTTTGTCTTCAGCAACGCCACGGCTGCGGTGACCGATGGCTCCTTGGTTGCAGGTGGCACTGGATTGGCCACCCCGTCGCCCGACAGCCTGAGCTATATGAGCGGAAACTTGGATACCCTGGCAGGTAACGACACCATTACCGCCACCAGCACCGGTCTGCAAGCCACGCTGGCTGCGGGCGGTATGGTCAACGGCGGTGCGGGTGTGGACACGTTCAAGCTGCTGGCAGGCACCACGCTGGACTTGACGGCCATCACCGACACGCAAACCGTCAAGCCGATCGAGCAGATCGAAGTGTTTGAGCTGCTGGGCAGCTCCTCAATGATCATGTCGGCCAACGACGTGCTGTCTTTGGGTGGTGCCAACGCGTCGACCATGTCGGCCTACAGCTTCGCGTCCACCACGCAAACGGCCACCGCCAGCGGCGTGCAGGCCACCGGCTCGACCAGCAGCACCGGCAAGGTGCAATTTGTGGTGAACGGCACCACCACAGATGCGGTGGCTTTGGACGGTCTGAACCTGGATGGTGTGACAACCAACGGCACCGTGGGCAATACGGGTCTGGCTGGGCAGTGGGACTACAAAGGCACCACCGACATCACCGTGGGCAGCGTGACCACTACCTACCGTGTGTACAACCACAGCACCACGGCAGCCCAGGTTTTGATCGACAGCGATGTGAGCTCGGGCACCAGCGGCAATGCGGTGGCCGTCACCAACGTGAAGGCCACGGGAACCACCACCAAGGTTCTGATGGAGACTTTTGACAACCTGCCTTACAACAGCACCGACTCGATGTGGGACTTCACGACGGCCAACGGCATTCAGTTCCAATCACAGGTTGGCGGCACGGTCTTGCCCAATTTCACACAGTTGAATGGTCAACTTGTCATCAACAACGCCATCTTGCCTACCAATTCAACAAGTCAGTGGGCGGTCATGCCATTGAATGGCACGATCACCAACGCAACGTTTGACTACAACGGCATCAACAATGCCACGACCAGCGGTACGGCGGTGGTGCGCCTTCTCAACAATTCTGCGGTTGCTGCGGGGCCATTCAACTTGGCCAACAACGCATTGGCAAGCGCTCCTGGCGTCTTTAATCAAACCGGAACGTTTGACGAGATCAGCTTCCAAAACATGCCCAAGGACCAATATGCCATCGACAACCTGAAGTTGACGATGACCGGTGTTGCCGAAACCGTGGACCTGGCCAATGGCAGCGGCACTCGTCACACAACAGGCGTGGTCTCCGGCACTTTGGCGAAGGCCCTGTCGTCCGGCCAGTATGTCGAGGTGTTCAGCAACGGTGTCAGCTTGGGGCAGGCCACGGTCAAAGGCACCACCTGGTCCTATGCCGACACGATTGCCACCGCTGGCGAGAACTACACCGCCAAGATCATGAGCAGCAGCGCGACCGAAGTGGCCGCATCGGTGGGCTATGCCATCAACCAGGCTTCTGGCGCTGTGCCACGCCTGACCATCACCAATGATGCCTCCGAAGCAGTGTCTGCAGGCAAGACGGTGAACTACACCTTCCGCTTTGACCAAGCGGTGACGGGCTTTACAGCCAGCGACGTGACCGTGACCAATGGCGGCTCGGTGAGCGGATTGACCCAACTCGATGCACAAACTTGGGTGATGTCGGTCAACACGCCCAGCACGGGTGCTGGCACCACCACGGTGGCTGTGGCCGATGGCAGCTACAACGCCACAGCCAACAACGCAGCGGGCCTTGGCGCTACCGATTCGCAGCCTTTTGATGCCAGCTTGATTCCGTTCAGGTTTGATGGCTACAAGGGCACCAACAAAGGCACTGCCGCGATTGACCCCTTGGTCACTGGCCCCGGTGACGATTGGGTGACTGCTGTGGGCATCCAGAACACGGGTATTGAGAACATCAACACGGGTGCGGGTGCCGACACGATCCAGATCATGGGCAACAACGTGACCAAGTTGGCCTTGGCCTCTGGCTTTGCCACCTTTGATGGTGGTGACGGCATCGACAGGCTGGGCTTTTACAACGGCGGTGCTGCGGCAGCCAACATCACGTTGGATTTGACCAACGTCAATGTGGCAGCCCACTTGCACAGCTTTGAGACGGTCGACATGACTCAAAACGGTGCTGGTGGCGCAGGCACGCTCAAGATCGATCGCAACGCGATCATCAATCTGTCGGACATCCTGGACAACCCCGCCACCAGCGGGGTGGATGAAAGCCAGATGCTGGTGGTGAACGGCAAGGCGGGCGACACCGTTCAATTGGTTGGCGGTATCAACTGGACGACGGTGACCACTGGTATTTCAGGCGCAACCCTGGCCGCCACCTACGGCGCAGGCTACGCCTTCGCAGCCGCCGACACCTACAGAGAAATGTCCTACAACGGCGCCACCCTCTTCATCGACGAGGCCATGACACGGACCAACATGTAATTGTCATCCCGGGCTTGACCCGGGATCCATGTCTTCAAGTGCGCTGCGCGTGGCATGAGAGTGGACCCTGGTTCGAGGGCCGGGGTGATAGTCATTTGTCAATCTCGGGCTTGACCTTTGGGGCCGTGACGGATGGCTGTGCATCCCTGAATCTCATAGAATCATTAAATGCATCCTGCCATCGCACAGCACACGTCTGAAATTTCAAGCATCTGTCGGCGCTTTCACATCAAGCGTCTGGAGGTGTTTGGTTCAGCTGCGCGTGCCAGTGATTTCAATCCTGAAACCAGCGATGCAGATTTTCTGGTGGAGTTCACGACCGATGCCGACCATGGCCTGCAGACGTTCTTTGGTGCCAAGGCGGCCCTTGAGAGCGTGTTGGGGCGCGGTGTCGATCTGATCGAATCTGGCGCCGTTAAAAACCCTTTCGTGCTGGCATCGATCAATGCGCACAAAGAGCCTGTCTATGCAGCGTGACCCGCGCGCTTTTTTGTGGGATGTGCGCGAGTCAGCCTTGGCTATTCAGGCATTCACTTCCTGAATGGATGCTGGGCAATACATACAAGATGCATTGTTCCAGGCGGCGGTAGAGCGTAAATTCGAAATCATTGGCGAAGCACTTAACCAACTGGCGAAGACAGCCCCAGTGATGGCGGCAAGAATTCCAGAGTTGCCGCAGATCGTCGCCTTCAGAAATCAATTGATCCATGGCTATGCAACGGTGAACGCTTCAACGGTCTGGTCAGTGATTCAAATCTCTTTGCAACCCTTGCTGAGCACAGCAAATCTCCTGCTGGCTGAACTCGACCCCGCCTGAGTCCACACCACCGTCACCTAAAGTGCGCTGCGCGTGTCATTAGAGGAATGGCCCCCGGCTCGGGGGCCGGGGTGACAAGTGGTGTTTTGTCATCCCGGCCCCTCTTCATGTCACCCCGGCCTCTTTTCATGTCACCCCGGCCTCCGAGCCGGGGTCCATCTTCAATCCCCGTCTCCACACCTACCGCGCAACACGCTCAGCTATGAGGCTTTGTTGTATAGTGCATGAGCATTGTTTGCATCACTTCGGAGGCCCTCATGAGCCGGTACAGCTTGAAAGACAGAATGGTTCGTTCCATTGCTTTGCGCAAAGGAGAAGTGGTCATGCGTGTCGATTTTGAGCGCATGGGCAGCCCCAGTCAGATCAGCCGCGTGCTCAAGCAGCTGGTGGCCGATGGGAAGATTGTGCGTTTGGGTTATGGCACTTATGCCAAGGCTCGGCCTAGCAGGCTATCGGGCAAGCCTGTGCCGCGTGTGACGTTGGCCGAATTGGCTCAAGAAACGCTCCAAAAATTGGAAGTACCTGCGACTTTGGGTCGCGCCCAACGCGCGTATGCTGAAGGTCGGACCACGCAAATTCCGGTGCGCACCACATTTGATACGGGGGATCGCCGCATCACACGCAAGATCACAGTCGGTATCAGCACGGTGCGTTATGAAAACAATTACAGCGCAAGAGCATAAGCAAATTGAGGATGTTATTGGCGAGGGCTTGACGCCGCTTGCCGAGGCGATTCTCGAAAAAGACCTGCTACTGACCCAGGCGCTTCGCCATATCGCCAGCACGGACACGGATGGCGTGGGCTTGGTGTTTTGTGGCGGGACATGCCTTTCCAAAGCACACAGATTGATAGAGCGGATGTCTGAAGATGTCGATTTCAAGCTGGTGGTGCCCGAGGGGCTGTCCCGAACGGACCCTCTGTATGTCATCCCGGCCTCCGAGCCGGGATCCACGTCTTCATCTGCGCTTCGCGAAGGCTAAAGCATGGACCCCGCATCCAGTGCGGGGTGACATAAAGAGAGTGCGGGGTGACAAGTGCGCTTCGCGTGTCATGAGAGTGGACCCCGGCTCGGGGGCCGGGGTGACAGTGGTGGTTTGCCCTCCCGGCCTCTCTGAAATGTCATCCCGGCCTCTCACTTGTCATCCCGGCCCCCCAAATGTCACCCCGGACTCGATCCGGGGTCCATCCCCATCCCCAACCCCGGCAAAGCCCACACCTCACAAGGGTGTGGGTTTTTTTGTTGTAGCCTGTCCCCAGGCGTTTTGTTAAACTTGAAATATATGTATTGAATATGCATAATCATGACGAGCAGTTTGAATTTGATCCGGTCAAAGCCAAGCTCAATCAAAAAAAGCATGGCGTCAGCTTTGCGCATGCTGAACAAGCTTTACGCGATGAATTTGGTTTGACAATGGATGATCCGGATGCTCAAGGTGAGCAAAGATTTTTGACTTTGGGTATGGATGCATTAGGCCGTGTGCTGGTGGTGTGCCACACCCAACGTGAGGACCGCAGACGTTTGATTTCTGCGCGAAAAGCAAGTCCCAATGAGGCAAGGAACTACCATGCGTAAAGAATATGATTTCAAAGCGGCAAAACGGGGCGCAGTGTTGCCTTCACCCGGTAAGACGCGGATCACGATCATGCTGGACGATGACGTGTTGGAGGCATTTCGAGCGAAGGCTGAAGCCTCCGGTCATGGTTATCAGACACTGATCAACGATGCCCTCAGAAACGCCATCGATCCCGAAGCTGCACCGGTGTCTCTTCGTGCTTTGCGCAGCTTGCTTGACGAGCGTTTTGCCTTGGCTGCATAAGGTTTGCTGTAGTAGCCCACTCTGTGGGCAAGTCTTTTCCCGTCATCGCGCGCCCCCTCTCTCGTCATTGCGAGCGAAGTGCGGCAATCCATGTCTTCGGTAGGGCGCAAGCCCCTTATCAACTTGTCGATTTAAGGAGTAAACATGGAACAGCGTTTGAAGAATGGTGGCAAAGCCGGTTCGGTCACGGTTTCGACTGCCTTACTCAATCAGAAGCTCGCTACCTTGCGCGTTCCGAGAATGCTGACGCCATCAGAGATCGAGTTGCTGCAGAAGAGCAAGCGTGAAATCGCGGAGCGGTTCCGCGCTGCCCATGCCTGATATCCTGATTGCCCATTCAAGAGCCGCTGTCATGCGGCTTTTTTATTTGGCGCGCCTGGCATGGGCGCACTCTTTGAGGTGCAACTTCAGCTCGTTTGCCGGGGTGACAGTGGTGGTTTGTCATCACGAGCTTTTTAGATGAGATCCGTGCCCTCTGAAATGTCATCCCGGGTGTTTTTATCGTCCCGGGCTCGACCCGGGATCCATGTCTTCAAGTGCGCTGCGCGTGTCATGAGAGTGGACCCCGGCTCGGGGGCCGGGGTGACAGTGGTGGTATGTCATCCCGGGCTCTTTAAATGTCATCCTGGGCTTGACCCGAGATACATACCTCAAGACACCGTTTGGTAGTACAGGTTTTGCGGATGGCGGGCCTGGGCGAAGAAGACCCAGCGCTCGGCCAAGAGGCCGACAAACTGCAGCAGCACGGCGCCCAGCCAGACCAGCGCCGACTGCGTGCTGAGCAGGGTCAACAACAACAAGGGCAGCGCAAACGCCAGCAGCTGAAACACCCAGGGCATGCGGCGCACGGTGCGGGCTGTGGCACCGTGAAAAAACTCGCGGGTGTTGAAAGACCCGGCCGACATGCCCATGGATTTTTGCACCAGTTGCGGCTGGTGGATGCCGGTGGCCGATTGCAGGCTTGACAGGGGGGACAGGCGGGCGTTGCGGCGCAAAGCCTGACGGCGCAGAAACCAGGCCAGCAAGGTGCTGCCCAGCACCCAGGGCTGCAGCCAGGCCAACAGCTCGGTTTGCCCCGTGGCACTGGCCAGGGCGCACAGCAGCACGCTGCCCGAACTCATGCCCAGCAGGGTGAAGTTGATCACCGTGAGCGGGTGCGCCCACTCTTGCAAAAAGCGCAGGCAAGCGTAGATCATGGCGGTGCACACCCACAGCGCCAGCGTGACCACCACCACCGCCGCAGACAGTGCCTGCAAGGCAAGGGGGGATGCGCCCAAGTACAAACCCAGCCACCACAGGGCCACCAACCCCATGAGCAAGGGCAGCACGATGACTTCGCGCGACATCCACGAGGTGCGCCACATGGCCGCCGCCCGCCAGGCACGGGTTTTTTGACCCAAATGAAAGAACGAGGCCAACAGACCACCGACCAGCAGCACTTCGGCCACGCCGATGGCCATGAGGGCAAAGCCCGTGTCCAGGGGCATCAGCCAGCTGGCCACGGCCAGCGCCAGCAGCAGGCCCTGGGCCGTGCCGGACAGGGTGGTGAACAAAAGAATGGACCAGGCAGGACGCA
The DNA here is from genome assembly GCF_003063645.1 of Limnohabitans sp. 2KL-51. GTDB lineage: Bacteria > Pseudomonadota > Gammaproteobacteria > Burkholderiales > Burkholderiaceae_C > Limnohabitans_A. Next base: position 10,398 of record NZ_NESJ01000021.1, read on the forward strand.
TGAAGACCTCAATGTGGTGAAGTTTTGCCCGCAGGGCTTGGCAGGGGCGTCACCGCTGCCGGGGTGACGCGGCGCGGCAGGTACTGGTTGGCCGGGCGGGTGTTCCATTCGGGCATCAGGGCATAACCACCCCGCTCGCGGATGGCCTGACTGACTTCGCTGTTCGGGTCTTTCACGTCGCCAAACAGGCGGGCGTTGGTCGGGCAGGCTTGGACGCAGGCGGGCTTGCGGTCGGCTTCGGGCAGCAGAGGGTTGTGGATGCGGTCCACGCACAGGGTGCACTTGGTCATGACGCCGCTGGCTTCGTCAAATTCACGCGCACCATAGGGGCAGGCCCAGGCGCAGTATTTGCAGCCGATGCATTTGTCGGCATCGACCAACACAATGCCATCCGCCTCACGCTTGTAGCTCGCGCCCGTGGGGCAGACCGGCACGCAGGGCGGGTCTTCGCAGTGCAGGCAGCTTTTGGGAAAGTGCACCGTGTCGGTGTTCGGAAAGCTGCCCGCTTCGTAGGTCTGCACCCGGTTGAAAAAGGTGCCGGTGGGCTCGGCCGCATAGGGGTTGACGTCGCTCAGCGGCCCGGCCATGCCCGAGGTGTTCCACTGTTTGCAGGCCGTCACGCAGGCGTGGCAGCCCACGCACACGTTGAGGTCAATCACCAGCGCCAGCTGGCGCGCCAGTGTGGGGGTCTCGGTGTCCACGGCTTGCGCCGCGCCACCGCCACCGGGCTCCATCAGATGGGGACTGACAGGGGAAGGTGCATGGCCTTGCACAAGGTCTTTGAGCCACTGGATCATGGTTTGGATTTCCCTGCAAAAAATCGCATCACTTGGGCAACACCACCGCGCACACCCGGCACGGGCCGCATGGTCTCCACCTGCGGAAAACTCTGGGCCGCCTCTTCAGGCTCGGCCGGTCGAATGCGCACCCGCACGTCGTACCAGCCCGCCTGGCCGGTGATGGGGTCGGAGTTGCTGACCTTCGCACCGGCTGGCGCGCCCGTGCCTTGGGGAAGCGGCAATTCTTCCGAGATCAGGTGGTTGAGCAAAAAGCCTTTGCGCGCTTCGTCCGAGCCGGGTGCCAGATGCCAAGCGCCATCGCCTTTGCCAATCGCGTTCCAGGTCCAGACGGTGCCCGGCTCCACGGCTTCGCTGTAGCGCAGCATGCAGCGCACCTGGCCCCAATGGCTCTCCACCCAGGCCCAGCCGCCGTCGGCCACGCCCGCCGCCTGCGCGGTGCTGGGGTGCACATGCAGGTAGTTGTGGCTGTGGATTTGCCGCAGCCAGGCGTTTTGCGAGTCCCACGAGTGGTACATGGCCATGGGCCGCTGCGTGATGGCGTTGAGCGGGAAGGCCTTCAGGTCAATGGCCGCGTCTTCGAGCGGGGCATACCAAAACGGCAAGGGGTCGAAATAGGTGTTGATGCGCGCGCGCAGATGCTCGGGCGGCTGACGCCCTTTTGTTTTGCCTTGCGCGGCCAGGCGAAAGGACTGCAGGGTGTCGGAATAAATCGCCAGTTGCACCGGGTCGTTGCGCTGACGCCAGCCTTTGTCTTTGGCAAAGTCCAGGTAGTCGCGGTTCCAGTTGCGCATGAAGTGCATGTTCTCGGGCAGGGTGTACTGAAACACGCAGTTGTTTTGTGCATAGGCCTCCCACTGTTTGGGGTTGGGCGCACCGCGCAGGTGCTGGTCGCCGTTTTCGCCGCGCCAGCCCATCAAAAAGCCAATGCCCGGCTGGGCTTCGAAGTTCACGATGAAGTCGGTATAGCCCTTGAACTTGCGCCCGCCTTCGGGTGTGGTGAAGGCCGGAAATTTCAGGCGCGAAGCCAGCTCCACCAGCACCTCCTGAAAGGGCTTGCATTCGCCCAGGGGCTGCAGCACCGGCACGCGCACCGAGTCCACCGGGCCGTCGAACTCCGAAATCGGCCGGTCCAGCATGCTCATGGTGTCGTGCCGCTCCAGGTAAGTGGTGTCGGGCAGCACCAAGTCGGCAAAGGCCACGGTCTCGCTTTGGAATGCGTCACACACCACCAAAAACGGGATCATGTACTCGCCCTGCGCGTCCTTGCGGTTGAGCGATTCGCGCACGGCCATGGTGTTCATGCTGCTGTTCCACGCCATGTTGGCCATGAACAGCATCAAAGTGTCAATGCGGTAGGGGTCGCCCTTGACCGCGTTGGTGATGACGTTGTGCATCATGCCGTGGGCCGACAGCGGGTGTTCCCAAGAAAACGCATGGTCAATGCGCATCGGCGTGCCGTCTGCGTGGATGGCCAACTCTTCGGGGCTGGCCGGAAAGCCCAGCGGCGCGGCGTTCAGCGGCGTGTTGGGTTTGACCATGTCCGGGTCGTTGAAGACCCGGTAGTTGGGCACGATGTGGCGCGGGTAAGGCGCTTTGTGCCGAAAGCCTCCGGGCGCGTCGATGGTGCCCAACAGACTCATGAGCACCGCCAGCGAACGCACCGTTTGAAAGCCATTGGAGTGCGCCGCCAAACCGCGCATGGCGTGAAAGGCCAGCGGACGCCCCTGGGTGGTGGGGTGTTTTTTGCCCCAGGCATCGGTCCAGGGAATGGGCAGCTCAAAGGCCTGCGTGAGGGCGGCGTGGCCCAACTCTTGCGCCAGCAGGCGAATGCGATCTGCCGCTATGCCGGTGATGGCCTGCGCCCATTCAGGCGTGCAGCTGAGCACGCGCTGGCGCAGCAAGGCAAAGGCGGGCACCACCCGCGTGCCGTCGGCCAGGGTGTAGTGGCCTTCGGGCGGTGCGTCCAGCGCCGGGTCGCAGCCCTCGGCAATGCCCTCGGGGTAGGCATTCAGGATGCGGCCGCTGGTGCGGTCAAACACCAGTTTGTTGTGCGGGTTGCGGCCGTCACCGGGCGGGCCTTTGGCCGGGTCGGGGTCAAAGGCAAAAAGACCTTCGCGCTCGCCCTCGTCCAGCACCACCAGTTGGGGCGCGTTGGTGAAGCGCTTCAGAAATGCATGGTCCAGCGTGTCGGTGCGAACCAGCTCGTGCAGCAAGGCCATGAGCAGCGCGCCGTCAGTGCCGGGCTTGATGGGAATCCACTCATCGGCGATGGCCGAGTAACCCGTGCGCACTGGGTTGATGGAGATGAAGCGACCGCCTGCGCGCTTGAACTTGGACAGCGCGGTTTTCATGGGGTTGCTGTGGTGGTCTTCGGCCGTACCCAGCATCACAAACAGTTTGGAGCGCTCCAGGTCCGGTCCGCCAAACTCCCAAAAGCTGCCGCCCACGCTGTAGATCATGCCGGCCGCCATGTTGACCGAGCAAAAGCCGCCATGCGCGGCGTAGTTGGGCGTGCCGAACTGGCGGGCAAACAGCCCGGTGAGCGCCTGCATCTGGTCGCGCCCGGTGAACAGCGCAAACTTCTTGGGGTCGGTGTTTCGGATGTGCGCCAGACGTTCGCTCAGGATGTCAAAGGCGCGTTCCCAGGATATGGGCTCAAACTCGCCCGCACCACGTTCGCTGCCCGGTTTGCGCAGCAGCGGCTGCGTCAGGCGTGCGGGCGAGTACTGCTTCATGATGCCCGCCGAGCCCTTGGCGCAGATCACCCCCTGGTTGAGTGGGTGGTCCGGGTTGCCGTCGATGTAGCGCACCTCGGGGCCTTTGTCGCCCTCGACCAAATGCACCCGAATGCCGCAGCGGCAGGCGCACATGTAGCAGGTGGTGCATTTGACGGTGGTTTGCGCCGTGGGGTTGGGCTCGGCCAAAGGGTCTTGCAAGGGCAACCCGGAAGACTCAGAAAACAAGGACTTGAACACAGGGTTTCCTTCGGTTCAGTGTGTACGTCTGGCCAAGGTGGCCAACGCAACAGAAGCAATACGAGCCAACAACGAGTCAGCACGCGAGGTCAGCACAATGGGCACTTTCGCCCCCAGCACCAACCCAGCGCATTCGCCACCACCCACATAAACAAAACTTTTATAGAGCATGTTGCCGGCATTGAGGTCGGGCATCAGCATCAAGTCTGCGTCGCCAGCAATTTGGCTATTCATGCCTTTGATGGCGGCGGCTTTGGAAGAAAACGCATTGTCAAATCCAAAAGGACCCTCAACCTGCGCCCCAGGCCACAAACCGGCCCGAGACAAGGCCACCAGTTCCTGCGCATCCAGCGTGGCAGGAATGGCCGGGTTGACGGACTCCACAGCAGACACAATCGCCACCTTCGGTTCGGCAATCTCCAGGGCTTGCAGCAAAGCCACTGCATTTCCCAACACATCGCGTTTGGTTTTCAGGTCAGGGGAGATATTGACAACGCAATCGGCCAAGGCCAACAGTTTGTGATAGCGCGGCAAATCAAATAAAAAAGCATGACTGATGCGGGCCTCTGTGCGCAAGCCATGATCTCTGCTCACCACCGCCGACATCAGTTCATCGGTATGCAAAGCGCCTTTCATCAGCGCTGTCAGGCGACCCTCGTGCACCCCTTGCACCGCAAGCGCTGCAGCAGCTGCAGGCTCTGGCGCATGGGTGTAGACACATTCAAAGGCCGACATATCGACCCCCGCAAGCTCGGCCGCGCGCTCCATGTCCTTGCGCGGGCCAATCAGCACGGGGCGTGCCACACGCTGCCGTGCGATCGCATCAGCCGCTTGCATGGCCAAGGCGTCGCAGGGGTAGACCAAGCCCAGCGGGGGTAAAGCTGCTGCCGCACGTGCTTGGGCCCGTTCAATCAAACCCCACAAACGTGGGTACAGGGCTGAGGGTGCCCCGAGGTTCATGGACGGACTCAACATGCCAAGCTCAGCAAGGTTTAGACGTAGTCCTTGTACTTGTCCAAAAAGCGGATCGGCTTGGCCAGTGCATCGCGGCGGAAGGGGTCGCCCAACTCACGGTTGCACATGATCTCGATCACGCAGGTCTTGCGCTGGTTCATCTGCAGATCGATGGCTTTCTTGAGCGCAGGGCCCACGTCTTCGAGGCGGTCCACCACGATGCCTTCGGCCCCCATGGCCTGGGCGATGCCCGCAAAGCTCTCGCTTTCGAGTTCACCCGCCACAAAGCGGCGGTTGTAGAAGTCCACCTGGTTTTTCTTTTCTGCGCCCCACTGGCGGTTGTGAAAGACCACCGCTGTGACCGGAATGTCGTGGCGCACGGCCGTCATGACCTCGACCATGCTCATGCCCCAAGCGCCGTCACCGGCATAGGCCACGGCGGGACGGTCGGGCGCGGCGCACTTGGCACCGATCATGGTAGGCAGCGAGTAGCCGCAGTTGCCAAAGCTCATGGGCGCAAAAAAGCTGCGGGGTTCGTCAAAACGCAGGTAGCTGTTGGCCACGGCGTTGATGTTGCCGATGTCGGTGGACACCATGACGCGTGGCGGCATGGCCTTTTCCAGTTCGCGCAGCACCTGGCGTGGCGACAGGTACGTGCCGCCCGTGGGGGTGCGCTCGCCTTTGGCCTCTTCCACCATGTCCAGGCTGAAGGGGTCTTTTTCGTGGGTCCAGGCGTCGAGTTCCTTTTCCCAGGCGTCTTTTTCGGCCTGGATTTTGGCGGCGCGCTCGGCCTTGTTGGCGTCACAGGCCAAGGTGCGGGCCGACAGGCGCTTGAGCAGTTCAATGGCCACCGCCTTGGCGTCGCCGTGGATGCCCACGGTGATTTTTTTGACCAGTCCCAGATTGGTGTGGTCGGCTTCGACCTGGATGATCTTGGCGTCTTTGGGCCAGTAGTCCATGCCGTGCTGGGGCAAGGTGCCAAATGGCCCCATGCGCGAGCCCAGCGCCACCACCACGTCGGCCTGGGCGATCAACTTCATGGCCGCCTTGGAGCCTTGGTAGCCCAATGGGCCTGCCCACAGCGGGTGGCTGGCCGGGAAAGAGTCGTTGCGCAAATAGCCGTTGGCCACGGGGGAGCCCAGGCGCTCGGCCAGGGCCACGCATTCCTTGACCGCGTCACCCATGACCACACCGCCACCCGACAAAATGACCGGGAACTTGGCGTTGGCCAACAGCTCCACGGCGGCGTTCAGGCTGTTTTCGCCGCCCGCGCCACGTTCCACGCGCATGGGCTGGGGAATTTCGCAGTTGATTTCGCCGTAGAAATAGTCGCGCGGAATGTTCAGCTGGGTGGGGCCCATTTCCGAGATGGCGCGGTCAAAGCAGCGCGCGGTGAACTCGGCCATGCGTTTGGGGTTGTTCACATGGCCTTGGTATTTGGTGAATTCCTGAAACATGGGCAGCTGCTGCGCCTCTTGAAAGCCACCCAAGCCCATGCCCATGGTGCCGGTTTCGGGGGTGATCATGACCACCGGGCTGTGCGCCCAATAGGCCGCCGCAATGGCGGTGACGCAGTTGCTGATGCCCGGGCCGTTTTGGCCAATGACCACGCCATGGCGGCCGCTCACACGGGAATAACCATCGGCCATGTGCGCCCCGCCCTGCTCGTGCACCACCGGAATCAATCGGATGCCTGCGGGGGCAAAAATGTCCATGGCGTCCATGAAGGCCGAGCCCATGATGCCGAACATGTCGGTCACGCCGTTGGCGACCATGGTTTCCACAAAAGCCTCGGAGGGCGTCATTTTCTGCACGCCACTGGCCACGGTGCGTTTGTCGGTTTTGGGGGTGCTCATGGACTGCTCCTGAAAAAATGGGGGGATAACAAAGATTCGAAACCTGAGGGTCCAAAATCCGAAACTGAATGTGACTATAGACAGCCGCCCCCCACAAATCAATCGAAATTTCACTTATCGATGTGATTTGTTCCATTTTTCGGGTTTTCCACTATGATGCAGCGATGCCACTTGCCTCCGTCCCCCTGCCCGCATCGGCCCCCACTGAGATCAATGGGGACACGCCCACCTTGCGCCTGTTTGCCTTGCTGGAGGTGATCGCCAGCAAAAGCAGCTATTTTTCGCTGCAAAACCTGGCCGACGAAACCGGCCTGCCCAAAGCCACCTTGCACCGCATGCTGCAGCAACTCGAAAGCGCGCATTTGCTGGAGCGCACCGCCGACGCCCGTCTTTACGGCACAGGCAACCGGCTGCGCAAACTGGCAGAAAACCTGCTCATCAACGACACCGCGCACGGCGCACGCCACGCCGTGCTGCGCCATCTGGTCAACGAAGTGGGCGAGAGTTGCAACCTGACGGCCCTGAGCGGCAGCGAGGTGATTTACCTGGACCGGGTGGAGACCTCGGCCCCCTTGCGCTTTTACCTGCACCCGGGCTCGAGGGTGCCCGTGCATTGCTCGGCCAGCGGCAAGGTGTTTTTGTCGCAAATGAGCCCCGCCCAGCGCCTGCGCCTGCTGGCCCATGCGCCGCTGGACGCCTACACACCCAAAACCCTGACCGACATGGCTGCGCTGGAGCAAGAGGTCAAGCAGGTCAAGCGCCAGGGCTTTGCGCTGGACAACGAAGAATTTTTGCCCGGCCTGATGTGCGTGGCGGTGCTGGTGCCCTCGGCGCAGGGCGCATCCAACCTGTGTGTGGCGGTGCAGGCCCCGGTGCTGCGCCTGACGCCCGAGCGCTGCCTGCAACTCTTGCCCGCCCTGCAGCGCGCAGCCCAAGCCATCAGCGCCATTGAAACCGAGGCCATGCCATGAACATCCCTCCTGATATGCACCACGAGCAGCACCGCCTGGACGTGCGCAACGTCTTTGGCATCGACAGCCCTCTCAAAGTCAGCGCCTTTCGCGAACGCTCCGAGCATGTGCCCGACATCGACCCGGATTACCGCTTCAACCGCGAAGTCACGCTGGCCCTGCTGGCCGGTTTTGAACACAACCGCCGGGTCATGCTGCAAGGCCTGCACGGCACGGGCAAGTCCACCCACATTGAACAAGTGGCCGCCCGGCTGAACTGGCCCTGCGTGCGCATCAACCTGGACGGGCACCTGAGCCGCCTCGATTTGGTGGGGCGCGATGCGGTGGTCTTGCGCGACGGCCAGCAGGTGACCGAGTTCCAGCCGGGCATCGTGCCCTGGGCGCTGCAACGGCCGGTGGCGCTGATTTTTGACGAGTACGACGCAGGGCGTCCCGAGATCATGTTCGTGATCCAGCGCCTGCTGGAGCGAGACGGGCAATTCACCCTGCTCGACCAGAACCAGGTGCTCAAACCGCACCCGCAGTTTCGCCTGTTTGCCACCAGCAACACCGTGGGTCTGGGCAACCTCAATGGTCTGTACCACGGCGCACAGCAGCTCAACCAGGCGCAGATGGACCGCTGGAACATTGTGGCCACGCTGAACCACCTGCCGCCCGAGCAAGAGATGGCCATCGTGCGCGCCCGCGTGCCCAGCATGCGCGACGAGGCCCGCCAGGCACAGCTGCAAGCCATGGTGCAGTTTGCCAACCTCACGCGTCAGGGCTTCAAGGTGGGCGATCTGTCCACCCTCATGTCGCCGCGCAGCCTGATCAGCTGGGCCGAAAACCTGGACATTTTTGGTGACCTGCAAGTGGCGCTGCACCTGAGCTTCATCAACAAGGGCGACGAGTCCGAGCGCCCGGTGCTGGGGGAATACTTTCAGCGCTGCTTTGACCAGGAACTGGGCACGCCATGAGCGAGCCGGGTTTGGCGGCTGTGCTTGGCGCGGGCGCGGGCGCGGGTGCAGACCATGTCGGCCCGAGCGAACAAGCCCTGCTGCGCCAGCAACACGCGCTAGACGATTTGTGTGCGGCCAGCGCCCGCGCCCTGAGCGCGGAGCCCCAGCTGCACTACCGCCAACGCCGCCTGTACCGCAACAATCTGCGCCTGCCCGACTTTGCTCCCCACCTGCACCCGGTGCATGGCCAGGACGACTGGCGCTCGTTTCGCGCCGCCAGCGATGGCGCGGCGCTGCGTCTGCGCCATTCCGATGCAGCGCTTCACAGAGCGCTGTGCGAGCGCCAAACATTGATGCCACTGGAGCGCTTGATCGTGGAAATGCTGGAGCAAATCCGCGTCGAGTCGCAGGCCAGCGCACTGGGCCTGCCCGGTGCAGCGCACAACTTGCGCCACCGTTTCGAGGTCTGGGCCGTGGCGCTGGGCCAGTCGGACCTGGCCGAAACCGTGCAAGGCCTCACGCTGCTGACGGTGGCCCTGATCTGCCGCGCAAGGGTGATGGGCGAGGCCGTGCCCGAGGCACTGATGGACCTGATCGAGTCCACCCGCTTTGCCTTGTCCGAAGTCATTGGCCACGATGTGCGCGGCCTGCGCCTGACGCGCCACGACCAGGCCCTTTATGGCGAGCACGCCCTGAACATTGCCCGCAACGTCGCCCAGCACACGGTGGCAGGCCAGGCGCAGCCCCCGGCCACCCGCATCAACCCGTTACAACCCAGCCGCGAGCGGCTGTCGCTGTGGATCGACTTTGAAGGCGGCGAGGACAAGGACGAGGCCATCGCAGCACCAGGCCGCAGCCTGAGCCCGGACGAGGTGTTGCGCGGTTACACCGTCTTCACCACCGCCTATGACCGCACGGTGCAGGCGGCGGATTTGGTGCGTGCGGCCGAGCGGCAAGCCCTGCGCCTGCAGCTGGACGAACGCATTGCCCAGCAAGGCGTGGCCTTGCAGCCGCTGGTGCGCCAGCTCAAGGCGCTGCTGAGCCCGCCGCGCTGGCAGGACCTGGAGAACGGCCAAGACGAAGGTCGCATCGACGGCAGCCGCCTGTCGCAGCTGGTGGCCAACCCTTTGCAGCGGCAGCTGTTTGTGCGCGAACGCCAACGCCCAGTGCCCGATGCGGCGGTGTGCTTTTTGATCGACTGCTCGGGCAGCATGAAGTCGCAGCGCGAGCCGATTGCCTTGCTGGTGGACGTGATGAGCCGGGCGCTGGACCTGGCGGGCGTGCCCTGCGAGGTGTTGGGTTTTACCACCGGTGCCTGGAGCGGTGGCCGCGCCCTGCGCGACTGGCGTCGCGCCGGTCAGCCGCCCGCACCGGGCCGCCTGAACGAGCGCTGCCACATCATTTTTAAGCCCGCCGAAAAAGCCTGGCGCTTGGCCCGGCGCGACATCGCGGCCCTGCTCAAACCCGATCTGTACCGCGAATGCCTGGACGGCGAAGCCCTACTGTGGGCCGAGCAACGTTTGCTGGCGCAAAGCGCCTCTCGCCGCATCTTGCTGGTCATCTCGGACGGCTGCCCCAGCGACAGTGCCTCGGCTCAAACCAACGACCCCTTGTATCTGGAGCAACACCTGCTGGCCGTGACCGAACGCATCGAACGCAGCGGCCGCGTTGAGTTGACCGCTCTAGGCGTGGGTCTGGACATGAGCGGCTTTTACCGCCACAGCGACATGCTGGACCTGGCCGACCTGCAAGGCCAGCGGGTGTTCACTCAAATTCTGGGGGCATTGCGCCCACGACGAAGATGAACATGGGGTCCCTATTCTCGTTGCCAGAAAACGCCAACGCCATCAGCCTGCTGCTGAGCAGCGGGGTGGTGCTGTTTGCCGGTTTTGTGCGGGGGCTGACAGGCTTTGGCTTTTCGGCCCTGTGCGTGAGCTGCCTGTCGGTGTTCTTGCCGCCTGCACAGGTGGTGCCCGCGCTGTTTGTGCTCGAAATTCTGGCCAGCCTCAGCCTGCTCAAAACCTGCTGGCCCGATGTGCATTGGTCCTGGCTGCGCGCGCTGATTCTGGGCAATGTGGTGTTCATTCCGCTGGGTGTGCTAACCCAGCAAAGCCTGCCCGCCGACACCCTGCGCCTGCTGATTGCGGGGATCATCGGGGTGATCGCCCTGGCGCAGCTGCAGGGCCTGCGGCCCCAAGGCCCGCCCGGCAAAGCCCTGCAATGGGGCACCAGCATGGTCAGTGGCTGGCTCAATGGGCTGGCGGCCATTGGCGGCATTGCGGTGGCCATGGTGTTCAACCAGACCCGCCTGGCCCCGGCGGTGATGCGCGCCAGCCTGGTGGTGTTGTTCCTGTTCACCGATCTGTTCGCCCTGCTGTGTCTGTTCGGCATGAGCAGCCTTGGCATCGTGCCTGCGAGCATGCAGGACATCACCGGCCCCACCGCGTTTTGGTCCGCCGCCTGGCTGCCCGCCATGCTGCTGGGCATCTGGCTGGGGCATAGGCAAAGTGACAGGATATCGCCCGAACGTTTTCGGCGGGGGGTGCAAATTCTGTTGGTGCTGATCGCCTTGCTGATGGGCCTGCGGGTGGTGACTGCCTGATCCACCGGCGTGCGGTGCACGCCCATCGCACCCGCCATGGCGGTGTTCAGCGCTCACCTCAAGATTCAATGCTTGCAGCTTGTGGCATTTGCTGAGCCACAAATGAACGGAATACCGACATCACCGGCAACTCGGTGCGCCCGGCCAATGTGATCAGTGCCAGACGCGCACCCCCCAGAAACGGCGGGTCCATGTCCAAAGCGACCAGCGACCCATCGGCCAAGCCCTGGCGCGCCGCACCCACGATCCCCAGATAAATCGCATCGGTTTGACTGACCACGTCCATCAAACTGGCGATCTCCTCGCACTGCAAGGTGGTCAGCTGCGCCGGGTTCGCCCGGGGGCCATAGTGGTTCACCAGCAAGCGGGCCACCTCTTGCGACAAAGGTGTGGAGGCCAAGGGGTAATCCAGCAGCGCTTCAAACGGCACCGGCCCGGGGTGACGCTGCAAGATCGGGTGGCCTTGGCGGCACACAAAACCGGCGGGCATCTCGACCACATGCGTCATGTTCAGGTCGGGCGCAACCGCCACCCGGCGCACATCGACCACCAGCGCATCCAGTTCGCGCTCACGCAACTGCACCAGTTGCAGTTCGGTCGGGCCGCGCGACACGCTCACCTGCACCGTTGGATGGTGTTCGGCCATGTAACGCAGCCAAGGGGTCATCAGCATGGCACCGGGGCCCGAGCCCAGACCCACCCGCAAACTGCCCAAGCCGCCTTGCTGCAGCAAGGCAGCGCCTTGTTTGAGCTCTTGGGCCTCGTGCACGATGCGCCGCGCCCGCTCCAACACGGAGCGGCCCAGGGGTGTGAGCTCGTTTTTTTTGCCCACACGGTCGACCAAGAGACCACCCAGGTCTTCCTCCAGCGCCTGAATGCTTCGGCTCAGAGCGGACTGGGTGATGTGCAGTTTTTCTGCCGCACGGCTGAAGGAGCCGGTATCGGCCAGCGCCAGCCAGTGTTCAAGGTGTCTGAGGTTCATGCATTCATTTTACGAATGATTATCAGGAAAATAAGTCATTGGACACATTGATCTGTCATTTCTACGATTTGGACATGGTCATTTCAACCATGCATCAACCCAAGCTTCAGGAGACACCATGAACTTCAAAACCCTCATCACCAGCCTGGCCGTGGCCGCCAGCGCTTTCGGCCCTGCCCTGGCGCAAACCTATCCCGCCAAAACCATCAACCTGATCGTGCCCTACCCGGCCGGCGGCCCTTCCGACTTTTTTGCGCGCAAAGTGCAACCCGATGCCGCAGCCAAACTGGGCCAGACCATGATCATCGACAACATCGGTGGTGCCGGTGGTGCGATCGGCATGGCCAAGCTGGTCAACGCACCGGCCGACGGCTACACCTTGAGCCTGGGCAGCCCCATGGAGCTTGTGCTGGCCCCCATGGCGATTCAGGGCGTCAAGTACAAATCTGAAGATTTCAAACTGGTCGCGCAATTTGCCACCACCACGACCATCTTGGCCGTGCGCAACTCGCTCAACGTGAAGACCGTGGACGATCTGCTGGCACTGGCCCACAAGAACACCAACAAGCCCCTGAGCTATGGCAGTGTGGGTCCGGGCTCGTTGTACCACCTGGTGGGCGAGAAGTTCTCGCAGTTGACCAAGGTGGAGATGCTGCATGTGCCCTACAAAGGCATTGCGCCCCTGCTCACCGACTTGATGGGTGGCCAGATCGACATGGCCTTCCTGCCCATGGCCGGCTCCATTCCGCAGACCCTCATCGACGGCAAAATTCAGGGCTTGGCCGTGACCGCCAAGACCCCGCACGCGCTGTTCAAGCAATTCCCGGCCATGGCCGCCATGAAAGGGCTGGAACCCATGGAATTTGACATCTGGGCCGGTGTGCAGGTGCACAAAAACACCCCGGACGCCGTGGTCAACACGCTGAACAAGGCCTTCTATGCGGCCGTTGAAGTGCCTGAAACACGCAAAGCCCTGGAAGCCAGCGGCAACGTGGTCCTGCCTTCGCGCACGCCCGCCGAGCTGGCCCGCATTTACCTTGGCGACATCGAGCGCTACCGCTCCATTGCCAAATCGATTAATCTGCAGGCTCAATAAGCCACTTTCCAAATGAGGTCCTGCCATGAACGCCCCCAGCGAAGCTTTTCTGCACGACAAACTGCACGCCCTTGATGCCCTAGCGGATGAATTCATTGCGGTGCGCCGCGACATTCACAAGCACCCCGAGATGGGCTACAAGGAGTACCGCACCAGCGACCTGGTGGCCGAGCAATTGAGCGCCTGGGGCTACCAAGTGACACGCGGTCTGGGCGGCACCGGTCTGGTCGGTCAAATCAAAAAGGGCTCGGGCAACCGCGCCATTGGTATTCGCGCCGACATGGACGCCCTGCCGATTGACGAGGCCACCGGCCTGGCTTATGCCAGCTGCAACGTGGGCATCATGCACGCCTGCGGCCATGACGGGCACACCGCCATGCTGTTGGCGGCGGCCAAACACATCGCGCAAAAAGGTGTGTTCTCGGGCACTGTCAATCTGATTTTTCAGCCCGCAGAGGAAGGCTTGGGCGGGGCCAAAAAGATGATGGAAGACGGTCTGTTCAAGCAGTTTCCGTGCGATGCCATCTTTGCCATGCACAACATGCCCACCCACCCGCAAGGCCACCTGGTCTTGCGCGACGGCTCGGCCATGGCGTCCTCTGACAACGTCACCATCACCTTGCACGGCAAAGGTGGGCACGGCGCCATGCCGCATGTGGCCGCTGACCCTGTTGTGGCGGGCTCGGCCATCGTCATGGGCTTGCAAAGCATCGTGGCCCGCAACATCGACCCGCAACAAATGGCCATCATCACGGTCGGCGCGTTCAATGCAGGCGTGGCCAACAACGTGATCCCGCAGACCGCAACGCTGCGCTTGAGCGTGCGCTCGCTGGACCGCGATGTTCGCATCCTGCTGGAGAAACGCATCACCGAGCTGGTTCACGCCCAAGCCCAGAGCTATGGGGTCAGCGCCGACATCGACTACCAACGCGGTTACCCCGTGCTGGTGAACCACTTGGCCGAGACCGACTTCGCCCGCGATGTGGCCGAAGAACTGGTGGGGGCTGACAAGGTGGTGCGCCAAGGTCGCGCCCTGACGGGCAGCGAAGACTTTGCCTTCATGCTCGAAGAGGTGCCAGGCAGTTACTTGCTCATCGGCAATGGCGATGGCACGGGCGACGGCCACGGCGCCTGCATGGTGCACAACCCCGGCTACGACTTCAACGACCAGAACGTGGCCGTGGGTTCGGCCTATTGGTCCTTGCTGGTGGAGCGCTTTTTGCCTGCCTAGGGGTGAGCACCCCCGGTCGGGCCGTGGAGCCCGGCCTACAGATCTGAATTGATCTGGCCTCACGGGCCATGACCTTCTTGAGTTGCTCTGCCAAGCAGTGCCTTTTTCTGGGTAGGAGCCCACCCCTGTGGGCGATGGTTTTAAAGGGCATGTGTCGAGCCCAACACGGACGGTGTGGGCTCTTACACAAAGCCTATTGCATAAGGCTGGATGGTCCCCATACCCAGTCGGCGTCACAGCCAAGACGGGTCTGAGACAATCGGGGCTGAATATGTCTGACCTCATCCAAACCGTTTTGATTTACGCCCTGCCGGTGATATTTGCGATCACCTTGCACGAGGCCGCCCACGGCTATGCCGCGCTGCGTCTGGGCGACAACACCGCGTCCATGCTGGGGCGCGTCACGCTCAACCCTTTTCCGCACATTGACCCGCTGGGCACCATCTTGTTGCCCCTGCTGCTGTACTTCAGCACCAGTGGCGCTTTTTTGTTCGGATACGCCAAACCCGTGCCGGTACGCTTTGACCAGTTGCGCCACCCCAAACGCGACATGGTCTGGGTGGCACTGGCCGGGCCGGGTGCCAACCTGGTACAGGCATTGATCTGGGGCGTGTTGTTTTATGTGCTGACAGGCAACGGCATCAACGAACGGTTTTTCATCGAGATGTGCAAAGCCGGCATCCTCACCAATGTGGTTATGTTTGCCTTCAACCTTTTTCCGCTGCCACCACTCGACGGCGGGCGCATCCTGGTGGGCGTGCTGCCCTGGCGCCAGGCGGTGCTGGTGTCCCGTGTTGAGCCTTGGGGCTTTTTCATCGTGATGGCGCTGGTCCTCACCGGTCTCATCAGTGCCTGGTGGATGCAGCCCCTGATGGGCCTGACCTTTGACTTTCTGAAACTCATCCTCAGCCCGCTGGCCACTTTGTTGCGCTGACTTCGGTTGCGCTGATTTACTTTTTTTGGCTTATGTTCTTGACCCTATGACTTCCCCCTCCCGCACCCGCGTCCTTACCGGCATCACCACCACCGGCACCCCCCACCTGGGCAACTACGTGGGTGCGATTCGCCCCACTGTGCAAGCCAGCCGCGACCTGAGCACCGATGGTTTTTACTTCCTGGCCGACTACCATGCCCTCATCAAGTGCGACGAGCCCGGCCGCATCCAGCGCTCCACCCTGGAGATCGCAGCCAGCTGGATCGCCTCAGGCCTGGACCCAGACAAAGTCACCTTCTACCGCCAGTCGGACATTCCTGAAATTCCCGAACTCACTTGGCTGCTGACCTGCGTCACAGGCAAAGGTGTGCTCAACCGCGCCCACGCCTACAAAGCAGCGGTAGACAAGAACAACGCCGCGGGCCACGACCCGGACAGCGACGTGACGGCGGGCTTGTTCATGTACCCGGTGCTGATGGGGGCGGATATATTGATGTTCAAGGCGCACAAAGTGCCCGTGGGCCGTGACCAGATCCAGCACATCGAGATGGCGCGCGACATGGCGTCCAGCTTCAACCATTTGTATGGCGAGCATTTCGTGCTGCCGGAGGCCGTGATCGAAGAATCGGTGGCCCTGCTGCCGGGGCTGGACGGCCGCAAGATGAGCAAGAGCTACGACAACACCATCCCGCTGTTTGCGCCCGCTGCGCAAATGCGCAAACAAATCGCAGGCATCGTCACCGATTCCAAAGCACCGGGCGAGCCCAAGGCCACTGAAGGCTCGGCGCTGTTCCAGATTTACCAGGCCTTTGCCAATGCCAACGAGACCGCCGCCATGGTTCGTGCCTATGCCGAGGGCATCGGCTGGGGGGATGCCAAGCAAATGCTGTTCGAGCGCATCGACCGAGAAATCGCGCCCAAGCGCGAGCACTACCAAAGCCTGATCGACAACCCCGCGCAAATGGACAAAATTTTGCTGGCGGGGGCTGACAAAGCCCGCCAATTGGCCACGCCCTTCATGCGCGAATTGCGCCATGCCGTGGGCCTGCGGGCCTTGTCATCGGGCAGTACTGCTGCAGCGGCCAAAGAAGCCAAAACATCCCTGCCCAGCTTCAAGCAATACCGTGAAAAAGACGGTCAGTTCTATTTCAAGCTGGTGGATGCAAAAGGTCAGGTCTTGCTGCAAAGCCTGGGATTTGCCTCGCCTAAGGAAGCTGGACAAACCATCGCCCGTTTGAATTCAGAAGGGCCGGACGCACTGGCCGACCTGAAGCCCATTCTTGAATTCGACCCCCAAACTGCGAGTTCTTTGAGCGAAGTTTTGATGTTGTTGAAAGCCCACACCATGGCCAACCAAAAATGATTTTGCTGTTTTCAACAAAAAAGATGGCAAAATTATCGTCAAACTGATATTCTTGTACTTTAAGTTTAGCGCGGAGATTAAAATATGACCGTTTATGTCATTGACGACCACCCCCTGATGCGTGATGCATTGACCATGTTGCTGCATCGTGTCAAACCAGGCCTGAAAATCATCCCAATTCACAAGTTGAATGTTGTGGAATCTACGGTTGAAAAAAACGGTCCCCCAGAACTGTTTTGCCTTGATCTTCAACTGCCAGACACCCTGGGCATGTCCGGCGTGCAGGTGCTCAAAGCCAAGTTCCCTGACATCCCTTTGGTGGTTGTCACCAGCTCCAGCGCCAGCGAATACGAAGCGCGTTGCCTCGAGGCAGGCGCCGATGCCTTCATCGAAAAATCCAACAGCCCTGCTCTGATCATTGCTGCTTTGCGCAGTCTTCTGGTGAGCGAAGAGCAAGCAGCGATTGAAGATGCCGCTACGCCCGCCGGCCCGACCAAACTGTCCAAACGCCAAAAGCAGCTGATCCTGATGCTGGACCAAGGTCTGTCCAACCGCGACATCGCAGACAAACTGGAGATCAGTGAGCACACCGTGAAGGTGCACTTCTGGCGCTTGTTCCGCCGCTTGGGCGTCAACAGCCGCACACAAGCGCTGCACTTTGCCCGCACCAACGGCTGGCTGGGTATTTGATTCGACAGCATGCCTGTCGTCTCGATCACCTTGCTGCCGGGCTACGCACCGGACACACAGCACCGCATGGTCAACCGCGTGGCCCAGGCCGTGCGGTCCGTGATCGACACACCGGAGGCGGGCACCACAGTCTTTGTCAACGAGGTCAGCACCTATCGCCGTGACGGCAAGGTGTTCAGCGGTGGCCGTGCCGCGCACCCGGTGGCTTCAGAGGTGGTGCAGTCTTTTTTGCAAGCCCTGCAAGAACGCGACCTTCAAAAAGCCCAAAGTTTTTTGCACACCAACTTTGGCATGTGTTTCCCAGGCGGGGTGAAGATGCACACCTTGCCCGAGATGATCAACTGGGCGAAACAGCGTTACAGCGCCATCCACAAGAACTACGAGCAATTTGAAGAGAGTTGGCAAGGCGATGTCACCGTGGTGTTTTGCCACGGCACCTTGCAGGGCACCTGGCTCCATGGTGCGCCTTTTGAAGGCATCCGTTTCATCGACCGGATGGAAGTGCGCGATGGCCTGATCACACGCCAAGATGTATGGAACGACTTGGCAGAACACCGCCAAGCCTGAGCCCACACTCAATCCTTCTTTTTGTTTTTGTCTTTGTCCCGATTGATGATGTCGGGCGTAACGGCATCGACGACATTGACCACCGTCTTGACCCCGTAAATCACTGTCGACGCGGCGACATCCGCAATGGCCAACACCGTACAGCCTTGCATCAAAGGCATGGCCAAAAAGGCAGCGATCAGGATACGGGCTCTCATCATTTTTTGCATGTCGAATTCAAATAGGTTGCGCGTGAGCGGTTTCACCATCGCACGATGGCGCGGTTGCCTCTCAGAAAAAACCACAGGGGATGTCGTTCGGGTCCATTCGGCGCCAGAAAATTCTTCGCTACAAACTGTCTCCATCAAGGCTGGAAACACAGTTCTGAACCTGGGTGTTCTGTACATCATTCTAAAGGTCGATCCTTTTGAACCGAGTGCCCTTACCCTCCATCTGCCGACATCGGCTTACATGGTGAGTTGTCGGCACTCAATCCAAAGAAAAAAATGAGTTCTGGCGATGGCTTGCAGGGCGTGCTCCACGCCCATCGCCCACAGGGGTGAGCTCTCACAAAAAAGCCATTCTTTTGGTATTTTTCAAGGCTTCATCGGGCCGAGTCAATAGCACCGGCTAAGTGCCTGCTGCCACCAAGACGCGCGAGCACTTGGGCACCAGGCTAGTTACTTGTATTTTTCAAGTATCGGCCTCAACCCTATACTGAGAGCATGAACCAAGCCAGCCACGCACAACTTGAGCCAGGGATGCGCATCGGCGGCTCACTGGTCTTCGATTTGCAACTGTCTTGGCGCGGCCTGCGCATCAACACGATGTGTCATGCGCTGTCCACAGCGCAAGGGCGCGAGTCCTTCAAGTCTGACGAAGAAGCTTTCATGCAGCGCTTTGCTTTGACAGAGGCCGAGCGAGTGCTGGTGCGTGCGCGCGACTTTTCAGGCCTGCTAGAGGCTGGCGGAAATATTTACTACCTGATCAAGCTCGGCGCAGTGACAGGGCATGGCCTTTACCGCATGGGGGCCAGTATGCGCGGTGAGACCTACGAAGCGTTTTTGGCAACCCGCAACGTCCCGGGGAGCGTCTGATGGCACGCATCGTCGCCGGCATCGGCACCTCACATGTGCCATCCATTGGGGGCGCTTACGACCGCGGTCAAACTGAAACACCAGCGTGGAAGCCTTTGTTCGACGCTTATATCCCCGTGCGTCAATGGCTGAAAGCATTGCAACCGGATGTGTGCATCATGGTCTACAACGACCATGGCGCCGATTTCTTCTTCGACCGTTACCCCACGTTCGCTGTGGGTTGTGCTGACCATTACGCCATTGCTGACGAAGGCTTTGGCACGCGGGCACTTCCGACGATCCGTGGGGATGTGGCGTTCTCTCAGCACCTTTGTCAGTCTTTGGTGTACGACGAGTTCGACCTGACCATCTGCCAGCAAATGGCCGTCGAGCATGGTTTTTTGGTACCCATGCATTTGTGCTTTGATCCCTCAGACACGGGCTGGCCTGTGGCTTCGGTGCCGATCGCAGTCAATGTGCTGCAACACCCCTTGCCCACAGCGCGCCGTTGCTGGCGACTGGGACAAGCCATCCGACGTGCCGTTGACAGCTACCCCGCAGACATCAAGGTCGCCATCATTGGCACAGGCGGGATGTCGCATCAACTGAGCGGCCCCCACTTCGGCCAGATGCATGCGGACAACGATCAGGATTTCCTGGACCGGATTGAACAGGACCCCGAAAGCCTGACCCACATCACACACCAAGAGTTAATGAATCGCTTTGGTGTGGAAGGGATCGAGCTCATCATGTGGCTGGTCATGCGCGGCGCCCTGTCCCCTACGGCTCGCAAAATTCATCGCCATTACTATGCGCCTATGACGACCGGCATGGGGATGATCACCCTTGAGGAACAAAAGTGATACGGACACAAGTTGGCATCATTGGCGCTGGCCCTGCGGGGCTGATGCTTTCTCACTTGCTGCATCTGGAGGGCATCGAGTCGGTCATCATTGAACGCTCGCAAAAAGACCATGTGCGCGCCCGTCTTCGCGCCGGGGTGCTCGAGCAGGGTACTGTGGAGATGATGCGCGAGGTCGGCCTGGGCGAACGCATGGACCGACTCGCGCTTGAACAACACGCGCTGGATTTTCGCTTCAACAACCGCTCTCACAGGCTGGACTTTCACGAGGCATCAGGCGGTAAAAGCGCCTGGGTCTATCCACAGCACGAAGTGGTGGCCGATTTGATGCGAGTCCGCGAAGAGGCAGGTGCCCAGATTTTCTATGACGCACCCGTGACGCATATCGAAGGCCTGGAAGGCAGCCGACCCGTCATCCATTTCGAGTCCGAAGGCCAACCACTCGAATTGTCATGCGATTTCGTGGTCGGATGCGACGGCTTTCGGGGCATCAGCCGCAGCGCCATCCCTGACGACAAGCAGCGGCTTTATGACCGTGTTTACCCCTTTGGATGGCTGGGCATTTTGGCTGACGCCCCCCCGGCCATCCAAGACATCACCTGGGGTTGCCATCCCGATGGTTTCGCCATGATGAGCATCCGCACGCCCGAGGTCACCCGCTTGTATTTGCAGTGCGAACCTGACGACAGCCCCGACAACTGGTCAGACGATCGCATCTGGGCGGCATTGCACAAGCGGCTCGATGTCGATGGGCAGCCCCCCATCAACGAAGGTCGCATCACGCAAAAAGCCGTCACCGCCATGCGCAGCTTCATCTGCGAACCCATGCGCTTTGGCCGCCTGTTCCTCGCTGGCGATGCTGCCCACATCGTTCCGCCCACAGGCGCCAAGGGTTTGAATGCTGCGATGGCGGACATCAAGGTGCTGGGACGCTCGCTGGTGGAACACTACAAACGCCAAGATCAGCGCTGGCTAGACCGCTACGCCGACACTTGCCTCGAACGCATGTGGTTGGTCCAGCGGTTCTCGGCAGGCCTTTGCACGATGGTCCACCAATTTCCGGGGCAAAGCGCCTTCGAACGCGGGATGCAACTGGCAGATCTGAACTACATGACCGGTACTCGGGAGGGGCGTGCAGAGTTCGCGCACAACTTCACGGGTCTGCCCGTTCTCGCCTGACGGGTTTCACCCGCGGGGTCTGCATGCACTGCCAGCTTTGCGCGCCATACTGGCCTGGCACTTGGTGCAGTACCTGGTCAGGAGTCCAAAGCCAAAGCCCCGCATGGTGCGTGTCTGATCTTGCAAGGCCAAGTCACTTGAAATTTGGATCGACTTGATGGTTCTACGGCATGGAAGCACCCATGCTCACGATGACAAATCTGATGGAGCCGTTCCCGGCCCACGGGTCTATGCAAGAGACGATATTCTTGCAGCCAGAGCGCCATTGAAAGCCGTCAAAGTCTTTCCGCTATTTACTCGGTCCTCTCTGAGATCACCACCATCACGCGCGTCCCAGCGACAGTCACTAGCACTTGCATAGGAAAAGCACCTGTTGGTACGGCTTGGGCATCGAAACGTAAAGTGCTCGCATCAAAACTCAACCATGCCGGCAAAGGTGATCCATCGGACAGGCTTGCCTGGGGGTCCACGGTTTGGGACCCTTGTTGAGCTAACGCCTGAATCGCTTCTGGCAACGCGAAACTGAAGCCTAAGCCTACGGTTGATGACCCCTTCGGCAGTGACACAGCAGCCATCATTGTTGTGCTGGCAGACGAAGCGCTCAACAGGTCGACGGTGACGCCCGCACTGTGACTGCCAGATGCTGCCAAACTTTTAGCGCTGCCAGTACTCGATGAATTGGTCGTGCTGGAGGCACTCGAAACGGCCACATTACTGGGCACCAGGGCATTTAGAGCCAAAGGTTCAGGCATCGTGGGGGTGTCCAAAGCGGTCACCACTTGTCCTTGACCCGTTTTTGAAGCATTTTGTGACACGGCAGCCTGTGCTGCTTTGTCAGCTGCTGCTTTATCCGCTACCGCTTTGTCAGATGCTGCTTTATCCGCTGCTGCTTTGTCTGCCGCCGCTTTGTCTGCTGCCGCTTTGTCTGCTGCCGCTTTGTCTGCTGCCGCTTTGTCTGCCGCCGCTTTGTCTGCCGCCGCTTTGTCTGCCGCCGCTTTGTCTGCCGCCGCTTTGTCTGCTGCCGCTTTGTCTGCTGCCGCTTTGTCAACTGCTGCTTTATCCGCTGCCGCTTTGTCAGCTGCTGCTTTATCCGCTGCCGCTTTGTCTGCCGCCGCTTTGTCTGCCGCCGCTTTGTCTGCCGCCGCCTTGTCTGCCGCCGCTTTGTCTGCCGCCGCTTTGTCTGCCGCCGCTTTGTCTGCTGCCGCTTTGTCAACTGCTGCTTTATCCGCTGCCGCTTTGTCAGCCGCCGCTTTGTCCGCTGCCGCTTTGTCAGCCGCTGCTTTGTCTGCCGCCGCTTTGTCTGCCGCCGCTTGGGCCGCAGCGGCCGCAGCGGCAGCTGAACCACCTGCGTTTTCCCCAACTATCGTAGAGTTAGCGGCAATCACAGTAACGCCATTGGCAAGAATATTCCCAACATTGTTCAATAAGATATCGCCTGTGCCTGCGTTGAATGCACTGCCGTCGACTACGGTCAGCGCGCCACTCTGAGTGATGTTGCCGTTCCCGCTGCTGGCAGTCAGGGCACCACCCACCGTGCTGGTGCCCAGGTTGAGGTCGCCCGCGCTGTTAAGGGTGAGATGGCCGGTGGTGGTCACCGTGCCGAGCGTCATGCTGTTGACGTCGTTCAGCACCACATCTTTCCCGCCCAGAACATTGACTGTCCCGACAAAGTCATTCGCCTTGTCCAGCGTGATGTCATCGCCCGCTTTGAGATCGGTCGGACCTGCGGTCACCGTCAAGGTGCTGCTTGCGCCCTGGTTGATGTCACCCAAGGTGGCTTGCATGTCCAGGCTGGCCACATTGACCACGCCGTCAAGCGTGATGTCCGTAGCCGCAGTGACATCCAGCTTGCCCGTTGTGGTGACATTGCCCAGCGTCATGCTGTTGACGTCGTTCAGCGTGACGTCGTTGCCGCCCAGCACATTCACCGTGCCGATAAAGTCATTCGCTTTGTCCAAGGTGATGTCATCACCCGCCTTCAGATCAGTTGGCCCCGCGCTCACCGTCAAGGTGCCTGCCGTCTGAGTGATGTCACCAGCGGTGGCTTCCAGGTCTAGGCTGGCGACATTCACTGCTCCATTGAGCGTAATGTCCGTAGCCGCAGTGACATCCAGCTTGCCCGATGTGGTGACATTGCCCAGTGTCATGCTGTTGACGTCGTTCAGCACCACATCTTTACCGCCCAGAACATTGACTGTCCCGACAAAGTCATTCGCCTTGTCCAGCGTGATGTCATCGCCCGCCTTCAGGTCGGTCGGGCCTGCGTTCACAGCCAAGGTGCTGCTTGCGCCCTGGGTAATGTCACCGGCAGTGGCCTGCAGGTCCAGGCTGGTTACATTGACCACGCCATTGAGGGCGATGTCAGTCCCGGCCGTCACATCCAATTTGCCGGTGATGTTCACACCGCCTAGCGTGATGCTGTTGATGTCGTTCAGCGTGACGGCATCGGCACCGCTCACATTGACTGCACCATTGAAGTCGTTGGCCTTGTCCAGCGTGATGTCATCGCCCGCCTTCAGGTCAGTCGGGCCTGCGCTCACCGTCAGGGTGCTGCTTGCGCCTTGGGTGATGTCACCGGCCGTAGCTTGCAAGTCCAGGCTGGCCACATTGACCACGCCATTGAGCGCGATGTCAGTCCCAGCCGTCACATCCAGTTTGCCGGTGATGTCCACACCGCCCAGCGTGATGCTGTTGACGTCGTTCAGCGTGACGTCTTTACCGCCCAGCACATTGACTGTGCCTACAAAGTCATTCGCCTTGTCCAGCGTGATTTCGTCACCCGCCTTCAGGTCGGTCGGGCCTGCGTTCACAGCCAAGGTGCTGCTTGCGCCCTGGGTAATGTCACCGGCAGTGGCCTGCAGGTCCAGGCTGGTTACATTGACCACGCCATTGAGGGCGATGTCAGTCCCGGCCGTCACATCCAATTTGCCTGTGATGTTCACACCGCCCAGCGTGATGCTGTTGATGTCGTTCAGCGTGACGTCTTTACCGCCCAGCACATTGACTGTGCCTACAAAGTCGTTCGCTTTGTCCAGCGTGATGTCGTCACCCGCCTTCAGATCAGTTGGCCCCGCGCTCACCGTCAAGGTGCCTGCCGTCTGAGTGATGTCACCAGCGGTGGCTTCCAGGTCTAGGCTGGCGACATTCACTGCTCCATTGAGCGTAATGTCCGTAGCCGCAGTGACATCCAGCTTGCCCGATGTGGTGACATTGCCCAGTGTCATGCTGTTGACGTCGTTCAGCACCACATCTTTACCGCCCAGAACATTGACTGTCCCGACAAAGTCATTCGCCTTGTCCAGCGTGATGTCATCGCCCGCCTTCAGGTCAGTCGGGCCTGCGCTCACCGTCAGGGTGCTGCTTGCGCCTTGGGTGATGTCACCGGCCGTAGCTTGCAAGTCCAGGCTGGCCACATTGACCACGCCATTGAGCGCGATGTCAGTCCCAGCCGTCACATCCAGTTTGCCGGTGATGTCCACACCGCCCAGCGTGATGCTGTTGACGTCGTTCAGCGTGACGTCTTTACCGCCCAGCACATTGACTGTGCCTACAAAGTCATTCGCCTTGTCCAGCGTGATGTCATCGCCCGCCTTCAGGTCGGTCGGGCCTGCGTTCACAGCCAAGGTGCTGCTTGCGCCCTGGGTAATGTCACCGGCAGTGGCCTGCAAGTCCAGGCTGGCCACATTGACCACGCCATTGAGCGCGATGTCAGTCCCGGCCGTCACATCCAATTTGCCTGTGATGTTCACACCGCCCAGCGTGATGCTGTTGACGTCGTTCAGCGTGACGTCTTTACCGCCCAGCACATTGACTGTGCCTACAAAGTCGTTCGCTTTGTCCAGCGTGATGTCATCGCCCGCCTTCAGGTCAGTCGGGCCTGCGCTCACCGTCAGGGTGCTGCTTGCGCCTTGGGTGATGTCACCGGCCGTGGCCTGCAAGTCCAAGCTGGCGACGTTGACCACGCCATTGAGCGCGATGTCAGTCCCGGCCGTCACATCCAGTTTGCCGGTGATGTTCACACCGCCCAGCGTGATGCTGTTGACGTCATTCAGCGTGACGTCTTTACCGCCCAGCACGTTGACTGAACCATTGAAGTCGTTGGCCCCATCGAGCACGATATCGGCCCCAGCACCGGCTGTCGCGGCACTTAATGTGGCGCCCCCCCCGGAGAAGATGGCAGTTCCCGCGCTTTGGGCGATACCACCATTGATGCTGGTGATTTGCGTAGTCCCAGTGGTATTGAGGTTACCGATCGTCAAGCCCCCAGCTGTATCGGTGATGCTGGTATTGCCCCCCACGGTCATGGTGCCTGCTGTGGCCTGGCTGAAATCCTGGGTCACGGTGAGGTTGCCCGTGACGCTCAGGCTGCCATTCGTCTGTGTGAGGGTGGCCAGTGTGATCGGACCGGTACTTGTAAGAACGCCACCGCTTTGGATATAAGCGTCGAGCGTGACACCGCCAGCACCCACATTCAGCGTGCCAGCCGATTGGCTGAGCGAAGCGTTGGCCCCCGACAAACTGTCGACCTGGACTGGACCGCTTTGCGCCGGCGCTACCACCGTGCTGCCAAAGCTGACATTAACCCCAGACGGAATCACCACCTGGGCCACATTTGACAGGTCGGGCACGGCGCCGCCCGCCCAGTTCGCTGGGTCAAACCAGTTGCCCGAAACACCACCCACCCAGGTCACCGCGTTCAAACGGGTGATGTTGGCCGTGGTGCTGGCACCAGTAGCCACGCTGTAATTGGCTGCATCGGCCCCTGAAAGACTTACGCCACCCACAGTAACCGCCTTACCTTGACCCACATTTTTGTCGGCGAATATGGCGCTGCGAGTGATGGTGAAAACATCACCACTCACTCGCGTGTCGCTGGTGGTCACCGTCGCGCTGGCACTGCCGTCATAGACCCGATCAACCCCAGCAAAGTTCACCAGCAGGGGGCGGGCCGTGATCTGCCCATCGTTGCCGCTGAAGCTGCCGCCACCTGTCAGGTGGTAGTTACCCGCATCGGCGCCGGCCAAGCCCAGGCCCGACAGGGTGTAGGCGATGTTGCTGCCGACATTGCGGCTGCCAAAGGCGCCCAGACCATTGACCGTCACCACATCGTTCGTCTCCAGCGTAGTCAGCCCCAGCGTGACACCCGACATGCTGGTGGTGCCGTCATACACCTTGGAGACGCCGGTGGCCGATGCAGTGAGCCCTTTGGTGACCACCTGGTGCGAACCTACCACCGTCACGGTGTTGCTGAAATTGGCACTGTTCTCCGTGACCAACCCCGCCACCCCCAACTGGTAGCTGCCTACCTTGAGCTTGCCCGCTGTGCCAAAGTCGCCCGCCACAGTTTGCGGCGCCACCGTCAAGCCCGCCGTACCCGATGCGCCGTCGTTGACGCTGACCAGGTTGCTGTTGTCGATGCTCACGCTCGAGCCCGCTACACCGCCAGAGCCCAGGGTGTAGACCGTGCCGGCGGACTCGTATTGGACGCTGGCCAGGGCATAGGCCGTGGCTGTGCCATAGGTGTTGCTGACGGGCGTGATCCGCACCAACAACTGGTTCGAAGGCACGATGGTGTAGTCGCCTGCGGTATAGCTGATGGCGTAGTTCGACGATGTCAGGCCGCTGGCTTGCAACGCGCTGGTGTACTTGTTTGCCAGCACATCGGACGATGCATTCGGTCGGTTGACGCTGGCCGTGCCGGTGAGCACGGCCGCTGTCTCACCATTCACAAATGCGCTGAAACTCACGCCCTCAAAATTAAGCGCATCAGACTGCGTCAAAAACCGCGCATCGTTGTTAGCCCGAACCGTCAGCGCGGCTGGCGTGATGGTGCCGCTGCCATTGGTCCATGACAGGTTGTAGTTCCCGGCATCGGCACCCGACAGCGCCACGGTACCCTGGTTGATGGCCAACGCCGTGACTGCGCCAGACACCACACCCCCTACCCGTTCCACGTTGGCACTGGCAAAGGCGGCGTTTCCGGTGACGCTGACCGTATCGCCCGCGATCACGCCGGTCAGACTGCCCGCGCCTGCGCTCACATAGCCCGTGACGCCGGTTGGCATGCGGGTGGTGCCGTCATAGGTCTTGACCACACCTGTCTCGCCGCTGAGCGAGAGGCTGGCTTGAGTGACGTCAGCAGTCAGGCCGGCTTGCTGCACCAGCGCGTAGTTGGCCGCGTCCGTGCCACTGATCGTGTTGCCGGTGACGGTGACGGCCTTGCCGGCGCCCACGTTCTTGTAGGCGAAGGTGCCGATTGCGGTGCCGCCCAGGATGATGGCGTCGCCGGCCAACGCGGTGACTGCTGCTGCACCACCCAGGGTAGCGCTGGTCGTGGCGTCGTAGGTCTTATTGGAGGCAGTCAGACCCGTGACGCTCAGGCTGGCCTGAGTGACGTCTGCGCTCAAACCAGTTTGCTGTACCAGCGCGTAGTTGGCCGCGTCCGTGCCACTGATCGTGTTGCCGGTGACGGTGACGGTCTTGCCGGTGCCCACGTTCTTGTTGGAGAAGGTGCCGATTGCGGTGCCGCCCAGGGTGACGGTATCGCCACTGAATGCGGAGATCGCGGCGGTACCACCCAGGGTAGCCGCAGTCGTGGCGTCGTAGGTCTTGTTCGAAGCGGTCAGACCCGTGACGCGCAGGATGGCCTGAGTGACGTTGGCCGAGAGACCTGCTTGCTGGCTCAATGCATAGTTACCCAGCGTCGCATCGGCTCCCGTCAACGCCAGACCGGTGACTGTTATCGGTTTGCCAGAGCCCACGTGGCGGTCGCCAAAACTGGCGCTGGCCGTGCCCGCCAGACTGACCGTGTCGCCGCTGTGGGGCGCGCCGTCGCTGGCCGTGCCAGTGCCGGCGGCCTGCGCACTTTTTAAGGCTGGCGTGCCGGACAGCGCCGCTGTGGCCGTGCCGTCGTACACCTTACCCAGCGCAGACAGGCCCGCGACGGTGAGCGTTTTGGCCGTGATGCTGGCCGTCGTGGTGACCGCGTTAAGGGTGTAATTGCCCGCATGGGTGCCGCTCAATTGCAGACCGCTGATGGTCACCGTCTTGGCGCTGCCCGCATTCTTGTCGGCAAAGCTTGCGCTGGCGGTACCCGACAGGGCGACCACGTCGCCGGCGATGGTCTTGCCGTCGCTGCTGCTGGCACTGCCATCGGTCAAGGTGGCGGTGCCCGACAGGCTGGCGGCGACCGTGGCGTTGTAGACCTTGTCGGCCGCCGTCAGGCCGGAGACGTTCAGGGTCTTGGCCGTGATGGTCAAACCCGTGCGCGACACATTGGCCAGCGTGTAGTTGGCCGCCAGGCCGGTGCCATCCGTCAGGCCAAAACTCACCGTCGCTGTGCGACCGGTACCAGCCGCCGCAGTGTTGTAAGCGGCGGTGGGCGTGATCGTCAGGCTTTCGCCACTGACCAGCCCCGCGACCGTACCCGTGGTGCTGACCGGTGCCGTGGTCGTGCCGTCATAGACCTTGCCGGCCACCACGGTTCCGCTGATGCTCAAGGTTTTGGTCGAAATCGTCGCCGAATGCGTGGTGTCAGCCAACGAATAGTTGTTGGCCACCCCACCGCCCGCCCCATCGGCCAGGGTGTAGCTGGCGGTGACGCTGCGGCTGCCCGCGTTGGCGCTGTCAAAGCTGCCGGTGGCGCTGCTGGCGCTGACGGTTTCGCTGCCAACAAAGCCCGAGAGCGTGCCCGCAGTGACCGTGGCGTTGGTTGTTCCATCGTAGGTTTTTTCGGCGGCACTGCTGCCGGTGACCGTCAGCGCCTTGGGGTCGATCGTGCCATTGGTGCCGCTCAGGCTGCTGCCACTGGCCAGCGCGTAGTTGCCTGCATCGGCCCCCTGCAGGCTCAGGCCGGTCAAGGTAAAGCTCTTGTTGCCACTGCCGACGTTGCGTTCGTCAAAACCACCACCACTGGCGGACACGGTGACCACATCGCCGCTGACCAGCCCCGTGTCTGGCACCAGAATGGCGGATTCGTCGAGCACCTGTCCCAGAGCAATATTCAGGTTGTTAACGCTGGTGGTGCGGTCATACACCTTCTTGATGCCCGCACTCAGATCCACCGCCACCGGTCGCGGTGTGATGCTGCCCGCCACGCTCAGCGTATTCACATCGAGCACATAGTCGCTGGCGGCCGAAGAAATCGTGCCCGTGACGCCCGTGATGGACAGGCCGCTGGCCGTGAACGTGGTGGCTCCTGCCACAGTGGCCTCATTGAAGCTGCGCCCGGTCTGCGTCACGGCAACGGCGGTGTCGCCATCGACCAGGCCCTGCACCGTGTAGGTGGGCGAGTAACTGGTGAAGGTGCTCAACTTGTCATAGACCTTGCTGACTTGGGTTTCCTCCAGGCTCACGGTCAGCGTGGCCGGGCTGAGGGTGACCGTGTTGCTGGCGTGGGCGGTGAGCGTATTGACCGCGCCCGAAACCACGCCCGTGCTGGCGCCTGGCAGGCTGTAATTGCTGGTCTTGGAAGTTTCTTCGTTCGTCAGCGTGATGGTGCGCACAAAGTTATCCACCGTGCTGGCGTCGCCATCCGGCCCGGCCACGCGCGCGCTGCTGCTGGTCACTGCCGAAATCGTCAACACTTCGCCCTGCACCAAATTGCCCAGCGTGAACACGCCAAAATCTTGTTCCACCGATTCATCACCGTCTTCGTTGGTCTGGGTGACGGTGCGTGTGCCAAGGAGGGTGGTCGCGTCGTAGACCTTGGTCGCGGTCAGCGTCAGCGGGCGCGGCGTGATCACGCCATCCGTGCCGGTGATGGTGCCGCTGGTCAGGCTGTAGTTGTCCTTGTCGGCCCCGCCCAAAGAAATGTCGGCCAGCGTGTAGCTGCGGCCAGTGCCGGCATCGGCGCTGTTGAAGGTGCCGCCCACGCCGACGATCTTGATGTCGTCACTGCCAACTTTGCCCGTGGTGGATGTGGCTGCCGCCGCAGCCACCACAGCACCTTCCACGCCATCGGTGCCGTCATAGACCTTGACCGGGTTGGCGTTGGCCGCTGCGCTGATGCTGCGGCGGCTGATGTCACCCGACACGAAAGCCGATGCCAAATCCACCGTGTAGTCCGAGCTGACCGAACCCACCGCGCTGCCCGTGACGCTGCCCAGGGTGACGCTGCTCAGCCCGATCTGGTTGGCATCGGCGACATTCTTGCTGTTGTAGGCTGCGGTATTGACGGTCACGGGCGCCGACTCACCGGTCAAGAACCCACTGAGGCTGATCGTGGCACTGAAGCTTGCGTCTGCTGCGGTCGTGCCGTCATACACCTTGCTGGTGCCCGTGGCGCTGATGCTGCTGATGATCAATTCCTTGCTCTGGATGGTCACGCTGTTGTCAGCAGTGGCCGCCACCAGAGCGGGCTGGCTGTAGTTGCTGAGCAGAAACGGGCCCTTGTCGGCCAGGCTCAGCGCGCTGACGAAATTGTCCGAGGTGGCGAGGTTCGCATCCGGCCCGGCCACCCGCGCGCTGCCCAGCGTCACGCCGCTGATGGTCAAGCCTTCGCCGCTTGCCAGGTTGGTGAGCGTGGTCTGCGCGGCGCTGGCGCTGGCCTGACCGTCGTATTCTTTGGTCACGCTCACGCCCAGGGCGCGCGCCGTCAGGGTGGCATTATTCTGGGTCGCATCGTACGCAGACAGGCTCGGCAACTGGTAATTGCTGGCCAAGCCCGTGCCATCTTGCAGCGTCACGTTGGTGACGTATTTGTTGGCCGTCGCCACATTGCGGTCATTCACCTTGGCGGCGCTGTAAGTCAGGGTCTCGCTGTTGTACAGGTTACCCAAGCTCAGGTCGCTACCGGTCAAGGTGGGCGTTCCGTCATAGACCCGATTCGCACTGAGTGTCAGAGTGCGCGGTGTGATGGTCAGGCGCCCGCCTATGGCCAGCAACTGCCCGGGGGTGTTGTGGTTGCTGGTGTTGGGCAAGGTGTGCGGAGTGCTCACACTGCCGGTGATGCCGTAAGTGCCGACATTCACGCCAGCACTGCTCAAGGAAAAGTTCACTGCTTTGCCCGCATCGCCAGCCAGGTTCCAGTTGAACTCGCTGCTGCCTTGGGTCAGGCTGACCTCGGTGTTGGCGTTGTTGTAGTAACGCACCTGTGCCACGTCGTAGCTGGCGGGGTTGCCATAGACCGCACTGGCCGTGCCGACGCGCACGATCAGCGTGTTGTGGTCCACGATGTAGTAATTGCCTGCCGTGATGTTGGCGCTCGGCAGTTCGTAGTTGCCTGTGGTCAGGTTGATGGTGCCCGCCAAAGCGCCGGTATAGGTATTGAGTGCATCGGCCAACCCACCATTGGCACCCATGCCGGTGCGCGTAATCGCGCTGGTGGCAGAAATATTGGCCACCGACTCCCCGCGCACAAAGCCATTGAACGTGGCGCCGGCGTAGCCCGCGTTGTCGGCCAGGCCGACAAACTTGGCATCGTCGTTGATCACGGCGGTCAAGGCCTTGGGCGTGACGGTGGTGGCCCCGGTCTGGTCGTAGCTCAGTGCATAGCCCAGTTTGGAGACCGCATCGGTCGACAGTGCCATGTCATAGCCCACCACAGCGCTGCCGCTGCGCAACACATCGTAGTAGCCCGAGGCATTGCGGGCGGCGGCGTTGCCATTGTTCAAGAGCGTGACGGTGGGCAGTTTGCCCATGCTTTGCGCGACCGTGTCGCCATTTTCCATGCCGGTGGCACCCACGTCCAAAAAGGGCTCGGTCCCATAGACCACCGACTCATTGACGCCTTTGAGCACAAGTGTGGGCTGCTGGCGGTAGATGGCAAATGCGCCTGCGCCCAAGGGCGACAAGTAGCCGGTGGTCAGTTCATCACTGGCATAGCGAAAGCGCCCGCTGCCGCTGCCCAGCAGCGCAGCCAACCCCGTGCTGCCAGACACACTGCCGGTATACAGCGTGGCACGCCCCCCGCTGCCTACGGTGACGGTCTTGCCCGTGGCCACGGTGATGTTGCCGCCGCTGCCGTCATAAAACGCGCTGCCCTCTGCCACGGCTTTGGTTTTACCAGCGTTCAAAATGACAGCCTCCACATCGGTGCTGCTGGTGTTGATGTTCTCGGCAATGGCCAGATCACCGGCCAGGGTTTCGATGCGCACTTTGCCACTGGCATAAATACCAGTCGGGTTGACGCTGCCGATGGTCAGGCCATTGGCGTCGACATAGTCGATGCTGCGCACCCGCACATCGCTGGTGCCCGCTGCCAACGTGCCAACGTTGTTACTGGTATTGGTGAGCGTGAAACGGCCAGTGCCTAGCAAGCCCAAACCATCGGCGGTCAACACCCCTGCACTCGCCTGCGTCACTTCGCCTGTGGCCTGCAACACGATGCGATTTTTACTGCTGTCCGCATTGCGGTTAGAGGTTAAAGCCTGGTTGATCGTGATGTTGCTGCCATAAGCCGCGATGGGGCCCTTGATGTCTGCCGCGGCGAGAAAAACAATGATGTCGTTGTGGCCCGCCTTAGCCAAGGTCAGCCCGCCGACATCGGCCAGATTTTGGATGGTGATGTTGGACATGCCCGCACCACCCACAAAATGACCGCCTGTCAAAGTGCCATTCCACAGGAACGGCAACCAGAAACTGCTGCCACTGGGTTTGAAGGTCAGGGTACCCGTGGTGTTGAGGGTCATGGCTTTGGTGGCAGAAAAGCTCGTGCGGTCTGCAATGATGCTGATGCCAGAGCCGGCACCGGCGGTCACGCGGTTGGCCACACTGGTGCCGCTGCCGAAGCTGCTGCCTAAATGACCGTACAAAGCCTGTAGCGTGATGTCGGAGTTGCCTGCCGTGCCCGTGGTGGTCAGGCTGACGTTGTTGTCCAGTGCCACCGCAAAATAAGAGGCACCGGCATGCCCCGTTATGGTCATGGCGTCCACCGACGTCAGGCTGGCACCGCTGAGCAATTGCACCCCATGGTGGTCGAAGCCCATGGACGACAGGTTGCGCCCATCCAGGTTCAAGCTGCCACCCGCGCTCACCGTGCCCGCCAGCTTCAAGCCCGCGTTGCCGTTGGTCATGGCGTAAGCAGTCAGACTGACATCGCCGCCGGCAGTGAGTGTGGTGCTCAAGGCCAACCCCTCGTTGCTGCTGGTCTTGGTGCCGCCACGCGCTGCAATCGTGATATTGCCTTGGTTGGCCGCAGTGGACGAAGCCACCAAAGCCCCGCCGGTCCAGTTCACTCCCTGGCCGTTGAAGTTCACGCCCCGGCCGAGGTCGGCATCGAGAAGGATGCTGCCTGCCGTGCTGGTCAGGCTGGCGCTGCTCTGGTTGCGGATTTGCCCACCGTAAAGGGAAATATCGCCGCCGATGCTCAGGCTGCTGTTGACCGAGACCATTTTGGTGTTGGTGTCCTTGCCAATCACCAGGCCGCCGAGCGTGGCAGCGTTTTGAATGGTCAGGCCGCGCGTACCGGTCACACCAGCGGTGTTGACGCCCACCCAATTGGCGCCAGTCAGTGCGCCTTGCACATTGAAGGTATGGCCAAAGTTATCGTCCCACGGGCGGATGGTGAACACACCGGTGGTGTTGACCGTCGTTCGCGAGGTACTGGTGTAGACACCCCCGAAGTCGATGCGGTTGCCGACAAAGGTGACATCGCCACTGCCGGTGTTGATGGCCAGGTTGCCAATGGTGGTGTTGATGTCCCAGCGGTAGCTGCTGTTGACATTGGTCTTGCCGGCCACATAAAAGTCACCCCCGCCGGTGTTGAAAGTGCCGCGCAAATCGGCCGAGATGAAGTCGTAACCGGCGCCTGCGGCGCCATCACCCACCGTCAAGCCGTTCCACTGCACAGCATTGCGACCCCCGCCCATCCAGATATGGCCACCATTGCTGCTGAAGGTGTTGGCACCTGAAGTGCTGACGCCGCCCTTGGTGTCAGCGTTGTCGTCGGCCCACACCACCAGATTCAGCTTACCCGTGCCAGCACCGCTGGCGGTGATGTTATTTTTAAGGTCGATCCGTCCCGGCGCGCGCAACGTCAGCGTCGCATCACCACCACCGGTTTTGCTGATGACGTTGCTGATCGTGATGCTGGGCGCAAATTCCTGCAGCGCGCGCAGGCTGATGTCGCCATTGCCGGTCATGGTCAGCGGAGACGACACCGTAACCCTGCGTCCATACGCCGTGACCGGGCCCGCCACTGTCACCGCATTGCTGGCACTGCCGTTGCTGCCGTTGATGTTGACATCCGCCGCCTTGTTGGTGGGCTTGCCAATCGTCAGGCTGGCCATAGTCTGACCGTTCTGGTTCCAGTTGAACCAGCTTGTGTACACGTTCTGCCTAAACGAATCGGCAAACGATGTCCACGTTACATCGCCGCTGGTGCCGACATTGGCCTGACCGGTAAAGCTGTAACGGTCAAAGCGGATGTTCAGATCGCCGTTCTTGGCAAAGCTGCTGTAGGCAGCATCGGCGGAGCTGACCCAATATTGGGTGTCCGCATTGACCATGTAAAGCCCGGCGCCAGAACCGCCGGCACGGGTGGAGCCCAGCAAGTTCAGCGGCCCGCCGTTGGTGATCAGGCTGGTAGGCTGGCGCATGACCAAGGACCATTCGTTGCCGTAGCCATCCAGCGTGATGCCACCGCCTGTGCCGCTGGCCACTACAGTGGCTGTGCCGCATGCACATTCATTCAAACCAATGCCATAGTTGTAAATACTACCCAAGCTGGTGTTTTTACCGATGACGGTGATGGCGTCCGCACCCGCAAAGGCTGATCGGAAGTCGGTATTGCCGTACACCGTAACGCCCTGCTTGACCGACCCGGAGCCACTGGAACGGGAGATGCCCTCGATATAGATCTTGCCGCTGCCAGCATCTGCGACAAATGCACCGCCTGAGCCCCAAATACCCACCCCAAAGGCCCCAGTATCTGTAGCCACGGCACCAGACCAACTGCGCCCGCGCAGGCTGATGTTGCCGCCGCCGGAGCGGATGTAAAGGCCGTTGTCGACCCGAATGCCTTCGGCGCGGTTTGAGTCCACTCCCGAGGCATAGCCGGTGCCGGCTGCATTGCCACCGCCCAGGGTCACGTTGCCACCACCGGTCAGCGCCGTGCTCTTGGTGCTGCCGCTGGCAATGGCGCGGGTGTCAATGGTCAGACCGTTGTAAATGTCGATATTGCCAAAACCGTTGCCATCGCTGTCAGCAGCCAGGACCACGTCACCGGCATTGGTGCTGAGGGTCTTGGCGACGGTGTCGCCGTAAATGTAGTTGCTCGCGATCAGTCGAATCTTGGCGCCGGCCTGGGTGCTGGTCAGGTTGTCCTTGAGCCACACAATGCCGCCATACACCGTGATCGGACCGGCTGCCGTGATCGGCGCTGAAAGGGTGACAGTTTTATTCTCGGTGGGCTTGCCGATCGCGACGCTGCTGTGTCCGGTGCCGAGGTCCCAGTTGTCGGTCAGCGCAAAGTTTTTGGCTGAGGTCGCACCACTTGAAGAAAAACTCAGCGCGCCGGCGCCTATGACTTTGACCGAACCCAAAGTGGTGGTGGCGCCAAGGTTTTGAATTGAATCGGCCTCCATGGTGATATTGCCGGTGGAGCTGCTGGCCAGATCGTTCGCTGCGCCGATGCGGATGCTGCCGGCCACGGCAGCAGGCGTAAAACGCATGGCGTTATTGTTGGTGGCCACGCTGCGCGAGCTCTGAAACCCTTGCAGGTAAATATCACCACTGCCAGAGACCACCTCCAACCTGCCCGTGGTGGCGTCAACCTGGAACTGCAGACCGGAAGAGTCGGCACGCGTGGCACTCGAACTTCCCTTCAGCGTGATGCCGCCGCTGGTGGTTTTGACCAGCATCTTGTCGCTGCCTTTTGCGTTCAGGTAGAGGCCGACCTGCCAACCGCTGCTGCCCGTGCTCTGGACACTGGCATCCAACAGAATATTGCCGCTGTTGCTCAGCAGGGCCACGCTGTAGCCAGTGCCTAAGCCCGTGGTCTGGTTGCCGTCGCCGCCGGTAGCACTCACGATGGCCAGTCCGCCGCCGTACAGAGAGTTGGCCGTGGTCGTGCCATAGAGCTTGATGTCGCCACTGTCGCTGCTGAGGGTGACCTTCTTGTTGATGTCGGTGGCAAACACTGTGCCACCCGGGCTGTTGCTGGCACTGGCGGTGCCGCGCAGGGTCACGATGCCGCTGGTGGTGGTGATGGCACTGCTGTTGCTCACCTCAAGCCCGGCGCCCGCGCTGTAGCTGCCCAGGATGTCGCCCACCAGCGTGACGCTGCCCGAGGTGGTGGTGATGCTGCTGCTGTCTACCAGCAGGCCAATGCCTGTGGCCGTGGTGCTGGCCAAGTTCGACTGACCAAAGGCGTAGAAGTGGCCCGCACCGGTGCTGATCTGTGCGTTTTGAATTTGCAACCCCACCGTACCGGTGGCGGTGGCCTGGGCGGCGGTGTTGCCCACGGCCAGCCCGTTCCAGACAGCGGCGGTCGCACCGCCGCCCAGCCAGATGTGGCCACCGTTGGTGGTGATGCTCCCGCCATTGATGGCGATGGTGCCCGCCAAGTTGGTGGCGGACAGGAAACGGGTGCGCAGCACCAAGTTCAAACGGCCCGAGCTGGAGCTGATGCTGGGCGCCGTCAGGGTGATGCCGTGGGCAACGTCATTGCCCGCCCGCAAGCTGAGCGTGGCATCGCCCCCGGCAGTTTTGGCCAATGTGACGCCGCTGCTCCAAGTGATGTTGCCCACCACGTCGTTGAGCACGCTGGTGCCAGTATTGAGGGTGGTGGCGTAGCTGTTGGCCACTGTTTGCGAGATGGTGGTGTCAGACGGGTCCAGATACCAAAGGCCACCCTGACCGCCGTAGCCAACATCGGCCCCGGCGTTGACGCGGGCCCCCTCGACATTGAGCGTGTCGCCCGAGGTTTCGACCCGCCCGCCGTCGCCGCCTTGCGTGCCGCCACGGGCGGTGAGGCTGCCCGCCACGGTGGTGACGGTGCCCGCGCGCGTGGCATCGCTCCACAGCACCACGGTGCCGCCCTGGCCTTGCACGGTGGCGCTGGCTTCGATGCGGGCGTCAGCAGCCAGCGTGACGGTGCTGGCTTGGGGCAGCGCCTGCGCCCAGACACGGGTGTCGGCATGGGCGCCACCTTGCCAGTCACCCCCCACCAGCACCTTGCCGCCTCCGGTGGTGCCGCTGGCGTCGATGCGGGTGTTGTCCAAGAGTTCAATGTGGTCGCCCAGCAGGATGCTGACACCGCCCTGGCCGCTGCGCCCGCGGGTGCTCAGCGTGCTGTTGCCCATGATCGCCAGGCGGCCCTGACCTGGCGCATCGGGCAAGGGCTGCGGGTGGTCTGGCTGCGAAGGCGCCTGGGCCTGGGCCTGGGCCTGGGCCTGGGCCTGGGCCTGGGCCTGCAACAGGATCTGGCCGCCCTGAGCGCCGCTGGCGTCCAGCGTGGCGTTGTTCAGCTCGATGTCGCCTCGCGCGGCGATGTTGATTTGGCCGCCCTGTGAGGCTGTGCCGATCGCGGTGCCGATCGCGGGGCCAGCAGTCACGGCGTTAGCCGAGTCGGAGCGGTCTTGTGTGGCCGACACATCGACCCGGCCTTGCAGCTGCACGCTGCCCGTGGCTTGAATCTCCAGGCGGCCGCCCTGAGCGGGCGCGCTCAGATCGATGTTGCCTTTGGCCGCTTGCGTGAAGTGCGTGGCTTGCACGCGCAAGCTGCCTGCGCTGAGTGGGCCTGCGGCGCTGTCGATGCCGATGGCCGCGATGCTGCCGCTGTTGACCACTTCGGGCGCGCTGATCTCAATGCGGCCAGCCGGGCCACTGTCGGCAGCGGTGTTGCCCGCGTTGGTGGCACTGGTGGCGTTAGCCGAGATAGCGCCGGAGTTATCTATCCGCTTGCTGGCCGACAAGATGATGCGGCCGCCTTGCTGCTGCAGGCCATGGGCCTCGATGCGGCCGCTGTTTTTGATCAGACCGCCCACCAGGCGGTCCATGGACTGCGCGCTGATGATGATCAAGCCGCCCGGCGCTTGCACCGCATGGCGGTTGTCGACCAGGGTGGCAATCTGGCTGGCTTCTACGCGGATGTTGGTCAGGCGGTTGCTGGCGTCAAATTGCAGCTCCACCGCTTCGCCAGCGGCCAGGGCCACGGTGCCCATCTGCGCGATGATGGCGCCTTGGTTGCGCACCTCGGGGGCCAGCAGGGCGATGTAGCCGCCCAGGTGGGCCTTGAGCTCGCCGTCGTTGACCACACTGGCGGTGCTGCCCTTGCGTTCATAACGGTGCTTACCCGCCATGAAGTCGGCATCGCTGATGCTTTGGGTCGAGGCCACAAGGCCCGCTACGTCCACCCTGGCGTCTTTGCCAAAGTAAACGCCCACCGGGTTGGTCAACACCACCTGGCCATTGGCGCTGATGCGGCCAAAAATTTGGCTGGGGTCTGAAGTCATGACCCGGTTGAGCATGATGCTGCTGGCCCCCGGCTGCTGGAACTGCACTTGGGCGTCCTTGCCGACATTGAAGGTCTGCCATTGGATGGCGGCGCGCTCGCTGGTCTGCTGAATGACCATGTTGGCACCGCTTTGTCCGATGCTGGCCTGCCCCGCGCTGACTTTGCCACCGGTGGGCAAGGCTGTGGTGGGCGGTGCGGTTTGCGCGTGCGCAGTCAGCCCACCCACCAGGCTGGCCACCACCGCGGCCAATTTGACACCCGAGCACGACTTGCCTTTGGCCGAAACGCCTTCGGCTGCGGCCACAAAGGCTTGTTTGCTGGCGTTCCAGATGCTGCAAAAATTTTTGTCCATATTCAGGCCATATCAGGGGCTTTGGCGTTGCTGTTGTTGCTCGCCGGTTTGTCTTGTTTTTCGAGGGTGGCTTGGCTGCGTTCGAGCAGGGGCACAAGGTTGCGCAGCGACAGCATCTGGACATGCAAGGTGGATGCAAAAACAAAGGTGCGCATGGACCGCCTGTGATCAAAAAGGGAGGCTGGCGGTGAACCACCAGCGGTTGATCTTGAGCGTTCCGTCGCTGTCGGCTCCATTGGATGTAGGTGCGGGATGTCTGCCGTCGCGGCGTGACCAGATCAGTTTCGCGTTGCGGCCTTTAGGGCCTTGCCAGTTGGCGCTCAGGCCGTGACCACGCAAAGCGAGTCGGCTGATGGGGTCGCTCAGGGTGGTGGGCAAACTCACCACCC
This sequence comes from Limnohabitans sp. 2KL-51, assembly GCF_003063645.1. Taxonomy (GTDB): domain Bacteria; phylum Pseudomonadota; class Gammaproteobacteria; order Burkholderiales; family Burkholderiaceae_C; genus Limnohabitans_A. The sequence goes on from NZ_NESJ01000021.1 coordinate 49,592, forward strand.
GCCCATGGTCCACAAAGGCGCTGAGCACCCAATCTGGCGGCAGACGCCAGCGCCACTCGGCCGACATCGTTTGACCGCGCTCACCGCCCAGTTCGCTCACCGGGTAGGCGCGCACCGAGCTGGCGCCGCCAATGAAGAATTTTTCAGACGAGTCGAGCACTTGCCCCGCCTGCTGGCCTTGCAGGCTGAGCAGCAACGAAAGGTTGTCCGTGATCGTTTGTTGACGACTGAGGCTGTAGCCCAGCTTGCGGTAAGCACGCTCCAGCGTGTCGAACTGGCTGTGCGCCTGCATGGCCGTCAAATGTCCCCAGAGCATTTGCAGTGAAGCGCTGTTGGCACCGCCACCGCCCCAATCGTCAAAGCGGTTGGCCGACAGGGCCAGACGCAAGCTGTCAGTTTCGTAGTCGGACGCACTTTTAGGATCGGCCGGACTGCTGTTGCGGTTGGTGCTGGAGAAGCCCTTCTTTTCGAGTCCACCCGAAAAATACAGATTTTGCAAACGGGATCGCACCAGTGGGTAGTTCCAGTCGAGGCCAAGGCTGCTGGAGCGCCCCTGGATTTGCAATGCCAAGATGCTTTCGGAGCCCTCAACCAACTTGTATTGCATGTTGCTGGCGCTCACGCCCAAGCGCAAGCCGTTGTGGCCGTAGGGCACGGTGTGGGCCAAGCGGACATAGTCGATGCCTCGGGTATGCAAGGTGTTGAGGCTGAGCAAGTCCCCCCTGCCCGCCAGACTGTTGATGTTCAGATTGGCCGTCAGGCGCTGGCTACCGGTCGAGCGCGCGCCGGTGTTGTCCAGGCCGATATCGCCATACACAAAAGGCTCGTCTGTGGTTTGCACAGACAGATCGATGTCGCCTTCAGCCCGTCCTGACAACAGCGTACCTGCCACGCTCACACCGGGCAGATCGTCAAGCAGCAACAAGGCGCGGTCAAGGGCGTTGGCGGCCAGCGGCATGCCCGTGGCTTGCTGTCGTTGCACAAAGGCCAATACTTCGCTGCGCTTCAGGCGTGCAGAAGACTCCCCTTCGAAGCGCACACCGCCGAAGCGCGCTTCCAACACGTGCAAGGTGATCGTCCCCTCGCTGATGTCCTGTTCCGGCAAATAGGTGCGCACGATCCAGCCCGCCTCGCGATAGGCGGCGGTCACTGCGTCCGCCGCGCTTTGCAGTCCTTCAAAACCAAGATCGCGACCGACGAATGCATTCAAGGTGGCGCGTAATTGCTCGGAACTGAGCAGGGTGTTGCCTTCCAGGCGAAAGGCTTTGACCTGCACAGTCATGCCCACCGGTGGCTTGATCTCGGGTGGCGGCGCGGCGCGCTGCGGTGGCGCTGCGGGTGGCAAGGTGTGCGCGCGTGACGGCTCTATCTGTTGGCGGATGCTGCCGGCATCGGGCAAGGCTTGAGCCCAAGCGTGCAAGCCTGCCACCCCGGCCACAGCCAGCACGATAGAAAACCAACGCCTTGGGATCATGAATTCATCACGCATATTCATAAGGAACATAGGTCTTGGATGCTTGTGACGCCCTCTCGGGCTTGAGATTTCAAAGTATGTGAAAATTAGTTTTTTTTAATAGATTAATCACGTGCATTCACCAAAACTAACCAAAACCCAAGTCTGGGCGGCAGTGCCATACAGTCTCTGATGAGTTTTGGCATGCGGTGCCAAGGATGTGGCACGAGGCGTTAGCCAAGCGACACTTCATGACGCCTGCACCCTATTTGCTTGGACTCCCCCATGCCTTTGTTTTTCACCCGCTTGTGCTTGTCGCTTTGCACTTTCTTGCTGCTGGTTGGCGGGGCGTTCGCCGACGAATCTGCCTCTCATCCGCTGGTTAAATCGCGCCAATGGCGCATGGACAAAACCGGGCTCGATACGTTGCAAGATGCTCAAAAGGCCAGCGACTGGCAGGATCTGCCCGAATGGAACAGCTGGGGTTTTGGCACCGAGACGATCTGGGTGAAGCTGCAACTGAAGGCGGCCGAACAAGACGTGCAAATGCCCTGGGTGGTGCGCGTGCGCCCACCTTTTTTGGACTATGTGACGCTTTACGACCCCGCCACCGGCCGGGTCACGCGCACGGGTGACGCCTTGCCGCCCATCGGCGAAGACTCGGCTTCGATTAATTTCATGATGCAGGTGCCAGCCCTGCCGCACGAGCGCACGGTCTATGTGCAAATGCGCAGCACCAGCGCCCGCACGCTGCATGTGGAGGTGATGCCGTATGGCCAGACCCAGCAATTGAACCGTTTGCAGGAATGGGCTATGGGCTTTTTGATAGCGTCGTCCGCCATATTTGCGATTTGGGCTTTTATTCAGTGGTGGGGTACCCGCGAAAAGGTCATTGGCGCTTTTGCCTTGAAACAGCTGTTTGCCACCGTCTGGGCTTTTTTCATCATGGGCTTTGGACGCGTGGTGATTGGCCCATGGCTACCCGAGGGCGTGCTTACCACCCTGGCATCAATGCTGTTTATCGCCATGATCAGCACTTCACTTTGGTTTTTCAGCACGCTGATCGAAGGCTATAGACCTGTCCGACTGGCATGGAGAGCCACTCTGGGGGTGCCGCTCGCGGTGGCCACCTTGCCGCTGCTGCATGTGCTCGGGTACACCCACCTGATGCTGGCAATTGCCAATATCGGCGTACTGACAGGTTTGGCAGTTTCGCTCGTGGCACTTTTAACTGCGGCTCCCAAGCGCGCCCAACAGCCTATTCCACTGGCCGTTTTGCTGATCTATTTGGTGACCTACAGCTCGATCAATTCAATGCCCGGTCTGATTTACCTGGGCTGGATTGAGCCTCATCGGATGGTGTTGTTTGCCAGCTTGGCCCATATCGTTTTAGACGGCGTTGTCATGTTTCTCATTTTGCAGATCCGAGCTCAGGCGCTAGGAAAAGAAAAAATGCTGATTAGCTTGGCCCTGGAACGCAGCCAGCAACAAGCGGAAAGCGAAAAACGACATCGCGAAGAACAAAGCCAGCTCTTTGCCATGCTGGCACATGAAATGAAAACCCCGCTGGCCACGCTGCGCTTGTGGATGGACATGGGTCAGCTCAAGCCCGAGATCATGCAGCGCACCATTACCGACATGAATCAGGTGATTGAGCGCTGCGTGCACACGGGGCAGTTGGCAGATCATGGGCTGCAAGCTGACTGGCAAAGCCTGGATCCGATCGCGCTCACACAGGTGTGCGTGCAAAGTTGTCGCCTTTCGGAGCAGGTAGATCTGTTGCTACCCGACAAGAGCGGTCTCTTGCAAACCGATGCACAGATGTTGACGATCGTGCTGGGGAATCTGCTGGACAACGCTTGCAAATACGGTGCGCCCGGTAGTCGCATCCAGATCAGCCTGCGCAGCGCACAGGAAAAAGGGCAAACGGGTTGGTTGTGGCAGGTGAGCAACGCGTCTGGGCCAGCGGGTCTACCCCATGCCGAGCGCTTATTCGAAAAATACTACCGCAGCCCCCAGGCTCGCAGGCAATCCGGGTCAGGTTTGGGTCTGTTTTTAGTAAAAGGCTTGCTGGATTTGATGCAGGGGCGTATTGCTTACGAGACACAACTTGACCGTGCCGTCTTCACCATCTGGTTGCCACATAAGCCCTCTTGATGTTAGCTATGGTGGGGGATCGGATTGTAAATGTTGCAATATCAACAAAACTACCCCCCAAAAAGCTGAACCATAACCCCATGCAACACAGCGCCCTCAAGATATTGGTGGTCGAAGACAACGATGCGCTACGAGAAGCGATGCTGGCATTTTTGCAGCAGCAAGGGCATTATGTGCGCGGCGTCCCCATGGCGGAAGACATTGATGATGTGACCGGCGGCTTTATTCCCGACGTGTATGTGATTGATCTGAATCTGCCCGATGAAGATGGCTTAAGCCTGACTCTCAGACTGCGGGCGGCGCAACCCAATGTCGGTATCGTGATCACAACAGCGCGTGCGCAGATTGGTGACAAGGTGCTGGGCTACGAAAGTGGCGCAGACCTGTACTTGACCAAGCCCGTGGACTCGCGGGAGTTGATGGCAGGCGTGAGCGCTTTGGGAAAAAGGTTACGCACCCTGGGGCAAAATCATCTCGCTTTACTGCTCGACCTAGATCGGATGCAACTGAGTGGACCCGACGGCAAGGTGGAGCTAACAGCCAGTGATGTGCTGGTGCTGAGTGCATTCGTGCGCGCACCCGGTAAAAAACTCGAACGTTGGCAAATGGCCGAAATCTTGGGTGGCAACGAAGCGGCACCCACGCAAGCCTCGACCATGGAAATGCGCATCACCCGTTTGCGAAAAAAACTAGCGGCCGTTGGTGCGCCGTCACCAAACATCAAGTCTTTGCATAAGGTGGGCTATGCCCTGTGCGTTCCAGTCGTTATGCAATAAAGAAAATCCACCCTCTCTGCTGCGGATCCACCTGCGTGACAGGCCAACGGTGCCGGACAAGCTGAGAGATTGGGCGTGTTGTGGGGTGCTGACTTTTCCGAAGGTTTCGCCGATGTTTGACGACAATTACCTTGGCTGGTGTGTCAGGATAATTGACGTCAACCACCTGGGGTTGCCATCCCGATGGTTTCGCCATGATGAGCATCCGCACGCCCGAGGTCACCCGCTTGTATTTGCAGTGCGAACCTGACGACAGCCCCGACAACTGGTCAGACGATCGCATCTGGGCGGCATTGCACAAGCGGCTCGATGTCGATGGGCAGCCCCCCATCAACGAAGGTCGCATCACGCAAAAAGCCGTCACCGCCATGCGCAGCTTCATCTGCGAACCCATGCGCTTTGGCCGCCTGTTCCTCGCTGGCGATGCTGCCCACATCGTTCCGCCCACAGGCGCCAAGGGTTTGAATGCTGCGATGGCGGACATCAAGGTGCTGGGACGCTCGCTGGTGGAACACTACAAACGCCAAGATCAGCGCTGGCTAGACCGCTACGCCGACACTTGCCTCGAACGCATGTGGTTGGTCCAGCGGTTCTCAGCTGGCCTTTGCACGATGGTCCACCAATTTCCGGGGCAAAGCGCCTTCGAACGCGGGATGCAACTGGCAGATCTGAACTACATGACCGGTACTCGGGAGGGGCGTGCAGAGTTCGCGCACAACTTCACGGGTCTGCCCGTTCTCGCCTGATGGGTTTCACCCGCTGGGTCTGTATGCCCCAAAGCGAGCAGAGGGGCCACTGAGAAAAGCATCAGCCCCGCTTCAGCTTGTCGGTGACAGCTTATTGCAGTCCAATGCATCAAGTGCACGCCACGTTGTGGCGTTGTGCCAGTCGCATCCAAGCAGTTCAAGTAAGATGGCTTTGGGGACAGCCAATCATCAAAAAGACCGCTGCAGATTGCTTTCCCAAACCATGAAAGAAATCACACATGTTGGTACGCCTTCTATATGTCAGCCAGCCTGTAGGACCGATTACCACGACGGTCACGACATCGATCTTAATGAAATCTCATACCCATAACAAAAAGGCAAATATCACCGGTATTTTGTGTCAAGGTGCAGGCTTATGGCTGCAGGCGTTAGAGGGTGAAAGAAGTCAAGTCAACCGTCTTTACTCTCGGATCATGGGGGACCGCCAGCACCAAAATATCGAGATGTTGTCGATGAACGAAATTAAGCATCGACAATTTGAGCAATGGTCCATGGCACTTGTTCATCTGGACAAAGATGATCCGATGGTCAAGATGGCGCATCCAGAATTTGATCCTTACTCAGCCTCAGCAGAGGACGCCATGGCATTGCTTGATGCACTCATCAAATCAAGCAGCCCAATCACCATCATGGATGCGTGACTTTGAAACAAGTCACGCTGTGTGCTCCCTTTGCAACGGCATTCATGCCCGAATTTGGCAGCGTTCTCACCCTTCTAATCAAAAGTAATGCACCACGGAACGTTAACAGGCGTAACTTAAGATTGGATCAAAGACTTATCAAACAGAAAAAACCAATCGCTGAACTTGTGATTTGAATCGGTTTTTAACTGATTGCTTTGGCGATCAATTGATGGAGGCGGGTCAGTCCTACGCCTGAATTTCTGCTGACCTGATTTACTTCAGTTTTTTGTGCAAGCGAATAAACGCGAACATCCCCATCAAGCTGGCCATCAAGATCATGACCCATTCGGACAACGTTGGTATGGGCGCCGTTGAAGTTACCGGAGCGGCGAAAGTGAACAAAGAGTTCGCCGTATTTGTGCCACCCGGTGTGGTGACCAGAACGCTAGCGGCTCCAGCACTACCTGCTGGCGTGGTGCATGTGGCTGAAGTGCTGCTGATCACGCTGAATGCCGAACAGGCTACACCGCCTACCGTAATGCCCGTTGCCCCGGTCAAATTAGTGCCCGTGATGGTGATGGATGAGCCGCCAAGGGTTGAGCCAGAGCTTGGATTGACGGCTGTGACCGTTGGTAGATCTAAAGAGATAAAAAGGCCACCGACTGTCGCGGCATAGATGGTGGAGCCGCTGACAAAAACGCCTCTAGTATCGCCATGGGTAAACCCATTGGCTGAGGTCATTATGGTAAAGGAAGCGCCACCATTTGTAGAAATACTCAGCCTACCCGCTGGTGCAGCGTAAACGTTCGTGCCATTAGCAAAAACGCCCCAAATCATATTGCCGCCAAGCCCATCGGCTGTGGTTCTGTTGGTGAAGGAAACGCCACCATTTGTGGAAATACTCAGCCCGCCCCATGTTGCAGCGTAAACGGTCGTGCCGCTAGCAAAAACGCCATTAACTTCATTTCTTCCAAGCCCATGGGTTGTGGTTCTGTTGGTGAAGGTGGTGCCACCATCTGTAGAAATACTCAGCCCACCATTAGTTGCAGCGTAAACGGTCGTACCGCTAGCAAAAACGCCATTAACAGTACTGCTGCCAAGCCCATTGGTTGTGGTTCTGTTGGTGAAGGTGGTGCCCCCATTTGTGGAAATACTCAACCCACTATCTGTTGCAGCGTAAACGGTCGTGCCGCTGGCAAAAACGCCCCAAACACTATTGCTGCCAAGCCCATGGGTTGTGGTTCTGTTGGTGAAGGTGGTGCCACCATCTGTAGAAATACTCAGCCCACCATTAGTTGCAGCGTAAACGGTCGTACCGCTAGCAAAAACGCCATAAACAGCACTGCTGCCAAGCCCATGGGTTGTGGTTCTGTTGGTGAAGGAATCGCCACCATTTGTAGAAATACTCAGCCCATTATTAGTCGCAGCGTAAACGGTCGTGCCGCTAGCAAAAACGCCATTAACAGCATGGCTGCCAAGCCCATTGGCTGGTGTTTTTTGGGCGAAGATTTGCGCATGAGCCGCCGTTGAGCAAACGACCATTGCCAAAATGGCCATCAGTCGTTGGATTGAAGCTTTGAATGCAGGTAGAAATACTTTTTCGAAAGATAGGCGTTTTTGCATTATTTCGTACTCAATTAAATAATCTAAAAAATTTATAAATCAACAAAAATAGAAGTCAAAAAATCATAATGATTTTATTAAATCTTGTAAAGTCTTGACAAAAAACGTCAAAGTCATGCTACATGCTTGGCGGCCAGTGTTTCTTGTATGGCCCCTTGTCCAAACTCTTAGGCGATTTGGAATTTGTACCGTGTTGCACCTCGTTCTTGAATCCGCCATTCATGCGGCCGTTCAAGGTCGAAAAATCGAAGTTCCAATGCTGAAGTGAATATGTCTTCCAAGGGGCGATACTTGGGCTCATGCGGTTCAAACGCCTATCTCTTTGAGCTTCTCCTATGAACATCATCACGAACAGCTATGCCAAAGGAAAAACCCACATGCGGTACTTGGTGGCCTTAAGTTTTTTGCTGACCTTTAGTCTCCAAGCGTCGGCGCAAGACGTGCAGCCTGCTCCGCCTGAGCAACTGTCGCTCGACATTCGTGAGGCTATCGTGCGGGTGCCCGTGACGGTTAAAGATGCGTTCAACAAAGAAATCTCCGGAGACGTGCTGGTCACAACGTTTCGCCCCCAAGGCCCAGGGCCGTTTCCGCTGGTGGTGATGAACCATGGCCGTGATTCAGCCACCCGAGCCCAAGCCCCACGGCAGCGATACGAGCCCATCGCCCGATTTTTTATTCGAAAGGGCTTCGCGGTTGCAGTGCCGCAGCGTTTGGGCTATGGCGTATCAGCCAGCGCGGGTGACCCTGAAGACAGCATGAGCTGTAACAATCCGCGTTACCAACCAGCCGGCGACGCAGCGGCTGTTCAGGTGTTGGCTGTCGTGGCACATATGCGCAAGGAGGCAGACATTGACCCCAGTCGCCTTGTCATCATGGGCCAATCGCTAGGTGGCTTTACAACGGTTGCGACCGCAGCGACCAGACCCGATGGGCTTGTCGCAGCAATCAACATTGCTGGCGGACATGGTGGCAACCCAGAAACCCGTCCTGGTAATCCTTGTCAAGCTTACTTGCTGGAGAACACATTTGCGGCTTGGGGGAAAACGGCAACTGCACCGATGCTGTGGATGTACTCAGAGAACGACAAATACTTCAATCCCAAAAATGCGCGCGCCTGGTTTGAAGCCTTCACCAAGGCTGGTGCAAAGGCAGAATTCAAGCTGATGCCGCCGTTTGGTGACGATGGGCACGCCCTGCTGGTGCGCGCCAACGACTTGTGGCAACCGGTGGTTGACGAATTTCTTGCTCGTCACGGTTTCACGACTCCTGGCGTAATGGGCAAGCCTGCCGTCACCGGTCTAGGCAAAGCGCTAGATGCAACTGCTGTACCGTTGATATCTTCCAAACAACGCGACGAAACTTACCCAAAATACCTTGCAGCTAAATCGCCCAAGGCTTTTGCCCTCGGTTCGGGTGGCCGCCTCGGCTACGCATGGGGTGATGACGCAATGTCAAATGCGTTGGGCTTTTGCCAGCGACGTACGGGGCTGCCTTGCAAGCTGTATGCCGTGGACAATGATGTGGTGTGGGTGCCCTGAGCTGCATCATTATTGGTTCTGTCGCAATAGTGGAGTCTGGCCAAAAAGAGTTGCGTCGATGAGTTGGCGATCAAGCTGCAAGGCTGCAGAACTTCTGCGCTGAGATATGTTTTTACTGCCTAAGATTTTGATGAATACGCAAATCAAGCACTTGGTGTGCGGTTCATCTTTCGAAATGTCAATACATCTATTGGTTACATCGATGTAACTCGCGCCGCAGATCGACTTGATACTTGACTGCCGCCAGAAGGAACCCCAGCGTTTGCTCATTGACCAAGTGTAGGTTAACATCATCCGAGATGCTCAGCGACTGCTGACGCTTCCGTTGTAATGCGCCTGAGATCCGAAGCTTGTTTTGTGCCTTACTCAAAAATAAGGAGACTGTGATGGAACGCCGCAAAATTCTGCTCGCTTCTTGCGGCGCAAGCCTGCTCGCCAAGTCGGGTTTTTCCATCGCGCAGGGCCAGGCGCCTGCGTTCCTGAAAGCCGGCACGCCGATCAAATACGTTGTGCCCTACGCAGCGGGCGGTCTGACCGACATCGTCGCGCGCGCGATTGCGCAGAGACTGTCGGAGAACTGGAAAGTATCCGTCGTAGTCGACAACAAGACAGGAGCCAATGGCCAGATCGGCGCGCAGTACATCGCCCAATCTGCGCCCGACGGTTCACAACTGCTGGCGATCACCCTGTCGCACGCCGCGAACGTAACGCTGCTGCCCAATTCGGGTTACAGCTTCGTGCGTGACCTGCGGCCTGTCGCCCTGCTGATCGGCTCGCCGATGCTAATCGTTGTGCCGGAGAACAGCCCGGTCAAGGACTTCAAGGATCTGATCGCGACAGCACGGAAGAGGCGGCTCAATGCTGGCTCAGGCGGCAATGGAACTCCTCAGCACCTGACCATGGCGCTGTTCAACCAGTTGACCGGCACCACGATGACACACGTGCCCTACAGGGGGGGCGCTCCCGCCGTGGGTGCGCTGGTCGGGGGCCAGTTGGATGTCGTGTTCGCCAATTTCCCCGAAGCCATAGCCAACGTCCAGGGCAACAAGCTACGCGCGCTGGCAGTCTGCAGCGCCAGCCGCCACGCCATGATTCCCGAGGTGCCGACCACAGCCGAATTGGGCATGTCGGACCTGGTAGTCGAAAACTGGAACGCCGTGATGATCCAGGTGAACACGCCCGATGCTGTCGTCGATCAATATTCCCGGGAGATGGTCAGGATTATGTCCAGCCCAGAGTTGGAAGCGCAGGCCAAACGCCTGGGCTTTACGCTGACGCCGAAGCCAGCTTCGGAGGCTGCCGTATTCATCAAGACGGAGATCGAACGCTGGAAACGCGTGATCCAGGCCGCCAATATCGAAGTGACCTAGAGACTAGGGGCCATGCACGCAGGTGCCGCCAGCTCAATAGACTTGTCCAGTTTGTGTCTCACCGCTAGGGGAAGCCATTGAAGCAGTCGGGCGGATTACGGCTCGAACGGCAGGCAACTCGTCGACGTGAGGTCGTGTCTCATCATGCAGCAGGTCAGGAGACAGTACTGTGGCGCAATGACTGCGTGTTGCACGGCAGCGGCGACATCGCACTGGGCGCGCCCTTTGATGAATTCACCGTGCCGACGGTAAGTTTCACACTGGAAGGTGGCGGCCGACAGGCCACCGGGCTTAGAGCTCGCCTGAGGGGGACGCCAGGCGAAACAGGTGATCGCGATTGAGCTGGTCCAGGTGAGTGATGCCCAGCAGAGCCATGTCGCGATCGACTTCCGCGGACAACAGGCTGATGGCGTGGCGAACACCCGCCTCGCCCGCCACCGCAGCAGCAAAAATGAAAGGACGCCCAGTAAATACAAATTGGGCGCCCAGGGCCAAGGCCTTGAGGACGTCACCGCCGCGGCGGATGCCGCCATCGAGCATGACGGGAATGTCCGGGCAAGCCGCCACGATGCCGGGCAGCACGCGCATCGGCGCCACCGCGCCGTCGAGCTGCCGCCCGCCGTGGTTGGACACGATCACTCCGTCGGCGCCCAGGTCACGTGCCTGACGGGCGTCGTGCACCGACAGAACCCCCTTGACCAGCAGCCTGCCTTTCCACATGTCGCGGATCTTCTCGAAATGCTTCCAGTGAAGGTGGCCGCGCTCCGAATAGCCACGTTCGACATGGCGCGAAATGATGGGCACGCCCCGGGTGGCGTAGGTGTTCTCGAAGTGCGGCATGCCGTGGTGCAACAGTGTGCGCATCATGGTGCCTAGCAGCCAGCGCGGGTGGGAGACGCCGTCCCAGGCCAGGCGCAGGCTGGGACGTAGCGGAATGTGAAAACCTGCCCGCGTGTTGTTCTCACGGTTGGCCGCGACGGCGGTGTCCAGCGTGATGACCATGGTGTCAAAGCCGTTCTGGGCGACGCGCTCGACCAGGGCAAAGGTGCGAGGCTCGTCGCCGGGCATGTAGGCCTGGAACCAAGTGCCGGGCGCCTGAGCCACCACCTCTTCCATGTGAATCAATGATGCGCCACTCAAGGCCATGGGAATGCCCGCAGCGGCGGCCGCCTTAGCCATCACGATGTCGCCCCGGTATGCGCATAGCGCGGCCACGCCCACGGGTGAGATGCCGAAGGGCGCTTTCCAGGTCTGCCCCAACAGGGTCTTTTCAGTGGTGCGCCTGGAGATATCCACCAGCACGCGTGGCACCAGGGCGAAGTCATCGAAAGACGATCGGTTGGCCCGAATCGTGTGGCCATCCTGGGCCGCGCTGGCCACGAACATGAACAGCGGGTGGGGTAGGTGGCGGCGGGCGGCCTTTTCGAAGTCGTCGAGGGACAGGATGTGTTTTAGGGATATAGGCATAGTTATTGGAGAAGGGGCTGGCGAATTATCAGCAATCTTCGAACGGATAAGCCATAAATAACCGCGCGAGCCGCAGTATAGACCTCAGCAACAGGCTTCGAACCCCGAGCGAACCCTGCTTTCCCGCCAGTGTGCCAGTTTCACTGGGGGAGCCTTTTGAGGGAGGCAGCGGGTAAAAATTACTCTTATCTTGTTGTCACTAGTGTCCCAACGTTTGTCCGCTGATTTGACATAACCCAATGATTTATTTGGATAAATCTGATTTTTCCTTTGTCCACGTTTTGAATCGTTTTTTGGACTTGGGACGTGCTTGGCAGATCTCATCTTCTGGGAGCGGTCATGCATTCGGGTCAACTCGTCTTTGCGCAAGTCATGACTTACCTGTCCTTGAAGACTTTCATCCGAATGGTTTTGACCAGGCGGGTACAGCATAAGGACAAAGATTTCTCCTGCCTCGATCATTTCTTGGCATTGTCTTTTGCCCAACTGACCGCTCTCGAGTCTTTGCGCGATATCGAGATCAATTTGCGTGTGCAGCGCCTACATCTCTATCACTTGGGCTTTCGCTGCAAGACCATCTCGAGCAACACATTGGCCAACGCCAACCGTGTTCGGCTGTGGGAAGTCTTTGCCGAGTTGGCGCATCATTTGATCGGTGTGGCTCGCCCGCTCCACGCCAACGAGCACCGTGCACCGAGCTCAACTCGTTGATGGGCGCAACCGTTTACTATTTGGATTCGACTACGATCGATTTGTGTTTGAGCCTGTTTTCTCGGATGCAGCTTCGTACGATAAAAGCAGCCATCAAACTTCACACATTGATGGATCTGCGTGGAACGATTCCGAGTTTTATTCACATCAGCGACGGCAAGATGCACGATGTCAAAGTCCTCGGCAGGGACGCCAAAGCTTGCGACAAGAAGTTTGTCTGGCGAATCCATGCCCCTCACCTGCTGACCTACGAAAACGGGGACAAACAATAACGCGGAAGAAAAGGCAGCCTCTCGGATGCTGACTTGCAGCCAATTCGGGGCTATCCCTTGGGGATAGACCCAGCCATCTGCGTCAATGAGCAGATGGCGCCTCTTTGGGGCTGGGGCAGGAATAGCCTGCGGCAAGTGTGTCCGCTTCGGTGCAGCCACAGCACGCGGTGCGAGCTCCAGGGGCGCTGCTATTCGATCTCGCTTCTATTCGATTTCGCCGTTACTCGATCTTGATGTTCGCAATCTTCACCACGCGACCCCATTGCGCGATGTCGGCTTTCAGAAATGCGGTGGCTTGTTCCGGGGTCAGGGGGTCGGGGATGCCACCGCGCTCCAGGATGCGGTCGCGCAACTGGGGCTCCCTGAGCACGGCCTGCACATCAGTGCTGACCTTGTCGACGATGTCGCGCGGCACGCCGCTTTGAAAGAACAACGCTGCCCACGCCATGCCCGAGAAGCCAGTGTAACCCTGCTCGGCAATGGTCGGCACATCGGGCAATTGGGGTATGCGCTGCGGCGTGCAGACGGCCAGCGGCAAGATCTTTCCGGACTTGATGTGCGGCAGCGCGGAAGCAACGCCGTCCAGCATGATCTGGATCTGCCCTGCGAGCAGGTCGGACATGGCCGGCCCGCTGCCGCGGTACGAAACATGCACCATGTCGATCTTGGCCACGTGCTTGAAGAGCTCAGCCGTCATGTGCTGCGAAGTGCCCGTACCGGCGGAGCCGTAGCTGAGCTTGCCGGGGTTCTTGCTGGCGGCGGTCACGAGTTGCCCCAGCGTGGTGAAGCCGCTACTGGGGTGCACCACGATCACAAGCGGGCCTATGTACAGGCCAGTCACGGTCTGGAAGTCCTTGACCGGATCGTAAGGCAGCTTATCGTACAAGTTGGGGTTGACGGTGACTGATTGCGAGCCCCCCAGCACCATGGTGTAACCATCGGGCAGCGCGGTCTTGCCTTGCACCATGCCGGGCACGCCGGCGCCCCCGGCCTTGTTTTCCACCACCACGTTCTGGCCCCATTTCTGGGACAGCCGCTCGGCGATCATGCGGCCGAAGATGTCTGCGCCTTGTCCCGGTGGAAACGGGATCAACAGCTTGACGGGCCGGTTCGGATAGCCCACGGCGGTTTGGGCATAAGCGGGCAGGCCGACCAGCGCCGGTGCGATCGAGAGAAGGGTGCGACGTCGGATGCTCATGATTGTCTCCATTGGTAAGCTGGCTAAAGAGAATGCGGTCGTGAGAAAGGCTGCCGAGGCAGCACGGAGCCGTGCGATGCAGCGTAACTGCTCTAGAACAGTTTATCGCAGACTGCTATAATGCAGTTGGATTATTGGAGACATCTGGAGACTACGAATGAGTATTTACCCCACATCCGCGCTGCCCGGCATGCAGCAGGTGGCCAGCGGGTTCAGGCCCCGGATCGCTTTTATCGGTGGCATCTACCATGAGACCGCTGCCGCCTTGCTCGCGCAAACGATGGACGTCGTGCCGCTTCACACGCCTTCGCCTGAGGAGATCCGCATCGCTCTGCGCGACTGCCACCTGGCCATAGTTCGCTACCCCTACAAGCTGGACGGGCCGGTGCTGCAGGACGCCCGGCAACTGATCGCGGTGGCTTCATCAGGCCGCGGAACCGATTCCATCGACGTACCCTCGTGCACCAAGCACGGCGTGGCCGTGATCAACAACCCCGGCTTCGGCACGCGGCCCGTTTCCGAGCATGCTCTTGCCTTGATGCTGGCACTGGCGCGCAAGCTGTTTCGCGGCGACAAAGCGGTGCGCGCAGGCGGCGCATGGGACAAGCGCACCGAGCTCGACGTGCTTGACCTGCATGGCCGCACGCTGGGCATTGTGGGCCTGGGCCTGATCGGGATGGAGATGGCGCGCAAGTGCCTGGGTGCGTTCGGCATGCGTGTGCTTGCTTACGATCCGCACGTTGCGCCGGCGGCCGCGCAGGCTGCAGGCGTGGAACTGCTGCCGGAGCTGGCCGATGTGCTACGCCAGGCCGACTTCGTGTCAATCCACTGCGAGCTCAATGCGGAGACCCGCGGCATCATGAACGAGACCACGCTGCGCCAGATGCAGCCTCATGCCTATCTTGTGAACACAGCGCGCGGAAAAGTGGTTCAGCAGGCTGCGCTGGTGCGCGCACTGCAAGAGCGCTGGATTGCCGGCGCCGCGCTGGACGTGTATGAAGACGAGCCCATGGCAGAAGACAGCCCGCTGCTGCAGTTGCCAGAGCTGATGCTGTCGCCGCACGTGGCGGGCCTGTCAGGAGACGCGCTGCACGACCTGGCCAATTCGGCCGCACACCAGTTGAGCCAAGCTATCCAGGGCCAGCGGCCGGCGAACGTGGTGAACAGCTCGGCGTGGGATGCCGCGATGCAGCGGCTTCAGCGCCTGCGGCAGGCGCAGGCGACTTGATCAGTTGCCGGTATCCAGCACCATCATGGCACCGGCGAAAGGCTCGCCGTACAGGCGCTGCAGGTACACAGGCTGGTCGTCTGAGGTGTAGCCACGCATCTCGATGATCAGGCCCGGCTTGGTGGGGCCGTAGGCCAGTGCCTTGGCCACAGCGGTAGGCATGGTTTCGAAGCCGATGGACTTCTCCACGCGAATCGCGGGCAGTGCGAGCCGGCGCGAAATGAGCTCGCGCAGGTTAGTGCCATCGGTGACCTCGCCCGACAACGCGTAAAAAGAGCGCTCGGGCAGAAAGAACTGGCTGTAGAGCGCGAACTGGCCGTTCACATCGACCTGCCGGTCGATGCGTACCAGCGGCACGCCAGGGCCGAAGTATTTCAGCAGATGGCTCGTGACCTTCACGCCCTGGTGCTTCAGGATGTGCCAATACAGGGGCAGGTCGGCACCATCCGCGCCGCGAAAGCGCACATAGCGAGCGTCCATGGAAGCCCCGAGCCCGCGCACGAAGCTGCCGCGGCCGTGCTCGCGTTTCACGATGCCGCGGTGCTCGAGTTCTTGCAAGGCGCGCTGCACGGTGCCCAGGCTGACACCGAATTGCTCAACCAGTTGCCGCTCGGAAGCTACTCGATCACCATTGCGCAGTTGCCCCGCGGCAATGGCCTGCAGGATCGAGTCGACTATGGTGCGGATCTTGGTGGTGGAAGGGGAGACTGCCGTTTTCATTATCGGTGGAGTCTAACTGAGCCGATGGCCACGAGACCGTTCCGCCCGGTGAGCACGATCGTGCGTACTGTAGGTGCGTTCAGCCCGAATGCACTTGCGCGCAGATCGCCTGCGCCATTACGCGCACCCGCGCGAGCAGTTCGCAGGCGCGCTCAGCCGCTGCCTCGGCACCGGGTGTATCGCCGCGCACGTTCACTGGCCGCAGGTCTTCGATCTCTGCCACCATCTCCATGAGCTCATGGTGCGCCGCGCTAAGCCGGCGGAACTCATTGACCGTGAGCATGTAGGTGTGCAACACGTCGGTGCTTTCGCCGGTGGCATGCAGGGCGTGTAGCGACGCGTTGAGCCAGTGCGTGGCGGCCAGCATTGCGGCCTCGATGCGTATTTCCACCAAGTGGGCGGGCAGCTTGGCCAGCGAGCGTTCGATGCGCTGGGCCTTCTGGAAGTGCAGTGTGGGGTTCATGCTGGGACCTCCGCCAGGCGCTTGCGCAACAAGCCGAGACACTCCGCATATGCAGCCTGGCACTGCGCGACGATGTCGGCTGTCGGCTCGCTCTCGCCGCGGGTGCAGGGGTCGCGGTGAGACTCGATGATTTCCATGGCGTGCATCATGCGCTGCACGTCGTCGGGCACCGGGCCCTGGATAGGGGGCCGGCCCACGTGCAGCACGTCGCCAAGCGATTTGAGTACCGCGCGGTGGCCGCCTGCGGCATTCTCGTCGGGCACGTGGTACACGCCCGGCTGCGAAGGAAAAGCCGACTCGGCGGGGGTGACCTGCGCCATGTGCAGCGCGGCGTTGACGGCGTTGGTTCCGCCTAACATGGCGCTCCAGAACCAGAGTTCGAAGTCGTCCAATGGATGGAGCAGTGACATCGCTTCCTCGAAGCGCGCGATTTTTTTAAGATGGGAAGAAACCAGCATGGGGAGTCTTTCGGTTCAGGGGAGTTCAATCTGGGTGCGCTGGGCCAGGGCCTGCAGCTCGGCCTCGATGGCGGGGGGGTATGCTAGCCCTGTTGCCAGCGAAGCAGCTTCCATCGCGTCTCCGCGTTGACCGGGCACGCGCGCGAGTCCATCGTCTGCGCTTTGCATGTAGTGGCCGATCCAGTGGGCCATGTTTTCAGCATAGGACACTGGTTGCGCAACGGGCGACGTATCGTCGTAGTGCACACCGGGAAGTACATCAGATGGGGCATCGCGCAGCTCGGTCTGCTGGTCTCCCTGCCCGCTTGCAACTGTCTCGGCCACCTGCGCGAAATTCGGGTTGAGCAGCAGCATGAACGCACTCTCGTTGCCCACGGCCCCATTGGCGGGCAGCGCCATGCTCTTTTGCTGCACCGCGCCTGCCTGAGCCGCGAAGGCGGCCGCAAGGCACTCGACCATCATCGCCAGCCCCATACCCTTGTAGCCACCGGTGGGCAGCAGCATGCCGGTCGCAGCGGCCTTCGCATCCGTAGTTGGCTGGCCTTGCGCATCAAGCGCCCAATCGCCGGGAATGGGCTCGTTGGAGCGCGCGGCCAACAGTATGTGGCCCCGCGCAGCTACGCTACAGGCCATGTCGAACACGAGCGGCGGTTGGCCTGCACCAGCGGGCGCCGCGAAGGCAAAGGGGTTGTGGCCGATCGCGCGGCGCTGGAAGCCCAACAGGCCAAGGAGAGGTGGCGTACGCTGGCCCAGAAGGCACAACAAACCAGCTTCGGCAGCTTCCAGCGCGAGCACGCCCAGAGCACCGAGATGCCCGGTGCGTTGGATGGCGAGCCAGAGCATCGGCGTGCTCTGCAGGCTCTTGCGTGCCGCTCTTAGCACATGCGCGCCCAGAACCTGCCCCATGGCGCCATCGGCTTGCACAACCCAGACGCTGGCGTGTCGTTCGATGCGTATGTCGGGCCGCGGGTTAAAGGTGCCGTCGCGCAAGCGGTCGCAGTAGGTACTGAGCCGGGCCAAGCCGTGGGTACCATAGCCGCGCTGGTCGCTGCGCACCAGAAGTCGCGCGGCCTCGTGCGAGTCGAGTTCGGGTACGCCCGCTTGCCGCAGCACCTGCGATGCCCACGCAATGAGCACTTCGGGGCGGCGTGAAACTGTCATTTCGAGCGTGTTCACTGCACCTGGATCTTGGTCTTTTCGACGGCAGCCTTCAGTTTGGCCGACTCGACTTCGTTGTCGCGACCGAAGGCAGCGGAGCCGACGGTCAATGCGTCGGTGCCGGCATCCCTGAGCTTGGCGATCACACTAGGCTCCTTCATCACCGCGAGGATGTCCGCTTCAAGCCGCGCGATGGCCTCGCGCGGCGTGCCTGCGGGCGCGAAAAAGCCGTACCAGGTGGGAAACACGTCCAGTGCCACACCCGTAGCTTCCCGGACGGTGGGTACATCGGGCAACACCGAAGAGCGTGCTGGCGCGAACACGGCCAGCCCTCGCATCTTGCCGCCTGCGATCTGCGGCACGATAGCTGGCAGCGCCATCGCCCCTCCCGTGATCTGGCTGCCCAGCACATCGGTCACGATGAAGGTGGCACCGCGATAGGGAACAATCGTGATCTCAGATTTCACCAGATCGCCCAACAGCGTGAGCTCGATTTGCGGGGTGGAGCCCGCGCCCGGCACGCCCACCGAGACGCGCGAGGGCGTCTGCCTTCCAGCTTCCAGGAAGTCCTTCATATTACGCAGCGGTGAGTCTGTGTTGACTGCAAGGATGGTCGGCGCGATGCCTACTTTGGCGATCGGGATCAGATCTTTCTTCGGGTCGTAGCCCACGTTGGAGAACTGCGGCAGGATGGTGATGGACGGGTTGGCAGTGATCAGAATGGTATAGCCGTCAGCCGCCGCGCGTGCCACCACGGCCGTGCCCACAGTGCCCGCCGCGCCCGCGCGGTTTTCGATGATCACGGCCTGGCCCAGGCGTTTGGCCAGCTCCACGCCGACGATGCGCGCGGTGATGTCCACGCCGCCCGCGGGCGGATAGGCAGAGATCAGCCTCACGGGGCGCTCGGGATACTTCTGCGCGTGCGCAGGGACGGCAACCAGGACGGCGATGACCGTGACCGTGGCGAGATTGGTGACTGCACCCGCCAGGGTATTTAGCCGCCGCGCCGCAGCAGCAAAGTGCAAGCGTTGCATGGTGTTTGTCTCCGTTCGTTGTTGGTCGTCGTTACATCGATGGGCCGAAGCGGCTGATCGCGGACTCGCGCGTGTCCAGAACTTCCGATGTGGTGAGTTCGCCGCTGGCCACAGACAACACGTATTCGAACAGCCTGTTTCCGGCGGAGGCGATGCTTTCGTCCTTCTCCAGGATGGAGGAGACATCGAAGTCGACGTTGTCCGACATGCCTTCGATGGTGTTGCGATTGCCGCTAATCTTGATCACGGTGGCCACCTGGTGGCCAATGGGGTTTCCCACGCCAGTGGAGAACAAGCACAGCTGGCAGCCACCGGCCGCAAGTCCCGTGATGGACTCCACCGCGGGCGCCGGCCCCGACATGAAGTGCAGGCCGCTGCGCTCGGGCACATCGCCATACCCCAGCACCCCGACGAGTTCAGACTTGCCCGCCTTGGCCATCGCGCCCAGCGCCTTTTCTTCGATGGTGGTGAGCCCGCCGCGGATGTTGTCCGGCGTGGGGTTGGAGCCGCGCAGGTCGATGCCCAGCGCGATGATTTCCTTCTCCAGCGTCTCGATCTCCGAGATGAACTTCGTACGCACCTCCGTGCTGGCCGCGCGCTCGGCGAACAGGTGTTCGGCGCCGAAGAATTCGGATGTCTCGGTGATGATAGCTGTGCCGCCGGCACCCACTACTTTGTCGGACACCACCCCGATCGATGGATTGGACGCAAGTCCCGAGGTGGTGTCGGAGCCGCCACATTCCAGCCCCAGCACCAGGCTGGACAACGGAAATTCTTCCCGGCGCTGCTTCGACACGTGGCGCACCAGGCGTGCCGCGGCGCGGGTCCCCTTGGCGATGGAGTTGATGGTGCCGCCGGCCTCCTGGATGTCGACCCATTCCACGGGCTTGCCCGAAGCGGAAAGCAGCTCCACGAGCTCGCGCGTGGTGCGAGGCTCCAGCCCGATGGCCACCACGGCCGCGATGTTGGGGTTCAGGCACAGCCCTGCCGTGACCTTCAGCGTGATCGCTCGGTCGCGCCCCAACTGCCCGCGGATGAACGAGCCCGGCAGGTACACCGTGCCCTGCACAGCATCTGCCACCGCGCGCGTGACGGGATTGCAGTTGTCCATGACGGAGATCACCGCCACCATGTTGCGGATGCCCACGGCGTTGCCGCGCCGGTAGCCCAAGAAGGTGGCGCTCATGCCGCTTCCTTTAGGTCGCCGCGCGCGCGCAGTGCTTCCACGTTGTGCACATGCACATGATCACCCGCCAGGATGGCGGCCGTGGCCTGCCCGATGACTTTGCCGTACTTGAGGATGCGCTCACCTTGCGCGATGGGGCGCGTGGCGAGCTTGTGGCCGAAGGGGATGTCGCCCACCAGCCGGACATTGGCCAGTGGTTGGCCGCCGAGCGTGACCTCATCGCCTTGGGTGCCGGGGTCGATGAGGGTGACAACGTTGTCACCGCCATCCAGAAGAATTGCGCGAACCATGAGATTTGTCTCCTAACTGCTATATAACAGTACGGACGTTAGCGCAGTTCGAGCGGTGCGTCAACCGCGCTTCCAAGCATGTGAACTTGGAACCACTGAATTACCCGAGGGTCTGCCGACTTTGAGCCACAATTTCGAGGCCTGAACGCCAATCGAGAAAAGATACTCGGCCAACGAAAGACATGGCTTGAAGATTGTGAAAGCGTTCTTCAGA
>NZ_NESJ01000022.1 GCF_003063645.1 Limnohabitans sp. 2KL-51
CCCTGGTGCCCGCTGCGGCGCTGTCGTGGCACCGCGTCGAGCTGCCCGCAGGTCTGAACAAACAGGCCCAGCGCGTGCAAGCGGCCTTGCAAGGCGTGTTGGAAGACCGCCTGCTCGACGACTCCGAACACATGCACCTGGCCTTGCAAGCCGACTGGGCCAACAACCCCCGCCCCTGGGTGGCTGCGTGCGACCGAGCCTGGCTGAGCGCCCACCTGCAAGCCCTCGAACAAGCCGGCTTGACCGTGCACCGCATCGTGCCCGAGCTCTCACCGGGCACGCCCGACAGCCCGGTGCAGCTCACGGCCTTGGGCGATGCCGACACCGGCTGGCTGTGGGTCAGCCACCCCGAACGCGGCGTCTGGGGCCAACCCTGGCCTGCCCTGCGCCCAGCCGGCTTGGCGACCCACGAACGACTGGGGCTGTCCGAGTCCGAGCAGGCCACAGCCTCGCTGCAGGCCGAACCCGGTGCCGTGGCCTTGGCCACGGAACTGCTGGGCTCTGGTGTGCGACTCATGCCCCCGGCCCAGCATTGGTTGACCGCCCTGGCCGGTGATTGGGACCTGGCCCAATTTGAGCTGCGCGCCAACGCCCGCAGCCGCCAACTGAAAAACTGGCAACGCACCGCCAGCAGCCTGTGGTACAGCCCCACCTGGCGACCAGCACGCTGGGGCTTTTGGCTCTTGCTCGCCGCGCAATTGGTGGGCCTGAACGCCTGGGCCTGGAAAACCCGCGCCGACTGGCAAGCTCAGCAAAGCAGCTGGGCCCAGGTGCTGCGCGAGACCTTCCCGAAAACCACCTTGGTGGTCGATGCGCCGCTGCAAATGGGCCAACAAGTCGAGCGCCTGCGCCAAGGCTCGGGCCAGCTCGGTGCGGACGACCTCGAAGCCATGCTGGCCGCGCTGGGCCAAGCCCTGCCGCCCGGGCTGGCCGCGCCGCGCCAATGGGCTTACCAAACGGGCCAGATGCGCCTGCAAGACTTTCAGCCCGATGCCGCCCAGCAGCAAGCCTTGACACAAAGCCTGAGCGCCTTGGGCTATGCCTGGCGCACTCAAGGCGACGGCTGGTTGATGACTGCCCAAGCGCAGGCCAAACCATGAGCCCAAACACCCTGACCGCTCAAATGCGCAGCGGCTGGCAAGCTGCTTGGACCCGGCGCAGCCAGAGAGAAAAACAGTTGCTCAGCATCGGCATCTGGGTGCTCGGCCTGGCCGCGCTGTGGATGCTGGCCCTGGCCCCGGCGCTGCGCACTTGGCAAGAGGCCCCGGCCCGCCAGGCCCTGCTCGACGCCCAAAGCCAGCGCATGCGCCAGCTGCAAGCGCAAGCCCAAAGCCTGCAAAAGCCTGTGACCATCTCCCGCGCCGATGCCGCCAAGTGGCTGGAGAAAAGCCTGACGGAACTTGGCCCCAACGCGCGCATCAGCATACAGGGTGAAACCGCCACCCTGAGCCTGCAAGCCGCCCCGGCCGCTGCACTGGCCCGCTGGCTGAGCCAAGCGCGTGACAACGCCCAATCCTTGCCCACACAAGCCCAGCTGCAACACGCCAGCCCCCCCGGCCCCAACAGCTTGGATGTCACCTGGCGCGGCAGCCTGGTGCTGCGCCTGCCATGACATCCACCCAGACCATGAAAGCCCTGCGCCGCGCCAACGCAATCAGTCCGGTGCATGCGCCTTGGTCTCTTGCATGGCTCGGCGTGCTCTTGGGCCTGGTTCTGGCTCTGTTGGTGTGGGCCCCTGCACGCTGGCTGGCTTGGGGCGTGGCAGAGGCCAGTCAAGGCCAGGTGCAATGGCTCAACCCCCGAGGCACGGTGTGGCAAGGCTCGGCCCAACTGCTGCTCAGCGGCGGCCCGGGCAGCCGCCAGCCGCAAGCCCTGCCCGGCCGACTGCATTGGACCCTGTCACCTGCCTGGTCCGGCCTGCGCTTGGGTTGGCGGGCTGACTGCTGCATGACCCAAGCCGCCAGCGTGCAAGCCGCTCTGGGCTGGAACACCCTGCACCTGCAAGCCAGCGACCACCGCTCCAACTGGCCGGCCGCCCTGCTCACGGGCCTGGGCGCACCCTGGAACACCTTGCAGGCCGAAGGCCAGTTGCAGCTGCGCACCGAAGCACTGCAACTGCACTGGGCCCAAGGCCGTCTGCAAATGCAAGGCCTGCTGGAGCTGAGCCTTCAAGGCATGTCCTCGCGCCTGAGCCCCGTCAAGCCCATGGGCAGCTACCGCATCGCCCTGACCGGCACGCCCGAAGGCACGCCCACACCCAGCTTGGCCCTGAGCACGCTGCAAGGCCCCTTGCTGCTGTCGGGCCAAGGCCAATGGGTGGGCCAGCGCCTGCGTTTTACCGGAGAAGCCAGTGCGGCCGAAGGCCAAGAGGCCGCGTTCGATAATTTGCTCAACATCCTGGGCCGCCGCCAAGGCGCGCGCAGCTTGCTGTCTTTGGGATAAACCCGGTTTAATCTCAGTCCTCATGACCAGCCCCAACCTTCAACCCTTACTGCAACCAGCCTGCACCCCCTGTTTCAAGACCTGAACACCATGAACGACTTAGCTCACATGCGCCCCTTGAACCGTGCCCGCTGGCCCCACAGCGCTTTGGCCACGGCCTGCCTCGCGACCCTAGGCTGGATCGCGCCCTTGGTGAATGCCCAAAGCACGGACAAACCCGCAGCCAACCCGGTGGTCAATCCAATTGCGAACCCGCCCGCCCTCAAGGCCCCGCGCCGTGAACCCGTCACGCTCAATTTTGTGAACGCCGAGATCGAGGCTGTGGCCCGCACCCTGGCCACTTTGTCGGGTGCGAACGTGGTGGTTGACCCGCGTGTGAAGGGCACGATGTCGCTGTCCAGCACCGTGCCCGTGCCTCCGGCACAGGCCCTGCGGCTGTTTGCTGCTCAGCTGCGCACCCAAGGCTTTGCGCTGGTGGAGTCGGCCGGGCTCTACACCGTGGTGCCCGAGGCCGAAGCCAAGCTGCAAAGCAGTGCCGTGTCGGCCGGGGCCGTGCCGGCCGGGACCGGGCAAATCGTCACGCAGATCTTCAAACTCAACCACGAAAACGTGAACAACCTGGTGCCGGTGCTGCGCCCCCTGATCAGCCCCAACAACACCATCAACGTCAACCCCGGCACCAACGCTCTGATCATCACCGACTACAGCGACAACCTACAGCGCCTGGGCCGCATCATCGCGGCGCTTGACGTGTCCAACGCCACAGGCGTCGAGGTGCTGCGACTTCGCCACGCCATCGCGGGTGACCTGGCCCCCATGGTGCAGCGCCTGATCGAATCGGGCGCTGCCGCTGCCCCAGCCGCCCAAGGCCAATCGGACAACTCGTTTAAAACCACCGTCATCCCCGAGGTGCGCACCAACTCACTCATCGTGCGGGCGGCCAACCCGGCGCGTCTGGCGCTGGTGCGCAGTTTGGTCGACCAACTCGACCAGCCCAGCGCCACCGGCGCGGGCGCGGCCAGCGGCAACATCCATGTGGTGTATCTGAAAAATGCAGATGCGACCAAACTGGCCGCTACGTTGCGCGCTGCCATCGCGGGCGAAGCGCGCAGTGGTGGGGTGACCAGCGGGCCAGGTACCAACCCAGCTGCAGCGAGTGCGGGTGCGGGTGCGGGTGCGACGGCGGCCAGCGCCAGCCCCTCGGCCCAGCCTTCCACCGGCGGCCAGATCCAGGCCGACCCAGCCACCAACGCGCTCATCATCACCGCGCCCGAGCCGCAATACCGCCAGCTGCGCAGCGTGATCGACATGCTCGACCAGCGCCGCGCCCAGGTGTTTGTGGAGAGCCTGATCGCCGAGGTCAGCGCCGACAAGGCCGCCGAGTTTGGTGTGCAGTGGATGAGCGGCACCGGCACCAACGGAAGCCTTGTGGGATTGTTGGGCACCAATTTTGCAGTGGGTGGTACCAACTTGCTGACCCTGGCTGCAGGAGCCGCTTCGGGTAATTACACGGCGTCGACAGGCTTGAACGTGGCTGTTGGTGCACAACGCAACGGTGCCTTGGCCCTCGGTGCTTTGGCGCGGTTTTTACAGTCAAACGGCGATGCCAACGTGCTGTCCACGCCCAACTTGCTCACGCTGGACAATGAAGAAGCCAAGATCGTGATTGGCCAAAACGTGCCCTTTGTGACCGGCTCCTTCGCAGGAGCAGCGGTGGGCACGACCAACCCCTTCACCACCGTTGAGCGCAAAGATGTCGGCCTGACACTGCGCGTCAGACCGCAGATCAGTGAAAACGGCACGATCAAGATGCAGGTCTACCAAGAAGTCAGCAACGTCGACGCCAAATCCGTTGGCTCCAAAGATGGTCTCATCACCAACAAGCGCTCCATTGAAACCAACGTGCTGGTGAATGACGGCTCCATTGTCGTGCTGGGCGGATTGCTGCAAGACGACACCAGCACCAGCCAGGAAAAAGTACCCGGCCTGGGCGACATCCCTTTGTTTGGCAATTTGTTCAAGTCAGAAGCCCGCAGCCGCAAAAAAACCAACCTCATGGTGTTCCTGCGGCCCGTGGTGGTGCGCGACGGTGCAGCCACAGAAGCCCTGTCGATGGGGCGTTATGAGCAAATGCGCCTGGACCAGCAGGGCTTCCAGCCTGCCGCAACGGGCCCCTTGCCGGTCAATGGTTCTGCCGTGCTGCCGTCAATGGGGGCGGGCGGTGCGACTCCCCCTGCACCCCATCCCGCAGCAACCCAGTCCCGCCAGCCCTGATTGACTAACATGCGCCACCCTTTGCCCTACGCCTTTGCCCGAACCAGCAAACTGCTGCTGGAGGGGGATGGCGACCGCCTGACCCTGAGCTGGTGTGACGCCAGTGACCGTTCGGCTTTGTCCGAGGTAGCGCGCAAATTTGCAGGTCCCAGCCTTCAGATGCAAATCGTGAAGGCCGCCGACCTGAGCCAACGCATCCACGAGGCGTATTCGGGTGGTCAGGCGCATGGCGCGTCCACCGCCGCTGCCGTGGTCAGCGAGGTTGAGTCCGAAGCCGACCTCTCGCGCATGATGCAGGACCTGCCCGCCGTAGAAGACCTGCTCGAAGCCAGCGACGACGCGCCCATCATCCGCATGCTCAACGCTTTGCTCACCCAGGCCACACGCGACGGGGCCAGCGACATCCACATCGAGCCCTACGAACGCCACTCGAGTGTGCGTTTCCGCATAGACGGCACCCTGCGCGAAGTTGTACAACCGAACCGGGCGCTGCATGCCGCATTGATTTCGCGCCTGAAAATCATGGCCGAACTCGACATCGCAGAAAAAAGACTGCCGCAAGACGGCCGCATCAGCCTGCGCTTGGGCGCACGCGCGGTCGATGTGCGCGTGTCCACCCTGCCCAGTGCGCATGGCGAACGCGCCGTGCTGCGCTTGCTCGACAAAAGTGAAGCGCGCCTGACCCTGGAGGCCGTGGGCATGCAAGGCACGGTGCTGCAACAGTTAGACCAACTCATCCACCAACCGCACGGCATTTTGCTGGTAACAGGGCCGACGGGTTCGGGCAAAACCACCAGCCTTTATGCGGCGCTGCAGCGCCTGGACGCCACGCGCCACAACATCATGACGGTGGAAGACCCCATCGAATACGAGCTGCCCGGAGTGGGCCAAACGCAGGTGAATGCCAAGATCGACCTGACGTTTGCCAAGGCACTGCGTGCCATCCTGCGGCAAGACCCAGACGTGATCATGATCGGCGAGATCCGCGACTTTGAAACCGCGCAAATCGCGATACAGGCCTCGCTCACCGGCCACCTGGTGCTGGCCACGCTGCACACCAACGACGCTGCCAGCGCCGTCAACCGTCTGATCGACATGGGCGTCGAGCCGTTCTTGCTCAGCTCATCGCTTTTGGGCGTACTGGCCCAGCGTCTGGTGCGCAAGCGCTGCAACGCTTGCCAGGGTGCGGGTTGCGCTGTCTGCGGCCTAACCGGCTATGCCGGGCGCACCGGCATTTTTGAGCTGCTGGTGGCCACCGACGAGATCCGCGCCCAAATCCACCACCGCGCCGCTGAAGCCGAGCTGCGCACCACAGCCCTGGCCCAAGGCATGGTGCTGATGCGCAGCGATGGCCAACGCCTGGTGGATGCAGGCATCACCAGCGCCGAAGAGCTGCTGCGCGTCACGCGGGACTGATGCCGCATGCTGCACCCATGTTCTCCCAGTGCAACCCCTGTGCATCGCGCACCTGCGGTGGCCGAGGGCTGTGGTGCGCCAGGCAGCGCCCACAGGGGTGCGCTCCTGCAAAGTGCACGACCACTCCCTCGTAGGAGACCACCCCTGTGGGCAATCCATACTGGTCCAATCTCCCGTAGGAGCCCACCCCTGTGGGCGATGGGCGTTTGGGCTTGGCTGGTGTGGGCCGCTTTCAACATCAACGTGGCCCAGGCGCAAGCGACTGACACCAAGGGCCCGTCCTCGGTAGATCAACCCCAAACAGCAGCCGACCCCCAGCCGCCAGAAGCCACCCCCAAAGATGTGACCGCCAAGCGCTGGCGCTACGCCCTGGGCCTGAAACTCAAAACCCGCGAATTGGCCAATGGCCACACCGATCTGGCGCTGCGTCCGGTACTCGGTGTGCGCTATGGGCGGTGGCGTTTAGGCCATGCGACGGGCGACGAATGGTTGACCTTCAGCGGTTACCGCAAAGAGTCAAATCTGGCCTACCAGCTGCGCGACGATGAACGCCTGAAAGTGGCGCTTTCCCTGCGCGTCCAGAACCTGCAGGACAACAGCAGCTTTGACGGTTTTTCTTCGGGCAAGAACACCTTGCGTGCCCGTGTGAGCGCGAACTACCAACTCAACAAACGCTGGTCGGTGGGCACCGACGTGACGCAAGACCTGATGGACCGTGGCGACGGCACCACCTTGTCGGTGGGCGCGTCTTATGGCCTGCCGCTGAGCGAGCGCAGCGCGCTTAGCCTGAGCGGCGGCGTCGAATGGGCCACAGCCGACCACTGGGCTACTCAGCTGCGCCTGCTACCCCCTCCACCTGGGGGCTGGCACTCTGGCTTGGGCTCGGTGGGTCTGGGCATGAGTTACCGTTATGCCTTCACGCCGCAATGGGCCTGGTTTGGCTCGGTGGGCAGCTCGCGCCATTTGGGCCAAGTCAATGCCGTCAGCCCCAGCGCCTTGAGCTGGAGTGGCCAGGTCGGCGTCCTTTATTTCAGCCGCTGACACCTCAAATATGCCCGCCTACCGTTTTGAAGCCCTGCAAGCCGATGGT
Source organism: Limnohabitans sp. 2KL-51 (assembly GCF_003063645.1). GTDB lineage: Bacteria > Pseudomonadota > Gammaproteobacteria > Burkholderiales > Burkholderiaceae_C > Limnohabitans_A. The sequence goes on from NZ_NESJ01000022.1 coordinate 7,223, forward strand.
GCCCTGCGCAAAGGCACGCTCGAAGCCGACAGCCTGAAAACCGCCCGCACCCAGTTGCGCACGCAGCAGCTCGTGCCCCTGCTGGTGGAGGCCATCGCCTCGGGCTCGGCCAACGAAGCGGCCAGCGCCCTGCCCTGGTGGCAGCGCCCCATTGGCGGAGGTCGCGCCTTCAGCACCAGCGAACGCGCCGTGTGGACTCGTCAGCTCGCCGGTCTGGTGGGCAGCGGCTTGCCGGTCGAACGCGCCTTGGCCGCTTTGAGCGAAGAGGTCGAGGACGACAAGCAGCGCCACCTGCTGGCCGCCATCCGCGCCGACATCAACTCGGGCAGCACGCTGGGTCGGGCGCTGGCGCAATTTCCACAAGAGTTTCCGGCCATCGACCGCGCCGTGATCGCGGCAGGCGAACAAAGCGGCCACTTGTCGGACGTGCTCAACCAGCTGGCCAATGACCTGGAAGACCAACAAGTGTTGCGCGCCAAACTGCTGTCGGCCTCGCTGTACCCGGCCATCGTCAGCCTCGTGGCGCTGGCCATTGTGATTTTTCTGGTCACCTCGGTGGTGCCCCAAGTGGCCGGAGTGTTTGCGGGCACCAAACGGCAATTGCCGGGCCTGACCGTGGCCATGCTGGCCATCAGCGACTTTGTGCGCAACTGGGGCTGGTTCATGCTGTTGTTGTTGGCGGGCGGAGTGCTGGCTTTTCGGGTGGCCATGCGCCAAGAGGCGCTGCGCCTGCGCTTTGACGCGGCTTGGCTGCGCCTGCCCCTGATTGGCCGATTGGCGCGCGGCTACAACAGCGCCCGCTTTGCCTCCACATTGGCCATGCTCACGGCCGCTGGCGTGCCCATCCTCAAAGCGCTGCAGGCGGCGGCCGACACCTTGTCCAACCAAGCCCTGCGGGCCGACGCCCTCGAAGCCCTGGTGCGCGTGCGCGAAGGCGCGCCGCTGGGCACCGCGCTGGCGCAAAACGCCCGCTTTCCGGGCCTGCTGTCTATGTTTGCGCGGCTGGGCGAACAAACCGGCCAATTGCCGGTGATGCTGCAACGCGCGGCGCAGCAAATGTCGGGGGAGGTACAGCGCCGCGCCATGGCCTTGGCCACCGTGCTGGAGCCCCTGCTCATCGTGGCCATGGGCGGCATGGTCATGCTGATTGTGTTGGCCGTGTTGATGCCCATCATGCAGCTGAACCAGTTCATCAAGTGAGCCGCATGCCCATGACCCTCACATTGTCCAAAGGAGCCCTCGATGCCCGCTTCACTTGAAGGCCAGTTGGTGGTGGCGATTTCGTCTCGCGCCTTGTTCGACTTCGAAGAAGAAAACCAGGTGTTCGAACAAGGCGACGACCGCGCTTACATGAAGCTGCAGCTCGAGCGCCTGGAAGCGCCGGCCAAACCCGGCGTGGCCTTTTCTTTGGTGCGCAAGTTGCTGGCTTTCAACGACGCAGATGCACAACGCGTCGAAGTCGTCATCCTCTCGCGCAACGACCCGGTCTCGGGCATGCGGGTGTTTCGCTCGGCGCAGCACTACGGCCTGCCCATCCAGCGGGGCAGCTTCACACGCGGGCAGCCGCCATGGCGCTACCTGCGGCCGCTCAATGCCAACCTGTTTTTGTCGACCCATTTGTCGGATGTGCGTGCTGCGCTCGATGCCGGTGTGCCTGCAGCCCAGGTCTACCCGCACTCGGCGCTGGCGTCAGAGGCGCACCCGCACGAGGTACGCATCGCTTTTGACGGCGACGCCGTGCTGTTTTCGGACGAAGCCGAACGCGTGTTTCAAGCACAAGGCCTGTCGGCATTTCAAAAGCACGAAAGCGACAGGGCCGGGCAACCCCTGCTGGCCGGGCCTTTCAAACCCCTGCTGCAAGCGCTGCAGCAGTTACAGCAAGCAGGCACACCGGCCATGCGTATCCGCACTGCACTGGTCACGGCCCGCAGCGCCCCGGCGCACGAACGCGCCATCCGAACCCTGATGGACTGGAACATCGAAGTCGATGAAGCCATGTTCTTGGGGGGCTTGCCCAAGGGCGAATTTCTGCGCGAATTTGAGCCCGACTTTTTCTTTGATGACCAAACTGGCCATATCGAATCGGCGGCGCGTCATGTTCCCTCAGGGCATGTGGCCTCGGGGGTCTCCAATCCGGAGTGATCAGCGCTTTTTGACCTGGTAAGGCGTGACCGCCTTGCCGTCGATGCGGTAACTGGCCACGCCCATGTGCGAGTCGGTCTTGGTGGCACTCAAGGGGCCGGACACCCAGACCACGTCCATGAGGCGCAGGTTTTTAACAGGTTTGTCCAAGAGCACGTGCACGATCTGGTTGGCGGGGGGCGGGGGCGAATGCACGCAAGCGCCGAAGTAAGGCACCAGCAAAAACTCTTTGATGCCAGCAGCCAGGTCTTCCAGCGGCACCACATAGCCCGGCAGGCGCACGCCCTGACCGAGGATCAGGGGGTTGATGGGCGCGTTGTCCCACATTTGGCGCATTTTTTTCAGCGCCTCGTCGGCCTTGGGGTCGTTGTCTTTCAAACTGTCGAGGTTGAGCGCCTTGAGGTCTTTGTAGGGGTCCCAGCCCGCTGGAATCAGTTGCTCCCAGCCAATGGTGCGTGTGGCACCCGACACGCTGGAACCGGGCGGCGGGGCTTCGGCCGACAAGGCTGGCTGGACTTGGGGCACGGTGTCTCGCACGGTCTCGCGAACGCTTTGCGCCTGCGCAGCCGAGGCCCACAGTACGGCCAATAACAGACCCGAGGTCGACCAACACCTTGTGACTTGTTTCATCCCTAACCTTCCATTCTCGTTGTCGTTTTAACCTATTGATCTGGTCCCTTGGAGTTTTGAACAACATGCAAGGGCTCGCTTTTTTGCAGGAGCCCACCCCTGTGGGCGATGGGCGTCGAACACGCCCCGAAAACCTTCGCCCACAGGGTGGGCTCCTACAAAGACAACCATATCGGCATGCTGGGCACCAACACGGGCCATTCAAACTTCATCGGACCGGTTCTATATTTTGCAGGAAGCACTTGGACTACCAGCCCACACCTCACACGCGAGGCGACAAACCATCGGCCAAGGACAAGCGGTAAGCCCGCCAGGCGGGACCCAGACTGGCCAGCAATCCGGCCAGCAAGACCGCGCCTGCCAAAGCCAGCTGCGTGGGCAAAGGCGCGGCCAGTTGCAAACGGATGCCCAGCGACTGCTGCAGCCAGGGTGTGGCCAAGGCCATGCCCGCGTGGGCGAGCAGCACTCCCAACACCACCCCGGCGCAGGTGACCCACAGCCCTTCGAGCGTGAGCAAGCCCAGCACATGGCGCGGCGCGGCCCCCACGGCACGCAGCACGGCCAGTTCGCGGCGGCGCTCGTTCAGGCCCGCCAACACCACCGCCACCAGCGAGACCACACTCACCAAAGCCACCAAGGCTGACACAGCCAGCAAGGCGTTTTCGCCCAACCCCAGCACCGACCACAGCTCACCCAGCGCCACGCCAGGCATGACGCCCATCAGCGCTTCTTCTTCGTAAAAATTCACAAAGCGCTGCACATTGAACACCGCCGCCCGGCTTTTCAGGCCCACCAGGGCAGCCGTGACTTCTTCGGGCTCCAGGTTGAATTTGCGCGCCTGGTCGGCCGGGATGTGTCCGCCCGGCATAGGCGTACCTGCGACCCAGTCGAGGTGGATGGCTTCGAGGGCCTTGAGGCTCACCTGCACCGAACGGTCCACCGGGGTGCCCGTGGGGGCCAGAATGCCGACCACCTTGAAGGGCTTGTCGGCGTGCTCATCGGCTTGCTCGCCTTTGTGGTCATGGTCATGGTCGTGCAGCCCATGGCCCAGCGTGATGCTTTGGCCCAAGCCATAACCCATCTTGCGCGCCACTTCGGCCCCGATCACCGCCTCGTACAAACCATCCAGCGTATCGGCAAACGCCGCGCCTTGCTGCAAGACCAGCGGCTGTTTGTCGCCATAAGCAAAGTGCTGAAAAAACGCGGGCGTGGTGCCCAGCACCGGAAAGCCCCGGTGCGAGTCCCCCAGACTCAGAGGCACCACCCAAGACACCGAGCGGTGCTGCGCCAGCTTGTGCACGCTGTCCATGGACATGCTTTGCGGCACGCTGCCGATGTGGAACACCGAAAACAGCATCAGCTGCACCGGGCTGCTGCGCGCACCCACAATCAAATCGACCCCGCTGACCGATTGCGAAAAACTGTGGCGGATGTCGTGACGCAAACGCTCCAGCGTCCACAACAAGGCGGTGGCCAGCGCCAGCGACACCACCACCCACACCAAGGTGCTGCGCCGGTTCCAGGCGCTGCTGCGGGCCATGCTCCAAAGGCTGTTCATGCGCTCACCCCCGCTTGCTGCAAGGCGGGCAAAGACCATTGCACATCAAAGCGCACGGCTTGCTGCTCGTCGTGGCTCACGCACACCAAGGTGCTGCCCGCGTCGCGTGCGGCCTGCAGCAGCAAATCCATGAAGCCCTGACGCAAAGCCGCGTCAAGGGCCGAGGTGGGCTCATCGGCCAGGATCAATTCGGGCTGACCCATCAGGGCACGCGCAGCGGCCACGCGTTGCTGCTGGCCCACCGACAAGGCGTCGGCGCGGCGGCTCCACAGCGCCTCGGACAAGCCCATGCGCTGCAACCAGCTTTGGGCCGTGGCCTCGGGGCCACCGACGGCTTGGCAACGCTGACGGCGCAAGGCCGAAAAGCGGCAAGGCAAGGTCACGTTGTCCAGCACGCTCAGATAAGGCAGCAAATTGAATTGCTGAAAAATCACGCCCACATGGTCGGCCCGAAAAGCGTCTCGCTGACCGGCCTTCAACGCGGCCCAGTCTTGCCCCAGCAAAGAAACACGCCCTTGGCGGGGTGACAACACCCCCGCCAGCAAACCGAGCAAAGTGCTTTTGCCGCAGCCGCTGGGGCCGTGCAAAAAAACGGTTTGACCACGGTCCACCTGCAGGCGGCCCAGCAGCAGTGTGTCAGGCCCGCCCCGGGTCCAGGCAAAGCGCAATGGCTCGATGTCGATCACACAGTTCTCCCTGTTGAGCAGGGCAATATACCCCGTCAATCGGGCACAACGACTTTTCTCCGGCCTTCTCTGCGGGCAATCCAGACGGTGGCACCCAGGATGACCAGGGCCCCGGCCCAAGTCCACTGGCTGGGTACATCGCCAAACACCAGCCAACCCAGGATCGAGGCCCAGACCAGATCCAGAAAGCGCAACGACTGGGTGGCCGAAATGTCGGCCAGCGCGAAGGCCCGTGTCAGGCAATAGTGGGCCAGAGTGCCCAACACGCCCGTGGCGGCAAAGCCGATCCACTGCATCAGGGTGGGCGCTTGCCAGTTGGGCAGCGCCATCGGCAAGCTCAAAACAGAAACCGTCAGGGCTTGCCACAGCACAATCACGCCCGCTTTTTCGTAGCGGGTCAGGGCTTTGGTGATGAGGAAGGACGCCGCAAACACCGGCGACGAGGCCAGCATGACCAGGTTGAACCAGCCGCCCTCACCCGACATCTTGGGCAAGACCACCACCAGCACACCTGCAAAACCGATGATGGCGGCGATCCAGCGGTCCCGGCGCATCGGCTCGCCCAAAAACCAGGCCGCGCCGATCATGATGAAAATCGGACCGGTAAAGCCAATCGCGGTAATGTCGGCCAGCGGAATCTTGGGCAAGGCCGTGAACCACAACACCAGCCCCAGCGTGTGCACCCCGCCGCGCCAGAACTGGCCCACTATGTTCACCGGCATATAAGCCCGCCAGCCATCACGCCAAACCCAAGGCAACATGAACAACAAGCCAAACAAGTAACGCAAGAACTGCGATTGGTAGACGTCCAGCTGCAGCGTCAGCTCACGGGCGATGGTGTTGAGGAAAGAAAACAGCAGTCCAGCCACCACCATCCAGACCATGCCACGAACGGCCGCTGGCCAGGCTTCAAAGGTCCGCCTGCTGCGGTGCTGCGCAAGCGACCAATGGCGGGATGGGGACCAAGGCTTGCGCGGTTTCATACCGCTGCTCTTTTGAAGGGGTGAATCACCCGATCATCTTAAGGGCAATGAGCATCCTCGCAGGTCGCTTGCGTTACCAGCACAGACCCCCTCGCCACTTCAGGTCGGCGGCAGGGGTGGCAAGTACCTGGCTGCCGGGTTGGCAGCCGGAGCGGGCGCAGTGGCTGGTGCCGCCGACGGCGGTGCCAGCGGCACCGTTGGTGTCGCCTGGGCTGGTGGTGCAGCAGCAGGTGCCACTGCTGCAGGTGCTGCAGGTGCTGCAGGCACGGCTGCCGGTGCCACAGGTGCTGCCGGAGTGGCAGGTTTGGGCGTTTCCTGCGGCTTGGCTTCGGGTGCAGGCACACCTTTGATCTTGTCGATCTGCCTGAAGACCCAATTTTTCTCTTGCGCGGCCAGCGCTTTTTCTTCGGCAATTTGCACCTTCAAGGCCGCGATCTTGTCTTGCAGCGCAAGCTGCTCGGCCGCCTTGGCCTCTTGAGCTTTTTGCTCGGCCTTCAGCTGGGCGTCTTTGATGGCCTGCAGTTTGGCCGCCTCTTCAGCGGCCTCGCGGGCCACACGGTCTTTTTCCTGCTGGATGCGCGAGGTCCTGACCGATGCGATCTCACGCACCCCGGAGCTCCAAGGCAAATTTTGCAATTGCATTTGAATGGCCGCTTCGCGCGAAATCGTCTGAACCTTGCCGTTCACGCTGGCCGAGAAAAAGCCTTCACAACGGGTTTTGACGCCCGCCACGGTGCAGGCATGGCTTTGCGGGCTTTGCGTGCCCCAGGCTTTGGGTCGAGCCAAAAAAGCCTCGCATTGGACAAAAGCCCGGTCAATTCTGGCGTCCTCAACGCTGGGCTGCGGATCATTGAAGTCAAACCACTCGGGCCGCACCCGGTCCAACTCGAACGCGGTACGCACGCATTCGGCCTTGGCAGGCGTCAATTGCGCCTGCATGCCGGCCCACACGGCGCGGGTCAAAGCGTTGCTGCTGACCACCTTGAAGCGGGTTTCGCCTTGCGTGGGGCAGCCATTGACCACCTGGTCATTGATGCGACGGGACTGGCCTTGCCAACGCACCGTGACAGACTCTTCATTCAGCGGTGTGATGGCCATGGCCGTGTCAAAAAACGGGGCCTGCACCACACGCTCCACATCGGCCTGACCGGGCACGCTGATGCGCAAATTGCAGCGGGTCTCGCCATTGACCACCCGCGCAGCCACTGGAACGGTCTGGGTCTGTCCGGCCTGCAGTACGTACTGGCCCGCCCATGCCCAAGGCGCAGCGCACAGCCACAGCAACCCAGCCCAGCCAACACTTGTTCTCATCGCACACCCGTCCACAGAAAAAAGACATTCCACAGACTGTATCGGTCGCAAAGCGCCCAACTTGATAGCGCGGCGCACAGGCGTGAAAGGGCGGCACGGGCACGGGCGCAGGCCCGGTGAACGTTCGGCGCAGATGAGGCAGCCGATCAGCGGCCAGTAAAGACCGGCGTGCGGCGCTGGGCAAAGGCCGCCCGGCCTTCGGCAAAGTCTGCACTTTGGCTGGCGCGCTGTGCGCGCTCGCGCATGCGGTTCACGTCCCCCAGTCCAGCCTCAATTTCGCGAATCGATTGCTTGGTGTCTTGCAAGGCCAGGGGGGCCAGCGCCAAAAGGTCGCGCACCAAGGCCTGCTGGGTGGCTGCCCAGTCGTCAGCGCTGACCAGGGCCTCGAACAGGCCCAGGGCATCGAGTTGCCGGTCGGTAAAAGGACGCGCCGTCAAAAAAGCCCTTTTGGTGGCGGCCAGACCGAAACGGCTGACATAACGCTGCAAGCCGCTGGGGTAATAGTGCAAACCCAACGCGGTGGCAGGCATGCGCCACTCGATGCCCTGCAAGCCGATGCGCAGGTCGCAAGCCAACACCACATCGGTCGCGCCGCCGTACACGCTGCCGTTCAACCCGCAAATGGTCACGGGACGCATGGCAGCCAGGGCATCGGGAATTTCTTCAAAAAGGGGCGCACCATGACCGGACTCGTCAAAGCCGCCGATGTCGAAGCCAGCGCAAAACACAGGCCGGGGCTGCCCTGCCGTGTTGGCCGTCAGCACCATCACGCGCACCTCGGGGTCGAGGTTCACAGCGTCAAAGTGCGCCAACAAAGCCGTGAGGTCGGCATTTTCCAGTCGGTTGCGCTGGGCCGGGCGGTTCAGGGTGATGGTGGCCACACCGCTCTCTATTTGCAAAACGGGAACAGAAGCTGGCGTGAGAACTGGTGACATGTGGGCAATCCAAAACAAAAAGGGTGTCCGAAGACACCCCGATTGTAAGTAACCGCCCCTGTGTTCAGGGCCGGCTCATGAAGTCAAAGCTCAAGCCTTGGCTTTGGCCTTGCCCATGGCGGCCTTGACCGAAGCTTCGGCTTGGGCGGTGGCGGCCTTCACGCTGGCTTCGGCGCTGTCAGCGGCTTGCTTGGCCACTTTTTTCAGGGTCTCGGCAGCGGTTTGGCTGGCTTCGTAGGCGGTCTTGATCACGGCCACGGCGGCCTCAGAACCGGCGGGGGCGTTCTTCAGGCTGGTTTCAACCAGGCTTTTGACGGCTTGCTCGGACTCGGCCATTTTGCTTTCGACGGCCTTGCTCAACTGGGCACCGGTGCTGTTGACGATGTCAGCGATGTGACGGCCGTAAGAGACCGACTTTTCGAACGCAGGCTGCACCAGAGCGGCTTGCACAGCCATCAGGTCTTGAGGCGACTTGGCGGCCATCAGGGCTTGCATGTTGGCGAAAGACTCGCCCACAGCGGCTTTGCCAGCGGCCATGTTCAGCTCGACCAGGCGCTCGAAACTGGCGAAAGCCGATTGCGACAGGCCAGAGGCTGCGGTCAGGTTGGCTTGTTGGGTAGCGGTGAATTGCTCAGCATTGAAGTTCATGGTTTTTTCCTTTGGGAAGTTTTGTTGCAATGCAGCAATTGGAACAGCATGAACCACCTATGGCAAGGGAAAACCCGCACTTTAGAGTCCGCTCTCCAAATCGGGGGGGTGCGCAGCTTCGCTGATGCGTCGCGCCCATGGGGGTGCCATGGGCGAGGCAAGGTTTTTGAGCGACCTCTGCGCCGGGCTCACTACACTTGGCGATTCGGCCAATTCGGCCCCTTCACCTTGTATGTATGGAATTCATCAGCCTGTTCTTCATTTTGGCCATGGGCATCCACTGGCTCAACCTCCAGGGCCAACGCAAACGTACCGCCTTGCTGGCCGAGCAATTGCGCCCTTTTCAGATCGAAAAAAACATGGCCCAACTCACCGGTGCTTACATGCGGGCGCTGGGCGAGTCTGACTTGGCGCGGCAGCAACAGATCATGCAACTGCAAGAACAAGCCGAGCAACAGATGGCCCACGAGTTCCAAAACCTGGCGCGCGAGTTTGCCAAACTGCCCGCGCCCACGTCACGTGGCTTCAAAGTGGCGCTGCCCTACATCGACCAACTCTCGCCCAAATTCACGTTTGACATGCGCCGCATGCTGGAAGTACACGCCCAAGGCATTGAGCGGGCGGTGCACAACCTGCAAGGCCTGTCCACCAAAGAGCGCTCGTTTCGCATGATGGGCGAGATGTTTTTGATGCAGCACAGCTGCCACTGGTTTTGCCGCTCCAAGACCATCGCCTCGGCCCGCATGGTGACCCAGCACCAAACCCGCTACGAGCAAGCGCTGGACGCCGTCAGCCCCGAAACACGCCAGGCTTATATGGCCGTGGTGCAAGGCTGATCAGGTCTGATTAGCCCTGCTTCCAAGCGGTGCGCAGCGCGTGGGCGCATAAGGCCACCGCCGTGTTGGCCTCTTGCAGCACTCGGCCCATGGTGATGAAGCCGTGGATCTGCCGCTCAAAGCAGATGTACTGCGATGAAACACCTGCCCGGCTCAAGGCGTCGGCGTACATGAGGCCCTCGTCGCGCAAAGGATCAAACCCTGCCGTCAACACAAAGGCGGGTGGCAAGTGGGCATGGCTTGTGGCCAACTGCGGGGAGGCGCGCCAGTCCTGAGCGTCTTGTGGCCCGCGCAGGTAGTTGCCCGAATACCAGGCCATCGACTCACGCGTGAGCATGTAGCCTTGGCCGTTGGCTTGGTACGAAGCGGTGTCGGGGGCCATCAGGGTGCTGGGGTAAATCAACAACTGCATGACCGGTTTGAGGCCCAGATCACGCAACCCCAGGCAAGCCGCAGCGGCCAAGTTGCCCCCCGCGCTGTCGCCGCCGATGGCGAGGCGTGCAGGGTCAATGCCCAAAGTGGCCGCTTGCGAGGCCACCCACTGCCACGCAGCCACCGCATCGTCGTAGGCGGCCGGAAACTTGTGCTCTGGCCCCATGCGGTAATCCACCGCGACCACCACGCCACCGGCTTGCTGGCACAGCGAGCGGCACAGCACATCGTGCGTGTCCAGATCGCCAATGGTCCAGCCGCCGCCATGCAGGTAAACCAAGGCGGGCATGGCCTGGGTGGCCGCAATCGGGTGGTACACCCGCACAGCAATGTCCACGCCCGAATGGTGGAACTGCAAGTCTTGCACACGCCCCACCTCGGGCGCATCGGGCTGGGTAAATGTTCGCCGCGCCCGGTAAGAAGCGCGGGCTTCGACCGGCGTTTGCGTGTAAACCGGAGGAATGCCCTTTTCGCTCAGGAGAGTCATCAGGGCTTGGGCTTGCGGGTCGAGCATGGGGCAACTCCGGGGGAGAATGTAGGGACAACGGATTAAGGGTGGGCTAGCTTTACCCGAACTTCATGTCGGGTAGACACTGGCTTGTTCAGGCCGCCAACTTTGCGCTGGCAAGGCGGTTCAGGCTGACGCCCTGTTCGGCAGCCAACAGTGCCAGATTGCGGTGAACAAGCGGCGCAATGCGGACACGGAACTCACCGCTGTAGCTTTTGTCGGCCAGCGCCACCGGGACGGGCTCGCCATTCGACAGCATGTCGGCAACGACATCGCCCACCAACTTTTGAATGCCTTTGAGCGCAGCTTCGGGCGTTTTTGCCAACCAGCTCAGAGAAGCAAACTCGGTGCACAAGCCCACATGCTCGCCATCTTCTGGCGACCATGTCACGCGGTAGGTGTAGTGTTGAATGTTCATGATGAGTTGCCTAATTTTTCGATCGCTTGAAGCACTTGTCTGACTTGATAAGGCTTTGCCTTGCCTTTGGCGTTCTGGATGTTAACGCGTGGATCGCCTGGCCAAGGCGTCTTGATAACAAGGGTGCCATGACTGACAAAACGCGTCAACAAAGACAAAGACCTATTCATCCGGCCCGATGAAGTTTATATGGCCCTTTTGGGTGCCGAGCATGCCGATATTGTTGTCTTTGTAAGAGCCCACCCTGTGGGCGATGGTTTGCAGGGCGTGTTCCACACCCATCGCCCACAGGGGTGGGCTCCCACAAAAAAGTCCATCGCCCACAGGGGTGGGCTCCTACAAAAAATGATCCCTTGCCTGTTGTTCAAGGCTTCAAGAATCCGGATCAATAGGGGTCTCAGCGCACCACGCTCAATGTCGAGTCAAGCGGCCAAAGCCCGCAGCGCCGCTTGCGCAATGCTCTGCGCGTCCACCGCAAAGAAGCGGCGCAGCGCAGCCCGCGTGTCGCTGCGGCCGAAGCCGTCGGTGCCCAGCGTGCGGTAGCGGCGACCCTCGGGCACGGAGGCGCGCACGCACTCGGGTACGGCGCGCACGTAGTCGGTGGCGGCGATGATGGGGCCTTGGGTGGCCGACAACAGACTTGCCAAATGTCCAACGCCAGCACCCGCCGCTGGAACCGCATCTGCCAGACGCTCAAGCGCCATGCCGTCGCGCGCCAACTCGCTCCAACTGGTGATGCTCAGCACCTCCACCCCCACGCCTTGCGCGGCCAGTAGCTGCGCGGCTTTGACCACTTCGGTCAGGATCGCGCCGGAGCCCAGCAAGGTCACGCGCTGGGCCGCATCGCTGGGGCCGTACACGCCAAATCGGTAGCCTCCGCGCAGCACATCGGCCTCCACACCCGCAGGCAAGTCGGGCTGGGCGTAGTTTTCGTTCATCAAGGTCACGTAATAAAACACGTCGGCTTGCTGCTCGACCATCTCGCGCATGCCCGCGTCCAGAATCACCGCCAGCTCGCCCGCAAAGGCCGGGTCGTAGGCCTTGCAGTTGGGGATGGTGGCCGCCACCAAATGGCTGCTGCCGTCCTGGTGCTGCAAGCCCTCGCCGCCCAAGGTGGTGCGGCCCGATGTCGCACCCAACAAAAAGCCCCGCGCCCGCTGGTCAGCTGCGGCCCAAATGGCGTCGCCCACGCGCTGAAAGCCGAACATCGAGTAATAAATGTAGAAGGGCAGCATGGCCAGGCCGTGCACGCTGTAGCTGGTGGCCGCTGCCGTCCAGCTGGCGATCGCGCCCGCTTCGCTGATGCCTTCTTCGAGAATCTGGCCATCGGTGGCTTCGCGGTAACTCAGCACCGAGCCGATGTCTTCGGGCGCGTAGCGCTGGCCCACGCTGCTGTAAATGCCCACCTGCTTGAACAGGTTGGCCATGCCGAAAGTGCGCGCCTCGTCGGCCACGATGGGCACGATGCGCGGGCCGAGTTGCGGGTCTTTGAGCAGGTTGCCCAGCATGCGCACATAGGCCATGGTGGTGCTCATCTCTTTGCCGTCGGCCTGCAGCGCAAACTGCCCGTAGCTGCCGAGTGCGGGCACAGGCAAGCGGTCGCAAGTCGTCTCGCGCTTGGGCAAGCTGCCGCCCAAGCGGGTGCGGTGCTCGCGCAGGTAACGCATCTCGGCGCTGTCGTCGGCGGGTTTGTAAAAGGCCAAGCCCTTGGCTTGCTCGTCGCTCAGCGGCAGGTCAAAGCGGTTGCGGTAGTCGATCAGGTCTTGCTCGTCGAACTTCTTTTGGCTGTGCGTGGTCATCTTGCCCTGGCCCGCGCTGCCCATGCCAAAGCCTTTTTTGGTGTGCGCCAGGATCACCGTGGGCTGGCCACGGTGCGCGGCCGCTGAGGCATACGCCGCGTGGATTTTCACGATGTCGTGACCACCGCGCTTGAGCCGGTCGATCTGCTCGTCGGTCATGCCCTGCGCCAGCCGCGCCAGCTCTTCGTTTTGGCCAAAGAAGTTGTCGCGGTTGTAGCGCCCGTCCTTGGCCGCAAAGGTCTGCATTTGCCCGTCCACCGTGTTTGCAAAAGCGCGCAGCAAAGCGCCTGAGGTGTCGCGCGCCAGCAGGCCATCCCAGTCGCTGCCCCAGACCAGCTTGATCACGTTCCAGCCTGCACCCGCAAACAGCTTTTCCAGCTCGTCGATGATGCGGCTGTTGCCGCGCACCGGACCGTCCAGGCGCTGCAAATTGCAGTTGACCACCCACACCAGGTTGTCGAGTTTTTCTCGCGCGGCCAAGGTCAGGGCGCTCATGCTCTCGGGCTCGTCCATCTCGCCGTCGCCAAACACGCCCCACACCTTGCGGGCACTGCAGTCCTGCAACTGGCGGTGCGTCAGGTAGCGCATGAAGCGGGCATGGTAGATCGAGCTGATCGGCCCCAAGCCCATGGAGCCCGTGGGGAACTGCCAGAAGTCGGGCATCAGCCACGGGTGCGGGTAGCTCGACAAACCGCGTGCGCCGCTGTCGGGCGCAGTGATCTCCTGGCGGTAATGCATCAGGTCCGCCTCGCTCAAGCGGCCTTCCAGAAAAGCGCGGGCATACACCCCGGGTGCGCTGTGCGGCTGGAAGAACACCAAGTCACCCTTGTGTTGCTCGGTGCGCGCATGAAAAAAATGGTGAAACCCGGTCTCGAACAAATCGGCCACGCTGGCGTAACTGGCGATGTGCCCGCCCAACTCGCCATAGGCCTGGTTGGCGCGCACCACCATGGCCAGCGCGTTCCAACGCATGATGGCCACCAGCCGCTCTTCGGTGGCCAAGTCGCCTGGAAACACCGGCTGCTCGTCGACGGCGATGGTGTTCATGTAAGGCGTGTTCAGCTCGGGCTGCCAGCCTGTGCGCTGCTGCCGCGCCACGATGGCCAGCTCGTCCAGAATCTGGCGGGCCCGCTCTGGGCCTTGCGAGCCGATCAGCGACAGCAAAGCCTCGCGCCATTCGGCGGTCTCTTCGGGGTCGATGTCGCCAGTGTTCATCAGGGTGCGGAGCAAAGGTTCGAAAGGTGCGTTCATGCCCTTCACTTTACAGAAGGAGGCGGCGCATATGCTGCGTATTTGCACCCCTCAGACCTGCATTTAAAGCACAATATGCTGAAAATATGAAAGGTTCAGCACATGGTTCTGGACAACGTGGATTTGAAGATACTGAACGAGTTGCAGCGCGACGGCGCACTGTCCAACGTGACCTTGGCCAAGCGCATTGGCCTGTCGCCCTCGCCCTGCCTGGCGCGTGTCAAGGCTTTGGAGAGCAACGGCGTGATTCAGCGCTATGTGGCGCTGGCCAGTGCGGCGGCGTTGGGGCTGGGCCTGACGGTGTTCATCTCGATCAGCCTCAAGACCCAAAGCAAAGCCACCTTGGCCGACTTTGAGGCGCACATCGCGCGGCACGACGAAGTGATGGAGTGCTATTTGATGACCGGCGACAGCGACTACCTGCTGCGCGTGGCGGTGCGCGACATGGCCGCGCTCGAGCGCTTCATTTTGGAACAGCTCTCACCCATTCCCGGTGTCGAGAAAATCCGCTCCAGCTTTGCGCTCAAACAAGTGCGCTACAAAACGGCGCTGCCGCTGGGTTTGGGCTGAGTGATCAGACGCAAGTTGATGTAACCACTTGGCCTGCTGGATTTACCCCAAGCCCATTCAAGCCCGGATCGAGAACCCGCCGTCCACGGCCAGGCATTGGCCGGTGATGTACTGGGCTTCGTCAGACGCCAAAAAAGCCGCTGCCATGGCAATGTCCCAGCCCGTGCCCATGCGGCCGGTGGGGCACAACGCATTGCGCTTTTCCACCATCTCTTCGTGCGAGGCGTACTGGCCTGCAATGGCTTTGTAAATGTGGGGCGTGTCCATCATGCCGGGCATGATGGCGTTGACCCGAATACCCTTGCGCGCGTATTCGAGTGCCATCGACGCGGTCAGGTGGTTCACCGCCGCCTTGCTGGCGTAATAAGCCGGATAAGGGTAGCCGGTGTAACGGATGGCGGCCAGCGATGAAATGTTGACAATCGCGCCCTTGCCCTGCCGCACCATGACGGGCAACACCGCCTGGCAAGTGAGGAAGACACTCTTGAGGTTCACATCCATCGCGTGGTCCCACTCCCCCTCGCTGAGTGTTTCCATGGTGCCCATGGCAGGCAGGCCCACGTTGTTGTGCAACACATCAATGCGTCCAAAATGCGCCACGATCTCGGCCATGACCGCGTTCACCTGGTCGCGTTGGGTCACATCGCAGCGCCAGGCCACCGCTGTGCCACCTTCAGCGACGATCAGGTCCACCGTGGCCTGCGCTGCCGCCAGATCGATGTCGATGGCTGCTATCGTCGCCCCGTCTCGCGCATATTGCACCGCCGCCGCTTTGCCATTGCCCCAACCAGGTCCGACAGAGCCAGCACCGCACACCACAGCCACACGGCCATCAAAACGACGAGTCATGTCTTGTACTCCTTGAAAATTCGGGAAAGTGAATACCGATCAGCGCCCACCAATCAGCCCAGGCAACCACAAGGACACGGCAGGCACAAAGGTAATCAGCATCACCACCCCAATGGCGGCCGCCAGAAATGGCAAAACTTCCCGATTGACCTCATCCGAACGCGCCCCTGCAATGAGTGCGCCAATGGACAGGCTGATCGCTACCGGCGGCGTGATCAAACCGATCAGCAAATTGATGCCGACGATCATTGAGAAATGGTAAGGGTCAATGCCGAACTTGGCGGCCACCGGGTACAGCACCGGGCACAGCAGCACCAAAGACGGGCCATTTTCCATGAAGGTGCCCACCAACAGCAGCAGCAGGTTGACCAGCAACAGGAACACGATGGGGCTGCCGATGGAGCCGAGCATCCACTCGGCAATGCGCTGGGGTGCTTGCTCGTAAGCCAAAAACCACGACACCACCTGCGCTCCGCCCAAAATGATCATGATCACCGCCGTGCCGCGTGCCGAGCTCACCAGTGCCAGCCAAATCTTGCGCCAATTCAGTTCGCGGTGAATGAAAAGACCCACCATCAGCGCATACACCACCGCTACCGCCGATGACTCGGTCACGTTGAAAACGCCTGTGCGGATGCCCACGATCAAAAAGATGGGCATCGCCAACGCCCAGAACGCCAGCTTGAACTCACGCCAGACCCCGGGCAAATTCACCACCGCTGCCGCCGGGTAGCCACGGCGCCTGCTGATCACCACCGCCACCAGCATGATCGCGCTGGCGTACAGCACGCCCGGAATCACCGCAGCCATAAATAGCTTGAGCGGTGACAAATTGGTCAACACGCTGATCATCAAAAACGTGATGGAAGGCGGAATGATCGGACCCACCACATTTGCCGCTGCGGTCAGCGCGGCAGAAAATCCCCGTCCATAACCCGCCTTGATCATGGCCGGAATCAGCACCTTGCCCAGCGCCGAAGTGTCCGCAATGGCCGAGCCAGAAATCCCGGACATCAAGGTGGCCGAAGCCACGTTGGTCATGGCCAAGCCGCCCCGAAAGCGGCCAAAAACGGCATTGCAAAAACCCAGCAAACGGTCCGTCATGCCGCCCTGCGACATGAGCTCCCCGGCCAGTAAAAACAAAGGTATGGCCAGCAACAAAAAGCTGTCCAGCCCCTGATACACCTGTTGGGGCACGATCATCAGGTCAATGTCACCGACAAACACCACCGCAATCGTGGCCGACAGCACCAGTGCAAACGCAACCGGCACCGCCAAAAGCAACAGCACTGCCAAGGACAGCAACAGCACACCAAGCATCGTCATGGGATTCTCAATCGGTTGAGGACAGCGAGTCGACCGGAGGTGTCTCACCCCCCATGCGGGCCAAGGTGAGCATCAGCGCCAGCAACACCGCGCCAATGCCCATCGCCGAATAAGGGATGGCCATGGAAATTTCGAGTGCAGGGGAGTCCTGCGTCGCGTTCATGTCGGCGAAACGTGCGCCCGACCAAGCCAAAACGGCGGCTGTGGTCATGATGCACAAATCCCGAACAGCCAGCAGCCAACTGCGAACAGATGGGGGCACGGCGTTGACCAATGCCCCCACAGCAATGTGCCCACCATCGCGCAGGCAGGCGGCAGCCCCAAGCATGGCCATCCAGGCCACCAGCATGCGGGCAACCTCTTCGGTCCACCCAGGCGCTTTACCGATGACATACCGGCCAAACACTTGGTAAAACAAAGACAAGGCCAAGGCCAGCAGCATCAGTCCCAACAAGATGTTGAGGGTTTTTTCGATGCGCACGGCCCAGGCAATGGCCAACCGGGACAAGCCCTTCGGCGCCCCAGTTTCAGAGGCTCGCTCGCTCACTTGACGTTCGCGAACTTGATGGCCCAAGGTGCCAAGTCAGGGAACTCCTTGCCAATGTCGGCCACGCGGGCTTTCATGGCCACGGTGTCAATGGCGTTGAACTTCATGCCGTGGCCTTCGAGCTTCTTGCGTAAGGCGCCTTCTGTCGACACCATGGTGTCGGTCGCCTCCAGCATCACACGCTCGCCTTCGTCTTTCAGGAGTTTCTGCACGTCAGCAGGCAGACGCTTGAAGCGTGCGTCCGAATAAATCCAGGTCATGGCGCCGATCACATGGCGCGTGTCGATGGCGTACTTCTGCACTTCGTAGTACTTCATCGTGTCGATGATCTCCAGCGGGTTTTCCTGCCCGTCAACCACGCCCTGCTGCATAGAAGTGAACATCTCGGCCATACCCATGGGCACCGGGCTGGCACCCAGCAACTCCCAGGTCATGCGGTACATCTTGAGCGGGGGCACGCGCAGCTTCAAGCCCTTGATGTCGGCCACCGATGCCACAGGCTTGTTAGAGCTGAGCCAGCGTGCGCCACGGTAGCCCGCACCAATGATGCGGAAAGAACTCTTTTTGGCCACTTCTTCCATGAACTCGGCACCCACAGGGCCGTAGTAAACCTTCTTGAAGTGGTCGACATCGCGCACCAGATAAGGATAAGCCTCTAGGCCTGGCAGCACGTTGTAACGGTCGAGCGTACCGATGGACTGGAGCACGATGTCGTTGGTGCCGATCTTCAGGCCTTCGATCGAGGCAGGCCAATCGCCGGTCGAGCCGCTGGCCGCGATCTGGATCTTGACCTTGCCACCCGACTTGGTTTCTACCGCCTTGGCATAAGACTCAGCGGCATTGAACCAGATGTTGCCAGGGTTGTAAATGTGCGCCATTTTCAGGACGATCGGGGCCTGCGCCCAAGCAGGGCCTGCAGACATGCCTGCCACCATGGCTGCAGCACCAAGTGCCTTGAGCATTGCGCGTTTGTTCGTCTTTAACATCTTGAAAGTCTCCTGGATGGGGTGAATGATTTCGTGGCAGCCACCATGTTCTTGCTGCTCGAATCAGTATGTCACCCGACACCCACACGCCCGCAAGGGAAAACCCTAGTACCTACGCCCGCCAGCACGGATGCAGTTACCTGCGTGACACGCCGCCTGAAAACCCCAGCCGGTTAAATTGAAATGGCGCTGGTCGTGGGTATTGGCATTTGAGCTTTTTTTCAGCTTTGAAAAACAGCGTAAACATTTGCCAAAGGCGAGTTTTCCCCAGTTTTTTCGGAACTTTTTGCAACGTTGAATGGAGATCGGGATGCGACTTTTCTTCGCGCCTCCATGGCTGTGCTCAACCACCTGCATGCTGCCTCAAATACGGCCCCACCAAATGCCGACTGGTGCGTTGCAGGCCCATCAGCAAAGCGTGGTCGGGCTGCTGGCAGCCGTAGCGGTTTTTCAGGTCATGCTGCATTTGCGCCAACAAATGCGCAGCCATCTCGGCATCGGCCAAGGCCCGGTGGGCGCGGCCTGACGACGGCAAATGGTGCAAAGCGGCCAGCGTGCCCAGCTTGTGGTTGGGTGCTTGCGGATACAGGCGGCGCGACAGCAGCACGGTGCATGCAAAGGGGTGCGAGCCGTCCTCGCCGCAGCGCGCCAACTCGGCTTGCCAAAACTTTTTGTCGAATGACGCGTTGTGCGCCACCATCGGCCTGCCCGCCACAAACCGAGCCGCCTCGCGCATCACCTGGTCTGCCGGCGGCGCGGCTTGCACCATCTCGTTGGTGATGCCAGTGAGCAGCGTGATAAAACTGTTCACCCGAACCCCGGCGTTCATCAGGCTTTGGTAACGGTCCACCACCTGCCCACCCTCCAGCATCACCACCGCCACCTCGGTGGCGCGGTCGCCCATGCCCGGCGAAATGCCCGTGGTTTCAAAGTCGATGATGGCGATGGCGCTCACGGTGTGGTCCGGCTTGGAGGGGGAGCATCATTATCAATGGACCTTCATCACCAGCCATGGATCCCGGATCGGAGTCCGGGATGACGGATAAGTGGTTGCCGGATCAACAGGTATCAGTTCAAACCATAATCAACGCATCCGTTTTGAACCCTCTGCCTTGCAAAGCCCACCCCATGACCGACACCCTTGCCCAGCTCTTCCAACCCACCCGCATCGGCGACATCGAGATGGCCAACCGCGTGGTCATGGCCCCGCTGACCCGTTGCCGCGCCGACGAGCCCGCCGGCGACATCCCCGGCA
The DNA here is from genome assembly GCF_003063645.1 of Limnohabitans sp. 2KL-51. Lineage (GTDB taxonomy): Bacteria > Pseudomonadota > Gammaproteobacteria > Burkholderiales > Burkholderiaceae_C > Limnohabitans_A. Next base: position 26,893 of record NZ_NESJ01000022.1, read on the forward strand.
GCGCCATGAACATCGAGTACTACCGCCAGCGCAGCAACGCGGGCCTGATCATCAGCGAGGGCACGCAGGTCTCGCCCGGGGGCAAAGGCTATGTGGCCACGCCCGGCATTCACTCAGACGCGCAGGTCGAAGGCTGGAAGCCGATCACCCAGGCTGTGCACGCGGCCGGCGGAAAAATCATTGCGCAAATCTGGCATGTGGGCCGCATCTCGCACCCCGATTTGACCGGCGGCGCTGAACCCATCGCCCCCTCGGCCGTGGCCGCCAAAGTGATGGCCTACGGCCGCAACGGCAAAGTGCCCGCCCCGGTGCCACACGCCCTGAGCGCGGAAGAAATCAAAGAGGTGGTGCAGCAATACCGCCAGGGCGCGGCCAACGCCATGCGCGCTGGTTTTGACGGCGTGGAAATCCACGGAGCCAACGGCTACCTGATCGACCAGTTCTTGCGCGACAGCACCAACTTGCGCACCGACGGCTACGGCGGCTCGCCGCAAAACCGCATCCGCTTTGCACTCGAAGTGGTCGACGCTGTGGCCGCCGAAATCGGCTCAGGCCGCACCGGCATCCGCCTGTCGCCCGTCTCGCCCGCCAACGACTCGGCCGAGAGCAATCCCCAGGCTGTGTTCGGCCCGCTGGTCGAAGCGCTCAGCCAACGCGGCATCGCCTTCATCCACTTTGTGGAAGGCGCCACCGGTGGCCCGCGCGACCTGACCGGCTTTGACTTTGCGTGGGCACGCCAGACCTTTAAAGGCGCTTATATCGCCAACAACGGCTACACCCGCGACATGGCCATCGACGCCATCGCCTCAGGCAGCGCCGACGCCGTGGCCTTTGGCCGCGCCTACATCTCCAACCCCGACCTGGTGCAACGCCTCAAAGCCAACGCCCCATTGGTCAAAGCGAACTCCAGCACCTTTTACGCGCCGGGGCCTGAGGGGTACATCGACTATCCAGCGATGTGAAGGCAGCCAAGTCAATCGGATAGCAGATCAGTGATAGTCCTGCTCTCGCTGATGCCGCAAGGCCAGTACGAACACGACATCAGCATCAGCGTCAAAAACATACAAAGCCAGATAGCCAGAACGTCCTCGTGAAATCACCAACTCACGCATGCCTTGGGGCACAGGGCGGCCCATGAGTGGGTGACGCTCCAACACAGACAAAGCGTCCAGCACCAAGTCCACCGTTTCAACTGCGTATTCAGGCCGGTTGAGACGCAAAAAATCCACCAGCTCTTCGAGGTCCTGAGCAGCCTCGGGCGAGTGCACCAGACGCGTCATGAACGCGGGGCCAGCAATTGCTCCAGCCCCTGCACGGGCGGGCGTTGGCTGTCGATGCCGCGCACCTTGTCCTTGAGGTAGGCCGCCATGGCCTGCCCATCCACACCCAAGCCGGTTTGCAGCAAGTTTTGCCTGGCCAGCAGTGCCTTGGCCACCCAGGCTTCATCCTCCGTCGAGCGGGTGACCGCCGACTCGATGGCCTGCACCATGAACGCGTGCGGCGTGACCCCACGCTGGCTTGCGGCCAGCTGCACTTTGGCTCGGGCTTGATCATCCAATTTGACGGAAAAGGTGGGCATGTGATGACTCCTGTTTCCTTCAGTATAGCTGCGGTGTTACTTAATAAACACCTCATATCACATGCAGCACATCATCGATTCGGCGATGTGAGTCGGTTTTTACGGTCTTGCATCAAATTAAAGAATGCTTTAATGTGTGACCTTGTATTCAAGCAAACTTTAATCACTTGCCATGCGCGTCACCGGGTCATACGTCATATCCACCACCCTTGGAGAGAGTGTGCGGGCGTTCGTACCGCACGCCCTGCCGCCTGCGACGCCCGTGCTCGACGCCTCCAGCTATGCCGAGCTCAACCGCACGGCCGAACTGTCGTTGGCGCGTCTTCAAGGGGTTGCCGGGCTGGTGCCGTCCATTGACTGGCTGCTCTACAGCGCCATTCGCCAAGAAGCCCTCCTCACCTCTCAGATTGAAGGCACCCAAGCGACGCTGATCGACCTGTTTGACAAAGAAGCTGGGCTGACGGTCAGCAACACCGATGATGTGGAAGAGGTGACCAATTACCTGCGTGCCTTTCGCTGGACACAAGACACCTTGCGCGACCCCAAAGGCCTGCCCATGAGCGTGCGCCTGATGCGCCAAGCACACCGCCTGCTCATGGACGGAGCTCGCGGCGCAGGCCGCCAACCCGGCGAATTACGAAAGTCTCAGAACTGGATTGGCGGCACGCGCCCCGGCAACGCCGTGTTTGTGCCTGCACCGCCAGAACATGTCTCGGCGCTGCTGGCTGATCTGGAAAGCTTCATTCACCAAGTAGACACACAAGACACCTTGCCCCCCTTGGTACGGATCGGACTGGTCCACGCCCAGTTTGAAACCATTCACCCATTTCTGGATGGCAACGGCCGTATTGGCCGTTTGCTCATTGCTGCACTCATGGAACAGTGGGGCTTGCTGTCACAGCCCTTGGTTTACGTCAGCGCCTACCTCAAGCAGCATCAATCCGAGTACTACCAACGACTTTCCGCAGTCCGCACTGATGGCGACTGGGAGGGCTGGGTGGCCTTCTTTCTTGAAGGCGTTGCCCGTGCAGCAGACACGGCAGAACGCGGCATTGTTGCACTGGCCAGCCTGATCAATACCGACAGACGTCGCTTGTTGCAGGCCCCCAAAATCACCCCAGCCAGTCTTCGCCTGTTTGAACTCTTGCCACTGATGCCCATCTTTTCCATCGACCAAGTCTGCGAACGCCTGAACACCACCTTCCCCACGGCCACCGCAGCAGTCAAGACACTGGAGGCGCTGGGTATCGTGGTGGAGCAGACTGGACAAAAAAAGAACCGCCATTTCAGCTACCAAGCCTATGTGCAATTGCTGAGCAGTTGACGCCCCCATGCACCCCGGCCCCATCCTCTTTTGCGGCGACCCGCACGGCCAATGGCAGCACATCATCGATGCCGCCTTGCAAACACGCGTCCGCGCCGTGATCCTGCTCGGCGACCTGGAGCCGGCCCGGCCGCTGCACATCGAGCTGGAAGCGATTTGGGAGCGCGTCTGGTTCATCCACGGCAACCACGACACCGACCATGCGGACAACTTTGCCAACGTGTGGCACGACGATGTGAGCGAGCGCAACTTGCACGGCCGCGTCGTCACCCTGCCCTGCGGCACGCGCATTGGCGGGCTGGGCGGCGTGTTTCGTGGTGCGGTGTGGTACCCCAAAGACGCACAAGCCCCCAAGTTTCGCAACCGCGAAGAACACACCCGCATCACCCCACGCCAAGACCGCTGGCAAGGCGGCGTGCACCTCAAGCACTGGTCCAGCATCTACCCCGACGAAGTCGAACAACTGGCCGCGCTGCAGGCCGACATCCTCATCACCCACGAAGCCCCCGGCTACCACGAACACGGATTCCACGAGCTGGACGAACTGGCGCGCCGCATGGGCGTGCGCACCACGGTGCATGGCCACCAGCACGACTGCATCGACAGCAGCGCGCGCTGGGCTGAGCAGGGGTTTGAAAGTTATGGGGTGGGGCTGCGGGGGGTGATGGCGTGGCCTAGAGGGTGATGCCCCGATGGCGAAGTGTTTCGAAAACAAGGGGTAGCGGGTAAACCCCTAAAAAAGTCAACAACCAAACGATTGTTTTGTCGGACCTCAATCGATAGCATGAAGGGGGCACACATCAATTTCCACCATGTGGCAACTTTGAAAAACGACTTGGAGTCACCGATGAAGAAACATTTTTTGGTTACCTGCGCTGCACTGGCACTTGCACTACCCTCGCAAGCTCAAGATTACCCATCCTTGTCACTGAAGATGGCACACCCTCTGGCGCAAACTTTTCCGGGTGCCGAATGGGACAAGTGGTTTGCTGAAGAGATTGAAAAACGATCTGGCGGAAAGATCAAAATTCAAATTTTCTGGTCTGGTCAGCTGGGTGGCCTCACAGAAATTAAAAACCTCGTCGGCAATGGCGCTGTTGACATCGGCGTATTCGCTCAAGCTGTTCATGCTTCTGAGCTTCCATTAACTTCTGTTTCAGCCGGTCTTCTCAACAGGGTATCGGCTGATGCGAAGACAGGCTCCGAATTGGCGCGTGCCAGCTACGCGACCAAAACTGTGACCGATGAACTCCAGGCTCAAAACCTCAAAGTCATCAAGTGGACAGTACCCTCCCCTTACAAACTACTTTGTAACAAGGCGGTCAACACATCCGCCGACCTCAAAGGATTGAAAGTCAGAGCGGTTGGTGGCGCCTATGTGCCCATTTGGATGGAGGCTTATGGCATGGTGCCAACGCGGGTTCAAGCGACGGAAATCCGCGAAGGTCTGCAGCGTGGAACGCTCGATTGCAACTTCGGCCCCATCGAATGGACGCCTTTTTCAGATCTGCAAAAAGTCGCGCCGTATCTTTCAGATTTGAATACGGGCTCCTTCACAACATTCCAGATGTATGTGCCCGCCAAGGCTTACAACGCATGGCCACGCTCGGTACAGACATTGTTCACGCAAGTGGCTCAAGAAGCCATGCAAAAAGACCTGGCGGCTCTGCCCAAAGTCGAAGCCGATGCGATGGACAAATTCAAAGCCACAGGTGGCAGCATCGTTCAGATGAAAGATCTGCAAAATTTCATCGCGCGTTCGCCTGACATGATCCAAATCTGGGTGGACAAGTCCACGAAAGACGGCCTGGGCGAGAAGATCAAAGAATTGATTCCCCTGCAAAGGAAAGCTGCTCAAAGCTTTGCAAACTCGCGCAACTGATCTCAGTTGAAGATGAATAAATTAATTCAATGGATTGAAAAAGCAGCACTTGCAGTTTGCGCAAGTGCTGTGCTCATCATGATGGTTATTGGTTCAATAGACATCGTGATGGGCAACGTTCTGGGCTTTTACATATCGTACAAAGTAGAGCTGTCCGGGACGCTTTTAGCGACCAGTATTTTCTTGGCATGCAGTCCTGTTCAAAGAGGCAATGAACATATTCGAGTGGATTTATTCGAACATTACATGGGTGACAAAACCAGAAAAATGACCGCTTTCCTTGGTAATTTGTGCGGGCTTTTATTTGTAGGCTTGATTAGCTATGGGCTATGGAATCAGGCATTCAAAAGTGTGATGATTTTTGAGGCATCTGCAGACACATCAGGGTTTTTAATTTGGCCCTGGAAATTAGCATGCCCCATTGGGACGAGTCTTTGCGTTCTGACCATCGGGGGTCAATTGATTCAGCAAATTTTCACTTCCTCATCATTGAAGGAAAGCAAGTGACGGTAGGTTTAATAGGTTTTGTAGCCATGCTCGTTCTGTTGGGTCTTGGCATCCCAGTAGCCTACTCAGTTGGAACCGTTGCGATTGTTGGCATTTTTTATGCCATTGGCCCCACTTTTTTGTTGTCCACGATCCAGTCACTGCCCTATGCCTTCGCAAGTGACTACAACTTTGTTGTTGTTCCATTGTTCGTTTTGATGGGCACTTTGGCATCACGAGCCGGGATCATCACTGATCTGTACAAAGCTGCGTTCCAGTTAACAAGTGGAATTCGTGGAAGCCTGATGATGGCGACGGTGATGGCGCAAGCCATGTTTGCAGCCATATCGGGCTCGACAACCGTCGCAGCAAGCATCTTCACGCGCATGGCTTTGCCAGAAATGATCCGCTATGGGTACAACCCTGGCGTGTCTGCTGGCTGTGTTGCTGCTGCTGGCACTCTGGCAGGGCTCATTCCACCCTCTATTGCCATGGTGCTTTTTGCAGTGCTGACGGGAGAACCTATTGGCAAGTTGCTGATCGCCGGCATCTTGCCCGGTGTCATGACCGCAGTGGGCTATATCGTGGGCATTCGGATCATGCTGATCTACAGACCCGAATGGGCTCCTATGATCAGTGAAAGATTCAGCTTGAAGCAAAAGCTGCAGGGCATTTCAAAAGCTTGGGCTGTTTTCTTGTTGATTGGCTTGGTTGTTGGCGGCATTTACACAGGCACGTTTCCGCCTTCAGCTGCAGGAGCCGTTGGCGCCACGGGTGTTCTTCTGATTGCCCTTTCTACCAAGCGTTTGCCCAAGGGTGCTCTTTGGGAAAGTCTCATTGAAAGTGCACGCATCTCCGCTGTACTTTTCTTGATCGTCATGGCAGGTCTCTTGTTCAGTCGATTCCTGCTGATCAGCGGCTTCATCGGCGACCTCAAAGCATTGGTGGTCACCCTCGAAATGAGTGCCTTCGTGTTTATTGCCTTGGTGGTCATCCTGTATTTGATCTTGGGTTGCTTCGTGGACAGTGTGTCTTTGATGATCATCACGCTGCCGTTCCTATATCCCATTTCCACGTCCTTGGGCATCAATGGCATCTGGTTTGGTGTGCTCATCATCAAGCTCATCGAGATTGCCGCCATCACGCCACCCGTGGGTCTGAATTTGTTTGCAGTTTTGTCATCGGGCAAGGGACTCGTCAATTCGCGTCAATTGTTTGCAGGTGTCATGCCCTTCCTCGTCATGGAGGCGGTGTTGCTGGCATTGCTGATGGGTTTCCCTGCCATCGCCACCATCTTGCCCGAATTGATGGACTGAAAATCAGGAGAAGAATATGAGGGCGACAGACGCGCTGGACAAAGCGGGCTTGAGAACGCCTAACGCCATCTTCGTCCAGCAGGGCGGCATGTCCGTGAGCTACCAAGAGGCGGTCTCGATGTCCCATCGGATCGCTGCAAAAATCCAGCATATGGGCGTTGCGCCGGGTACACGTGTCGCCTTTTTGTCCCCCAACGATTGGCGTGGCTTGATTTTCATGTACGGCCTCTGGCGCGCAGGCATGGTCTTGGTGCCCGTCAATGTCAGAAACAGTCCCATCCTTAATGCCGGCATTTTGCGGCAGCACAAACCCACGGCCATGGTGCATCACAGCCTGGTCGGCACGCTGGCGGCACATGTGAAAGCAGAACTGCACGCACTGTCCCAATGGTGCTGTCTCGACCAACAAGATGGCGAAATCCCTTCACTCATGGATTGGATGGCGCCTGCGGGATCGATCGCCAAAGAACTGCCCAACGACCCTTTGGCGCCTTGGACGCTGTATTCCACCAGCGGAACCACGGGCAGCTCCAAAGGGGTTTTGCACACACACCTGTCCAACTACGTGACCAGCGTCGACATGCTGTTTGCCATGCGCGCGCACGAAGCCAAACGTCACTTGGTTGTGGCGCCCATGACCCACTTTGCGGGCAGCTTCATCTTCGCACTCACCATGACAGGGTCCACGCATGTGTTGCTGGACAAGGCTGACCCCCTGGAAATCCTGGAAACCATCGAGAAAGAAAAAATTCAAATCCTCTTTCTGCCACCCACCGTGATTTACATGCTGCTGGCCTCTGAAAAAATCAAATCATTTGATTACGGAACGCTGGAACATTTTGTTTATGCCGCAGCGCCCATGGCCGAAGAACCCCTGAAACAGGCCCTGTCGGTTTTTGGTCCCGTCATGGTGAACATGTATGGTCAAGCAGAAGCCATCGGTCCCATCACCTCTTTGTCACCCACCGATCACATGCAAGGCGCAACACCTGCGCCTGCGAACGTCTTGCGATCGATTGGCACGCCCTCCATCAGTCGACAAGCACGGGTCATGCGCGAAGATGGCCAATGGTGCGAAACAGGCGAGCCCGGTGAAATCGTCTTACGCGACTGGGTCAGCAATGCCGCCTATCTGGACGATGAACCCGCAACTGCTTTGGTGCACCGATATGGCTGGTACCACACAGGTGACGTGGGTGCCATGGATCAAGACGGCCGCATCACTTTGCTGGACCGGAAAAAAGACGTGATCATTTCAGGTGGTTTCAACATCTACTCTGCAGGTGTAGAGCAAGCTTTGATGACGCATCCCGCCGTACAGGAAGCATGTGTCTTTGGCATCCCAGACGACAAGTGGGGTGAATCGGTACACGCCGTCTTGGAACTCAAGCCCAACTGCGTGGTCGACGCTGTTGAACTTCAAAACTTGGTGAAAGCGCAAATCGGATCGGTCAGTTCACCCAAGTCCCTGGAGTTCACAGACAGTCTGCCCAGAAGCGCAACGGGAAAAGTGCTCAAACGGGAACTGCGAATGCGCTACTGGCAGGGCAAAGACAGGGCGATATGAACTGCCGAACAGATGGAGCCAGTGGTTTATCGGGCGACACCTTCAGTGGCCTGAAGCCATTCTTGATGCAATATTTCAACCCTTCGGGCCACTGTCTCCACCGCACCAACAGAGGCCACCCCTTGGCCTGCACTCCACGCGGTTTTCCAACTGGCCAAATCGCTCGACCCCTTGGGCAGCAAACTGCCATCGGCTTGCATGATGCCTTGCGCCAACAGGGACGATTTCAAAAAGTTGGCAGGAATGCCCGTCACCGCATCGGTCTTCACAATGTCATCGGCACCCGCACTCGCCAAGGCCTCTTTGTAAGCTGGCAACGCCATGCTTTCGGGCGTGGCGATGAATGGCGTTCCAATGTAGGCCATGTCAGCCCCCGCCACTTGAATGGCTCTGACTTGACGCCCGGTGCTCAAACAACCCGCAACGGCCAAGGGGCCCGACCAAAAGCCACGGACCTCCTCGATGAAGGCAAAGGGATTGATCCATCCCGTATTGCCACCCGCGCCTGCCGTCAAAAGAACCAGCATGTCAACGCCCGCCTGTATTGCCTTTCGAGCATGCCTGACGGTGGCCACGTCTGCCAACACCTGACCGCCATAGGCATGAACGCGCTCGACCACATTGACGGGCGACCCAACGGAAGTGATGACCCAAGGAACACGGTGGTTGATCACGATGTCCAAATCGTCATCCCGCCTTCCATTGGATGGATGCAGGATCAGGTTGGCCGCAAAAAGCCCGCTCGCGCCGCGGGTTCGGTCCTTGATTTCTGCCAGCCAAGCATCCAGCAAACCGGGCGTTCGGGCGTTGAGCGTTGGAAACGATCCCACAATGCCTGCATTGGCCGCGGCCACCACCAGCTCGATACCGCTGACCAAAAACATGGGCGCGGCAACCACTGGAACCTTGAATAAAGAAATCGCTTTTGTATCCATGCTGACCGACATAAAGTTTCAAAGAGAAGATCCGTGAACCACGGATGCAGTGTTTCAACCTGACAAGCCATCTGCCAAGACAAGCCAAATTACCATGAATTCACCGAAGGAGAAAACCTTGTTATCCCTTGACCATGCCGAGATCACAATACCTGACATCTTCAGCAGCCACGGTAAGTTTCGCAAACACCAAGAAGCTGTGGTGTGCGGCTCAGTCAGACGCACTTGGGGCGATTTCAACGACAACATGAACCGTGTGGCCAACGCACTTTTGGCATCCGGCGCTTCGAGAGGTGACCGGGTTGTGGTCATGATGGGCAACTCGGTGGAGATACTCGAGGTCATGTTCGGTATTGTCAAAGCAGGCTGCTGTGTGGTTCCGCTTTCCGGTTTACTCACAGGTCAACAACTGGCTTCCTTGATCAACGATTGCGGGGCCACACAGGCATTTGCAACCACGGACTTCATCGAGCGCCTGCGTCCATATCAAGATGAACTCGTGCATCTTCAAGAAAACCAGCGCTATGTTGTCCACGGTCAGGCTCAGGGATGGAAGGATTACCGCGCCTTGACCGATGCCCAGCCCACGGACACCCCGAATGTGGTCTACCGCTCTGAGGATGCCTTCAACATCATCTACAGCTCGGGCACAACAGGCTTACCCAAAGGCATCATGCAAAGTCACCGGGCCAGAGTGCATTGGGCCATTTCCAACGCCATAGAAATGCGGTTCAGTGACCGCAGCCGCGCACTGACCACCACTTCACTTTATTCCAACGGCACATGGCTCATGATGCTGCCCGTTCTGTTCAGTGGTGGCACCTGCGTCGTCATGCCTGCTTTCGATCCGATGGCATTTTCAAAAATGGTGGAGGATGAAAAAATCACACACACCTTCATGGTGCCTGCTCAGTTCATTGCGCTGCTGCAGACCGATATGGACCCGTATGACCTGAGCACCTTGGAAGTGATCCTTTGTGCAGGCTCGCCACTGAGACGTGAAACCAAACGCCAAGTCATCGAACGCATGGGTGACAAACTCATCGAACTGTATGGCTTCAGTGAAGGCTTTGCGACGATGCTCAAACCGGGTGCACCTGCCGACAAATTTGACACCGTGGGCATCCCCGTCCTGGGTTTTGAGGTGCGCATTCTGGATGAATCGGGGCTGGTTCTTGGCCCCGGAGAAATTGGTGAAATTGCAGGTTATGGGCCAGGCATGATGTCTGGCTACCACGGCAAAGCTGGTGAAACAGCAGAGCTGATTTGGCAGGACGAAAGAGGGCGAACATTCATTCGCTCGGGCGACATAGGGCGCCAAGATGAAGATGGCTATCTCACATTGGTGGACCGCAAAAAGGACATGATCATTTCCGGCGGCTTCAATGTTTTCCCTGCAGATCTGGAAGAAATTTTGGGTCAACACGCCGACGTCCTGGATGCCACGGTCATTGGCGTTCCGCATGAGCGCTGGGGAGAAACACCATTGGCTTTGGTCATCCTCAGGCCTGGTGCCATTTTTGATTCACCCTCCATGCTGTCTTGGTGCAATGAACGCTTGGCCAAACACCAAAGACTCTCCAACATCGAAACGAGACCAGACTTCCCGCGCAATGCTTTGGGAAAGGTCTTGAAGCGGATCTTGCGTGAGCCCTACTGGGTGAATGCCAAAACCTGAAAATACATCAAGCCGCAATGAACACTGAATTTAAGGTTTAACATCCTGACAACACATGCGCGCAACGAGATGAAACCCATCACCACACCCAGTCCCAAAGCGAAAAAGCCACCCCAAAGTGCCAGTGTCACTCCCTCAAAGACCAAAGACACGGCTGAGGGGGCTATTGGCGACAGAAGGGCGGAGTTGATTGAGAAAGCAGCGCAATTGTTCGGTGAACGGGGGTATGCCAACACGTCGATGCGGGATATATCGGCTGCATTTGGCATTTTGCATGGATCGATTTACCACCACTTTGGATCCAAGGAAGAACTGTTCATCACGGTTTACGCCTCTGGGGTGGATCGTTTCGTCAACGACGTCGAAAAAGCCATCGAACCCTTGACCGACCCTTGGCAAAGACTTGAAGCGGCTTGCATTGCGCATCTAGAGGCCTTACTCATGCGGGAAAGTCCTGCGGCGACCGTTCTGGCCGATTGGTCTGCCAATTATTCAGACAGCATGCGCACTGCATTGGTGGCGCAACGTGACAAGTACGAAAAAGTGTTCTCCGAACTGACCGATGCCGTTGACTTGCCAGCGGGCATCAAAAGGCGCTACTTCCGTTTGGGCCTTCTGGGTGCTCTCAATGGCGCACTCATGTGGTACCAACCGGGTGGTGACGCACCGGCCACCGTGGCCAAGCATCTTTTTTCTCTTTTCAGGAAAAGCGCAGAGACCCACCATCCTTGAACCTGGCGGTCATCATCCGCCAAGCGGACATCAATTTTGGCGTTGGAGAATGGTGATGGAGCAAGCGGCTTCATCAAAGCCAATCACCCCTCCACCATTTTCTGCCAGTGCAATGTTTGCGCCTTCAGATTGCCTGCTGCCAGCTTCACCCCGCAATTGGGTCACCAGCTCATAAATCATGGACAGCCCAGTGGCACCGACCGGGTGCCCTTTGGACACCAGCCCGCCCGACAAATTGATGGGCAGGTCTCCCCCCAAAGAAGTGGCACCACTGGCCACATAAGCGCCGCCCTGACCCACTTCACAAAATCCCAGCATTTCTGCCTGGTAAATCTCACAAAACGATGTCGCGTCATGCACCTCGGCAATGTCGATGTCTGAAGGCGACAGACCTGCCTTTGCATAAGCCCGTTTGGCGGCCACATGCGACAGGCCCGGCTCGGCCAAGTCGCGGTACTTTCCACCGGTCAACACGCTGGCACTGACCGCAATGGCCCGCTCCTGAACAAGCTGGGGCAGTTCACGCAAAAAACGCTCCGAGCAAAGCAACGCAGCAGCCGCTCCATCACCCACGGGCGAACACATGGCGCGGGTCAGAGGCCAACTGATCTCCCGATCATTGAGCACCTCCTCCGGTGTGATGGTGAACCGGTACTGCGCATTCGGATTCAAAGCCCCCATGGCGTGGTTTTTGGAAGATGCATAGGCGATCTGCTCACGCGTCGTGCCGAAAGTCTTCATGTGGTACGCCGCCTGCATGGCATAGGTGTCCATGAACAAGGTCCCGCCGCCACTGTTGGTCACAAAAGGTTTGCCCGATTGCTCGCCGGCCTTCAGGTAATACGCCTGCCACTCGTGCGGATCAAGCTGGTCAATTCCACCCTGAAAAATTTCCATGGTGCGCTCAGGATCGCCCGGGAAAAATGTTTTTTCGACACCCATGGCCAGCGACAAATCACACTCGCCAGAAAGGATGTCTTTGTATGCACCATGAAACGCCATGGAGGCTGTCGCACAGCCGCCTTCAACGTTGATGAGCGGCACCCTTTCCGGAAAAATGCCTTCGCGCACCAAAGGGGTAAAACACACCTGACCCCGGATATTGCGCTGCCCAAAGGTGCCCATGCCGCAATTGCCAAACCAGGCTTGCTGAATTTGATGCGCGACATCGGCCCCCGCATCAGAGAGCAGCCCCATGAATGCTTCTCGGGTGAGGTCTTTGAATGTTTTGTCAGCCTGCTTGCCAAAGGGCGTGCACGAAACACCAATCACATAAACATCGCTCATGAGGAACCTCCAGAGATCAAACCGGTTTAACCGAGAACCAAGGGCAATTGCGTGGGGCCGCGCATGACCAAGGCATCCAACCACTTCACCTCGCCTTGCCCAAAGCGCATGGCAGGGTATTGGGCCACCAGTGACCCGATGCACACCTTGGCCTCGAGCCTCGCCAAAGGAGCGCCAAGACAAAAGTGAAGACCTTGACCAAAGGTCAAATGCCGATTGGGGGTGCGGTTCAGAATCAACTCATGAGGCCGATCAAATCGACGCGGGTCTCTGTTGGCTGCATTGATCATTGCAAACACACGATCACCGGCCACCAATTTTTTACCATGCAACTCATGGTCGACCGCAGCCACGCGCGCAATGCTGTTGCTGGGCCCGTCGTAGCGCAGAAACTCCTCAACGGCAGCATCAATCAGCGCGGGGTCATCGTGCAGTTTTTGCTTTTGCTCCGGGTGCTGAATCAGTGCCACCACGGCACTGCCCAGCAAACTGGTCGTCGTTTCATGCCCCCCAAACAAGACGAGCATGCACATGGCCACCAACTCATCCTCGCTCAAAGCGCCATTCGCATCCTTGGCATTCACCATGGCGGTGATGACATCATCGCTGGGAGCGCTGCGCCTTTGTGCAATCACGTCCCGGAAATAAGAAGACATGCGATCGGCACCATCTCTGGCCTTCCTGTATTTGTCTTCTTCTGAACGCGATGTGCCAATGAACAAACGTAAATCGTCGGACCATTGCTTGATTTCAGCAAAGTCCTCACGCGGCAAACCCATCATGTCCAAAATGACGTAAGCGGGCAGCAGCACAGCGACTTTTTCCATGAAATCCACTTCGTTCGATGGATCCACGGCTTCCAGCAATTGCTCCACCGTCTTTCGGATAGCGACTTCTCGCGACTGAATCAGCTGGAGCGAGAAGACCACATTCATCATCTTTCGAAGCCGGGTGTGTTCAGGCGGCGCCTTGAACACCAGCCACTCATTGAGGTAGCGCATCACACCAGAAAGAATGTCACGTCGCTCGTCTTTCAAGGCCTCGTAAAAAGGCCGCAAGCGATCCGATGACATGTTGGACGACATGGCCACCTGCCTGACATCGTCATAGCGCGTGATGATCCAGCTTTTGATCGCCGGGCTCCAGTGCACCGGATCCCGTTCTTGCAATGCCTCGTAGAAAGGAAAGGGATTGGTTCTGATCGCCTCGTTGGACGGATCGTAGACAAGGGGTTCAGTCATAGATCCAGCACCAAACAACGGGTTAAGGAACGAGAGCAACAGGGCGTGAAAGCGTCATTTTTTTCATGCTCTTCGGGCAACATGAATTGATCACGGTGGTCTGGCGTGCCCTCGAGAACCGGCGTCAAACAAGACCCGCAATGCCCCTGTTCACACGACACCAGCACCTCAATGCCCGCCGCCGAAAGTGCCTGAACTGCCGTCTGGCCCACGGGCACCTCCACCATGGCACCCGTTGATTGAATCTTGATGGTGAATGCCTGATCCATTGGTACAGATCCTCCTGAAATTGGCGCTGTCGATCCGCCAAAAAGTTCTGTTCTGATTTTTGTGTCTTGCACACCTGCCGCTTTGGCAGCACCCATCACCGCAGTCATGAAGCCTGCCGGGCCACAGGTATAAAGCCATGCATGCGCATCTGCATCAGAGAAAATTTGTGCAATGCTTGAAGAATTCTCGTCATCAAATGAAAAAGTCACGTCGCTGGCGTAACTTGAGGACTTGAGCTCCTCAACGAATGCCGCACTCGCATGGCTTCGGGCATGGTAGTGAAGACGGAATTTTCTTTTTTGCGCACTGAGGGTCTCAGCCATGGCCAAGATGGGGGTGATGCCTATCCCCCCGGCAACCAACACAACCAGGTGGTCATCTGATGGCAAAGCAAACAGGTTGCGTGGACCACGCGCTTGCAGTCTTTGTCCGGCCTTGATGTCGTTTTGAAGATTCAGCGATGCACCACTGCCATGGGGATCACCCAGTACCGCAATGCGCCAATGCTTCTCGCCGTGGCGGCTGCACAAGGAATACTGCCGGACCACCTCATGGCCCATGCGATCGGTCGCCTGGATGTCGATGTGTGCTCCTGCTTCCCAGTTGGGAAGCTCAGTTCCATCAAGGCTTGAGAGTTCAGCGACCAGCACATTGGCACCCTGAATGGACCAATTCACCACGGCCAATTCGGTAAAGCCTGCCGCTGCTGCATTCATAGCGGGGGCATCCGGAGACCGCCATCGAGTCGAATGGTTTCCCCATTGACCATGGGGTTGGCTGCGACAGCCATCACAAAATCTGCAAACTCTTCTGGCTTACCCGGGCGCTGGGGCCAAGCAGCGTTTTGCAACAAGCCATCGAGCACGTCCTGCGAGACATGGGCTTCCACCATGGGCGTCATGAAAACGCCCGGGCAAATGGTGACGACACGTATCGCGTGCTTTCCCAACTCTCTGGCCAGTGGCAAGGTCATGCCTGCGACCGCCGCTTTGGAAGCA
Organism: Limnohabitans sp. 2KL-51; assembly: GCF_003063645.1. GTDB lineage: Bacteria > Pseudomonadota > Gammaproteobacteria > Burkholderiales > Burkholderiaceae_C > Limnohabitans_A. The sequence goes on from NZ_NESJ01000022.1 coordinate 42,188, forward strand.
GAATACGCAGCCTGTCCGATCTGCCCATCAAACGCAGCGATTGAGGAAATGTTGATGATCACCCCCCTTTGACCGTTTTCAGTCAATGGCAGGTCGATCATCTGTTCGGCCGCCAGTCGCAGCACATTGAACGTGCCCAGCACATTCACCTCCATGACTTCGCGAAAGAGCTCCAGGGTGTGGACACCCTTGCGTCCAATCAATCGGGCGTTTTTGCCAACACCCGCGCAGTTCACGATCAGCCGAGCAGCCCCGAATTGCTCTGCCGACTCGCTCAAGGCCTTTTTCACTTCAGCTTCTGAAGTGACATCACACATCACATACCGGACGGATGCATGGGGGGGGCCGTCATGCCGATCCAAAACAGTCACCTTCACGCCGTTGGCGCTCAACTTGCTCACCAACGCTTGGCCAAGACCCGATGCGCCACCGGTCACCACTGCGGTATTGAATAACTCTTTCATGCTGGTAAGCTTAGCAGAATGACATCAACCAAACAAGTGGTTGGTTGGCAGTTTTCCGCAAACATTTTGTGCCGCCATCAGCCCCCTTGCCAAGACTTTTTGAATCACCGTTGAAACCGACTGGAGCACCCGCATGCAAACCTCTCAAGCAGACTGGACAGGCTCACGCCTGTCCTTGACCCGACAAGGCACCACTGCCGTCGTTCGTCTTTTCAACCCACCTCACGGTTGCATGGACGAGGCGATGGAGTCCGAACTGATGCAAGCGCTGGACACGCTGGAGAATTGGAAAGATGGGCGCGTGGTGGTGATCACAGGCGCAGAGCCCGGCATGTTCGTTCGGCATTACGACGTGGCCATCCTTCAAAAACGATCCAAGGCCATGCTTGAACGCGGCAAATCGTTTTCAATGGAGCGCCCTGTCCCGAAAAGCGTCATTCACCACTGCATTGAGCGCATCGAAAACAGCCCCTTGATTTTCATTGCAGCCCTCAACGGGACCACCATGGGCGGTGGCTTTGAACTGGCACTGGGGTGCGACATTCGACTGGCACAAAACGGCAACCACCAACTGGGACTGCCCGAGCTGAATTTGGGCTTGCTGCCTGGCGCTGGTGGCACACAGGCCATGGCCTCGCTGATCGGGACAGGCCCCGCACTTTTCAATCTGCTGACCGCCAAGGTTTTCAGCCCCCAAGAGCTGCTTTCGGCGGGATTGGTCTCATCGTGCACCGATGACGTGATGGCAGAAGCCATGCGACTTGCAGGCCAAATAGAGGCCGTCCCCTTCAGAGCCTGTGCCAACATCAAAAAACTGGTCAGGAACGCACCACGCTGGAGCCACGATGAAGGCATGGCAGCAGAACGCACCCTTTTTTGCGACTGTATGGTCGACCCCACGGCACAACCCCTGATGGACGATGTGGTCAGCGGAAAGCGAACGATTGCAGAGCCACCAGCGCCCCTCAAGCCCTGAAGCCGCCTTGGCAACCTCTTACCGCTGCAGCATCGACTCTAAAACCCGATAGAAAACCCTCAAACCATGCGTCACCCTTCGCCAGAAACACCCCTGCCCCGTGCCGTTGAGGTCATCAGCACATCGCCGGGCAGACCGCTGGCAGAGCGCATTCGGATTCGCGAGAATGATCGCGCGCCCCTTGCGCCAACGGAAGTCCGCATTGGCATGTTGGTCATGAATATTCTCCCGGCAGACCTGCTGCAAATGAATCAGCAGTATGGCCATCAACCCGAGCTGCCCTATGTGCCGGGACATGAGGGGGTGGCAGTCGTGCTGGAAACAGGGAACGAAGTTGCGGACTTGAAAACGGGTGAACGGGTGCTGCCCATTGGCGTATTCGGTGTCTGGTCCGATGAACTGGTGGTGCAAAGGCGCTCACTGGTCCCGGTGCCATCCGATGCCCCTGTGCTGCAGCAAGCCATGCTCGTCGCCAACCCGGCAACGGCTTGGGTGCTCCTGCAGCATCAAGTCAGCATCCAGCCCGGTCAATGGGTCATTCAAAATGCCGCCAATTCAGCCGTGGGCCAATGCACTCGGCAGCTGGCATCTCACTTGGGCATCCAGCTGATCAATGTGGTGCGCAGGCCTGAGGCGGTGGCGTCGGACGAAGGCGGTCACTGGTTGGTCGATGACGGCCAAGACCCTGATGCACTCCAGCACAGCGTGCGCCAAATCACCCAGGGCGAACCCGTCGTGCTGGGCCTGGACGCGATTGGTGGCAAAGCCTCTCAGGCATTGGCCGCCAGCTTGAGCCCACAAGGCCGCTTGGTTCACTATGGCCTGCTGAGCGGTGAGCCCTGCAGCATCTCTGCGCACGACCTGATTTTTCGGAATATCCATGTCCAAGGCTTCTGGCTGGCCAACTGGTTCAGCAACCCCGACAACCGCCAAAAGGCCAAGACCGTTTACCCCGCCTTGATGGCATTGGCCGCGCAAAACGTGCTGCGCATGAGCGTGGAAAAAGTTTATGAATTGAGCGACATCCATGCAGCGATTACCCACTCGGCACAAGCCGGGAGACAAGGCAAAGTGCTCTTGAAGGGGGTTCATTTTCAGAGTGAGCAGGTCTAGCCAGTTGGTCGATGGCTTGACCGTCCGCAATCCTGAAAACCACCAAATGGCGGCCTTTTCAGCCAACCGAACTAACCATGCCGGACTCTTTGGACAGTGCTCACTTTGGCAGCAATGCCCTGCAAGTGATCGCGCAAGCCTTGCTTGGTGTTGCCACCAAATTAACATTGACCATGAAAATCGATCATGTGATGAGGGATTTTCATGGTCTTTAAATATAGAAACTCCCCCCGCCAGGAGCAGGTGTCAAACCGGGTCACACACGGCACAATCAGGCCATGCCCGACAAAGCCCACTCGCCTGCCGCCAAAACGCTCAGCGCTCCGCAAAAGGCGCTGATCAAGCTCGGCCTCAAGCGCGACATTGATCTGGCGCTGCACCTGCCGCTGCGTTACGAGGACGAGACGCGCATCGTCAAGCTGCGCGATGCGCGTGAGGGTGATACCGCGCAGATCGAGGCCACGGTCACGGCGTGCGAGATCACCCAGCGCCCACGCAGGCAGCTGCTGGTGACGGTGGATGACGGATCGGACACCTGCGTGATGCGGTTTTTCAGCTTTTACCCCTCGCACCAGAAGGCGCTGGCGGTGGGCAACCGCATTCGGGCGCGGGGCGAGGTCAAGGGCGGCTTCATGGGGCTGACCATGATGCACCCGACGTTCAAGGCGGCGGGTGGCAACCTGGCCGAGGCGCTGACACCGGTGTACCCGACCGTGGCGGGCTTGGCGCAGGCGTATTTGCGCCGCGCCGTGATCATCGGTTTGAACCATGCCGACTTGAGCGAGACCCTGCCCCCGGGCATTGCTTGGCCCGACCCGCGTGGGGCCTGGTCGCTGCGCGATGCGCTGCAGTTTTTGCACCACCCCACGCCCGATGTGTCGCTGGCCGCTTTGGAGGACCGCAGCCACCCGGCTTGGGTTCGCCTGAAGTGCGAGGAGTTGTTGGCACAGCAGTTGTCGCAACTCACGGCCAAGCGCGAGCGCGATTTGTTGCGCGCCCCAGCCTTGCAGCTCAAGGACCAAGGTTTGCATGGCCAGCTGTTGGCCGCTTTGCCCTTCGCCTTGACGAATGCGCAGCAGCGCGTGGGCCGCGAGATCGCCAAAGACTTGACCCGCAACGTGCCCATGCACCGTTTGCTACAAGGTGATGTGGGCGCAGGCAAAACGGTGGTGGCCGCTTTGGCGGCCATGGTCGCCGTTGAGGCAGGCTGGCAATGCGCCCTGATGGCCCCCACCGAGATTTTGGCGACCCAGCACTTTGCCAAGCTGGTGGGTTGGCTCGAGCCTTTGGGCGTGAAGGTGGCTTGGCTGATTGGCAGCCAAAAGAAAAAAGAGCGCGCCACCATGTTGGCCTTGATCGAGTCGGGCGAAGCGGCGTTGGTGGTGGGCACGCATGCGGTGATTCAAGAGCACGTCAAGTTCAAGTGCTTGGGGCTGGCGGTCATTGACGAGCAGCACCGTTTTGGTGTGGCCCAGCGCCTGGCCTTGCGCGGCAAGATGCAGGCAGAGGGCATGGAGCCGCACATGCTGATGATGACGGCCACGCCGATTCCGCGCACGCTGGCCATGAGCTATTACGCGGATCTGGATGTGTCGGTGATTGACGAGCTACCACCCGGGCGCACGCCCATCGTGACCCGCGTGGTGTCTGACCACCGCCGCCACGAAGTGGTGTCACGCATTGGGGCGCAGTTGCAAGAAGGGCGGCAGGTGTATTGGGTCTGCCCCTTGATTGAAGAAAGCGAAGCGCTGGACCTGACCAACGCCACCGAGACCCACGCCGACCTGAGCGAGGCCTTGCCAGGCGTGATGGTGGGCCTGCTGCACTCGCGCATGCCTGTGGCTGAGAAAAAGGCAGTGATGGAGCTCTTCACCGCAGGCGTGATGGGTGTGCTGGTCAGCACCACGGTGATCGAGGTGGGGGTGGATGTGCCCAATGCCTCGCTGATGGTGATCGAGCATGCCGAGCGCTTTGGCCTGAGCCAGCTGCACCAGTTGCGTGGCCGGGTGGGCCGGGGTGCGGCGGCGTCGGCCTGTGTGTTGCTGTACGGCACGCCCGAGGGCGGACGCCTGAGCGAGACCGCACGCGAGCGCTTGCGGGCCATGGTGGAGACGAATGACGGCTTTGAAATCGCTAGGCGCGATTTGGAGATTCGGGGGCCAGGTGAATTTTTGGGGGCGCGGCAGTCGGGTGCGCCTTTGCTGCGCTTTGCCGACCTGGAGACCGATGGGCATTTGTTGGACTGGGCGCGGGCGCTGGCCCCCTTGATGCTGGACCGACACGCAGGCTTGGCCGAGCGCCACATAGGCCGTTGGCTGGGCGGAAAATCCGAATACCTCAAGGCTTGATGTTCAAATACAAACCATGACCCTGACCGAACTCAAATACATCGTGGCCGTGGCCCGAGAAAAGCATTTTGGCAAAGCCGCCGAGGCCTGCTTTGTGTCTCAGCCCACGCTGTCGCTGGCCATCAAAAAGCTCGAAGAAGAGCTGGACATGAAGATTTTTGAACGCAGCGCCAGTGAAGTGTCCGTCACCGCTTTGGGCGAAGAGATCGTGCGCCAGGCGCAAAGCGTGCTGGAGCAGGCCGCCGAGATCAAGGAAATCGCCAAGCGCGGCAAAGACCCACTGTTGGGCACGATGCGGCTGGGCGTCATCTACACCATCGGGCCGTATTTGCTGCCCGATCTGGTGCGCCAGATCATCACCGACCTGCCGCAAATGCCGCTGATGCTGCAAGAGAACTTCACCGTGCGCCTGCTGGAAATGCTGCGCACGGGCGAGCTCGATTGCGCCATCCTGGCCGAGCCTTTCCCCGAGTCGGGCCTGGCGATTGCGCCGCTGTACGACGAGACCTTCATGGCCGCCCTGCCGCTGAACCACCCGCTGGCCAAAGAGGCTTTCATCACCCCCGATCAGCTCAAAAACGAGACCATGCTGCTGCTGGGCGCAGGGCATTGCTTTCGCGACCATGTGCTGGAGGTGTGCCCCGAATTTGCGCGCTACGCCAGCCAGACCGATGGCATTCGCAAGACGTTTGAAGGTTCGTCGCTGGAGACCATCAAGCACATGGTGGCCGCAGGCATGGGCGTGACGCTGGTGCCGCGCATGTCGGTGCCCGACCTCAAGCCGGTGCACAAGCGCTCGGGCGGGCGACACGAATCGCCCGTGCGCTATTTGCCCATCGTCGACCCGGCGGGCGGCAAGCCACCCACGCGCCGTGTGGTGCTGGCCTGGCGGCGTAGCTACACCCGCTACGAAGCCATTGCCGCCGTGCGCAACGCCATTTATGCCTGCCCGCTGCCGGGTGTGACCCGCCTGTCCTGACCCGCCGACCAGGCCGTGCCCATGGAGGCGGCCATCACCAGCGCAATGGCCAGCCCTTGCAGCAGCGTCAGGTGCTCGGACAGCACCAGCCATCCCGCCAGCGCACCCACGGCAGGCTCCAGGCTGAGCAAAATGCTGAAGGTGTTTTTGGGCAGGTGGTTGAGCGAAAACATCTCGAGCGCGTAGGGGATGGCGCTTGACAGCAAGGCCACCGCCAGCCCCGCAACCAACAAGCGGGGGTCGAGCAAGGCGGTACCCGCATGAAAAATACCCACTGGGGCCACCACCAAAGCCGCCGCCAGCATGCCCATGGGCGTGGCCATGGCCCCGTAGCGCAGCGCCACGCGCTGACCAAACACGATGTAAAGCGCCCAACAAACGCCCGCCGCGAAGGCGAAAAACATGCCCAAGGGGTCAAGCGCTGTGGCTGCATCGCCCCCGGGCAAAGGCAGCAGCAGCGCCAGGCCCGCGATGGCCAGTGTCACCCAGAGCCAGTCGCTGGCTTTTTTAGAGGTCCAGACGGCCACGCTCAGCGGGCCAATGAACTCGATGGTGATCGCCACGCCAAAGGGGATGGTCTTGATGGCGCTGTAAAACAGCAGGTTCATCACGCCCAGCGTGACGCCGTAGAGGCCCAGGGGCAGCGCATCGGCCCACACCCACTTGCGCCGCCAGGGCCGGAACACGGCCATCAGCATCAGCATGGCAAAAATGATGCGGTAAGCGGTGGTGCCCTCAGCGCCCAAAGCAGGAAACAGGCTTTTGGCAAACGAGGTGCCGACCGCCAAGGACACCAGGCTGACCAACAAGGCCAGCATGGCCCACAAACGCAGGTTCAAACGGCGCCTCTTTCTGCGACATCCAGCACGATGGGCTGGCCATGAGGCGTGCGTTCGGCGGCGTCGGCCCAGGCGTGTTCCAAATCGTGGATTTCATCGGGCGTGCCCAGTTGGCGCTCGATCACCAGTTGCTCCAGTGCGTTGAGCCAGTGGGTGTAGTAAAGGCTGCCGTCGCTGGCTTCGCCGCGCGTTTGGCCAGCACGGATTTCGTGGGTCAGGGCGGTGGCCCATTCGGGCCAGGTGAAGACGCCTTTTTCGTGCAACTGCAAGGTCATGGCAAAGGCGTGGGCTTGCCAAGGTTCTTCAAACACGGCGCCGTTGTTGGCCGTAGCGGGCATGGGAAAGCCGTCGCCGCAGGCGCGGGCCAGGTCGTTCAGGTCGTGGATGGCGGTGTTCATGGGGGCGGCAATCAAGATGGGAGCGCTTCCAGATAAGACTCCCAGGCGTCCACGCTCACTTGGTGCCCGGCTTCGGCTTGCGGCCCCCACAGCTCGGTGCCATCAAACACCACGGTGTAGAGGTGCTCGGCCGGGCCATCAAAAGGCGGCAGCATCTGGTTCACATGCTGGTCGGGCAAAACGTGGTTGCCGTGGTGCAGCACCACGGTGCCCACATGGCCACGCACATAGCGGGGCAAACGGGTGTGGCCTTGGGGGTTGAGGTTGAGGGCGCGCACGCGTTGGCCCACAGCAAAGCGCGGGACTTGGGTGCTGGGCCGATCGGTGGGGCTGCCTTTGGCCAGCGCCGCGTCCACTTGGGCGGCTTGCAGCACGCGCACACCGGCCACCGGAGGTGTGATGGGTTGGCCCTGGGCCAACTCCTCAGCCGTGATGAGGCCGCGTTCGATCAGCAGGTTTTGGAGCGCCTTAAGCCAAATGGCGTAGTAAGGGCCTTGCACATAGTCCAGCGGGGGCAAAGATTCGCGGGCCGAGCGAGCCAGGTCAATGTTCCACAGGCCACTGGCGCCCATGGCCACCGTCACGCCTAAAGCGCGGCGCTCCCAATCGCCGTGAAACAGCGGTTCGTTGGCTTCGATGGGCACCGGGCCATAGCCTTGCAGGCCGCCCATGTCGTGCACGCCGTTCATGCGACCTCCTTGGAATTGAACTGTGGGTTCAGGGCCAAGCCGGTGCCGATCATCGCGTCGCGGGTGACCAGGGTCGCCAGTTGTTCTTGGCTCCAGCCTTCGGTGCCTGCGGGTCTTTCGGGCAGCACCAAATAACGCACTTCGGCAGTGGAGTCCCAGACGCGGATGTTTTGACCCTCGGGCAGGGTGACGCCAAAATCGGCCAGCACGGCACGCGGCTCTATCACGGTGCGCGAGCGGTAAGCGGCGCTTTTGTACCAAACCGGGGGCAGGCCCAAAACGGGCCAGGGGTAGCAGCTGCACAGGGTGCAGACCACCATGTTGTGCGTGTCGGGGGTGTTGGGCACGGCCACCATGTGCTCGCCTTGGCGGCCGGTGTAGTCCATGGAGGCGATGGCGGCGGTGGCGTCTTTCAGCAACCAGTCCCGGAAGTCCGGCTCTGCCCAGGCGCGGGCCACGACTTTGGCGCCGTTGTGCGGGCCCACATGCACCTCATAGGTTTCGATGATGCGGTCCACAGCGGCGGGGTCCAGGTAGCCTTTTTGCGTCAACAGGGTTTCCAGAGCGCGCACCCGCAGATCCATCTCGCCCAGGGTGCTGTGCTCGTGGTCATGGTCATGGCCGTGTGGGTGGTTGTGTTCAGCTGGCATGGCGGTCTCCTTGGGGGGGGCTGGCGGGCACTTGAGGGGGCAACTTGAGGGCCTGACCCTGTGCAGACGGGGCTTTTGGAAGTGATCATAGCGCCGCATACAATGGCGGCTTCGCCCGCAGGACGCCCAAGCGTCACCCGCACAACCCGAATTTGACTTTCAGTGGAGTTCCCATGTTCATTTCTTCTGCTTTTGCCCAAACCGCTCCCGCCGCCGCCTCTGGAGGCGACATGCAATCCACCCTGATGAGCATGCTGCCACTGCTGCTGATGTTTGTGGTGCTGTATTTCGTGATGATTCGCCCCCAGATGAAGAAGCAAAAAGAGCACCGCGCCATGATCGACGCGTTGGCCAAGGGCGACGAAGTCGTGACCGCCGGTGGCTTTTTGGGCAAGGTCAGCAAGTTGGGCGACGCTTATGTGGGCGTCGAGCTGGCGACCGGCGTGGAAGTGCAGATGCAGCGCAGCGCCGTGGTGCAAGTGTTACCCAAAGGCACGATGAAGTAATTCTTACGGGTTTTGTCTGCGGGGTCTTGGTGATCAAGGCCCCCTTTTTATATTCTTTACGCGAGTCTTTATGAACCGTTATCCGGTCTGGAAGTACGTGATCCTGGTCGTCGCATTGCTCTTGGGGGTGGTCTACACCCTTCCCAATTTCTTTGGTGAGGCCCCTGCGGTTCAGGTGTCCTCAGCCAAGGCGACCATCAAGGTGGACACGTCCACGCTGCAAAAGGTCGAAGACGCGCTCAAGACAGCAGGCACCACACCCCAAAGCGTGGTGCTCGAAGGCACGTCGATCCGTGCCCGGTTTGAGAACACCGACCAGCAGCTCAAGGCCAAGGACGCGATTCAGAAGGCCTTGATTCCGGACGCGGCTGACCCCAAATTCGTGGTCGCCCTGAACTTGGTCTCGCGCTCCCCTGCTTGGCTGACCGCCTTGCATGCCTCGCCCATGTACCTGGGTCTGGATTTGCGCGGTGGTGTGCATTTCATGCTGCAGGTGGACATGCAGGCCGCGCTGACCCAGCGGATCGAATCGCTGACCGGGGACTTGCGCAGCATGATGCGCGAGAAAGACATTCGCCATGGCGGCATTGCCCGCAATGGCCAGAACATCGAAATCCGCGTGCGCGATGCGCAACAACAAGAAGCCGCCAAGCGCCTGATCACCGACCAGTTTGCCGATCTGCAAACGCGGGAAGTGAGCAATGGCACCGAACTCAGCCTGGTGGTGAGCATCAAGTCCGAAGCCGCTCGCAAAGTGCAAGAGCAGGCACTCAAGCAAAACATCACCACACTGCACAACCGGATCAACGAGCTGGGCGTGGCCGAGCCGGTGATTCAGCAGCAGGGTCTGGACCGCATCGTGGTGCAGTTGCCCGGCGTGCAGGACACGGCCAAGGCGAAAGACATTCTGGGCCGCACTGCGACTCTTGAGGTTCGCATGGTCGACGAAAGCACCGAAGCGCGTGCCGCTGAGCAAGCCGGCGGCCTGGTGCCCTTTGGCACCGAGCGTTATCTGGAGAAAGACGGTCGCCCCTTGATCGTCAAAAAGCAAGTGGTCCTCACGGGTGACAACCTGACCGATGCCCAGCCTGGCTTTGACAGCCAGACGCAGGAACCCGTGGTCAACCTGACGCTGGACGCCAAGGGCGCCCGCATCTTCAAGGATGTGACGCGCGAAAGCGTGGGCAAGCGCATGGCCATCATCTTGTTTGAAAAGGGCAAGGGCGAAGTGGTCACGGCCCCTGTGATCCGCGCCGAGATTGGCGGCGGTCGCGTGCAGATTTCGGGCCGCATGACCACGGCAGAGGCCACCGACACGGCGCTGCTGCTGCGCGCAGGTTCATTGGCCGCACCGATGGAGATCATCGAAGAGCGCACCATTGGCCCGAGCCTGGGTGCCGAAAACATCGCCAAAGGTTTCAACAGCGTGATCTGGGGATTTGTGGTGATCGTGGCCTTTATGGCGATTTATTACGCCATGTTTGGCCTGTTCTCCGGCGTCGCGTTGGGGGTCAATTTGCTGCTTCTGGTGGCTATTTTGTCGATGCTGCAAGCCACGCTGACCCTGCCCGGCATGGCCGCGATGGCGCTGGCTTTGGGCATGGCGATCGACTCGAACGTGCTGATCAACGAGCGTGTGCGGGAAGAGCTGCGCAACGGGGCCAGCCCGCAAGCGGCCATCCATGCAGGATACGACCGCGCCTGGGCCACGATTTTTGACTCCAACATCACCACGCTGATCGCGGGTGTAGCCCTTTTGGCTTTTGGCTCTGGCCCGGTGCGCGGCTTTGCGGTGGTGCACTGCATCGGCATTTTGACCAGCATGTTTTCGGCTGTGCTTTTCTCGCGTGGCCTGGTCAATCTTTGGTATGGCGGCCAAAAGAAACTCAAATCGGTGTCGATCGGCACCGTCTGGCGGCCCGAGGCTGGCACTGCGGTGAAAGCCGACTAAGGGGAAAAGACCATGGAATTGTTCAAAATCAGAAAAGACATCCCGTTCATGCGCCACGCGCTGGTGCTGAACGCGGTGTCCTTCATCACCTTCGCTCTGGCGGTATTTTTCCTGTTCAGCCGGGGCCTGCACCTGTCGGTGGAGTTCACAGGTGGCACTTTGATGGAAGTGAGCTACAGCCAGCCCGCTGACCTGCAGAAGGTGCGTGGCACGGTGGCTACGCTCGGCTTTTCAGAAGTGCAGGTGCAAAACTTCGGTTCGGCACGCGAAGTGTTGATCCGTTTGCCCGCGCAAAAAGGCGTGAGCTCGGCCCAGCAAAGCGAGAAAGTTTTGTCGGCGCTCAAAGCCAATGACCCTGATGTCACGCTGCGCCGCACCGAGTTTGTGGGCCCGCAAGTGGGTGACGAGTTGGTCGAAGATGGCCTCAAAGCACTGGCCTTTGTGGTGGGCGGCATCATGCTGTATTTGGCCATCCGATTCGAGTGGAAGTTCGCCGTTTCGGCCATCATCGCCAACTTGCATGACGTGATCATCATCCTGGGCTTTTTTGCCTTCTTCCAGTGGGAGTTTTCGCTGGCGGTGCTGGCGGCGGTGTTGGCGGTGCTGGGCTACTCGGTCAACGAATCGGTAGTGATTTTTGACCGGATCCGCGAGAACTTCCGCCGTTACCGCAAGATGAACACGGTCGAGATCATCGACAACGCGATCACCTCCACCATCAGCCGCACCATCATCACCCACGGCTCGACCCAGATCATGGTGTTGTCGATGTTGTTTTTTGGCGGCGAAACACTGCACTACTTCGCCATGGCGCTGACGATTGGTATTTGCTTTGGCATTTACTCGTCGGTCTTTGTGGCCGCTGCCATTGCGATGTGGTTGGGCATCCAGCGCGAAGACCTGATCAAGCCGATCAAGAAAGACAACGACCCGAGCGACGAAAACTCGGGCGCGGTGGTTTAAGCCCGGTCAGGGCTTGAGGTCCAGCGGCACCTGCGCATCTGCCGCAGCCTTGGCCCAGCGCCGGTTTTCGGCGGCGCGTTCGGCATAGCGGTTAAAGCGCCAAGAGTTGCCCTCCATGGTAATGCGGTGCCAGATGCCACGTTTTTCACCCGGGGTCATTTCGGTCCACAACTGCACCTCTTCAAAGCTCCGGCCACAGCCTTTGCAGGTTTCGTCGCCCTGGCTGGTGGAGCAAATGGCGATGCAGGGCGTGTCGGGGGTGGTGGCGTACCAGTCCTGCCAGGCCTCGGCCGCTGCCAGGGGCAGGCTGAATTCGTCGGCCAGGTCCTGCTTCGAATACACCATCAGCCCATAGACCTCGGCCAGCGCGCGCAACTCAGGCGGCAGCGACACCCCATCGGGTGAGGGGTTTTTGATGCGCCAGTGGTTGATGGCGGCTTCAATGTCGGTGATGTGGATTCCGGCCATGGTGTGTCTTGTGCAGGGAGCGGCGATCATAGCCCCTGAAGCCATCACCCGTGCCACGTTCAGGGTGATCCAAAACGCTGGGCTCAGCGGGAGGTTGGAAATTGCGCTTGCACTTGACGCCAACGCGCTTGGACTTCTCGCAAACGGGTGTCCACGATCGAGGCTTCGATGTGGTCTGCAGCTTTCAGCTGACTGCGCTTGGCCAACTCCTGCGCTGCCCGAAAGCGATCGAGCGCGCCTTCCCAATCGAGCCGGGCGACTTGGGCCTCGGCCTCGGCACGCAAGCCAGCCAGGTTCTGCCCTTGCGTGAACAGCAAACTGGCCAATAGGTTCCAGGCTTGGGCATCGTGGGGGGCGACAAACACCCGCTGACGAAGTTGCCCGGTGATGTCCGCCAGCAACGCATGCTGGGGCATGCGCTGCACGGCTTGCGCAGCAGCCATCAGCTCTGGGCGCGCCAGTTCGGGCAGCGCACCACCGGGCAGCAAGTGCTGCAGCGCGGCTTCAAAGCGGTCTTGCTTCATGGCCACTTCGGACGACAGCAAGCTCAGCCAGCGCCCCGCCGACAGCGCCAGGGGTGAGGCAGAGGTCTGAAGGCTTGACAAGTCTGTGGGTACTGACTTTTTCACCAATTCCCGCAGCGCCTGCAGACTGCGCTCGGCAGCGGCGATGTTTCTTTGCTGCAAATAGGCCAGCGTGCCGGCATAGAGCTTGCCCGCCCGTTGGGCAGGGCCTTCCTGTGGCGAGGGCTGCTCGGCCTCCTGGGTCCACGCCTTGAGCGCGTCAGGGGTGTTTTGCGACAAGACCCGCGCCCGCGCCGACATCAGGGCTTGGGCCATGTCGGGGGCGGGTACAGCGGCGGGCGTGTTCAGCTGCTGGCGGGCCTGCATGTCAGCGATGCGCTCGCTGGTCAAAGGGTGGCTGCGCAGGTAGGGGAAAGCGCCGTTGTCGTTCAGGCCCGCAGCTTGTTGCAGCTTGCCAAACATGCCCACAAAACCCCGGGGGTCGTAGCCCGCATCGACGAGGATGCCGTAACCCACGCGATCGGCCTCGCGCTCCATGTCGCGCGAATAGCTCAGCTGCGACTGAATGGCCGCAGCCTGACCGCCCACGATCAAGGCCTGGGCGCTTTGCGGGTTTTTGCTGGCGGCCAAGGCGCCCAAAATCATGGCCCCAATCAGCAAGGGCGTAGAGCGGGCCTGTTCACTCATGCCGCGCGCAATGTGGCGCTGGCTGACGTGGCTCAATTCGTGTGCCAGCACCGAGGCCAGCTCATCGTGCGAGCCCACCACCGCGATCAGGCCCAGGTGCACCCCGAGGTAGCCGCCCGGCAAGGCAAAGGCATTGACCGAGCGGTCTCGCCCCAACAAAATGCGCCAAGCAAAACGCTCTTGCAACTCGGGCGACAACTCTCCCCGAGCCGCCGCAGCCCGGATCAGCGGGGCCCACAACAGCTGGATGTACTCATCGAGCACGGGGTCTTCCAGGTAATCGGGGTCGCGGTAGAGTTCGCGGGCGATGCGGTCACCCAGCTGCCGCTCCGCCCCCAGCGAGATGCCCTCGCCGTCGCCCAGCCCCGGCAAACCTGTGGTTTGAGCGCGCGCTGCGGGGTTGACCAGTGCAGCGGCAACCACAAATGGTAAAAAATGGTGTCGGAATATGTGTTTCAAAGCGGCTCCAGCCCTTCTCTAGCCCCGTATGATGCCCGCATCTTGTCAATTTTCTGTAAACCCTTTTTGCCCGTCTTGCCATGAGCTCCTCTAACGACGCCCTGACCCACTTCGATGCCCAAGGCCAAGCCCACATGGTGGATGTCGGCCACAAGGCCAGCACGCGGCGTGTGGCGGTGGCCACCGGCAGCATCGTGATGCTGGCTTCCACCTTGGCACTGATTGAGTCGGGCACGGCCAAAAAAGGCGATGTGCTGGGCATTGCCCGCATCGCGGGCATTCAAGGCGCCAAAAAAACCAGCGACCTGATTCCCTTGTGTCACCCCATTGGTCTGACGCGGGTCGCGGTCGAGTTTGAAGTCTTGTCGGCCTCATGCCGTGTGGTGTGCACCGCCACCGCCGAAGTGAACGGCCAAACAGGCGTTGAAATGGAAGCCCTCACCGCCGTGCAAGTGGCGCTGCTCACCATTTACGACATGTGCAAAGCCGTGGACCGGGGCATGACCATCACCGATGTGAAGTTGCTGGAAAAGCATGGCGGCAAATCGGGGAGCTTTGTGGCGTCCAGCTGATCGCCCATTGCACGCCACAAACAAAGACGAATCAAAACGCATGAACGCACTGCACCTTCCCACAGCTTATGTCATTGCAGGCGTTTTGTATCTGATCATGCCCTTGACCGTGTGGCAGATGCTGCGCAAGCAAGGCGTGGCCAGCAACACGCTGTGGTGCCTGGGCGGCATGGCCTTCGGGCTGAGCCTGGTGTTGCTGGGTTTGCGCAATCAATTGCCCGAGGCCCTGACCTACTACACAGCCATCTGGCTGCTGCTGCTGGGCCCCCTGCTGCGATCGGCTGCCTTGCGCATTGAACTGCACCGCCCAGTGCGTCTGGTCTGGGTGTTGCTGGGGTCTGTGCTTTTCATGGCCGTCTATGTTTTTTTTCACGCCATCCTGAACAACGCCGACCTGCGGTTTTTATGGGCCTCCTTTGTTGCATCGGCGGCTTTCATGTGGTTGGCCTGGCTGGCCAGAACCATTCACTTGCGCGATCGCAGCATCGGCTCACAGTGGATTTTTGTTTTTTACATGGCCATTGGCGTGCTTTTGGCTTTGCGCGTGCCGGTGGTTGTGCTCACTCACGGCACGCCCACGGCAATGACGCAAGACCCTGTGTCGGTGTTACTGATTTTTTTAGGTGTGACGAGCGCCGTCGTGAGCAACGTCGGCTTCTTGGGCATGTTCATTGAACGCATGAACCGCAAAGCCCTGGAGTCGGTCAAAATACAGGCGCGCCAGGAAGAGATGGCTCGACTGAGCGATCAAATCGCCCAACTCGACCGCCGCCGCAGTGTCGGTGAGATTGCAGCGTCTTTGGCCCACGAACTGAGCCAACCCCTGACCAACATTTACCTGATTTCCGATCGACTGGAGTTGGAGCTGAAAATACGCAGCGACTCTTCGCTCGACATGTATTTCGCTGACCTGAACCGCAACGCCCAAAGTGCGGGCAATATCCTGGGGCGCATCCGCAGCTTCATAAGGTCCAAGGACATCGAGTTGGAACGCATTGAAATCGCTCAAGCCATCGCGGATGTGAACGCTTTGATCCGCGACTTGGCCTACAACGAGTCGGTCGACATCCAGGTGTCTCTGCCCCCGCAAACTCTGGCCGTGCGTGCCGACACCGTGCAGCTGTCACAAATATTCTTGAACGTCATACGCAACGCCATTCAGGCCACCCACGGCCAAGCCCAACGCCAACTGCATATTCAGGTTTGGCGAGAAGAGAACACGGCACACATCAGCTTCACAGACAACGGCCCTGGCCTGCCGCCCGAAACAAGTGAACGGGTGGGCAGCGCGTTTTTCAGCACCAAACCCGATGGCCTGGGGGTAGGCTTGTCCATTTCCAAATCGATTGCCCTACTCCATGGCGGAAGTTTGAGCATTGGAAACAGCCCAAGCGCTGGAGCGGTCGTGCACTTGCAATTACCCGCGCTGGATTGACGTCCAGACGAATGCTGGCGCGCCCGCTGTTCAATCGGCCTCGTCTACGCCCTGAACCACCTGCCGCACGACCTCGGCACTAAAGCCGCGTGCGAGCAAAAAGCGCATGTGTTTGGCGCGGGTCTGGGGGTCCGTCGGCAGGCTGTCAAATTTCTTGCGCCACACTTCCTGGGCTCGGCTCAACTCGGTGTCTTTCAGGCCCGCCAGCGCCTCGGTCACCGCCTCGCCTGACAGACCCTTGAGGGCCAACTCTTGTTTGATGCGGGCACTGCCGAGCTTGCTCGCGCGGCGGTTGACCAGTGAGTCAACCGCCCGCCCATCGTTGATGAAGTCTCTCGCTTGCAAGTCATCGAGCGCTTTGGCCAGTTCGCCGGGCACCTCTTCGTGTTGTGCCAGTTTGCGTTCCAGTTCGGTGCGGGAGTGCTCGCGCTGGCTCAAAAGCCGCAGGGCGCGGCCTTTGAGCGAGGGTTGGAAACCGGGCTTGTTCAAGCTTTGTCTCCTGACGATGGCCTTTCATTCGCCTTTGGGTGTGGCAATCGCCGATTCGAGCATCCGGATGCCCAGCGATTCGCGGACCTTGTTTTCGATTTCGCGGGCCAATGCCGGGTTCTCGCGTAAAAACTCGCGGGCGTTGTCACGGCCTTGGCCAATTTTTTCGCCTTGGTAGGCGTACCAAGCGCCCGACTTGTCGACGATTTTGGCGGTGACGCCCATGTCAATCACCTCACCTTCGCGGCTGATGCCCTCACCAAACAGAATGTCGAACTCGGCCGTCTTGAAGGGCGGGGCGACTTTGTTCTTGACCACTTTGACTTTGGTCTCGTTGCCGATGGCATCGTCGCCCTTTTTGATGGTGCCGGTGCGGCGGATGTCCAGACGAACCGAAGCGTAGAACTTGAGCGCGTTGCCGCCGGTGGTGGTTTCGGGGCTGCCGAACATGACGCCGATCTTCATGCGGATCTGGTTGATGAAGATGACCGTGCAGTTGGTTTTTTTGATGGTAGCGGTCAGCTTGCGCAGGGCCTGGCTCATCAAACGGGCTTGCAGGCCGGGCAGGCTGTCGCCCATGTCGCCTTCGATTTCGGCCTTGGGCGTGAGCGCAGCCACCGAGTCAATGACGACCAAGTCGACCGCGCCGGAACGCACCAGGCTGTCCACGATTTCAAGGGCTTGTTCGCCGGTGTCGGGCTGGCTGACCAGCAGCTCTTGCAAGTTGACGCCCAGGTTTTGGGCATATTGAATGTCCAAGGCGTGTTCAGCGTCCACAAAGGCGCAGGTGCCGCCCAGGCGCTGCATTTCGGAGATAACTTGCAGGGTCAGGGTGGTTTTGCCGGAAGACTCGGGGCCATAAATTTCGATCACACGGCCACGGGGCAAACCACCCACGCCTAATGCGATGTCCAGGCCCAAAGAGCCGGTCGAGACCACCTGAATGTCAGCGATCACTTCGCCTTCACCCAGGCGCATGATGGTGCCTTTGCCGAATTGTTTTTCAATCTGGGCCAGGGCGGCTTGCAGGGCTTTGGACTTTTCGCTGTTGTCGTCGCTCATGGGAATCTCCTTGAATATCAATGGGTTGGGGCACCTGGCTCAGCAGTGATGTGCTGTTTACTGGATGTGTGAACAGTACTGTAAACGAGCTGTATAAAACTGTAAACAGTATTTTTGGTCAGTTTGCCTTATCATTTGGGTATGCCAAAAAACACCGATTTAAACCGCCTGAGCCCTCCCTTTTTGCAGGATGACCGCTGGCGAGAAACCCATCTGGGACGCTTGCTGGGCCACGCCATGCGGCGCTTTGACGAACGCGTGCTGCACCTGATGGCGGGCAACGAGGGCGTGCCACTGGCGCTGGCCAACTTGGCCGCGCGTGACCAAGTCAGCGCCGCGCATGTGCACATCACGCGTCATCTGGCGTTGGAAGGCTCGCGCCTGACTGACTTGGCCCGTGCAGCGGGCATGAGCAAACAGGCCATGGGGGACTTGGTGGACCAGTGCGACGCCTGGGGCTTGGTGCGGCGCGAAGCGGACCCGTTGGACGCCCGTGCCCGGCGTGTGGTGTTCACGCCGGTCGGCCTGGCTTGGTTGCAAGCCTTCAAGGACGCGGTGGCCCAGACCGAGGCTGAGTTCCGCGAAGCGGTGGGCAAAGATGTCGCCACCGTGGTGGCTCTGGGGCTAGAGGCCTATGCCCATTGAGGCGAAGACCGCGTTCAGCGGGGCGCAAGGTACAAACCTGACACTAAAATGAAGCCGTCGGCACAGGCAGCTGCGAAAGACGGTGCCGCACCGGCAGCCACAACAACAGGAGACAGCCATGCGCATTCTGATAGCCGAAGACGATCAAGTGCTTGCTGACGGTTTGTTGCGCACTTTGCGCAGCGCAGGCGCTGCAGTGGACCACGTAGCCAGTGGCAGCGAAGCCGATGCAGCCATGATGACCAACAGTGAATTCGATTTGCTGATTTTGGACTTGGGCTTGCCCAAAATGCATGGTCTCGAGGTGCTCAAGCGGCTGCGCGCTCGCGGCTCGACTCTGCCGGTCTTGATCCTCACCGCCGCCGACAGTGTCGAAGAACGCGTCAAAGGCCTGGACTACGGGGCTGACGATTACATGGCCAAACCCTTCAGCCTGCACGAGCTTGAAGCCCGTGTGCGCGCGCTCACCCGCCGTGGCATGGGTGGAGCCACCTCGCAGATCAAACACGGCCCGTTGGTGTACGACCAGTCCGGTCGCGTGGCCACCATCGACGGCAAGATGGTCGAGCTGTCGGCCCGTGAGTTGGGCCTGCTGGAGGTATTGCTGCAACGCGCAGGCCGGTTGGTCAGCAAAGACCAATTGGTCGAGCGCCTGTGCGAGTGGGGCGAAGAGGTCAGCAACAATGCGATCGAGGTGTACATCCATCGCTTGCGCAAGAAAATCGAAAAAGGTCCGATCCGCATCGCCACGGTGCGCGGTCTGGGTTACTGCCTCGAAAAAATCCCGGGCTAAGGTCTGGGCTCCCGCACGCATCAAGCCCTGAAACCATGAAATCCAAGGGCTGGAACATGCGGGTCTTCAAGCGCGAGCAACGCTCGCTGTTTGGCGAAATCCTCGACTGGATGCTGACACCGCTGCTCTTGCTGTGGCCCATCAGTCTGGCGCTGACCTGGTTGGTGGCGCAAGGACTGGCCAACAAACCCTTCGACCGGGCCCTGGTCTACAACGTGCAAGCCCTGGCCCAACAGGTCCGCATGGGGCCCGATCAACAGGTGCAGTTCAGCCTGCCGCAACCGGCCAGCGAACTGCTGCGCGCCGACGAAACCGATCTGGTGTACTACCAAGTGCTGGGCGGCCGGGGCGAGCATCTGAGCGGCGACCGCGACCTGCCATTGCCCAAACCCAACCAGGTCAAAGGCACCAGTTACCAAGTGCACATTCGGGACGACGAAATCCGGGGTCTGGAAGTGCGCGTGGCCTACACCTGGATCCGGCTGGACGCCAAGGGCACACCACCGGCCCTGGTGCAAGTGGCCGAGACACTCGAAAAACGCTCGGTGCTGGCCGCTGAAATCATCAAAGGCGTGATGTTGCCCCAGTTTGCCTTGCTGCCGCTGGCGGTGCTTTTGGTCTGGCTTGCCCTGGTGCACGGCATCAAGCCCCTGAAACAACTGGAAGAACGCATCCGTGAGCGCAAACCAGACGATCTGAGCCCACTGGACGACAAAGCGGTGCCGATGGAGGTGGCCCCTCTGGTGGTCTCTGTCAACGATTTGCTGGAGCGCCTAAAAGACTCGATCTCCACGCAAAAACGTTTTTTGGCCGATGCCGCTCACCAACTGAAAACCCCCTTGGCTGGTTTGCGCATGCAGGCCGATTTGGCGCAACGCTCGGGTTCTAGCGAAGAAGACCTGAAAAAGTCACTGCAGCAAATTGGGCGCGCCAGCGTGCAGGCCACGCGCACGGTAAATCAATTGTTGTCGCTGGCCCGGGCAGAGGGCGGCGTCACCCACTTGCCCTTGCAATCGTGCGACATGGCGGCCCTGAGCAGCGATGTGCTGCAAGACTGTCTGGCAAGCGCCATGGACAAGGGGCTGGACCTGGGCTACGAAGGGGTTGCAGTGGGGACACCGGGCGCACAGGTGCAGGGCAATCCCACGCTGCTCAAGGAGATGGTGCGCAACCTGGTGGAAAACGCCATCCACTACACGCCCAGCACACCCGAGCGTCAAGGCGTGATCACGGTGCGGGTGTTGGTCGACCCCTACAGCAAGGCGTTGGTAATGCAGGTCGAAGACAACGGGCCTGGCATACCCTTGCCCGAGCGCGATTTGGTGTTCCAGCCCTTTTACCGCGCCCTGGGCACCAACGTGGACGGCTCCGGTCTGGGTCTGCCCATCGTTAAGGGCATTGCCCAGCAGCACGGTGCAACGGTCAGCATCGACATGGCCCACCCGGGCCAAACCTTGCCCGGTGCGTGCTTTACTTTGCGCTTTATTGATCCGGCCCTGTAAAGTCTTGAACAACATTCAATGGATGGTTTTTTGTAGGAGCCAACCCCTGCGGGTGATGGCTTGCTTTGGCGGTTTGGATGCAATCGCCCACGGGGTGGGCTCCCACAAAGACAAAAAAATCTGCATGGCCAACAAAAACATGGGCCATTCAACCATCTACGGGCGGGGTCAATAGGATGACCTGCGTTAACCGTTGTGAGGGTGAACGCGATGGGTTGGGTTCAGGCGGGTGTGCCCACGTTCAGCTGCAAGCGCTCACGCGCCATCACGCGGGTCACAGCAGGCTCTGCAGCAACCCTTTGAACAAATTCCCACAGGGCGGGATGCGCCTCAGGTGCGATGCCCGCCATGGTGCCCCAGCGGGTGAGCGTGAGGCTGTAGGCATCGAGTGGGCCCAAACGCTCACCGCTCAGCCAGGGCTGGCCTTTGCCGGCGGCGGCTTGAATCAGGCCTTGCAGCTCACCCAGCATGCTGCGAAAGAGCTGTGTGTTGTAAGGCTTGAGGGCGGCCTGCACCTCAGGCTGGTCCGAGAACTTTTGCGGCATGAAGATGTGCGTGAAGGTCGGGTGCACCGTGTTGTTCATCCAGGCCAGGGTGGACAGCGCCTGAGCCCGTGCCATGGGGTCGGTGGGTAAAAAGTTCATCTTCGGAAAAATTTGATCAAGGTGCAGCACGATGGCCAGAATTTGTGTGATCGGCTGACCTGCATTCACCAGCACGGGCACCTGCGCGCGAGGGTTGATGGCTTGGTATTCGGCACTGTTTTGTTCGCCCTTGTGCAGTTTGACCATGCTGGGCTCGAAATCGGCACTACTCATCTCCAGCAACACATGGGGCACAAATGAACAGGCGCCTGGGGCAAAGTAAAGCTTCAAACTCATGGTTTCATCTCCGGGAAAAAAAGATCATCGGGGTGCAGCCTGTGGGGCCGACACGGTGGGTGCGGACAACGCGGGCGCTGGGCTGGCGGCATCCGGGGCGCTGGCATCGGCGGCTGGGGGCAAGGCGTTGGCGTCTGGCAAGGCGGGTGGAGTGGCCGTTACTGAAGCAGGCGGCATGACCTCGAACTTCAGGGCTTCGGGACGCACTTGTTGCTGCAGCCGCTCGGGTTCGCGCTGTGCGTTGGGCCCATGCCCCCAGCGCGCAAAAGCGTCCCATTGCCACGCCAGCACAGCGGCATTGAGCAGCAGCAAAAGCACCAGCCAAAATTTCAACATCTTGCAGTGTCCCGTCAGGTCAAGGGTCGTACGCTGATCTCGGCGCTGTGGATGTCCTGCTCGCCGAGTTCGGTTTGCCATCGTAACGTACCCCCAGGGCCCACCCCCAGCGCCACGCCTTGCTGGTCATCGCTGGCATGCACACGTCGGCCCTTGAGCACATCGCGGGCGTCAAAACGACTTTGCAAAGGGGCAAAACCGCTGACTTCAAAAGCCAGCAAGGTCTGAATCAGGGGCAACGCTAGCCGCGCCAAGCAAGCAGGCGCGGTCAGCTCGGGCAACAACTCGGTGAGGGCCGCTGGCGGTGTGTTCAGCCCCTGTGCGTCGCGCGGCCGAATATTCAGGCCCACGCCCACCACCACCTGGCTGCGGCCGCCCATGCTGGCGGCCTCGACCAGGATACCGCCGAGCTTGCGGTCTTGAAACCACAAATCGTTGGGCCACTTCAGGCCCACATCGGGGTGCAGGCTTTCGGCCAGGCTCAGGCCCACGGCCAAGGACAGGCCAGACCAGTCTTGGGGCGACAGCGGCAGGCTGAGTGAAAAGGTCAATGAGTCGCCCGGCTGGCTTTGCCAGACCCGGCCCATGCGGCCACGCCCAGCGGTTTGGCGTTCGGCCACCAACAAGGTCGGCTCGTGCTGGCCAGCGCGGGTCCGGCGCATGAGCTCACTGTTGCTCGAGTCGATCTCGGGCAACACCTCGACGGTGAAGTCGGGCAACAGGGGGTACACCTGCTCCCAAATCGTTTCAGCGGGCCAAGCGGTGGGCTGGATCATGGGGCATCGTGGTGGGGGCGGTTATGCGCACCGAACGCCAGCGAGGGGCCAACAAGGCCTTTGCAGGCAGCTGCAGCGTCTATTTTTTCTGGCCAGGGGTCTTGTCCGCCTTGGCGGGTTTTGCGGGCTTGGCGGGTTTGGCCGCCTTGGAGGATTTCTTTTTGTCTTTGGCCTTGGCATCGGACTTGTTCTTGCCCTTGGCCTTGGTTTGAACTTTGTCTTTGGCTTTCTCTTTGGCCTTGGCCTTTTTCTGGCTTGGCGTTTTGGGCGTGTCCTTGCGCTCTTTGGGCGAAAGCAGCGTGCCCCGGCAATGGGCGCTGCCGCACCAGCAAGGGTATTCAGCCTTGAGCTTCTTGGTGTAGGGCTCGTCGATGATGAGTCCGTAGTCGTAGTTCAGCTCTTCGCCCGCTTTGATGTTGCGAATGGCCTTGATGAAAATGCGGTCGTTGTCTTCATCGGCTTCGCAGTTGGGATCGCAGCTGTGGTTGATCCATCGCGAGGAGTTGCCGCCGTGCAGCGCATCGATCACCCGGTCTTCGTTCACATGAAAGTAGAAGGTGTGGTTCGGGTCATTGGGGTCGTGCGGGTGGCGGTCTTGCGCCTCGTCCCAGCTGATGACCTCACCCACGTACTCAATCAGGGTCTCGCCTTCGGCCAAGTCTTGCAGGGCAAAAACGCCTTTGCCATGGACGCCGGAGCGGCGAACCTGGATGCGTTTGCCGGAAGCCACCGCAGCAGGTTTGTCGGTGGAGCGGCTGGAGGGGGAAACAGATGTTTTGGCCACGGCGTGAAAAATTTGTTATGGTGAATTCATGTGGGCGTGCGCGTGAGCGCGTGCCCGGGCGCGTGTGCACACGCGAGACAACGGATTGTAATGACATGAAAACCCTGGTAATTGCAGAGAAGCCTTCGGTGGCTCAAGACATCGTCAAAGCCTTGACCCCGACCTCGGGCAAGTTCGAGAAACACGATGACCATTTCGAGAACGACAAATACGTCGTGACCAGCGCGGTGGGGCACCTGGTGGAGATCCAGGCCCCCGAGCAATACGACGTGAAACGTGGCAAGTGGAGCTTTGCCAATTTGCCGGTGATCCCGCCGCACTTTGACCTGAAGCCCGTGGACAAAACCAAGACCCGTCTGAACGCGGTGGTCAAGCAGGCCAAGCGCAAGGACGTGAACGCCCTCATCAACGCCTGTGACGCGGGCCGCGAGGGAGAACTGATCTTCCGCTTGATCGAGCAGTACGCCGGTGGCACCAAGAACCTGGACAAGCCGGTGCAACGCCTGTGGCTGCAGTCGATGACGCCCCAGGCCATCCGCGACGGTTTTGATAACCTGCGCACCAACACACAGATGCAGGGCCTGGCCGATGCCGCCCGCAGCCGGTCTGAAGCCGATTGGCTGGTGGGCATCAACGGCACCCGCGCCATGACCGCGTTCAACTCACGCGACGGCGGCTTCTTCTTGACCACCGTGGGCCGAGTACAGACACCTACCTTGGCCGTGGTGGTCGAGCGCGAAGAGCAGATCCGCAAGTTCATCAGCCGCGATTATTGGGAAATCCATGCCGAGTTCGCTGCCGCCGCAGGCACCTATCCAGGCAAATGGTTCGACCCCAAGTGGCGCAAAGAAGAAGACGCTGAAAAGAAAGCCGACCGGAAATGGACCGCTGCCGAGGCGCAGGCCATCGTGGATGCGGTTCGCGGCAAAACCGCCAGCGTGACCGAAGAATCCACGCCCACCACGCAAGCCAGCCCTGGCCTGTTTGACCTGACCAGTCTGCAGCGCGAGGCCAACGGTAAGTTCGGCTTCTCGGCAAAGACCACACTGGCCTTGGCCCAAAGCCTGTACGAGCGCCACAAGGCCCTGACTTACCCGCGTACCGACTCGCGCCACCTGCCCGAAGACTATGTGCCCGTGGCCAAAGAAACCTTCGAGATGCTGGCCGACAGCGGCATGCGCCACCTGGCCCCGCATGCGCTCACCGCGCTGAACAACAACTACGTGCGCAAAATTCCGCGCGTGTTCGACAACAAAAAGGTCTCGGACCACTTCGCCATCATTCCCACGCTGCAAGCGCCCAGCGGCCTGTCCGAAGCCGAGCAAAAGCTGTATGACCTGGTGGTGCGCCGCTTCATGGCGGTGTTCTTCCCCAGCGCCGAATACCAAGTCACCACCCGCATCAGCGTGGCCTCAGGCCACAGCTTCAAGACCGTGGGCAAGG